>JAYTVW010000058.1:0-8957 GCA_043743785.1 Rhodocyclales bacterium | reverse complement strand
CCCGGCTTCGGCAGTCACCGTGAGCCTGGATGCGGCCAACCACCTGGTTTTCAGCGGCCCCGGCATGATTCAGGTCAACGACTACGACCCCGCTGTCGGCCTGCCCACGACGACCAACGGCGCAATCACGCTGTTCGGTGCCGCAGCCCCCGCCGTAGCCACCGCCCCCACGACGACACCGGTTCTGGCCAGCGACAATTTCAACCCCCTGGTACCGACCAGCTACACGTCCACCACCTCACAGCAGGTCTATGACACGGGCGGCAATGCCCACACCCTGAGCCTGTATTACGTGAAGACAGCCCAGCCCGATGTCTGGCAGGTATACACGGCCATCGACAGCGCCGCCCCCGGCCCGACAGGTTCCGCCTACACGCCCCAGACCCTGCGCTTCGGTCCTTCCGGCGCCCTGGCGAATCCGACGGCGGTGCAGAATATCGCGATTACGAATGCGGGCGGCACCATCAATCTGTCTGTCGATCTTTCCGCCACTACCGAAAACACCTTGAGCTTCGGCGTCAACAAAAACAGTCAGGACGGCTTTGCCGCTGGCAGTCTGGCTGGCATCACCGTGGCCGCCGACGGCACCATCAGCGGTACTTACAACAACGGCGCCCCCCCGGTAACCATGGGACAAGTGGTCCTGGTGAACTTCACCAACCCCAATGGCCTGATTTCTCTGGGTAACAACCAATGGCAGGAAACCATCCAGGCCGGCAAACAGGCAGCCAGCATTCCGGGCAAGGGTTCCGTTGGCGCCCTGGCAGCCGGGACCGTGGAAGAATCCAACGTGGACCTGACCAAGGAACTGGTGAACATGATCACCCAGCAGCGGGCCTACCAGGCCAACGCCCAGTCGATCAAGACCGAAGATCAGATTATGCAGACGATTGTCAGCCTGCGTTAATGCCTAACACCAGCCCTGACTGAGCATCATGGACAAAGTCATCTACACCGCCATGAGCGGCGCCTCCGCCACCCTGAATCAACAGGCGGCGGTGACGCACAACCTGGCGAATGCCACTTCCACGGGCTACCGGGCCGAAGAGCACCGTTTGCGGGCCGTGCCGGTGCAATCCGAGGCCCTGCCGACCCGAGCCTTCGTGGTGGATGCGAGCACGTCCAACGATTTCAGCCAGGGTGCCCTGCAGCAGACCGGCAACCCCCTGGACGTGGCCATTCAGGGCCAGGGCTGGCTCGCCGTGCAATTGCCTGACGGCAGCGAGGCCTACACGCGCAATGGCAGCCTGACGACGAGTCCGGAAGGGATCCTGCAGACCCGCAACGGCCTGTCTGTCGTACAGGGAGACGGAGGGCAGATCACCATCCCCCCCGATAACCGCATCACCATCGGCGCGGATGGCACCATCACCACCGTACCCCTCACTGGCGCCCAGAACACGGCCAACGCCATCGGTCGCCTCAAGCTCGTGAATCCGCCGGAAGAGAATCTGGTGCGCGGCGCCGACGGACTGTTCCGCCTGAAGGACGGCGGTACGGCGGATGTGGATCCCAATGTGGTGGCAGCGGGGGGCTATCTGGAAGGCAGCAATGTGAATGTGGTGGAGCAGATGGTGAAGATGATCTCCCTGGCCCGCCAGTTCGAAATGCAGACCAAGATTATCCAGTCCGCGCAATCCAACGACCAGGCCGCAGCCCAGCTGCTGGCCAACAAGTAAAAAAGGAAAGACCATGATCCGCTCCCTCTGGATTGCCAAGACTGGCCTGGATGCCCAGCAAACCCAGCTCGACGTCATCACCAATAACCTGGCCAACGTCAGCACCAACGGCTTCAAGCGCGGCCGCGCGGTCTTCGAGGATTTGATCTACCAGACCCTGCGCCAACCCGGCGCCCAGTCGTCCCAGCAGACCACCATCCCCAGCGGCCTGCAACTCGGCACTGGCGTGAAGCCCGTATCCACGGAACGCATTCACACCCAGGGCAACCTGACCCAGACGGGCAATACCTTGGACGTGGCCATCCAGGGACAGGGATTTTTCCAGATCCTGATGCCGGATGGCACCACCGGCTACACCCGGGACGGCGCCTTCCAAAAGGATGCCAATGGTCAGGTCGTGACTTCCAGCGGCTACCCTCTGCAACCGTCCCTGACCATTCCTGCCAACGCCCAGAGTGTGACCATCGGCAATGACGGGGTGGTCACCTACACGGTGCAAGGCTCCTCGGCCGTTACCAGCGCCGGCAACATCACCATTGCCACCTTCGTCAATCCGGGCGGCCTGTCCAGCATGGGCCAGAACATTTTCCAGGAAACCGCCTCCAGCGGCACCGCCTCGCCGAACACCCCGGGCACCAATGGCACGGGCACCCTGAACCAGACCTACGTGGAAACCTCCAACGTCAACGTGGCCGAGGAACTGGTGCTGATGATCCAGACCCAGCGGGCCTATGAAATGAACTCCAAGGCTGTTACCACCAGCAACGAGATGCTGCAGAAGCTGACCCAGATGTAAGCTTGGTCAGGCGTTGAAAGCTGGCACGCAACATGCTGCGTAAGGCTGGAAGGAGAATGAAATGAAAAAACTTGTGCTGTTTTCCAGTTTGCTGTTGAGCCTGAGCGCTTGTGTCAGCACGACGCCCCCCACCAATGTGCACCAGCCCATGACTGCCCGGCCGGAATCCCGGCCCACCGGCTTGGCCGCCAACGGTTCCATCTACCAGGCCGGCTACGCCCGCCCCCTGTTCGAGGACCGGCGTGCCCGCTTCATCGGCGACACCATCACCATCAACCTGGTGGAAAACAGCCAGGCGGCTAAGAAATCCTCCTCGTCCGCCGACCGCACGTCGAGCATGAACGTCGCCATACCGACGGTGGCAGGCTTGCCCGTGAAGACCCTGCAAGGCATGTCCCTGAGTGCCTCCGACGCCACCAAATTCTCCGGCGATGGCGCCAGCGCCGCCCTGAACACCTTCACCGGCACCGTCACCGTGACGGTCATCGAGGTTCTTCCCAACGGCAACCTGCTGGTATCCGGCGAGAAGCAGCTCTCCCTCAACAATGGCGGTGATGAGTTCATCCGCTTCTCCGGCGTGGTGAATCCCACCATGATCACCACCTCCAACACCGTCCAGTCCGTCCAGGTGGCCGATGCCCGCATCGAATACAAGCAAAACGGCTATATCGATTCGGCCCAGACCATGGGCTGGCTTTCCCGTTTTTTCCTGACATTCCTGCCGTTCTAGGGGCCGGGGGCTGATCATGAAAACCTTGAAACTCATCGCTCTTCTGCTTTGTGGTCTGGTCTTGCTGGCCTCTGCCGCCAGGGCGGAACGCCTGAAGGATCTGGCCTCCATTGCCGGCATCCGTAACAACCAGTTGGTCGGTTACGGCCTGGTGGTCGGACTCGACGGCAGCGGCGACCAAACGACGCAGACACCCTTCACGGTACAGAGCATCATCAACATGCTGGGGACCATGGGCGTCACCATGCCCCCCGGCACCTCCCTCCAGCTGAAGAACGTGGCAGGCGTCATGATCACCGCCACCCTGCCGCCGTTTTCCCGGCCCGGCCAGACGCTGGATATCACCGTCTCCTCCATGGGCAACGCCAAGTCCCTGAAAGGCGGCACCCTGATCATGACGCCATTGAAAGGTGCCGATGGCAACGTGTACGCAGTCGCTCAGGGCAACGTGGTGGTGGGCGGCGCTGGCGCCTCCTCCGGCGGCGCCAAGGTGGCCGTCAATCAGCTCTCCGTGGGCCGTATCCCGGCTGGTGCCACTGTCGAGCGCAGCGTACCGACGCCCCTGGGCCAGGGTGAGTTCGTATTTTTCGAACTGAACGACAACGACTTCGGCACTGCCCAGCGCATCGTTGAAGTCATCAACAAGAACCTGGGCGGCAATGCCGCCAGCGCCACCGACGGCCGGCAGATCCAGGTGCGGGCGCCGAACGACCCCGATCAGCGGGTAAGCTTCCTGGGCCGACTGGAAAACCTCGACGTTCAACCCATGCTCGGCACGGCCAAGGTCATCCTGAACAGCCGTACCGGTTCCGTGGTCATGAACCAGGCGGTGACGCTCCTGAATTGCGCCGTGGCCCACGGCAACCTGACCATATCCGTCAGTTCCGACCCGGCCGTCAGCCAGCCTGCCGCCCTATCCGGGGGGAAAACCGTGGTTACCGACAAGCCCCAGGTGGACATCAAGCAGGAGGGCGGCGCCCTCATGAATATCCGCTCTGGTGCGAACCTTGCCGAAGTTGTCAAGGCCCTCAATGCCATCGGTGCCAACCCCATGGACCTGATGTCCATCCTGCAGGCCATGAAGTCGGCCGGTGCCTTGCGCGCCGAACTCGAAATCATCTGACAAGCCTAACAGTTCATGAGCATTCGTGACCTCTCCAACCTGCCGGCCTATGATGCCAACAGCCTGAACGATCTGAAACGGCTGTCGAAGAACAATTCACCGGAAGCCATCCACGCGGCCTCCCAGCAGTTCGAGGCCCTGTTCCTGCAGCAGGTGTTGAAAGCCATGCGGGACGCCACGCCCCAGGACGGCATGTTCGACTCGGAGCAGACGAAGACCTTCCAGACCATGCTGGACCAGCAACTCGCCCAATCGCTGTCCGCCAAGGGCAGCACGGGCCTCGCCGCCCTGCTGGAGAAACAACTCTCCCGCAGCCAGCCCCATGGGCCGGCTATACCGGCAATTCCTGCCGCAGCGGCCGATCCTGCCGCGCCTGGCGGCAATCCGACACCTTCCAGTCGCTTCGGCCGGGACACCTTGCGCGGTGCCGCCCTGCAGTTACTCGACGAGCAAGCTCCATCCAATAGCGCTGCCAAGGCCTCCAAGCCTGCCACGTCCTTCGTGGATAAACTTTGGCCCCATGCCCTGGAAGCGTCCCGCAGTACCGGCATTCCCCCCCATTTCATGATTGCCCAGGCGGCCCTGGAAACCGGCTGGGGCAAGGCCCAGATGAAGAATGCGGACGGCAGCAATAGCCACAACCTCTTCGGCGTCAAGGCCGGCAAAGACTGGAAGGGCCCCGTGGTGGAAAAAACCACCACCGAATATGTGGGCGGTGTGGCACAAAAGCAGGTAGCACGTTTTCGCGCCTACGCTTCGTACGGGGAGGCCTTCACGGATTACGCCAAGCAGCTCAGCAATAATCCGCGTTACGCCGGGGTGCTTGGCAACCAGGACGCCAGCGCTTTCGCCAGGGGCCTGCAGCAGGCGGGCTATGCCACAGACCCGATGTACGCCTCCAAACTCGAACGCATCATTTCCGGCAACACGCTGCGCAACCAGTTGATGGGCTGACCTGATTCCCGATTCTGGCCCACCCCTTGCTAGTAAGGGACAAACGGCGCAAGTTTTCCGCCGGCTTGCCGTAAATCAGGTCAGAGGAAGAAAAAAATGGGAAGCAGCCTTATAAGCATCGGATTGAGTGCCTTGAACGCCGCACAGGCGGGCCTCAATACAGCCGGGCATAACATCAGCAACGCGGCCACCGCCGGCTATACCCGCCAGCAGACGGTTCAAACCTCCAGTACCCCGATATACAGCGGCGGTGGGTTCCTGGGCCAGGGTACGGACGTCACCACGGTCCAGCGTGTCTACAGCGACTTTCTGACGACCCAGGTCATGTCGGCCCAATCCCGCCAGTCCCAGTTATCGGCCTACTCAGGTGAAATCACCAAGGTGGACAACCTCTTGGGCGACGCCTCCGCCGGCCTGTCTCCGGCCTTGCAGAGCTTCTTTACGGGCGTTCAGGGACTGACCTCCAATCCGGGCAGTAACCCCTCCTCCATTCCCAGTCGCCAGGCCCTGCTTTCCAGTGCCCAGTCCCTGGTGAGCCGGTTTACGAGCCTCAACGACAACCTCAACCAGACACGGGACGACGTCAATTCCCAAATCCAAAGCTCGGTCTCCAGCATCAGCGCCTACGCTTCGCAAATCGCGGAACTCAACCAGCGCATTTCGGCAACCGAGGCCAGCGGCATGGGGCAGCCGGCCAATGATCTGCGGGACCAACGGGATCAACTGCTGTCCCAACTTAGCAAGCAGATCAACATCAGCGCTTCGGCCAGCAGTGACGGCAGCCTGAACGTCTTCGTCGGCAACGGTGTTTCCCTGGTACTCGGCGCCCAGGCCTACACCATGAATACCTCCACGTCCCTGAGCGACCCCACCAAGCTGAGCATCGGCTTGCAGAACGCCGGTGGCCAGGTGGTGAACCTGCCAGACTCCCAGATGACAGGTGGCACCTTGGGCGGCTTGGTGGCCTTCCGGAATGAGACCCTGGATCCAGCCCAGAACAAGTTGGGCCAGCTCGCCCTCACGCTCACCCAGACCTTCAACACCCAACACATGCTGGGTCAGGATCTCAATGGCAACATGGGGAAGGCCTTCTTCAACCTGAGCGCCATCACCGTTCAGCCCAGCGGCACAAACAACAAGGCCACCAGTTCCGGCTTGGTCAGCGTCAGTTACGACAGCACCAACGTGGGCAATCTGACTGCCAGCGACTATCAAGTCAGTTTCGACGGCAGCGCTTACCAGATCACCCGCCTTTCCGATGACGTGATCGTAGGCTCCACCCTGCCGCCACCGACCGCCACCGCCCCGGTGCAGGCCGACGGTCTGACATTCACGTTCAACCAGGGAACGGTGTCTGCCGGCGACAGTTTCATGGTCCAGCCCTCCCGCAACGCAGCTGGCGGATTATCGGTGGCCCTGAGCGACCCGAACCTGATCGCGGCTGCCTCGCCCCTGAGCGCCAGCGCGAAGTCGGGAAATGCAGGCTCCGGAGCCATTGCCCTCTCCAGTTTTTCCAGCAGTGCCAACCTGCCCCTGGGCGCCTCTCCTGCTGGCGACATCACGCTGCAGTACAACGCCACCAGCAAGCAGTTCAGCGTATCCGGCCCGGCCGCACTTGGCCTGCCCGCCACCCTGACCTTCAACCCTGCCACCCAGAGCACGGGAGCCAGCTTTACCTTCAGCGGCGCAGGCGGCGTGTCCTTCAGCCTGACCGGCGTTCCCGCCAACGGCGATACCTTTACCCTGAAGAACAACAGCCGGGGCAGTTCGGACAACTTCAACGCCCTGGCCCTGGGCAAGCTGCAGACGGCGAACATCATGAACGGTGGCAAGGCGACTTTCCAGTCCTCTTATGCCCAACTCGTCGGCGTTGTCGGCAATACCGCCAACGACACTGCCGTCAATCTGTCGGCCCAAAACAGCATGGTCACTCAGTTGCAGGGCTCCCAACAATCAGAATCCGGCGTCAACCTGGACGAAGAAGCGGCCAACCTCATACGCTACCAGCAGGCCTATCAAGCGGCCGGCAAGGTGATATCGGTTGCCCAGAAGCTCTTCGACCAGATACTGACGCTCTAGTCCCCAGGAGATTCACCATGCGCATCAGCACCAGCATGATCTTCCAGAATTCCGTGACGTCGATGCAGAACCAGACGTCGGCAATCATGAATACGCAGCAACAGATTTCCAGCGGAAGCCGCATGACGTCACCTTCTGACGATCCGGCGGCGGCCGCCGAGGCGCTCCAGGTTACACAGTCCAAAGAGCTCAACAGCCAGTACGCCAGCAACCAGAGCAGCGCCACAAGCACCCTGAACCTGGCGGACGGGCAACTGGATTCAGTTGGAAACCTGGTGCAGTATGTCCGGGACCGGATCGTACAGGCGTCTACTGCCACCCTGAATGACAGCGACCGCAAGGCCATCGCCACGGACCTTAAATCCCAGTTCGCCGAACTCGTCGGCTTGGCAAACGGCCAGGATGGCCTGGGGCAATACCTGTTCTCCGGCAACAATGGCGGAACCCAGCCCTTCACGGCGGCCATCGCGCCGCCCGGCAGTACGGTTGTCACCTATAACGGCGACGACGGACAGCGTGCCCTGCAGGTATCCAATTCCCGGCAAATGCCGGTGAATGACGCTGGCAGCAAGGTGTTCATGGGCACCCCATTTGTCCAGGCAACGGCCGCAGGCAGTAATAGCGGCTACCTGTCGGTCAGTGCCGCCAGTGCGACCGACCCCGGCGCCCTGACGGGGCACGCCTATCAGATCAGTCTGGATTACACCAAGGCCACCTACCAAGTGACAGATAGCACGCTGTCGGCCCCGAACAACGTGGTGGCGAGCGGCGCCTTCACCGCCGGAGCCCCCCCGACACCGCCAACCCAGCTCAATTTTGATGGTGCATCCATCACCCTGGCCCCTGCCGCCGCGCCGGCAGTTCAACCGGCCAGCGGAACCGACACTTTTTCCGTAGGGACCGGCACCCCCAGCATCTTCGACACCTTGTCTGATGCCATCAACGCCCTGCAAACGTCTGTTCAAGGCAACTCCACGGCAGCCGTCGCGCAACAGAAGCAACTGGGCACGGCGCTGGCCAACCTGGACGCATCCCAGAACAGCATTCTGAACACCCGGGCCTCCATTGGATCCCGCCTGAATGAACTGAGTGCTTTGGGCACCCAAAACAGCAGCCTGAATATCCAGTATGTCCAGATACTGTCCTCCCTTCAGGACACGGACTACACCAAGGCCATCTCCCAACTTTCGCAGCAGCAGATCGGGCTCCAGGCAGCCCAGAAGTCCTTCGTCCAGATTTCGAATCTCTCCCTGTTCAATTACATACAGTGAGCGCCATGACCCGCGCCGGCATGATTCTTCCGTTCGCCGCCATCCTCATGGCTGCGGGTGGCGGATGTACCAGCGTCACCACCGCCACGCCCTACATCACCACCACATCGCCGCGTATCGTCACCCCTCTGCCGGGCCTTGCGGCGGTGGCGGCGGTGGCCTATCTGGTTACGGACCCCCTGGCCCCCAACTGGGAGATCGAGGAAACAAAACTGGGCAATGGCCAGTACCGCCTGGCCATGCGCATGAAACGCTTCGCCGCTGGTGGTACCGGTGAAGCACGCCAAAGTTTCCGACGCCGGGCAACCCAACTGGCCCATGAAGG
>JAYTVW010000057.1:0-42196 GCA_043743785.1 Rhodocyclales bacterium | reverse complement strand
CTGAGTGCTGAGTGCTGAGTGCTGAGTGCTGAGTGCTGAGTGCTGAGTGCTGAGTGCTGAGTGCTGAGTGCTGAGTGCTGAGTGCTGAGTGCTGCCGGGATTTTACTCAGTCCTCAGTCCTCAGCACTCAGTCCTTATAAAAGCAACTCCGCCATGGCGATGACGTCCTTGGCGATGGCTACCAGGGGGCGGCCGCGCTCCATGGCGAGCTTGCGCAAGGCGTGATAGGCGGCGTCCTCGTCCAGGCCCCGGCTTTTCATGAGGATGCCCTTGGCGCGGTCGAGAACCTTGCGTTCGGAGAGCTTCTTGGAGGCGACTTCCAGTTCCTTTTTCATGGACTGGAATTCCTCGAAATGGGCCTGGGCCACCTGGATCACCGACTTGAGGCGCCCCAAATCCAGGCCATCCACCACGTAGGCTGACACGCCCGCCCTGACCGAATCCCGGATCACGTCGTCGTCGTCGTCCTGGGAAAATACCACCACCGGCCGGGGCATGTCCCGCCCCATGATGGCCAGGTTCTCCAGGGTGTCCCGGCTGGGGGTGTCCGTCTCGATGAGGATGATGTCGGGCTTGAGAGCCTCCACTTCCTCCGTCAGGTGCAGGGACGAGGGCAGCACGGCGGCCACCCGGTGGCCCGCCAGGGCCAGGGCCGCACAGATATCCCCCGCCCGTTTGCGGGATTCATCGATGACAAGAACGCTGAGCGGTATGGGTTTCCGGGATTTCATAGTAAAAATCAAGCAAGTCATGTGCCGAGATGCCCGTGGGGCAGGCTTCAGCCCGCCATGGCCGGCTGAATCCGCCCCACAGGTATGTATCATGTCGGACCCTAGCCTGCCTCTTTACGGCAAAAAATGACGCATCTCAAATACAGCATTTTTCTTTTCTGCCTGATCCTGAGCACCGGCGTAGCCGCAAGTGCCCTGCCGCCTGCGGTTGCCGCCGCCCTCAAGATGGCTGGCGTACCCGCCTCTGCGGTGGTGATGGAAGTACAGGAAATCGGTGCGCCGACCCCGGCTTTGCGCCATGGCGGCGCGGAGGCGGTCAATCCGGCCTCCGTAATGAAGCTCCTCACCACCTACTCCGCACTTGAAATCCTGGGGCCGGCCTATCGCTGGCGCACCGAGGCCTGGCTGGCCGGGGACTTGAAGGACGGCGTGCTGGCCGGCGACCTGATTCTCAAGGGCGGCGGCGATCCGCGCCTGTCCATCGAGGCTTTCTGGCTGCTGCTCACCCAGTTGCGGGAGCGGGGCATCAAGGAGATCCACGGCAAGCTGGTGCTGGACCACAGCCGCTTCGACGTAGGCAACATCGCCCCAGGCAGCTTCGACAATGACGCCACCAGTCCCTACAACGTGACGCCGGACGCCCTCTTGCTGAACTACAAGGCCGTGCGCTTCACCCTCATCCCCGATGCGGGCGCGGCCCGACCCCGGGTACTGCCGACGCCCCGCCTGGCCCAGATGCACATCGATAACCGCATCACCCTGGTGGACGGCCCCTGCGGCGAATGGCGCGATGCCCTGACGGCGGAGGTAGAGAGCGGCGGCAGCCTGGTGCTTAGCGGCCCCTACCCCCGGTCCTGCGGTGAGCAAACCTGGAACCAGGGGCTGTATGGCCACCGGGACTATGTGGCCGGCGCCTTCCGCCAGTTGTGGAGCGAACTGGGCGGCTCGCTGACAGGCGATGTGCAGGACGGCGCCACGCCCGCCAACGCCCGGCTGCTGGCCGCCGCCGACTCGCCGCCCCTGGCGGAAGTCATCCGGGACATCAACAAATTCAGCAACAACGTCATGGCGCGGCTAGTCTTCCTGACCCTGGGGGCGGAAAGCCTGGCGGACAAGAGCCGGGCCGCCACCCCGGCGGACGGGGATTCTGCGGTACGGGCCTGGTTGGAAAAGCGCCAGCTCGTCATGCCCGAACTGGTGCTGGAAAACGGTTCCGGCCTGTCCCGCAGGGAGCGCATCAGCGCCGACAGCCTCACCCGCCTGTTGCAGTTGGCCTGGAAAAGCCCCCTCATGCCGGAATTCGTCGCCTCCCTGCCCCTGGTGGCGGTGGATGGCACCATGAAGAAACGCCTGCTGGACTCCGGCGTGGCGGGCCAGGCCCACATCAAGACCGGGTCGCTCTCCAACGTGAAATCCATGGCCGGCTACGTACAAGCCTGGGACGGCCGGCGCTACAGCCTGGTTTTCGTCGCCACCCACCCCAAAGCCGCCGCCACCAAACCCGCCCAGGATGCCCTGCTGGAATGGGTGTGGGCAGGGGCGAAATAGACGACGTCTCGTAGGAGCGGACCCTGTCCGCGATCGTCTTCAATTGCGGACAGGGTCCGCTCCTACGACACCGCAACCGGCCCGTGCACCGGCAGGATGACACGGAAGGTGGTGCCGACTCCGGGCTGGCTGTCCACTTCGATGCGGCCGCCATGCTTCTGCACCATGCTGTAGGACAGGGACAGGCCCAGGCCCGTGCCTTGGCCCACGGGCTTGGTGGTGAAGAAGGGATCGAATATCTTCGAGAGATGCCCGGGGAGGATGCCGCAGCCGGTGTCGCTGATTTCCACCACGGCCTCCGTACCTTGCAGGCGGGTCGTTACGGTGATGGTGCCCTGCGCTTCGATGGCGTGACAGGCGTTGACCAGCAGGTTGAGGAAAACCTGGTTGAGCTGGGAGCGCAGGCAGCGCACTTCCGGCAACGCGCCGTAATGCTTCACCACCCTGGCCTTGTACTTAAGTTCGTTGTTGCAGATGGACAAGGTGCTGTCCAGGCAGGCCTGCAGGTCCGCATAAGCCCATTCGCCCTCGCCCCCCGGATGGGAGAAGGTTTTCAGGTCATGCACGATCTTCTTCACCCGCGAGAGACCTTCCCGGGTCTCGCTCATGAGGGCACGGGCATCCTCCTTGAGGAAATCGATGTCCAGTTCCTGCCGCAACTGGCGTACCGGGGCGAAAACGGCCGGATTCAAGGCCGCTGCATCCACCGCCCCATAGGCATCCACCACCCGGAAAACATCGTCGATATAGCTTTCCAGGCTGCCCAGGTTGGAATTCACGTAACCGATGGGGTTGTTGATCTCGTGGGCCACCCCGGCGGCCAGCTGGCCGATGGAGGCCATCTTGTCCGCCTGGAGCAGCTGGCTGTGGGCATTTTCCAGTTGTGTATTGACCCGGGAAAGCTCCTGGATACGCTGGCGCTGTTCCACATGCAGGCGCCGGTTGTCGATAACCAGGGCCAGCAGAGCCACCATGACGCTGCCCCGCTCCCAATCCGCCGCGTCGAAGGGCGCTCGCCCCGAGCGGCGATGCAGGCGCAGGGCGCCTAACAGCCGGTCGTTGGTGATGAGGGGCAGGAAGACGCCGTAATCGTCATCGCGCAACAAATCCGGGCCGGCCCCGATGCTGTCGTCGCCGTCCCTTTGGCTCCAATCCTGCACCAGGCCGCAGACCAGGTTCAGGGGCGTACCGAGCTTCACTTCGGGCAGGTTCAGGGTCGCCGCAACCACCAAGGCAGAGCCGTCCTCCCCATCCGGCGGCAAGGCCAGGTAGCCGCCTTCAGCGCCGAAACCGGAGACCATGTGGCCAAGCAGGCGCGCCGCGGTAGACATGCCGACCTCTCCGCCGTTGCTGTCGGCCTGGCTGAGAGCGTGCAGATCCCGGATCCAGGCCATCAGATCGATTTCCCGGCGCGGCAGGGCTTCCATCTCAGGCGGGGTCGAGCAAGGCCCGGGCTGCGGCGAATTCGCCACGGATCGGTGCCAGTATTTGCAGGCATTCGGAGCGGGTGAGGCCCAGGCGCACGAAGGCCGGACTCGCCGCCACCGGCTCCGGCACCCCGTCGGCCTCGGCATCGATGAAGCGACACAGGGCATCCGCCACTTGCAGCAGGTCTCCGAGACGATCCTCGCAATCCGGCGCATGGTGGCGGGCCACCGCTACTTCGATGGTAGCGGGCAGGCGCCAGCGGGCCATCATGCGCGCCCCGACCTGGGCGTGGTCCATGCCGAACACCGCCTGTTCCGCTTGCACCAGGCCGGTACCCAGTTCGCGACGACAAGTCCACACGGCCGCGAAACCATCGGGGACATGGGTGTACAGCACGATCTGGCCAATGTCATGGAGCAGGCCGGCGGTAAAGGCCATGTCCGCATCCAGGCCCAGTTTTGACGCCAGGCTGCGGGCGCACAGGGCGCAAACCAGGCCGTGCTCCCAGGTCAGTTTCGGGTCGAAACCGCCGCAGGGCTGCAGGGGTAGGCGATTCATGAACAGGGCCGCCGTGACCAGGCTCTTCACCGTGCCGGCCCCCAGCACCATGACCGCTTCCGCCAGGCTGCCGATCTGGCGCGGCAGACCATAGAAAGGCGAATTCACCACCTTCAGCACCCTGAGCGACAGGGGAATATCCTGGCCGATCTTGGCCGCCAGCTGCGCTGCGCTGATGCTCTCCTTTTCAAGGGAGCGCATGAGGTCGAGCAGTACCACGGGCAGGGCCGGCAGGCGCTCCACCACGGACAGGTCGAATTGTCCGGTCTTTGTTTGCATGGTCTACGCCACCCCCGGCGTCTCGAGCAACGCCTCCAGTTCCGCCGGCACCAGCATGAGCAGCCAGCCGCTGGAGCCGGATTGCTGGCCCATGCTGCGCTTCACACCGCGCCATTCCCGGCCTTCCAGCGCCAGGGTCCAGGTCAGGTCGAGTCGCGGGTCGTCAAGGCACACCGCCAGATCCGGCGGCAGATCAGACGTAAAACCACCCGCCACCAGGCCTGGCACCAGGCGCCGGGAGGCCGCGTTGGCCAGCACCACCATGCCATCTCCATCCACGCCGATCACCGGCACGGGTACGTGATCCACCGCTTCCTGGGCCACGCCGATCACCGTGGCATCCCGGGCGATACGCCGGGATTTTTCCTCCAGCAGCATCTGCAACTGAGCATTCATGCGCGCCAGCTCCGCGTTGGCCTGCCGTGCCTCCCGGTCCAGACGGTCGTTTTCCCGCGCCAGTTCCTGCTGCAGGAAGGCGTCCCGGATGGCGGTGCGCAGCTGGTTGTCGTCCCAGGGCTTGGTGAGAAAGCGGTAGATGGCCCCTTCGTTGATGGCATCCGTGGCCGCTTGCAACTCGGTGTAGCCGGACAGCACAATGCGGATGGTGTCCGGATAAAGCTCTTTCACCCGCCGCAGGAACTCGGTGCCGCTCATGCCGGGCATGCGCTGGTCGGAAATCACCACGCCGATGGGGTGCTGCGCCAGCATTTCGAAAGCGCTGGCCGCATCGGTGGCGGCATGAATCTCGTAGCCATCCCGACGAAACAAGCGTTTCAGGGAAGACAGCACGTTCTCTTCGTCGTCCAGCAGCAGCAGGCGCCGTGGCGGCGCCTCCGTGGTCCGCGTTCCCAAGGGTAGCTGGCGCCCCTCCCGCAGCAGCGCCGTGGCAGCCTCCGCCGCCAGGGGCGGGCTGAACAGGAAGCCCTGCATGGCTTGGCAACGGTGTTGCAGCAGGAAGCCCAACTGGACCTCCGTTTCTACCCCGACCGCTACCACCTTGAGGCGCAGGGCGTGGGCCATGGCGATGATGGAGGCACAAAGGGTGGCGTCGTCCGGCTCACCGGACAGGTCGGCGACGAAACCGCGATCGATCTTAATGCCGCTCAGCGGGAAGCGGCGCAGGTAGGACAGGCTGGAATAGCCGGCGCCGAAATCGTCCATGCAGATGGCCACACCCATGATTTTCAGGCGCTGCAGCACGCTCACGGATTGCTCCACGTCCCGCATGAGCAGGGATTCGGTGATGTCCACGCTCAGGTTGCGGGCCGGGAAATCCGCCTCCGCCAATATCCTGGCCACGGTTTCCACCAGGTTTGGCGAGGCAAACTGGCGGGCCGAGAGGTTCACCGCCATGTGCAGGTCGGCATTGAAGGCCTCCCGCCACAGCCGGCCTTGCCGGCTGGCCTGGGCCAGCACCCATTCGCCGATAGGCACGATGAGACCGCTCTCTTCCGCCTGGGGAATGAACGCCGTTGGCGCCAGAAGCCCCCGCTGTGGATGGTTCCAGCGCAGCAAGGCCTCGAAACCATACACGCGGCCATCCCTGGTGAGGTCCACCATGGGCTGGTAGTGGAGTTCCAGCTCATTGGCGTGGATCGCCCGCCCCAGTTCCGCCACCAGATCCTGGCGCGGATCCGCCGTGTAATCCCTTGTGTCCACACCCATCATCCGACTCCCGCAGCAATACGCTCCGTGTTTACGGTAAAAACGGGGATTTACTGAAGGGGACAGACCACGGCTATGGGCACGTCCAGGCGGATTTCCCTCGGCGTCGGCGTGGCTCGCCAGGCCAAGGCTTCCACACCGGCCTTGATGGCCTGGCGCAGGAGCTGCCCGTAGCGGGGGTCGATGGCGTCCGCCGGGCGCACTTCAAACACGTCGCCTCGCTGCACGCAGAAGAGCAATACCGCCCGCTCCCCGGCCGCCACCCGCGCCATCATCTCCAGTAGATGCTTCTGCCCCCGCTCGGTGACAGCATCTGGGAACACCGCCACACCCTGATCCACCGCCGCAGTGACGTTCTTCACTTCGACCCAGCAAGGCGGTCGGCCAGCCCCTTCCAGCAGCAGGTCGATGCGGCTGCGCTTGCTATCTTCGCCCCCATAGGGCACCTCGGCCCGGATCGTGTCGTACCCCCTTAATTCCGGCACCAGGCCCGCCGCGATGGCTTCCCGTACCAGGCCGTTGCTGCGGCCCGTATGGATGCCCACCAGGAAGCCATCGGACTCCACCAGCTCCCAGGTCCAGGCCAGCTTGCGCTTTGGATCATGGGACGCGGACAGCCACACCCGGCAGCCCGGCGTCTTGCAGCCCAGCATGGAGCCGGTATTGGCACAGTGGGCCACCACGATGCTGCCGTCCGCCAGCTCCACGTCGGCGAGGAAGCGCTTGTAGCGCCGGATCAGGCGGCCTTCGGTGAGGGGGTCTGGAAATTTCATGCCGGCAATACTAACCGCGACGTCGCGTAAGCGCAGGGGAAAGGCACGACCATTGCGGCCACGCTGGATTTGATGCTAAATTCAGCACCAAATAACACATCAAATCAGAAGGGATTCCGCCATGGACGCCATTCTTGCCGACCATACGGTCAGCGTGACCGAGTTGAAACGCAACTACGCCGCCATCCTCAAGGATGCCGCGGACGCGCCGGTGGCCGTGCTCAACCACAACCGCACCGAAGCCTACCTGCTGCCCGCCGCCCACTTTGAACGGCTCATGGCCCATCTGGAAGACCTGGAAGACGCCAAGCTGGCGCGAGAACGAGCAGAGGGGCCGTTCGTCGAGGTCGATGTAAATGACCTATAGGCTGCGCTTCCACGAACTGGCCCTGGCCGAGTGGAAGAAATTGGACGGCAGCGTGCGGGAGCCATTGAAAAAGAAACTCGCCGAACGCCTGGAAACGCCCCGCGTTCCCGCTGCCGCCCTCTCGGGCATGCCCGACTGCTACAAGGTAAAACTCCGCCGTATCGGCTACCGCCTGATCTACCGGGTGGACGACGACATCATCTTCGTCACGGTCATCGCCGTCGGCAAGCGGGACAAGGCGGAGGTGTATGCGGTGGCGCAGGCAAGGGTGTAGTCCTACTGAAATTGCCCAGGCCCGGCACTCATTCCTGATGCGTCTTCACCAGGCGCACCAGGTCGTTGGGTTGGCCGCGCATGAGTTTCAGGAGTTCGGCGCGGGCGGTCTCGGCGGGGCAGCCATGGGCGACGAGTTTACCCAGCATGTCCTGGAAGCGCTGGCGGCGCTTGATACCGGCGGCGCTGAAATCCCTCCGGTCGCCGAAGCTCTCGAGCAGGGTGGAGCCGCACACACAATTGCGGAACACCTCGACGATGGTGGCACCGTCATCGTCCCGACTTTGCTTCAGGCCGCTGCGATCAGGCTGCAAGGGCAGGGTTGCGGCGAGGAATTCGGTGGAATTCTGGTATTCCCGGCCGCAATTCCGGCAGCGTTTCGGGAAGGCGGATTCCGCCAACTCCCTGAGGCCAAGAAAAAGTTCCGCATCACTGAACGCTTCAGCCACACCCAACTCCTCACACCCGGGCCTGGCAAGCCGTATAGGCCCGGACAATCAGCCTGGCGGTCGATCCGCATGCGCCCCGGTGGTGGCGCCGCCCCGCGACTGGCGCCGGAGCATTTCCTTGGACATCAGGAGAAACTGCTCCTCCACCTCATGACGGATGAAGGGCGCGCCAAACAGGCGGGCCAGCATGGAAGCCGGCTCGACCTCGGCGGAATAACGGATTTGCACCCCTTTATCCAGACTCTCGATGTGGGAGTCGCTGTGCATGCGCCGGACCGTGCCGGAAAGCCCCTTTACCTGAATGCGCCGCATGGGTTCCAGGCGCATTTCCCGCTCGGATTCGAAGGAGAAGGACAGGAAGCCGTACCGGGCAACGCCCTGCTGCCGCACGATCCAGGTATTTCCGGTGCGGGATGTGACCTTGCTAGAGGTAAGGTTGCCGACAATGGACGTCATGTTGTCGAAATCCGTCAGCACCTCCCAGGCTGTTTCCAGCGGGACCGGCACATCCACCGTCGCGTCGATGACGAAGGCCTCGCCCTTCAGTTCCACGGCGACCACGGCCTTCAGTTCCACGGCGAAAGCCGTCCCGCCGCACAGCGCCAGCAAACAGATCAGGAAGACTCTCTGCAAGCTTCGGGCGAATTCACACATGGCAAACCTCGGTCTGATGGGACGATGCCCGGCGCGGCAGCGCGGGACTGCCCCGCACTACCTTTTGCCGATCAGGGCTGCAGCGTGGCTTCCTCAATGAGCACTTTGTAGGCGTAGCCTGAACCAAAGTCCTTGTCGGTATGCACAATACCCTTGACCGTCACCACCTCGCCCAGCTTCGTCTGCTGGGTCGTGGTCACGAGCACGTCGTTGTTTGGTGCGGTGCCGGTGCCATCCTGCAGATGGACCCAGTTCTTGCCCATGATAGCGGCGTTGTACTTCACCACCTTGCCGCGCACCACCACGGGCTTGTCCTTGAGCTCGGCCCCCTTGCTGATCACTTCCGCCACGGTCCGCGCATTGGCTCCGCTGGCCTTGGGCACATGGATGTTACCGAGATCCACGGCTGGCGCCGACATGCCATGCCCCGGGGGCATGGCCGAGGGCGCACCCGCAGCCGCCAGGCTGCCGAACAGGATGGTATTGAAAGTTTGCTTGAGGGCCTTGCTCTCGAAGTTGTTCATGACCATCGGGTTCTCGATGGTGACCTGGGCGCCCTTCTTGACCGGCGCCTTGCCGACCGCGGCCCAGGTTTCACCGTCCTTGGTCTTGAGACGCAGGTAGGTATACGCCTCCACCTCCTTGACCTCGAGCACCTCGCCCTTGATAGCGGCGGACGCAGGCATAGCCGGCGCGGCTTTTTCGGCGGACCAGGCGCAGGTGGCGGAAACGAACAGGCAGACAGCCAGCAGGGTTTTCATAAGTGGAGACTCCTCGGGAACAGAGGCGGGAGCTTACCAGAAACTTCAAAGCACTTTCTGCAGGAACAGGGCTTGCCCCGCCGCCGGGTCCAGCACGTAGGGGGCGAAGCCGGCCCGTGCGTAGGACGCCAGGGCACGGTGGTTGTTGGAAAGCACTTCCAGGGTGAGCTTGCAGCAACCCAGCTCCCGGGCCCGCCCCTCAGCCCAGGCCAGCAGGGCTTGGCCGACACCCGCGCCGCGCCGGGTATCCCGCACCGCGATGTCGTGCACATTGAGCAGGGGCCGGGCGGCAAAGGTGGAAAAGCCCACAAAGCAGTTGATGAGCCCCACCGGCTCGCCATCGCGCCAGGCCAGGGCGCCGTGGAAAGGGGATACCTGCCGGAGTTCGTCCACCAGGCTGGATTTCACCTCCGGCTTCAGGCCCGTGCCGCCCCCCATGGGATCCCGGGCGTAATGTTCCAGGAGGTCGAGAAAGGCGGCGGCCTGGGCCGGGTCGGCCAGATCCAGGGGACGCACCTGCAAGGGGACTTCCGTCATGTTCGTGTTCCTTTCTTCATCCAGCCCCACAGACTAAAGGCTGCCCAGGAAAAAATCCACGGCGAAGGCCGCTAGAATACCGGCCATTTGCCTTACGGTATTTCCATGCATCTCTTCGTCGATATCTCCAGCCACGGCTTCGGCCACCTGGCGCTTTCTGCGCCAGTGCTCAATGCCCTCTGGCGGCGCAGTCGGGAAAGCGGCCGGGACTTCTGCCTGACCCTGCGCTCCGGCCTGGCTTTGGAGAAATTGCGCTCCCGCATTGACGCGCCTTTCGCGCATGTGGCCGGCAGCAGCGACTTCGGCTTTGTCATGATCGACGCCCTGCGCATTGATCTGGCCGCCAGCGGCGCCGCCTACCGCCGGGCCCATGAAGACTGGGCGGGGCGGGTGGCCCGGGAGGCCCAATTCCTGGCCGGGCTGGGTATCCATGGGGTGTTCAGCAACGTGTCCTACCTACCCCTGGCGGGGGCCGCCGCCGCCAGCATTCCCGCCCTGGCCCTGTGTTCCCTCAACTGGGCGGATCTCTTTGCCCACTATTTCGGCGGCGAGTCCTGGTCTGCGGACATCCATGGGCAAATCCTGGCAGCCTATCGCTCAGCCAGGCTGTTCCTGCGGCCGGCCCCCGCCATGCCCATGGACTCCATCGGCCGCCGGGCAAGCGTCGGTCCCATTGCCGTCCTGGGACGCCGGCACGCACTGCCCCTGGCAGCCCGCCGCAGCGTGCTCGTGGCCCTGGGGGGCTTCGACCACCGCCTGCCGCTGGAAAACTGGCCCGAGACGCCGGATATCCGCTGGCTGGTCCCCGCAGCATGGGAGTGCCAACATCCCCAGGCTCTGTCCTTCGAGAGCCTGGGACTGGACTTCACCGACCTGTTGGCCTCGGTGGATGCGGTGCTCACCAAGCCGGGCTATGGCATCGTCGCCGAAGCCGCCTGCAACGGCACACCGGTGCTCTACCAGCGGCGGGAGGATTGGCCGGAACAGGACTGCCTGATCGACTGGCTGCAGACCTTTGGCCGCGCCCGGGAAGTGGCCGGCGCCCGCCTGCAAAGCGGCGATCTCGTCCATGACCTGGAAGCCCTGCTGGCCTTGCCGGCGCCGCCTCCGATTCTACCAACCGGCGCGGAGGAGGCTGCGGAAATCATCGAGCAGCTATTCGGCGCGTGAGCCGCCTGCATTACAGCCCCAGCCCCCCCCACATCTCGTCCACCCGCTTCTTCACGTCCGCATCCATGGCGATGGGCCGGCCCCATTCCCGGGTGGTTTCGCCGGGCCACTTGTTGGTGGCGTCCAGGCCCATCTTGCTGCCCAGGCCCGCCACCGGGCTGGCGAAATCCAGGTAGTCGATGGGCGTCTGATCCACGATGGTGGTGTCGCGGATGGCGTCCATGCGGGTGGTGATGGCCCAGATGACTTCCTTCCAGTCCCGGATATCCACGTCCTCGTCCACCACCACGATGAACTTGGTGTACATGAACTGGCGCAGGAAGCTCCACACGCCGAACATCACCCTTTTCGCGTGTCCCGGGTACTGCTTGCGCATGGCCACGATGGCCATGCGGTAGGAACAGCCCTCCGGCGGCAGGTAGAAGTCGGTGATTTCGGCGAACTGCTTCTGCAAGAGGGGCACGAAGACTTCATTCAGGGCCAGGCCCAGCATGGCCGGCTCGTCCGGCGGCTTGCCGGTGTAGGTGGAGTGGTAGATGGGATGCTTGCGCTGGGTGATGCGCTGGACGGTAAACACCGGGAACTCGGCCTGTTCGTTGTAATAGCCAGTGTGGTCGCCGTAGGGGCCTTCAAGCGCCATCTCGCCCGGATGAATGACGCCTTCCAGTACGATCTCGGCGGAGGCGGGTACCTGCAGGTCGGAACCCTTGCACTTCACCAGTTCCGTGCGGGAACCGCGCAGGAGGCCGGCAAACTGGTATTCGGACAGCGTGTCCGGCACGGGGGTCACTGCCCCCAGGATGGTGGCCGGGTCGGCACCGAGGGCCACGGCCAGCGGGAAGGGTACGCCCGGATTCTTCAGGCAATGATCCCGGTAATCCAGGGCGCCGCCCCGGTGGGCCAGCCAGCGCATGATGAGCTTGTTCGGCCCCAACACCTGCTGGCGGTAGATGCCCAGGTTTTGCCGCGACTTGCTCGGCCCCCGCGTGATGGTCAGGCCCCAGGTGATGAGGGGCGCCACGTCACCGGGCCAGCAGTGCTGGATGGGCAGGCGGGAGAGGTCCACGTCCTTGCCCTCGAACACCACTTCCTGGCAGGGCGCGGAGGACACCACCTTGGGCGCCATGTTCAAGACCTGCTTGAGCAACGGCAGCTTGTCCCAGGCGTCCCGCAGGCCCTTGGGCGGCTCCGGTTCCTTGAGCATGGAAAGCGTGCGCCCCACTTCCCGCAGGGCCGTCTTCCAGTCCCCTTCCACTCCCATGCCCAGGGCCACCCGCTCCGGCGTGCCAAAGAGATTGGCCAGCACTGGCATTGAGCTGCCCTTGACCTTCTCGAAGAGGATGGCCGGGCCGCCAGCCCGCAAGACCCGGTCACAGATTTCGGTCATTTCGAGCTTGGGATCGACTTCCACCGTCACCCGCTTCAGTTCGCCGCAGGCTTCCAGTTGGGAGATGAAGTCGCGCAGGTCGTGGTATTTCATGGGGGCCATCCGGAGAAGCGAAGGGTGCAATTATCGGGGAAAAATGCCTTGAACCGCAGAAGCGCGCGGGCGCATATGCAATACACACGACGATCTGCAGCTAAGATAGGATTCGCCATCGCAACCACAGGAGCCCGCCCATGAGCCAAGCCACCAAACCCATCGCCCTGGTCACCGGCGCCAACCGGGGACTCGGCCGGGAAATCGCCCGGCAACTGGCCGCCCTCGGCCACCATGTCATTGTCGCCGGCCGGGACCGGGACGCCTGTGCCGCCGTGGCGGCGGAACTGGTCAAGGCCGGTGGCGCAGCCAGTGCCCATACCCTGGAGGTCACTTCGGACGCCAGCACCGCCCGGCTGCGCCACGACCTGGAAAAGGAATATGGGCGCCTGGACGTGCTGGTGAACAACGCGGGCATCCTGCCGGATGGCGGTCAGACCCTCGCCACCCTGCCCCTGGAGCTGCTGCAGAAAACCCTGGATACCAACCTGTTCGGCGTGCTGCGGGTCAGCCAGGGCCTGTTGCCCCTCTTGAAGAAAAGCAGCCAGCCGCGCATCGTGAATCTGGGCAGCGGCCTGGGTCAGTTGGCGGACATGGGCAGCGGCACTCCCGCTTACCGCATCTCCAAGACAGCCTTGAACGCCGTCACCCGCATCCTGGCGGCGGAACTGAAGGAGGCCAAGGTGAATACGGTCTGCCCCGGCTGGTGCCACACCGACATGGGCGGCCCGGAAGCCCCCCGCACGCCGGCCCAGGGCGCCGACACCGCCGTCTGGCTCGCCACCCTGCCCGCCGACGGCCCCACCGGCGGCTTCTTCCGGGACCGGCAAGCGATTGCGTGGTGATCAGCGCACTGGCAGGCTCAGCACCAGGGGTACCGGATTGAACCAGTAGTCCAGGGCCAGACCGGCGAAAATGGCGGCGCCGACCCAGTTGTTGTGCAGGAAGGCCTTGAAGCAGGCCATGCGCTCCCGGCCTTTGATGAGGGTGTAGTGATAGCCCATGATGCCCGCCGCCAGCACCAGCCCACCCTGATACCACCAACCCCGGCCAGCCACCACACCACAGGCGGCGAGGATGGCAATGGTGAGGAAGTAGCAGAGCATCACCGCCGCCACGTCGAAACGGCCAAAAGTCAGGGCCGAAGTCTTGATGCCGATCTTGATGTCATCCTCCCGATCCACCATGGCGTATTCGGTGTCGTAGGCGATGGCCCACAGGATGTTCGCCGCCAAGAGCGCCCAGGCCAGGGGCGGCAGGGTCTGGGTCTGGGCGGCGAAGGCCATGGGAATGCCAAAACCGAAGGCGATGCCCAGATAGGCCTGGGGAATGGCAAAAAAGCGCTTGGTAAAGGGATAGCTGGCGGCGAGGAAGGCGGCCACCACCGCCAGCCCCCAGACCATCTTGTTCAGCGGCAGGATCAGGAGAGCAGCGCACAAAGTCAGGCCCGCCGTCAGCCATAGGGCCTCCTTCGTGCTGGCGGTGCCCGCCGCCAGGGGCCGGTGCTTCGTGCGTTCCACATGCCCGTCGAAATTCCGGTCCGCGTAGTCATTGATAACACAGCCGGCGGAACGCATGAGCACCGTGCCCAGCACGAAAATCCAGATCAACAGCGGCGGCGGCATGCCCTCGCCGGCAAACCACAGGCCCCACAGAGTCGGCCACAACAGCAGCAGAATGCCGATAGGCTTGTCCAGGCGCATCAGCTTTTCGTAGATGGTCAGGCGTTCGATCAGGGTCATGGTTCCAATTCCAGAATGGCCGGCAGGAAGACTTCCATCACCAAGAGCGGCGCCCCCGCCAACAGAAACACGGAACGCCGCGCCCACAATTCCGCCGGCAAGCCGGGTAGCAGGGCAGCCGCACGCCGATAAAATGGATGCCGGGCGTTGATCTTGCGGAATTCCAGGGGCCGGCGCCGAATGCGCGGATCGTCGTAAAGCATGGTGGCCAGAGGCCGAGCGCCCAATCCCTTGATGCTGCGCCAGGGGCCATCGAGATGGGCGACGGCGGTGACGCTGTGGGCGAAGATCAGGGGAGTCTCGCCGTTGGCCAGGATCACTTCCCGCACCAAGGCGTGGCGTCCCACCGGCACACCCACCCGCTCCGACTCATCCGCCCAGGGCCGCGCCCGTTCCTGCCGCAGCCGCCGCACCCGAAAACCCGCGCAGCGCGCCTGAATGCGCCAAGACAGGGAACCAGGCGCCGTCAGCCAGGCGTGCAGGGCGCCACCGACGGCAGGCTTGGCGAGCCAGGATGCGGACATGGAAACGGTTGTCAAAGGAAAGGCGGAATTTTACAGGATTGGGCCTCACCCTCATGCGAGGACGTACGCAAGACGACCGATGAGGCGCAGCAGCATGTAGGGTGGGCAGGTTCATCTGCCCACGTCATCGACGAGAAACCGTGGGCACGCTACGCTTTGCCCACCCTACACCGGCTTTCCTGCCGCCCTGAACTTCTCTTTGCGCAGGACGTTCCGCAGACCAAGCCCCGCACTCCACACCAATTCCATTGGGATTATCCCTATATTAAAGGTCGTTGGGGCAGGCCACGTGGGCAGCCAGAGTCCAGCTTCTCACCCTGCCGCCGCCCTTCCTTCGCCAGCAACATTTACGTTCGGCCGGCTGAAGCCGGCCCCACATGACCCCGTGCCCTTCCCTCTACGTGCCCGCTTCCAGATTTTCGTCGGCGTCCCGGCGTTTCAAAACGGGTTTTTGACGCGCCCCGTCTTCGTCACACCAGCATCCCCGCTTGCCGGCTAGAATGGCGGCTCACCTGACGACTCCGCCGCCATGCTTGCCGCCCTCACCATCCTGCTCATCTTCCAGTTGCTGGGCGAAGTCATTGCCCAGTTCTTCGGCTTGCCCGTGCCCGGCCCGGTGCTGGGCATGGTGCTATTGTTCGTGGCGCTGGTGGTCCGCAAGGGCGCCCCGACCTACCTGAAGGACACTTCCGCCACCCTGCTGCAGCACCTGTCCCTGCTCTTCGTGCCGGCTGGTGCCGGGGTCATGGTGCATGCGGCGCGCATTGGCGACGAATGGCTGGCCATCCTGCTGTCCCTGGTGGGCAGCACGGCCATCACCATCGGCATCACCGCCCTGGTGCTGCGCTTCCTGCTGCGCAATCGCATGGAGGGGAAAGAGGCATGATGCAGGAAAAAGCAGTTCATTCACCGCAGAGGCGCAGAGGCGCTGAGAAAACCAGGAGCTTGAGAAGTTTCCTGGTTACCTCTCCGTGCAAAATCGAAAGCGACGATACGCCCTTGTATTTCCTCTGCGCCTCTGCGCCTCTGCGGTTCAAATACGGGGTTCCAGCATGAATCCCACAAAGCTTGTCGAAATCTGGGTTTACCTGGCGGCCTCACCGCTGCTGGGCCTGACCCTCACCCTCTTGGCCTACCAGGCGGCGTTCTGGATCTACAAGCGCTCCGGCATGAGCCCCTGGGCCAATCCGGTGGCCATCTCGGTTGCCATCATCGTGGCCCTGCTGTGGCTTACCCATACGCCCTACCGCACTTATTTCGAGGGCGCCCAATTTGTACACTTCCTGCTGGGTCCTGCCACCGTCGCCCTGGCCCTGCCCCTGTATGCTCAGCTGGACCGCCTCAAACGCATGGCCGGCCCCCTGCTGGTCGCCCTCTTCGTGGGTTCCATCACTGCGTCGATATCGGCCCTGGCCATCGGCAAGCTCTTCGGCGCCTCCGCCGCCACCGTGCGTTCCCTGGCGCCCAAATCGGTGACAACGCCCATCGCCATGGGCATCGCCGAAAAGATCGGTGGCCTGCCGTCGCTCACGGCGGTGCTGGTGGTAACCACCGGCATTTTCGGCGCAGTCATGGCCGGGGGCATCCTGAACCTCCTCTCCATCAAGGATCCGGCGGTGCGGGGCTTCTCGGTGGGCGTGGCGGCCCACGGCATCGGCACGGCCCGGGCCTTCCAGGTCAGTGAAACCACGGGAGCCTTCGCCGCCCTGGCCATGGGCCTGAATGGCGTACTCACCGCCCTCTTGCTGCCCCTGCTGTTCCGTTACGCCGGGGGACTCTAGGACATGGCCGAGCTGCACTTCGTCTGAGCCATGCGCCCCCATCCGGACAGCGCCGCCCTAGCCCGCACCCTGGCATTGGCCTATGCCTTGCTGGTGATCTACGCCAGCCTGCACCCCTTCACGGGCTGGCACATCAGCGGCGCGCCTCTGTTCGACTTCCTTACCGCCCATTGGCCCCGCTATTGGACGCGACTCGATGTGGGGCTGAACATCGCGGCCTACCTGCCCCTGGGTTTTCTGCTTGTCGCGGCCCTGTCCATGCGCTTCAAGAAAGGCCGGGCTGCGCTTTACGCCGTACTGGCCGCCGTTGCCCTCAGTTTCAGCATGGAAACCCTGCAGAATTTCCTGCCGACCCGGGTGTCCTCGAATGTGGACCTGGCCACCAACAGCCTGGGGGGGCTGCTCGGCGCTTTCCTCGGCCTGCGCTGGGGCGCGGCGCTGAACGTGGGGGGATCGGTCCATCGTTGGCGCATGCGGCGCCTGCAACGGGGCAAGCTGGCGGACGTAGGCCTGGTGTTGCTGCTCTTGTGGCTGCTGACCCAGTTGAGTCCGGAAATCCTGCTTTTCGGCACCGGGGATCTGCGCCAGATAATGGGCTTCACGCCGGCCCTGAGCTACACCGCAGAACGCTTTCGGCTGCTGGAGATGCTCGTCACCACCGCCGGCACTCTGGGGGTGGGCCTTTTCGCCTGGCGCCTGATGCGCCTGCCCAGCCGCTGGTTACTGGCCCTGCTGTTTCTGCTGGCCCTGTTGGTGCGTACCTGCGCGGCGGTGCTGCTCATGAGTCCGGACGACCTGCTGCGCTGGGCCACCCCGGGCAATCAGGCGGGCCTGGCCTGGGGCTTCATCCTGTTGTTCATCGCTACCTGGATTCCCCGGCTCGGCCAGCAGGCCCTGGCGGCATTGTCGCTGCTGCTAGTGACCGCCCTGGTGAATCTGGCGCCTGAAAACCCCTACCTGGTGCATTCCCTGGGAGTCTGGCGCCAGGGGCACTTTCTCAACTTCAATGGCCTTACCCGCCTCGCTTCCAGCCTATGGCCCTACCTGGGCCTGGCTTTCCTCGTCGCAGCCGGTCCAGGGCGGGAGCCGTCACGAGACGATCCGATATAATGCGGCGTTCAGCCGTGGCTTTTGCCGGGATTCCAGGAATCACACCATGAGTTTTTTCCAGCATCACGTCTTCTTTTGCTGCAACCAGCGGGAAGCCGGTATGACTTGTTGCAACACCAGCGGCGCGGCGGATCTGCGCGACCACGCCAAGGACCGGGTCAAGGACTTGAAGCTTAACGGCGAGGGCATGGTGCGTATCAATTCCGCCGGCTGCCTGGGCCGTTGCGACCAGGGTCCTGTACTGGTGGTCTACCCGGAGGAGATCTGGTACACCTACGTGGATAAATCCGACATCGACGAAATCGTGGATGAGCACTTGGTGCATGGCCGGATCGTGGAAAGGCTGAAACTATGACTCGCCCCGCACCGGAACGCTTCACCATCCCCGGTCCGGTGGGCGCCATCGAAATCGCCATCGAGGCCCCGGCCGTGATCAAGGGCATTGCCCTCATCGCCCATCCCCATCCCCTGTTCGGCGGCACCATGGACAACAAGGTGGCCCATACCCTGTCCAGAACCTTGCGGGACCTGGGCTATGTGGCCCTGCGCTCCAATTTTCGTGGCGTGGGCAAGACCGAGGGTAGCCACGAGCACGGCAAGGGGGAAACCGAAGACTTACTGGCCGTCATCGACTATGCAAAGGAACGCTTCGGCAACCTGCCCGTGGCCCTGGGGGGCTTTTCCTTTGGCGCCTTCGTGCAAAGCCTGGTGGCCAAGCGTCTGAAGGATGCCGGCACGCCGATTGAGCGCATGGTGTTGGTGGGCACTGCCGCCGGCATGGTCACCGGCGCCCGCCATTACGTGACGGAAGGCGTGCCGCCGGACGCGCTTATCATTCATGGCGAAGTGGACGAGACCGTGCCCTTGGTCAATGTGCTGGAATGGGCTCGGCCCCAGGACTTGCCCATCGTGCTGGTGCCGGGTGCCGACCATTTCTTCCACGGCAAGCTGCACTGCCTCAAGGACATCATCAACCGCGCATGGGGCCGCTAGGCATCATGGCCACAGAGACGAAGGCCCAGCATGAAGGCCATGATGCCTTCCCTCACCCTCAATCCCTCTCCCCCGGGGGAGAGGGAAGCTTCGTGAGTCGCTACGCGACTTCCCCACTCAGCGTTTCCGGCCTCACCAAATCCTACGACGGCCATCAGGTTGTCGGCGGTATCGACATCCGTCTGTCCAAGGGTGAGTGTCTTGGCCTCCTGGGTCCCAATGGTGCCGGCAAAACCACCACCCTGCGCCTGATTCTGGGTCTCACCGTCGCCGAGGGGGGGGGAATCACTCTTTGCGGCCTGCCTGTACCGGAAAAGGCGCGGGAGGCTCGCATCCGCGTCGGCGTGGTGCCCCAGATGGACAACCTGGACCCGGACTTCACGGCGTCGGAAAACCTGTTGGTGTATGGCCGTTATTTCGGCCTGGCCGACCGGGTGCTGCGGGAACGCATCCCGGGCCTCTTGGCCTTTGCTGGCTTGGAAGGCAAGGCAGATGCAAAGATTGGCGCCCTCTCCGGCGGCATGAAACGCCGCCTCACCCTGGCCCGGGCGCTCATCAACGAGCCTGAACTGCTTATTCTCGACGAACCCACCACCGGCCTCGATCCCCAGGCTCGGCACTTGATTTGGGAGCGCCTGAAACGTCTACTGGCCCAAGGCACCACCATCCTCATCACCACCCACTTCATGGACGAGGCAGAACGCCTGTGCCACCGCCTGGCCATCATGGACCACGGGCGTTTCATCGCCCAAGGCACACCTCGGGAAGTCATTGCCGCGTCCATCGAACCCCAGGTAGTGGAAGTCTTCGGTGAATGGAACGGGACGGGCACTCCGGCCTGGGCCGCCACCTGCGCTAGCCCCTTGTGCCAGCGTTTCGAAGTCAGTGGTGAAACGGTGTTCTGCTATGCCCTGGACGCCCACGCGCTGCTCGCCCATCTGGATGGCCAACCGGGCCTGCGCTACCTGCATCGTCCGGCCAATCTGGAGGATGTTTTCCTCAAGCTGACCGGCCGGGAAATGCGGGATTAGCATGGCCATTTTCCTTACTCCCGCCACCCGGGCCGTCTGGCAGCGCAACTTCCTCGTCTGGAAGAAGCTGGCCCTGCCCTCCATCCTGGGCAACCTAGCGGACCCCATGATCTATATGTTCGGCCTGGGCTATGGCCTGGGCGGACTGGTGCCCCAGGTAGCCGGCGTCTCCTACATCAGCTTCCTGGCTGCCGGTACGGTCTGTTCCAGCACCATGAACAGCGCCACCTTCGAAGCCCTGTACTCCGCCTTCTCCCGCATGCACGTGCAGAAAACCTGGGAGGCCATCCTCATCGCGCCGGTGGCGCTGGAGGAAGTGGTGCTGGCGGAAATCCTCTGGGCGGCCAGCAAGAGCCTGCTTTCCGGTTGCGCCATCCTGGTGGTCGTCGCCGTGCTGGGGCTAAGCCATTCGCCCATGATGCTCTGGCTGGTGCCCCTGATTTTCCTGGTGGGCCTGGCCTTCGGCGCCCTGGGTATGATCGTCACCTTGCTGGCCACCAGCTACGATTTCTTCATGTATTACTTCACTTTGTTCATCACGCCCATGATTTTGCTGTCGGGCGTGTTTTTCCCGGTGAGCCAGTTGCCCCCGGCCGTACAGGTTATTTCCGCGTTTCTGCCCCTGTCCCACGGCGTGGCGCTGGCCCGGCCCCTCATCCTGGGGCAGGTCCCGGGGGATATCCTGCTGCACTTGGGCGCCCTTTGCGCCTACACTTTCGCCGGCTACCGGGTTTCCTTGCGGCTAGCCCACCGTCGCCTGCTGAAATAGAAACTTCCCGGCTAGAATTGCGCCCCATGTCCAAGGCCTCGGATTTCATCGTCGTCATCACCAATCTGCCAGATGAAAGCTCCGCGCAGGCGCTCGCACTTTCCCTTGTTACATTGAAGCTGGCGGCCTGCGTGAATATCCTGGCACCCTGCCGCTCCATCTATCGCTGGAACGGGGTGCTAGAAACCGCAACCGAGATTCCTTTGCTCATCAAGGCACCCCTTGACGGCTATGCCGCCCTTGAAGCGGCCATCCTGGCCGGGCACCCCTATGAAACCCCTGAAATCATTGCCCTTCCTGTCACCGAAGGCCTGCCCGCTTACCTGGGCTGGGTGCGTGACGAAACCGGAAGCGCGGGAACCTGACATGTTGAAACGCTTGATCCTCGCCGCACTGCTGCTGTTCTCGTTTGGCTCATCCTTCGCTGCGGATGACTTCCTGCCGCCCGACAAGGCTTTCCGTTTTTCGGCCAGGGGCATTGACCGCCAGACGGTGGAGGTGCGCTATGACATTGCCGATGGCTACTACCTGTACAAGGAACGCTTCAAGTTTGCCGCCGAAACTGGCAGCATAAAATTTGGCACGCCCCTGTTCCCCCCGGGCAAGGTCAAGATGGACGACATGTTCGGCAAGGTGGAGATTTTCCACCATGAACTGGTGATCCGCCTGCCAGTAGACGCCACCGGCCCGTTCAAGCTGAAAGTGACATCCCAGGGTTGTGCCGAGGCTGGTATCTGTTATCCGCCCCAGGCCCAGACGAGCGATATTGAATTGCCGGATATTGCGCCGGGCGCGTCTGCTTCAGGTAATGCTGATGATGGTTCCCGGGCAGGGGCCTTGCTGCGACAAGCCAGCCTGTGGCTCATCCTCGCGAGTTTCTTCGGCTTCGGCCTGCTGCTGGCGGGCACCCCCTGTGTCTTTCCCATGATTCCCATCCTGTCCGGCATTATTGCTGGCCACGGGCACCATATCGGCAAGGGCCGTGCGTTTGGCTTGTCTTCCATCTACGTACTGGCAATGGCCGTCACTTACGCCCTGGCCGGCGTCGCGGCGGGCCTTTCGGGTACGCTGCTGACTAATGCTCTGCAAAACCCTTGGGTGCTCAGCGCCTTTGGTCTGGTCTTTGTGGCCCTGTCTCTGTCCATGTTCGGTTTTTATGAATTGCAGATGCCGTCCTTCCTGCAATCCAAGCTGTCGGAAACCGCCAGCCATCAGCATAGCGGTTCCCTGTGGGGCGTGGCCGCCATGGGCGCCCTGTCTGCCCTCATCGTCGGACCCTGCGTCGCCGCGCCCCTGGCCGGCGCCCTGCTCTACATCGCCAAAACCCGTAACGCCCTGCTGGGCGGCTCGGCTCTCTTTGCCATGGGCCTGGGCATGGGCACGCCCTTGATTCTGGTAGGGGTGTTCACCCGGGGCCTGCTGCCCCATGCCGGCCCCTGGATGGAGGCCGTAAAGAAGTTTTTTGGTGTTCTGCTCCTGGGCGTGGCGATCTGGCTGGTGTCGCCGGTGATCCCGGCCGTCGCCCACATGCTGGCCTGGGCCGCGCTATTGATCGTATCGGCGATTTATCTGCACGCCGTGGACCCGCTTCCTGCCAATGCCCATGGCTGGCAACGCTTCTGGAAGGGCCTGGGCGTTGTGGCTCTGCTGCTGGGCGCCTCCCTGTTGGTTGGCGTGCTCGCCGGCAGCCGGGATCCGCTGCAACCCCTGGCGATCCTGAAAAGCGCAGGGGCCGCGCCCCAGGTCGGGTTGAAGTTTGAGAAGGTCGCGTCGATTGCTGACCTGGACGCCCGCTTGAAGTCCGCCGGTCGCCCGGTAATGCTGGATTTCTACGCCGACTGGTGCGTGTCGTGTAAGGAAATGGAGCGCTTCACGTTTACTGACCTCGCCGTGCAGGCGCGCTTGAAGGATGTGCTGCTGCTGCAGGCAGATGTGACGGGCAATACAGAGGCGGATCTGGCGCTGCTCAAACGTTTCGAGCTGTTTGGCCCACCGGGCATCCTGTTTTTTGACAAGGCCGGAGTGGAAAACAAGGCCGTGAGGGTAGTGGGCTTCCAGAACGTCGAGGAATTCCTGGTCAGCCTGAATCGGGCGCTGAACTGATTCTCGCAGTACTTTCCGGGCAACAAAAAAGGCAGCCGAGGCTGCCTTTTTTGTTTGATACGTTTTCGCTTAGCGACCGCGACGCAGCCTGCTGATCGCTGCGAGTTGGGCGATGGCTTCGGCCAGTTCGGCTTGGGCCTTCGCGTATTCCAGCTCGGAGGTCTTGTTCTGCATCGCTTCTTCTGCCTGACGCTTGGCTTCCAGGGCCTTGGCTTCGTCCAGATCCTTGCCGCGAATAGCGGTGTCGGCCAGAACAGTCACCATATCCGGCTGCACTTCAAGGATACCGCCGGCAACGAAGATGAGCTCTTCTTCGACCTGGTCAGGCATCTTGACGCGAACCGTACCCGGCTTGATACGGGTCATCAGCGGCATGTGACGCGGATAAACACCGAGTTCACCCGCTTCGCCGGGCAGCACCACGAATTCCGCGGCTCCGGAGAAGATGGACTCTTCAGCGCTAACGACGTCTACGTGTATCCTCATCGCCATCTCTTTTTCCCCTTCGTTCCCTCATGGATGGTCGAGACCATCCATGAGTTCCCTAGCGTTGATTACTGAAGGGTCTTGGCCTTCTCGATTGCTTCTTCGATGCCGCCAACCATGTAGAAGGCTTGTTCCGGCAGGTGATCGTAATCACCATTCACGATACCGGAGAAGCCCTTGATGGTGTCCTTCAGGGAGACGTACTTGCCGGGCGAACCGGTAAACACTTCAGCCACGAAGAACGGTTGGGACAGGAAGCGCTGAATCTTACGAGCGCGGGACACGGCCAGCTTGTCTTCCGGAGCCAGTTCGTCCATACCCAGAATCGCGATAATGTCGCGCAATTCCTTGTAGCGCTGCAGGGTTTGCTGCACGCCACGGGCACAGTTGTAGTGCTCTTCGCCAACCACCAGCGGATCCAGCTGGCGGGAGGTGGAATCCAGCGGATCGACTGCCGGGTAGATACCCAGGGAGGCGATGTCGCGGGACAGCACAACGGTGGAATCCAGGTGACCGAAAGTGGTCGCCGGAGACGGGTCGGTCAAGTCATCGGCAGGCACATACACGGCCTGGATGGAAGTGATGGAACCCACCTTGGTGGAGGTAATACGCTCTTGCAGACGGCCCATTTCTTCAGCCAGCGTCGGCTGATAGCCCACGGCGGAAGGCATACGACCCAGCAGAGCGGACACTTCCGTACCGGCCAGCGTGTAGCGGTAGATGTTATCCACGAAGAACAGCACATCGCGACCTTCGTCACGGAAGTGCTCGGCCATGGTTAGGCCGGTCAGTGCAACGCGCAGACGGTTGCCCGGCGGCTCGTTCATCTGGCCATAAACCAGTGCCACCTTGTCCAACACGTTGGAGTCCTTCATTTCGTGGTAGAAGTCGTTCCCTTCACGGGTACGCTCGCCCACGCCGGCAAACACGGAGTAACCGGAGTGCTCGATCGCGATGTTCCGGATCAGTTCCATCATGTTAACCGTCTTGCCCACACCTGCACCACCGAACAGACCCACCTTGCCGCCCTTGGCGAACGGGCAGATCAAGTCGATAACCTTGATGCCGGTTTCCAGCAGTTCCTGGGAGGGCGCCAGATCGGCGTACTCGGGAGCCTTCTGGTGAATGGAACGCCGCACGTCGGTGGCAACTGCACCGGCCTCGTCGATCGGACGGCCCAGCACGTCCATGATGCGGCCCAGCGTTGCCGTGCCGACCGGAACGCTGATCGGCGCGTGGGTGTTGGTAACCACCATGCCGCGACGCAGACCGTCGGAAGTACCCAGCGCAATGGTACGAACCACGCCGTCACCCAGCTGTTGCTGGACTTCGAGCGTCAGATCGCTACCCATCACAAGGGCGTCATACACTTTTGGCATCTGGTCGCGCGGGAACTGAACGTCCACCACGGCGCCGATGCACTGTACGATTTGACCTTGACTCATCGTAATATCCCCAATTAGATAATGCTTTACACCGCTGCCGCGCCGGCCACGATTTCCGACAGTTCCTTCGTGATGGCGGCCTGGCGAGTCTTGTTGTAGACCAGCTTCAGCTCTTCGATCACGCTACCGGCATTGTCGGAGGCGGCCTTCATGGCCACCATCCGGGCGCTTTGCTCAGATGCCATGTTCTCGGCAACACCCTGGTACACCATCGCTTCGACATAGCGCACCAGAAGTTCGTCGATCACGGATTTGGCATCCGGCTCGTACAAGTAGTCCCAGCTGTGACCCTTGGCTTCACCCAGAACCTCACCAGACAGGGGCAGTAGCTGCTCCATCTGGGGTTCTTGCTTCATCGTGTTGATGAAGCGGGTGTAAGCCACATACACAGCATCCAGTTCGCCGTTGGTGTAGGCATCCAGAACGACCTTGATCGGGCCGATCAATCGATCCAGGTGGGGGGTATCCCCCAGCCCGGTCAAATGGGACACCACCTTGGCACCCAGGCGCTGCATGAAACCCAGCCCCTTGGTACCAATTGCGGCCACCTTGATCTCCTTGACGCCCTTGGCTTCCCACTCCTTCATCTGCGCGAGTGACATGCGCAGAACGTTGGTGTTCAAGCCACCGCAAAGACCCTTGTCAGAAGTAACGACAATCAGGCCGATGCGGGTTACGGGGTCACGTTTGACCAGGAACGGATGCTTGTACTCAGGGTTTGCCTGAGACAAGTGGGCAGCGATGTTGCGGATTTTTTCGCCGTAGGGACGGGCGGCCTTCATGCGCTCTTGAGCCTTGCGCATTTTTGAAGCCGCCACCATCTCCATGGCGCGCGTGATCTTTCGCGTGTTTTCGACGCTCTTGATCTTGGTCCGAATTTCCTTGCCGCTTGCCATTGTTTTCTCCGTCAGTCCAGGCTATTAAGCCCAGCTCTTCTTGAAGTCTTCAACGGCAGCCTGCAGAGTCTTTTCAGATTCCGCGCTGAGATCCTTGGTGCTCTCGATCGTGTTGAGAAGATCGGCGTACTTGGTCTTCAGGTGGGACAGAACACCCGCCTCGAAAGCCAGCGCCTTCTTCACATCCACGTCGTCGTAAAAGCCCTTATTGACCGTAAACAAGGTCACGGCCATTTCGGAGACGGAGAGCGTAGCAAACTGAGCCTGCTTCATCAGTTCAGTCACCAGACGACCGCGTTCCAATTGCTTACGGGTGGTCTCGTCCAGGTCGGATGCGAACTGAGCAAAAGCCGCGAGTTCGCGGAACTGGGCCAGCGCCAGACGAATACCACCGCCGAGCTTCTTGATGACCTTGGTCTGAGCAGCACCACCGACGCGGGACACCGAAATACCGGCGTTGATAGCGGGGCGGATACCGGCGTTGAACAGGTCCGTTTCCAGGAAGATCTGACCGTCCGTAATCGAAATCACGTTGGTCGGCACGAAGGCGGACACGTCGCCAGCCTGGGTTTCAATGATCGGCAGCGCCGTCAGGGAACCCGTCTTGCCCTTGATCTCACCGTTGGTGACCTTTTCCACGTAGGCGGCGGAGACGCGGGCTGCGCGTTCCAGCAGACGGGAGTGCAGGTAGAACACGTCGCCCGGATAGGCTTCACGGCCCGGCGGACGGCGCAGCAGCAGGGACACCTGACGGTAGGCCCAGGCTTGCTTGGTCAAGTCATCATAAACAATGAGTGCGTCCTGGCCGCGGTCGCGGAAGTATTCACCCATGGTGCAGCCGGAGTACGGTGCGATGAACTGCATGGCCGCAGATTCGGAAGCGGTAGCGGCGACGACGATGGTATAAGCCATGGCGCCGTGCTCTTCCAGCTTGCGAACCACGTTCTTGATCGACGCTGCCTTCTGACCGATGGCGACGTAGATGCAGATCATGTTCTCGTTCTTTTGATTGATGATGGCATCAATCGCAACGGCGGTCTTGCCGGTCTGGCGGTCACCAATGATCAGTTCGCGCTGGCCACGGCCGACGGGAACCATGGAATCCACAGACTTCAGACCTGTTTGCACGGGCTGGGTAACCGACTGACGCCAAATCACGCCCGGCGCGATCTTTTCGATCGGTTCGGTACGGGAGGCGTTGATCGGGCCCTTGCCGTCAATGGGCTGGCCCAGGGAATTCACGACCCGACCGATCAGGCATTCGCCCACGGGCACTTCGAGAATCCGGCCGGTACACTTGACGGTGTCGCCTTCAGAAATGTGTTCGTACGCGCCCAAAACCACGGCGCCAACGGAGTCACGTTCCAGGTTCAGTGCCAGACCAAAGGTATTGCCCGGAAACTCGAGCATTTCACCCTGCATTGCATCGGCCAGGCCGTGCACGCGACAGATACCGTCGGTCACCGACACCACCGTACCTTCGGTACGGGAAGTAGCGGTCAGCTGTAGATTCTGGATCCGGCTCTTGATCAGTTCGCTGATTTCAGAGGGGTTGAGTTGCATTGATTAGCTCCTAATTCTGTACCGCAGCGGCCATGCTCGCGAGCTTGCCGCGGACCGACGCGTCGATCACTTGGTCGCCGACTGCAATCCGCACCCCGCCAATCAGTTCGGGATCGATACTGACCGTTGCACGAACCTTGCACTGGAAGCGGGTTTCAAGTTCCGCGATCAGTTGGGCCAGTGCCACGTTATCGATTTCGAATGCCGACTGAATAGTGGCGTCCTGCGTCGCTTCCGCCTTGTTTTTGAGCTTGGTGAAAAGGTCACGGATCTCCGGCACGATGCCGAGCCGTTTATTTTCCACCAGCACGCCGACGAAACTCTGCTGATCGACGGTTAGATTGCCGCCGACAACGTCGAGGAAAAGCTGCTTCAGTACGTCTGCGGAGATCACGGGATTGCCGATGCACTCCTTCATCTGCGGGTCGTCAATGACGGCCGACATACGTTCGAGTGCCTGCGACCAAGCCCCCAGCGCGCTTGCTTCCTTAGCCAGCTGAAACGCAGCTTCAGCGTAAGGGCGCGCAACAGTGACGTTTTCAGCCATGGCTTAGACGAGTTCCTGTTTCAGGTTGGCCAGCAGATCGGCATGGACTTGGGCGTTGATTTCCTTGCGGAGGATACGCTCAGCCCCAGCAACTGCCAGCAGGGCAACCTGTTCGCGCAAAGTTTCCTTTGCACGTTGGGCTGCAGTAGCGGCTTCACCTTCGGCGGCTTCACGGGCCTGGGCAATAATCTTCGATGCCTCGGTACGGGCCTCATCCACGATGGTGGCGGCCTGACGTTCAGCACCACCACGCAGATCGGACGCGGATTCACGCGCCTTGCGCAGTTCATCTACCGCGCGCTTTTCAGCGTGGGCGAGATCTGACTTTGCCTTGTCCGCGGCCGCGAGCCCGTCAGCGACTTTCTTCGCACGCTCGTCAAGTGCCTTCACAATGGGCGGCCACACGAATTTCATCGTGAACCACGACAGAATGAAGAACACAACGAGCTGGGCAAACAGCGTTGCGTTTAGATTCACGGTAATCGCTCCTTATGGTTTAGGGGATGATTACTTGGCGAGTGCGGCAACGAACGGATTGGCAGTGGTGTACCACAGGGCGATACCGGTACCGATAATGAAAGCGGCATCGATCAGACCAACCAGCAGGAACATCTTCGTTTGCAGCACGTTCATCAGCTCGGGCTGACGGGCGGAAGATTCCAGGAAACGGCTGCCCATGATACCGATGCCGATACAGGCACCCGCAGCACCAAGACCGATGATCAGGCCAGCGGCCAGCGCAACGAAACCGACGAGTTGTTCCATGACTACTCCTTGATAATGAAATTAACGAAAAACGGAGACTTCAAACGTACTGCTGCAAAACTTTTTAGTGGCTTTCGTGCGCCTGACCCAGATACACCAAGGTCAGCATCATGAAGATGAATGCCTGCAAGGTGATGATCAGGATGTGGAAGATGGCCCAGACCGTACCAGCAAAAACCCCACCCACCCATAACATACCAGAGCCAACCGTACCGGCCCAGGCAGCACCCATCAGCGCAATCAGCATGAAGATCAGTTCGCCGGCATACATGTTGCCGAACAGCCGCATACCGTGAGACACAGTCTTGGCAACGAACTCGATCAACTGCATAGCGAAGTTAATCGGATACAGAAGAGGGTGAGCACCGAAAGGCGCAGTAAACAATTCATGGAAGAAACCACCGAGACCCTTGATCTTTACGTTGTAGTAGAGACACATGAGCAGCACCGCCAGGGACATACCCAGAGTGGCGTTCAGGTCGGCAGTCGGCACGATACGCATGAAAGCGTGGTGCGGATCCTTGCCGGCAGCTTCGTAGATGCCGCCCCAGATTTTCGGCAGCAGATCCAGCGGCAGCAAGTCCATGGCGTTCATCATGAAAATCCAGACGAAAACCGTGAGCGCCACAGGAGAAATGAATTTACGGGATTCAGCGGAATGGACAATACTCTTGGCTTGGTCATTAACCATTTCAACCAAGATTTCCACCGCCGCCTGGAAGCGCCCGGGAACCCCGGAGGTTGCCCGCTTCGCCGCCCGAGCGAACAGGAACACCGCCAGAAGACCCAGCAGCGTTGAGTAAAACAAGGTGTCCAGATGGAAAACCGACAAGTCCACCAAGGAGGCCTGCTTGTGACCCAGGCTATTCAAGTGGGTCAGGTGATGGACAATGTATTCTGATGCGTTGGGCGCGTGCTCTACCGCTTCGTGAACTGTCGACATAGTCAAGTCTTCATCAAGAGTGCAAATAGGTTACTTTGCAGCGCCAGAAACAGCCCGGCCAGAAACGACAACCAATGCAAGTTGCCGTACCAGTGACCAACAGCCATCAACAGCGCCAACGTCAAGGCGATCTTCGCGAGTTCGCCAAGCAAAAATGCTGCGGGGTGTGCAGCGCCCTCGCGGCGCGAAGCCACCTTCAGACGCAAGGCAAAAAGCAGATTTGGAAGGAATACAGCTGCGCCTCCCAACGCCGCCGACACCGCACCATGCGTACCGGCAAACACGCCGGCAAGAAGAACTGCGATCACAGTCGCGGCAAATTGTAGCAGTACTGCTTTTAACATCTTGTCTGCTCAGGCCGCGCTGCGACTGAGAGTCCCCGGTCGCACGAAAGAGCCACGACTATATAGACTTTTCATAGGCAAGTCAAACCTTGTTGCGTCGCAGCATAAACGCTCCTTATCACTGCGCTGCAAGGCGACGGACATTTTCCGGATTCGCAATCTGGCTCAGCGTACGGGGATGGCATCAGCAGGGGGCCATCTTCCATCGTCAGCCGAGGCGCGACAGGATGCCATCCAACTGGTCCAGGCTGGCGAAGCGGATCGACAGGGTTCCCGAACCTTTTTTGCTAGCCTTGATCGCTACCTCGGCGCCGATACGATCCGCCAGGCCTTCCTGGAGACGCAGGATGTCCCTATCGGGCTTTTTCGCTTCCGCAGCCTGCGGTGGATTCATTTCATGCTGCACCAGGCGTTCTGCCTCCCGCACGGAAAAGCCCTTGGCCGCGATGAGATTGCCCAGCAACACCTGGCGGGCGCCATCCAGGGGTACCAGTGCGCGAGCGTGGCCCATGTCGATCCTGCCCGACATGAGCAAGGCCTGAACCTGCTCCGGCAGATTCAACAGCCGCAGCAAGTTGCTCGCCGCAGGGCGTGAACGACCTACCGCATCCGCCGCCTGCTGGTGGGTCATACCAAATTCATCAATGAGGCGCTGAAGACCGGCGGCCTCCTCCAGCGGGTTCAGATTTTCCCGCTGGATGTTCTCGATGAGAGACATGGCCAGGGCCGCTTCGTCCGGTATCTGGCGCACCAGGACCGGCACTTCCGTAAGCCCCGCGATACGTGAGGCACGCCAGCGCCGTTCGCCCGCGATAATTTCGTGCCGCCCTGCTCGTAGCGGCCGCACCAGAATCGGCTGCATGATACCCTGGGCACGAATGGATGCCGCCAGCTCCTCCAGGGACGCCTGGTCCATGTGGGTGCGGGGTTGATACTTGCCGGGCTGCAACAAGTCTATTGACAGGGTGCTGGGGAAAGCCTCCGCGGCCGCGCTGTCGCCCAGCAGCGCATCCAAACCACGGCCGAGTCCCTTCATCTTGATCATCGCGCTTGTTCCGTTTGGGTAGTAGTGGTGCCGGCACGTGTCAGGACTTCCAACGCCAGGGCCTCATAGGCCTGGGCGCCCTTGGCGGTTCTATCGAAGCTCAGCGCCGGTATGCCGTAGCTCGGCGCTTCGGCCAGGCGGACGTTGCGTGGAATCACCGTGTCGTACACCTTGCGGCCAAAGTGCTGCACCAATTGATCGGAGACCTGGTTGGCAAGGGTGTTTCTGGGATCAAACATGGTACGCAGCAGGCCTTCGATCTCGAGCACCGGATTCAGGCTCTGGCGTACTTTGCGAATGGTCGTCACCAGGTCACTCAGCCCCTCGAGCGCATAGTATTCGCATTGCATTGGTATCATGACTGCCGTGGCGGCAGCAAGGGCATTTACCGTAAGCAGATTAAGCGCCGGTGGACAGTCGATAAGGACGAAATCGTAGTCGTTCTTTACTGTATCCAGGGCTTGGCGCAGTCGGAAATCCCGCTTTTCCAGGTCCACCATTTCAATTTCGGCGCCTGCCAATTCCCGATTCGACGGCAACAGGTCGAAACCGGATGACGTCGTGGACTTAACCTCGCTGAACGCAGACATGCCCAAAAGCAAGTGATAGACGGTCCGCGACAGGCTGCGCTTGTCCACTCCGGAACCCATGGTGGCGTTTGCCTGGGGGTCCAGGTCCACAAGCAAAACGCGCTGGCCCAGGCGCACTAGGCCAGCGGAAAGATTTACGCTGGTGGTGGTCTTGCCGACACCACCCTTTTGATTTGTTATTGCGAAAATTTTCACCGCAGGGCCTCAGTAATCAAAATCAGGTGGCGTTCCCCTTCCACCCCCGGAACGTCAAGCGGGATGCTTTGTTCCACGTGAAACCCGGCGGGTAACCGGCCAATTTCATCTCCAGGATAAACGCCCTTCATTGCAGCAATGAAACCGCCGACGGCCAGGAGATGGGAAGACAGGGAAACAAATTCTGCGAGGTCTGAAAAAGCCCGAGAGCTCACCACATCGTAAGCACCTTGGTGGTGTTCAACCCGCATGCAGACCGGCGTTACATTGGCTAGCCCAAGCTCAATGGCCGCCTGACGCTGAAAGGCTGACTTTTTCTGATTACTTTCAACAAGTGTTACCGCAAGGTCCGGGCGAACAATGGCCAGGGGAATACCGGGCAATCCGCCACCACTCCCGATATCGACAAGGGAATGACCTTTCACATAGGGCAGGATCGCCAGCGAATCGAGAAGATGGAGACGGATAATGGAAAGCTCGTCCCGAATGGCGGTGAGGTTGTAGACCCGGTTCCATTTCAGCATCAGCGCGGCATAGGCCAGCAGACGTTGTCGCGCTTCCAGCGCCACTTCCAGCCCCATGAGCTTCAGCCCCTGCTCCAGTACGCTAGCGGGGTTCATGACGCTTCCCCGACATCCAGCTGGGCACTGCGAATCAACAGGCCCCGCTTGATATGCACCATCAGCAGCGCCATGGCTGCCGGCGTCACGCCCTGCATACGTGAGGCTTGGCCAAGAGTTTCTGGTCGGTGCTGATTCAATTTCTGCTGAACTTCAATGGATAGTCCCCGCACCTGTCCATAATCCAGATCCGCCGGCAAAGCCAAACCTTCATTCAATCGGCTGCGTTCCACTTCGTCGAGCTGGCGATCGATGTAGCCCTGATACTTCGCCTGAACTTCCAATTGCTCGATCACATCCAGATCCTCTACCCCGCCCTCGGCGCACCCCGGCAGCGACAACAAGTCCTTGTAACGAACATCAGGGCGTCGCAGCAGGTCATGCAGGGAATACTCCCGTTCCAATGGCTGGCCGACAACACGAATTGCGTCCACCGCCGACACCACCCGGGGATTCACCCACACGGACTTCAGGCGCTGCTGCTCCCGCTCGATGGTTTCGCGCTTGCAGCAAAACGCCGCCCAGCGCACATCATCTACCAACCCGAGATTGCGGCCGTCCTCCGTGAGCCGCAAATCCGCGTTGTCTTCCCGCAACGACAACCGATACTCTGCGCGACTGGTGAACATGCGGTAAGGCTCACTGACACCGCGGGTAACAAGGTCGTCCACCATCACGCCGATATAGGCCTGATCGCGCCGGGGACACCAGGCCTCCTTGTTCTGCACCTGCAAGGCCGCATTCAAGCCCGCCAGCAGACCTTGCGCAGCCGCTTCCTCATAGCCGGTGGTACCATTAATCTGCCCAGCCAGGAACAGGCCGCCAATGGACTTGCTTTCCAGCGACGCTTTCAGCTTGCGCGGATCGTAATAGTCGTATTCGATGGCGTAGCCCGGCCGCAGAATATTGACGTTTTCCAGCCCCCTGATCGACCTGACCAAGGCGAGCTGCACATCGAACGGCAAACTGGTAGAGACGCCGTTCGGATAAATTTCGTGGGTCGTCAGCCCTTCCGGCTCAAGGAAGACGTTATGGCTATCCTTGCCCGAAAACCGGTGGATCTTGTCTTCGATGGATGGGCAGTAGCGCGGACCGACACCTTCAATGACACCCGTAAACATGGGCGAGCGATCAAGCCCACCCCGAATAATGTCGTGGGTACGCTCATTCGTCTGAGTAATCCAGCAAGGCAACTGGCGTGGATGCTGCGCAGCACTGCCGAGAGAGGAAAATACCGGCACGGGGTCATCCCCCCATTGTTCCGCCATCACGGAAAAATCAATCGTGCGCGCGTCCAGTCTGGGCGGCGTTCCGGTCTTCAAGCGGCCTTGCGGCAGATTCAATTCCTTGAGACGCGCGGCGAGTGAAATAGAAGGAGGATCACCAGCGCGGCCCGCCGGGTAGTGACTCAGGCCAACGTGAATCAAACCAGACAGGAAAGTGCCCGCAGTCAACACCACGGTCGGCGCTTCAAAGCGAATGCCGAGCTGGGTAACAACGCCGGTCACCCGATCTCCCACCACACTAAGGTCATCGACAGCCTGCTGAAACAGCGTCAGATTCGCCTGGTTTTCGACCCGGGTTCTGATGGCCTGGCGATAAAGTACCCGATCCGCCTGTGCACGAGTGGCCCGCACTGCGGGACCCTTGCTCGAATTCAGTATGCGAAACTGAATGCCGGCCTCGTCCGTCGCCGCAGCCATGGCACCGCCAAGGGCGTCCACTTCTTTAACCAAATGGCCCTTGCCAATTCCGCCGATGGACGGATTACAGGACATCTGGCCGAGGGTTTCGATGTTGTGGGTAAGCAACAGCGTACGCATACCGGTGCGAGCAGAGGCAAGCGCAGCCTCGGTGCCGGCATGACCGCCGCCGACGACGATGACATCAAAAGGTGTGGGATACAGCATGATCACAACGAAAGCGAATGGACGCAAATGATACGCCACGCCACAAGAAAGAGACAGGAAAAGCCGCGTGCCAACCCCGTGTTCCACGTGAAACATTGCGCTAAAAAACGCAAGTCGCTCAAAACCGCCGCAAACACCGTTTTTAGCCGATTAGACCCTCACAGATACCAAGAGCTGAGCCAGCACGAATAAACGCGTCAAAATGCGTTTATGAAGCTCACTTTTTTGAGCCGAAACAAAAAGGCAACAAGCGGGCAAGTGAGGGAACTCAGTTTTGCCCCGTCGGCAGCCGCAACACCAGCATCCCGGAACTACTTGCCAATGCAGAACCGCGAAAAAATTTCACCCAGAAGATCGTCCGCCGTGAACTTTCCGGTGACAACGCCAATCGCGTCCTGACAAAGTCGTAGTTCTTCGGCGAAGAGTTCGGCTTGTTGGGCAAGTTCCCCGGCACGCCGGAGATGCCTATCTGCTACCGACAACGCCTGCAGGTGCCGCTCCCGGGCCGCGAATACATCGCCACCACCTGACTGGAAACCCGCCACGCGCAACAGCTCGGTACGCAGGAGATCAACGCCCTCCCCCGTCTTTGCCGACAGCGTGATTTCCACACCATTGCTACCGACCACACACCCGGCGGGCACGCCTGCTACGTCAGCTTTGTTGGAGATGGTGATGCGCTCGACACCGGCCGGAAGCCGGGCAAGAATAGCCAGTTCCGGGTCTGCCACACCTTGCCGTGCATCCACCAGCAGCAGAATCACATCGGCCCGGGAAATCTCTTTCCAGGTACGGCCAATACCGATACGTTCTACTTCATCCTCGGTATCCCGCAAACCTGCGGTGTCGATGATGTGCAGGGGGACGCCTTCGATCTCGATATATTCCCGCAACGCATCCCGCGTCGTGCCAGGAACAGCGGTGACGATGGCGCGCTCATTTCCCGCCAAGCGATTGAGCAGGCTGGACTTGCCCACATTCGGCTGTCCAACCAGTACCACCTGCAGGCCATTGCGCAGCACGCTACCCCGGCGTGCCCGGAGCAGAACCTGCTGCAGCGAGGACTGCAAGGCTGCCAGGCGGGCCATGGCGTCCGTGTCCCGCATCACATCGATTTCTTCTTCGGGGAAATCCAACGTGGCTTCCACCAAAAGACGCAGGTCGATCAGAGCCCGTTCCATTCCATGCATGCAATCTGAAAACTCGCCGGAAAGGGAACGCATGGCCGAGCGCGCCGCCGCCGTTGTTCCCGCGTCGATAAGATCCGCCACGCTTTCAGCCTGGGCAAGATCAAGTTTTTCATTGAGGAAGGCGCGCTTGGTGAATTCACCGGGCTCCGCCATGCGGGCACCGAGTTCCAGGCAGCGCTGCAATACCAACTGCAAAACCACAGGACCGCCATGGCCTTGCAATTCGATGACGTCTTCGCCGGTATAGGAATGGGGCGCGGGAAAGTAAAGCGCGATGCCCTGATCAATCACCGAACCATCGCCGGAGAGAAAACTGGCGAAGGTGGCGAAGCGCGCCTTGGGGGATTTGCCGATAAGAGGAGCAAACCAGGATTTCAGGTCGGCGCCCGAAACCCGCACAACACCGATGCCACCGCGCCCGGGCGCGGTGGCAACGGCGGCTATGACGTCAGTGGGCAGGAGCACCCTGGGTCGTCGCGCGGGTGATCTGCCATTGCTGGGCAATGGACAGCACATTATTCACCACCCAGTACAACACCAGACCGGAGGGGAAGAACAGGAACATGCCCGTGAAAATAATCGGCATTAGCAGCATAACCTTGGCCTGCACAGGATCCGGCGGGGCCGGGTTGAGCTTGGTCTGAATCAGCATGGTGGCGCCCATGATGAGCGGCAACACGTAGTAGGGATCCTTGCTGGACAGATCCTGAATCCACAACAGCCAGGGCGCGTGGCGCATTTCCACCGTACCCATGAGCACCCAGTAAAGGGAGATGAAAACCGGAATCTGCACCAGAATCGGCAAGCAGCCCCCCAGAGGATTGATCTTTTCCTTGCGGTACAGCTCCATCATTTCCTGGTTCAGCCGGGCCTTGTCGCTACCGAACTGCTCCTTGAGCTTCTGCATGCGCGGCGTAACGACCTTCATCTTCGCCATGGAGCGATAGCTGGCAGCGGAAAGCGGGAAGAACGCTGCTTTCAACAGCACCGTCAAGGCAATGATGGCCCAACCCCAGTTGCCCACCAGCTTGTGTATCCATTCCAGAACCCAGAACAGGGGCGCAGCAATTACCGTCAGCCAGCCGTAATCCACCACCAGATCAAAGCCCGGCGCCATGGCCTTCAGCTTGTCCTGCTCCTGGGGACCGGCGTACAAAGGCACGTCAATGCGGCCCGTGCCGCCCGCCGCCACATTCGCTACCGGCAGGATCACCCCCGCCGTGTACAGCTTGTCGGCAATCTTGCGCACGAAGAACTCACGCTCGCCGGCCCCTTGGGCGGGAAGCCAGCCGGCGACGAAGTAATGCTGCACCATGGCAATCCAGCCATCAGGCGCCTTGTGCGTAAACTTCGCCTTGTCCTTGTCCACATCCGAGAAATCCACCTTCTGGAACTTCTCGCTTTCCGTATAAACCGCCGGTCCGGTGAAGGCCTTGGCGGTGGATGAGGATTCCTCGGAGGATTCGCCATCGCGAACAAACTGGAAGTAGGCGGAAGACGCCAGCGGAAGCGTGCCGCCGTTACGGATTTCGTAGCCCACATCGACCACGTAATTGCCGCGATGGAAGGTGTAAACCTTGCTTACTGCCACATTGCCGACCGCAGGGGCTTCAAGACGAACCTCGATCTTGTCCGCACCATCCTTCAACTGAAACTCATGGCCGGACAACTTGAACAGGGTCTTGTGGTTTGGCAGGCCATCACCAATCAGGCCCGTCTGAGCCGAGTAACGATGCTCAAGGCTGTCAATGAGGACGTAATTCTTCTTCTCATCACCGGTGGCCTTGTGCTGAATCAACTCCAGATGTACCAGATCGCCGCCCTGGGCGGAGATTACGGCTTTGAGGAGATCGGTCGTAACCACGGCCTTTTCGGCCTGGGCGACCACAGCGGTTTCCGTACCGGGCACGCCAGCAGTTCCAGAACCAGGCGTGGCGGCAGTGGGCGCCACCGTCGGGGTCGGTACCGAACCATCCGCTGGCGCGGAGCGAGTCTGGGCCGTGGCCACAACCGGCTGGGGCTGATTATGCTTCTGCCAGCCTTCCCACAGCATGACCGAGGAAAACGTAAAAACAATCAGCAATATAAGACGTTGCGTATCCATGGAGGTTTATCTGTTCAAGGTGAGGCGCTCAAGGCACCGGATCGAACCCGCCGGGGTTCCAGGGGTGGCAGCGAGCCACCCGCTTTATGGCGAGCGACGCCCCCTTCAGGGGACCATGCTTTTCCACAGCTTCCAACGCATATTCGGAACAACAAGGGTAGAAACGACAGTTACGCCCAAGCAGGGGGCTTATCGCATACTTGTAGCCGCGCAGCAATGCCACCAGTAGCCATTTCATCGTTTCAACCTTCGAAACAGCTTCTCAAGTTCCCCGTGCATGTCCACCGGCTCCACGCCGCCAAGCCGGGCGGAAAGCCGGATCACCACATCGTAGGCCGGCAGTTCGACACGGACATGACGAAACACATCCCGCGTCACCCGCTTGATGCGATTGCGCGTGACCGCCAGAGGTGCGAATTTTTTCCCGACCACAACGCCCAGACGTGCGCTGCCCTTGCCATTTTCGCAATATAACAACTGGAAAGGGCCGCTGCGAAAGGAACGCCGGAAAGCAAAAACGGATGAAAATTCATCCGTTTTTAGCAATCTGTGAACGGCGCGGAAGCCGTAACCGACGCCCGCTTCCTGCTTCACGTCAAACAGCGAGGCGAACCCGGCCTTTGGCACGACGGGCGCGAAGCACCGCGCGACCGCCGCGAGTGCGCGAGCGCACCAGGAAACCGTGAGTGCGCTTGCGCCGCACGACTGAGGGTTGGTATGTGCGTTTCATGGTATTTTTTGCGGATATTGAAAGAACACGAAATTACAACCTTTTACCCCAGTATTGTCAACAACTGTTTTTTCCACAGCCTGTGGATAACTTTTACGGGAAGCGTTAAAATGCGCCGTTTCTCCCGTCGGAAGCGCACGCGAAGAGCCCTTTCGCCAAGCCATCAGCATCCCGCAAGCAATATCGTTTATCAATGTTTTCAAAATGATATAACAAACTGTGGGTAAATTCCGGCGAATAATCCGCACCACCTGTCAAGCAAGCCCAAATGACCCAATTCTGGTCTACCTGTCTAACACGCTTTGAGCAAGAACTGCCCGCCCAGCAGTTCAACACCTGGATCAAGGCCCTGCGCTGCGAAGAAGCCCACGGCGATGAAACCGCCCTGCGCCTTATCGCGCCGAATCGCTTCGTCCTGCAGTGGGTCAGGGACCGTTATTTGCCCCGAGTCACTGAGCTGGCCCTGGAATTCTACGGAACCCCGATGAACATCGTGCTGGCCCTGCCGGAAGCGGCCCGCCCCCCCCAGGCACCGGCCATCGCGCCGACCACAGCGCCGGCAGCGCCCCCTCCCAGGACCGAGGAAGCAACAACGCCCGCCCCCCGGCCCACTGCCCGCGTGCCATCTGCGGCGTCGGCCTACGACAAGACCCGCCTGAACCCGGATTTCACCTTCGATACCCTGGTAACCGGTCGCGCCAACGACCTGGCCCGGGCTGCTGCCATCCAGGTGGCCACCAACCCGGGCATTTCCTACAACCCCTTGTTCGTGTACGGCGGCGTAGGTCTGGGCAAAACCCACTTGATTCAAGCCCTGGGCAATGCGGTGTACCGCCACAATCCGGACATGGTCATCCGCTACGTCCACGCCGAGGATTATTACGCCGACGTGGTGCGCGCTTACCAGCAGAAATCCTTCGACGTCTTCAAACGCTATTACCGCTCCCTGGACCTGCTGCTCATCGACGACATCCAGTTCTTCAATAACAAGAACCGGACACAGGAAGAGTTCTTCCATGCCTTCAACGCCCTGACCGAGGCGAAAAAGCAGATCGTGATCACCTGCGACACCTATCCCAAGGACGTCACGGGTCTCGAAGACCGGCTCATCTCCCGTTTCGACTGGGGCCTGACAGTACAGATTGAGCCGCCGGAACTGGAAATGCGCGTGGCCATCCTGCGCAAGAAAGCAGAAGCGGAAGCCATCTCGGTTAGCGATGACGTGGCCTTCCTGATCGCCAAGAACCTGCGTTCCAACGTGCGGGAACTGGAAGGCGCCTTGAAAAAGGTGCTGGCCTTTGCCCGTTTCCACGGCCGGGAGATCAACCTGGATCTGGCCAAGGAAGCCTTGAAGGACCTGCTGGGTGCCCACAACCGCCAGATCACCCTGGAGTCCATCCAGAAGACCGTCGCCGATTATTACAAGGTAAAAATCGCCGACATGCACTCCAAGAAGCGCACCCGGGCCGTGGCTCGTCCGCGCCAGGCGGCCATGTGGCTGGCCAAGGAACTCACGCCCTCCTCTCTGCCGGCCATCGGCGAGGCCTTCGGTGGCCGTGACCACACCACGGTACTGCACGCCTGCCGGACCATCTCCGACCTGCGCCTGAAGGATCCCCAGATCAATCACGACCTGCATGTTCTCATCCAGGTGCTGCGCGGCTAGGGGATAAGTCGGTGGACAAGCACAGGGGAAGCATAGGGACAGATTGTGAATAAGCCGGGGAAAACGAAAAGGGGTGATTTTCACCCACAATTCCTCCCCAGCATGCCAGGCCCCTTCTCCACCACTGGACAAACAAGCTAACACATTGACTCTTATAACAATAATACGGTTATCCACAGAAACAGGCCGAGCATTATCTTTATAGTCTTAAGAATTTATATAAAACCTATATACAAACAAGAAGACGAGCTGCCAGGGCCGAAACCCGCTCCGACAGACCCACCTGCAAGCAGTAAAGTCCCGGAACCCGGGAGCCACACCTTGTTGAAAGATGGATGAACAAGCCCTGTAAAAACAGGGGGCAGAATGTGCATAAGCCACGTTAAACGGCGGATCCGAAAATCCGTCCACATTCCACCCACCTCTCGCGCAGGACTTTCACACAGCTTTACCAACAGGCTAATTTATTGAAATAAAAGAGTTTTTAGAGCTTGTTTACAGAAAACGCCCGTACATTATCTTTATAAGGGATTTAAATTAATGCTCCTTATTAAAACCCAGAAAGCAGCCCTGCTCGGGCCTCTGCAGGCCGTCTGCGGTATCGTCGAGAAGCGCCACACCCTGCCGATCCTGTCGAACGTGCTCATCGAAAAGCATGGCGACACGCTCACGCTCCTGGCCACGGACATCGAAATTCAGATCAAGACCCGCGCCCTCGGCGCGGAAGCCGGTGAAAACTTGGCCGTGACCGTCGGTGCAAGAAAGCTGCAGGACATTCTGCGGGCCCTGCCGGACGTCGCCGACATCAGCCTGGTGCTGGAGGAAAAGCGCATGCAGGTGCGGGCTGGCAAGAGTCGCTTCTCCCTGCAGACCCTGCCTGCCGCCGACTATCCGCGCATGATTCCGGGCACAGGCGAAGCTTCCTTTTCCGTCACCCAGAAGCAGTTCCGCCATCTGCTGTCCCTGGTCCAGTACGCCATGGCCCAGCAGGACATCCGCTACTACCTCAACGGTTTGTTGCTGGTGGTGACGGGCAAGGAACTGCGTGCCGTCGCCACCGACGGCCACCGTCTGGCCTATGCCAGCATTGCCCTGGAGCAGGAAACCGCGTCCTGCGAAGTTATCCTGCCGCGCAAGGCGGTGCTGGAGCTTTCCCGCCTGCTGTCGGACAGCGAGGACCCACTGGAAATTGCCCTGGCTGGCAGCCAAGCCCAGTTCCGCTTCGGCCAGATCGAGCTGGTGTCCAAGCTCATCGACGGCAAGTTCCCGGATTACGAGCGTGTGATTCCCTCCGGCCACGACAAGACCCTGACCCTGGGTCGGGTCGAGTTGCTGCAAGCCCTGCAGCGTGCCGCCATCCTGACCAACGAAAAATTCCGCGGTGTGCGCATGGTGCTGTCGCCCGGTAGCCTGAAAATCATCAGCAGCAACGCCGAACAGGAAGAAGCCCAGGAAGAACTGGAAATCCCCTACCAGGGCGATGCCCTGGACATCGGTTTCAACGTCACCTACCTGCTGGACGTGCTCACCAATACCGGCGGCGACGATATCGAACTGCATCTGGCGGACGCCAACAGCAGCGCTTTATTCACCCAGCCGGGCAATCGCGGCTTCAAGTACGTCGTCATGCCCATGCGCATCTAGGGGGTCAAGCCGGTCGACATTGCCGCGGTAAACGCGTAGATTTCGCGGCCCGCGGCTTCGTCTTATTTTTTTGAACGAGCGCCACACCGAGAAAACCATGTCCGAAGAGCAGAACAGCAACATCTACGACGAATCGAGCATCCAGCAGCTGGAAGGGCTGGAGGCCGTGCGCAAGCGTCCGGGCATGTACATCGGTGATACGTCGGATGGTACGGGCCTGCACCACATGGTCTTCGAAGTCGTGGATAACGCCATCGACGAAGCGCTGGCCGGCCACTGCGATGACATTGTTGTGACCATCCACACGGACAATTCCATCTCGGTGACGGACAACGGACGCGGCATCCCGGTGGGTGTCAAGCTCGACGACAAGCACGAGCCCAAGCGTTCCGCCGCCGAAATCGTCATGTGCGTACTCCATGCCGGCGGCAAGTTCAACCAGAACAGCTACAAGGTCTCCGGCGGGCTGCACGGCGTGGGCGTGAGCTGCGTGAACGGCCTGAGCAAGTGGCTGCGCCTGACGGTACGCCGCGATGGCGAAACCCATTTCATGGAGTTCAAGCAAGGCGTTCCGCAAGACCGGCTGATCGAGCAGCGCGACGACGGCAAAGGCCATCGCGTCGAGATCTCGCCGATGAAGATCGTCGGCGAAACCGAGTTGCGCGGCACCGAAGTTCACTTCTTGCCCGACCTCGAGATCTTCTCGAACATCGACTTCCACTACGACATCATCGCGAAGAAGCTGCGCGAGCTGAGCTTCCTGAACAACGGCGTGAAGATCCGCCTG
>JAYTVW010000056.1:0-19821 GCA_043743785.1 Rhodocyclales bacterium | reverse complement strand
CACCACCAAAGCGGCTGACCCATTGCACGTGCTGGCGCACGAATTCGTGGCCGTCCGCCACGCTGGCGGAGAAGCCGCAGGTACGCAAAATGGGCAGGTCCACCACATCGTCGCCCATGTAGCCCGTTTCCTCCGGCGCCAGGCCCAGTTCGGGCAGCAGTGCCAGCAACACCGCGCGCTTGTCCTCCACGCCCTGATAAAGCAGCGTAATGCCCAGGTTGGCGGCCCGTTTCTCCACCATGGTGGATTTGCGCCCGGTAATGATGGCCAGGCGCACGCCGCAGGATTGCAGCATCTTCAGGCCGTGGCCGTCCAGGCTGGAGAAAACCTTGATCTCGTCGCCCCCCGGCGTGAAATACAAGCTGCCGTCGGTCAGCACGCCATCCACGTCGAAGGCCATGAGTTTCAACCTCTTCGCCCGTTCCAGCGGAGTCCATCCGACCAAAGACGCGGAGCGGCTCACGACGCTCCCCTCGCCCGTATCCGGGAGAGGGGCGGGGGGGTGAGGGAGATCGCCATGGCTTTCATGCTCCAGTTTGGTTTTCAAAGTCATGACGGTCAGATCACCTTGGCCAGCATGAGATCGTGGGTGTTCAGCGCCCCCAGCAGCCGGCCTTCGCCGTCCAGCACCAGCAACTGGTTGATGCGGAACTGCTCCATGATTTCCGCCGCCGCCACCGCCAGGGGTTCGGGACCAATGCTGCGGGGATTTCGGGTCATGACTTCGGAAACCCGGGCGCCCTTGAAATCCAGCACCTTATCCAGGGCCCGGCGCAGATCGCCGTCGGTGAAGATGCCCGTCACCCGGCCATCCGCGCCGGTAACGGCAGTCATACCCATACCGCCCCGGGTCATGGCCAGGATGGCGTCCGGCAGGGACGCGTCTTCCCCCACACAAGCCACCCGTTCCACCGGGCGCATGACGTCACGCACATGGGTCAGCAGGCGCCGGCCCAGGCTACCGCCCGGATGGGAGCGGGCAAAGTCGTCGGAGGAGAAACCCCGGGCGTCCAGCAGGGCCACCGCCAGAGCGTCCCCCAAGGCCAGGGCCGCCGTGGTGCTGGCGGTAGGGGCCAGGTTCAGCGGGCAGGCCTCTTCCTTCACACCCGCATCCAGATGCACGTCCGCCTCTTTCGCCAAGCTGGATTCCGCATTGCCGGTAAAGGCGATGACCCGCCCCCCCTGGCGCTTCACCAAGGGCACGATGGCCAGCAATTCCTCGCTCTCACCGGAGTTGGATAGGGCGATGAGCACGTCTTCCCGGGTGATCATGCCCAGATCGCCATGGCTGGCTTCCGCCGGGTGGACGAAATAAGCCGGCGTGCCGGTGGAGGAAAAAGTGGCGGCAATCTTTCGGGCGATGTGGCCCGACTTGCCCATGCCGCTGACAATGACCCGGCCACTGCTTTGCAAAATGATATCCACCGCCGCGAGGAAGGCACCATCGAGACGTTCCGCCAGGGCAGCCACTGCCTCGGCCTCGATCTTCAGCACGCGGCGGGCGAGTTCGAGGGTGTCCCGGGGGGGGCGGAGTGAAGCGGCTACGGCTGGGCGCTGTTGGTTCATGCGGGTGCTGCGGTTATCATTGGCCGACAAGTATAACAAACCGCCGCCATGCGCCTCCTTCTTCTCCACGCCAACAACAACGACAGCGCTGCCGCAGATCAGGTTTCCGCAGGAAACCTGACGCCCGCGGAGGGGGCCTGTCAGCTTGCGTCGCAATCTGAGCTACGGATTCACCACAACGCCCTCCGTCGCCCATGATCGACAGTCTGGAACTGGTGCTCCTGCTGCTGGCCGCCGCCGTGCTGGTGGTGGTGGTGTTTCGCTCCATGAATCTGCCGCCGGTGCTGGGCTATCTGCTGGTGGGCACCGCCATTGGTCCCCACGCCCTGAAGCTGCTGCCGGAATCCGCCCAGGCCCGCTACCTGGCGGAGTTCGGCATCGTCTTCCTGATGTTCACCATCGGCCTGGAATTCTCCCTGCCCAAACTCTTCAGCATGAAGCGCATCGTTTTCGGCCTGGGTCTGCTGCAGGTGCTGTTGACGGTGGGCCTGGCCACGGGCCTGGGCATGCTCTTCCATGTAAGCTGGCACGGCGCCCTGGCCCTGGGCGGCGTACTGGCCATGTCCTCCACCGCCGTGCTCTCCAAATTACTGGTGGAACGCATGGAACTGGATTCGCCCCACGGCCGCCAGGTCATGGGAGTGCTGCTCTTCCAGGACCTGGCGGTGGTGCCCTTCCTGATCCTGATTCCCTCCTTCTCCCGGGGGGCTGGCGCCTTGGCCACGGCCCTGGGCCTGGCGGCCCTCAAGGCAGCGGTGGCCCTGTCTCTGATTCTGTATTTCGGCCCCCGGCTCATGAAGGGCTGGTTCTACATCGTGGCACGCAAGCGTTCCGCTGAGCTATTCATGTTGAACGTGCTGCTCATTACCCTGGGCCTGGCCTTCATCACCGAGCGGGCCGGCCTGTCCCTGGCCCTCGGGGCCTTCCTGGCCGGCATGCTCATCTCGGAAACGGATTACCGCTACCAGGTGGAAGAAGACATCAAGCCCTTCCGCGACGTGCTCATGGGCTTCTTCTTCATCACCGTGGGCATGCTGCTGGATGTGCGGGTGGTACTGCATTCCTGGCACTGGGTACTCTTGGTGTTGGTGCTGCTCCTGGCCGGCAAGTTCGCCATCACCGCGCTCCTCTCCCGGGTCTTTGGCGCCACACCGGGCACGGCCCTGCGGGTCGGTCTGTGGCTGTGCGCGGGCGGCGAGTTCGGCTTCGTCATGTTGTCGCTGATCGACCGCTACGATCTGGTGGAAGAAGCGGCGCTGCAGACGGTACTGGCGGCTCTGGTCTTGTCCCTGCTGCTGGCGCCGCTCCTGGCCCATTACGCCGACAAGATCGTGTTGCGCCTGGTGCCCTCGGAATGGTTCCTGCGCTCCATGCAGCTCACCACCATCGCCGCCCAAAGCATGTTCGCCGACGGCCACGCCATCCTCTGCGGCTACGGCCGGAACGGCCAGTACCTGGGACGCTTCCTCGAACAAGAGGAAATCCCCTTCATCGCCCTGGACCTGGACCCGGAACGGGTGCGGGAGGCGGCCGCCGCCGGGGAAAGCGTGGTCTTCGGCGACGCGGCCCGCCGCGAGGTGCTGATTGCCACCGGTGTCATGCGCGCCTCAGTGGTGGTCATTACCTACGTGGACACCCAGTCGGCCCTGCATGTGCTGCACCTGGTGCGGGAACTGCGGCCCGACCTGCCGGTGGTGGTACGCACCCTGGACGAGACGGACTACGAAAAGCTGCGGGAAGCCGGGGCGGCGGAAGTGGTGCCCGAATCCATCGAATCCAGCATCATGCTGGCGTCCCACGCCCTGGTACTGCTGGGCATTCCCATCAACAGGGTCATGAAGCGCATCCGCCAGATCCGCCACAAGCGCTACCACCTGCTCCGGGGCATCTATCGCGGCTCCGAACTGACGGAAGATGCCGCCCGGCTCCACTCCGTGACCCTGACGGGCGAGGCCTACGCCGTGGGCAAGAGCATCGGCGAACTGGAGATTACCGGCATGGGTATCGAGGTCAGCGCCGTGCGTCGACGCAAGATCCGCGCCCTGGAACCCAGCCCCGACACCCGCTTCGAGGCGGAAGACGTGGTGGTGCTGCTGGGGGAACCGGAAGCTCTGGGACGGGTGGAGGAGCGACTTCTCAAAGGGTAGGGCGCAATAACGCAGCGCATTGCACCGACCAACCGACTTTTGGCGGATTACGCCTTCGGCTAATCCGCCCTACGGCGCTCTTCAACCCGCCGATGGCCTGCGGGGGAATCCTGGCCGGATAAATCCGGCCCCACAAAAAAACCGCCGGGGGCTGACCCGTCGGCGGCTGTCCAAGCTGTTGCTGAAGAATCAGTTGGCCATACAGACGACGTAACTGGTGGCGTCCACGATTTCGGAAGAGGCTTTGGCCGCAGTTCCATTGGACAGCGCCGCACGCATTGAACCAGTGCTTGTTTCGCCATCATCCATGGTTGCATCCAACTGCTTGGCCAACTTGCCGCTCATAGTCGAGCAGACGTAATAGGCTCCGGGATAGGTGCCGGTAATGGGACTGGCATTGCTGATTCCCAGGCGCCCACCTTCCGCATTGGTAGCCTTATATGCTGCGAGAGAGGCAGCGTCCCCATAGGTGGTTGTCCCAGGCATCAGCCCGGCCAGACGCACGTGCTGCCAGAACAGGAAGCTCTCGTCGGAGGTCGTATTTGAATCCCAGTCGCCTTCGATGGCTCCGTTGCCGGGGGTCATTCCGGTGCCACTGGCAGCGGTGCCGCTCACGTGCGTACTTGCCGCCTTGTCATCCCCGGGGATGGCGCGGAACTTGTCCTGATAGCCGTAATACGCGGTCGAAATACCGCGGAAATCCGCGCCCAGATTCTTCACCTTGCCGCTGTTGATGAGTTCCTGGCCTTTCAGTATGCCCGCCAGCAACAGACCGATGATGACCATGGCGATGGCAAGTTCGACGAGGGTAAAGCCCGATTGCTTGGTTTTCATGATGACCTCCTGTGGTGTGTGGTGTGGCGGGATAAATCAGTAGGCGACGCAGACGTTGTAGGTGGTGCCTGTGTCGGTGGAAGAAACGGTTGTAGACGTCGTATTCGTGCCGACATAGGCGCGCACTGTACCGGTGTTGCCGACGCCGTCATCGAGCATGAGATCGATCTGGCTGGCGAGGCGCCCGTTGATATTGGCAGAGCAGACCCAGAAAAGAGCCGACCAAGCGGAACCTCCGGAGCCATCAGTCGGGGCTGTGCCCGATATTCCAATACGGCCTGCTTCAGAATTTACTGGCAAGAAACTGGTGGCATTGACCGTCGTGGAACCGGAGAGCAGCCCGGCCAGCCTTACGTGCTGCCAGAACAGGCAGCTCTCAGTCGGGCAAGTCGAACCAGCGGCGAAATTCCAGATACCGTCAATACGGCCATTGTTCACTGTGCCGGTGGTTGACGTCGGGGCAGTGCCGCCCACATGACTGTCCGCGGACCCATCATCCCCGGGCACCGCGCGGAACCGGTCCAGGTAGCCGTAATAGGCAACGGCCACCACCTTGAAATCGTTGGCCAGGGTCTTGGCCTTGGCGTTGTTGATGAGTTCCTGGCCCTTGAGGATGCCGCCCATGAGGAGGCCGATGATGACCATGACGATGGCCAGTTCAACCAAGGTGAATCCGCGCTGATGGGCTTTCATGATGGCGCTCCGCTTGGCCCGCGCAGGGCAGGCTCGTGAAGCGCCATTCTAGATCGTGTAAGACAAATTCTTACATGACAATTGTCAGTTTAAGATGCCCACACAATACCCAAATAAGGTTCTTTTGCGCTGGGTCAACCTATTTCAGGGGGCCGGCGGCGCCCGATGGTGGAACGCCCCCAGGGACTACATGCCCTTGAGGGCCTGGATGCGCTTTTCGAAGCCTGGATGACTGGCAAAAATCGCCACGGGCTCCTGCCCCCGACGATGCCGGCCGGGGCCAGTATGCCGTGCAGCCCGTGCAGGTGCAGGGCACCCAGGCGGTTCAGGGCCGAGTTCAGGTGGTCCTGGCCGCCCAAGAGGCTCTTTACGGCGCGATCGGCCCGATACTCATGCCAGCGAGAAAACCACGCCACCAGCAAGCCCGCCAGCAGGCCGAACAGCAACATGCCCGCCAGATAGACCACGCCATAGGCCGTGCCCATTCGGCGGCGCCGTAGCTTCCCTTGCAGAATGCGCGGAAGAGCCTCCGCTGCCAGGGCGGGCCACACCACGAAGATATTGAGCACGCCCTGGAGCAGTTCCAGAGTCAGCATGTCGCCATTGGCAATATGGGCGATTTCGTGGGCCAGCACCACTTCGGCTTCCCGCCGGCCCAGGCTGTGCAGAAGTCCGTCCGACACCGCCACAAAGGCGTGCCCCCGGCGCCATCCAGCGCAAAAGGCATTCGGTTCTCCCCTAAACAGGGCCACCCGGGGCACGGGGATGCCCGCCTTTTCGGCCAGACGCGCCACCGCTGCCAGGAGCAGGGTATCCCGTTCGTCAGCGGAGGTTCCAAGCAGACGGCCGCGGCAGGAATTGAGGGCCAGGGTGCGGGCAAAAATGGTCGAAAACAGGACGCCGGCCAGTCCCGTAAGCGCCAGTGCCCCGGAAATACGGAACAACACGCCCCTGGGGTCTTCCGTGACGACGATCATTTCCGATAACGGCGACCACACCCGCGAGCGTCAACGACAACAGTCTTTTCACAAGCCCCCCAGCACCACCGGTTACGAAGACGCAAGGTAGCCCGGGTAAAGGCCGCAGCGCAACTCACTGGCCCCGCAGTGCTTTGATGCGTTCTTCCATAGGGGGATGGCTGGAGAACAGGGAGCCGATGCCGCCGGCAATACCGCTTGATGCCATGTTCGCAGGCAGAGGCTCCGGCGACAGCCCCCCCAGGCGCTGTAGCGCGGCGATCATGGGCTGGGGCGTGCCCAACAGATGAGCGGCCCCCGCATCGGCGCGGAATTCCCGCTGGCGCGAGAAGTACATGACGATCATGCTGGCCAGGACGCCGAAGAGCAGGTCGCAGACAAACACCGTCACCATATAGCCGATGCCGGGACCGCGGTTTTCCTCGCCCTCCTTTCTGAGCATGCCGTCCACGAAATAGCCGACGACGCGGGACAGAAAGACCACGAAGGTATTCACCACACCCTGGATCAGGGTCAAAGTCACCATGTCGCCGTTGGCCACGTGGGCGATTTCATGGGCCAGCACCGCCTCCACTTCCCGCTCGTTCATGTTGTAGAGCAGGCCGGTGGACACGGCCACCAGGGCGTTGTTCCGACTGGGACCGGTGGCGAAGGCATTCGGATCGCCTTCGTAAATGGCCACTTCCGGCATGGCCAGGCCCGCCCGCTGGGCCAACCGGGCCACGGTGTCCACCAGCCAGCGCTCCGTCTGGTTGGTGGGCTGGGTAATGACCTGGGCGCCGGTGCTCCATTTCGCCATGGTCTTGGAGAGCATGAGGGAAATGAAGGAACCGCCGAAGCCCATGAGGGCGGCGAACACCAGGAGCGTCCCCATATTGAGGCCCCCGGCATGCAGGTAGCGATTCACCCCCAGCAGGCTGGCGGTGACGCTCAAGAGCAGCATGATGGCGATATTGGTGGCGATCAGCAGAATGACACGTTTCATGGCACGTCTCCGTGGTGGGCTAAAAGAGAATCAGGTGTTTCGGTTGGCGCGGATGGAACTGCCCAGGGACAGCACGATGAGGACGGCGCCGAGCAGCCCCGTCACCGCCTCGGGAATATGGAACTTGACGCCTGCCAGCATGATCACCGCCAGGGCGCCTATGGCCCAGAAGGCCCCATGCTCCAGATATCGATAGGTGCTGAGGGTGCCCCGCTCCACCAGCAGCAGGGTGAAACTGCGCACGAACATGGCGCCGGCCCCCAGGCCCAGGGCGATGATCAGGAGGTTGTTGGTCATGGCGAAGGCGGCGACGACCCCGTCAAAGGAAAAGCTGGCGTCCAGGAGTTCCAGGTAAAGGAAACCACCGATGCCCTGGCGGATCACCTGGAGGTGCGTCGCGGCCCCTTCGTCATCGCCCCCTAGCACCGCTGCCACGCCCTTGGACAGGATGTAAGTGATGACGCCCCACACGCCGGCAATGATGAATTCGCCCTGATGGGCACCTTCCAGCAGGCGGGCAGAGCCCAAGAGGATGGCCAGGGTGAGGGCGGCTTCGATGGCTTCCATCTTGCCCAGGCGGGTCAGGGGCTGTTCGATGAGGCGGAACCAGTGCTCCGTCTTGTGGCTGTCGACGAAAAACTTCAGGAACACCATCATCAGGAAGGCGCCGCCAAAGGCCGCAATCTGATGATGGGCCGAGGTGAGGATGCGGCTGTACTCGTCCGGCCGATTCATGGCCAGATCCAGCACGTCCACCGGCCCGAGGGTGGCCACGACCCCGACGATGACCAGGGGAAAGAGGATACGCATGCCGAACACGGCCACCAGGATGCCCCACACCAGGAAGCGGCGACGCCACACCGCGTTCCAGTGATTCAGCACCTGGGCATTCACCACCGCGTTATCGAAGGACAGGGACGTTTCCAGCACGGCCAGGAAAGCCACGGTAACGGCCCCCTTGACCCCGCCGATCATCCAGGCGCAGATCATCGCCAGGACCGAAAAGGCGAAGGCTCCATGGAAGTAGGAAAGGGCGGGTTTCATGCTGGACGACCGGGAAAGTTGACGGGCGCCATGCTACAACCCTTGTTGCAACGGAAAAACCGAATAAACCGGAACTATAATCTCGAAAAAACCGAATGGTAAACAGAAATGAACCTCGCAGACCTGAACTACCGCCACTTGTTCTACTTCTGGGTCGTCGCCAAGGAAGGCGGCATCACCCGGGCGGCGGAACGCCTGGGTATCGCCGCCCAGACCATCAGCGGCCAGTTGTCCCTGCTGGAACAATCCCTCGGCACCTCCCTCTTCGCGCCCCAGGGGCGGGGCCTGGCCCTGACGGAGGCCGGACGCCTGGCCCTGGGATATGCCGACCAGATATTCCTGCTGGGGGAACAGCTGCGGGAGGCCCTGGCGGAAAGCGGCACAGACACCGCCCTGCGCCTGACCGTGGGCATCTCCGACGGCCTGGCCAAGCTCATCGCCTGGCGCCTGCTGGAACCGACCCTGTCCCTGCCGGTGCGCCTGGTCTGTTTCGAGGGCGCCTTCGAGGAACTGCTGGCGGACTTGGCCCTGCACAAGCTGGACTTGGTGCTCACCGACCGGCCGGCGCCCACGGGCACGAGCCTTCGGGTCTTCAGCCACGCCCTGGGGGAAAGCGAGGTGGCGGTATTCGGTGCGCCGAAGTTGGCCCAGCGCTACCGGGCGAACTTTCCCGCCAGCCTGCACGGCGCCCCCATGCTGCTGCCCACCCGCAACAACGCCATCCGCACTCGCCTGGACCAGTGGTTCGAGTCGGCAGGGCTGCGCCCGAAGGTGGTCGGCGAATTCGAGGACAGCGCGCTGCTCATGACCTTTGGCCGCACGGGCCTGGGCCTGTTTCCCGCTGCCGCCACCATAACCGAGGAAGTAGAACGCCAGTTCAGCGCCCTGCCACTAGGGGAAATCCCCGGCGTCAAGGAGCAGTTCTACGCCATTTCCACCGAACGCCGCATCAAGCACCCCGCTCTGGAAGCCATCCGCGCGGCAAACCTTGGAAGCCTGGGCAACGGCACGTAGGCGCCAGACCCGGGGGCAAGCCGCCGTTTTTCACCTTTCACTTTTCACTTTTCACACTGACTCACCCCGCCAGCCGCTCGTACAGCCCCACGGCGTTTTCCATTTGTTCCAGGATGCGTTCGCTGGTAGTGGCCACCGCAGCGGAGGAACGCTGCTGATCGGCGGCATCCAGGGCATCCAGGGCGCTCTGGAAGAACATCCATTGCTGGCCCACCAGGTCCAGCTCCGTGCGGATCGGGCCGGTACTCTGGGGCGCCGCCAGCAAAACGCCATGGGCGGCGGTGAATTCGCGGCGGGCATTAATCAGTTCGGTCTGATCAGCCGCCACGTTCACCCCGGCCTGGCGGAACAGGTAGAACTTGGCCATGCGCTGGGACAGCATGCGCTGGCGCCCGGCAAGGTTCACCAGCCGGCCGGCGGGCGTGGATGCGAGCTTCTCGTAGCCTTGAGTCAGGCCATGGGCCAGGGCCAGTACCTTCTCGTTGACGTCGAACAGACGCTTCGCTCCATCCACAGAGGGCGCAGTGAGGAGAATCGTCTTATAGGTACCCCACTCCACTCCCAGCTGGGCCAAGCTGCGCTTCACGTCGTCGGAGGGGGTCAGGCTGCCCAGTTCAACCAACTGTGCCTCGAAGAGCGACATGGATTGCTTGAGGATGCTGCGGGCCCGCTCCGGCAACACGTCCATTTCCAGCATCAGCCAGGCCTTGGCCATGCGCTGGGACAACATGCGCTGACGGCCGGCCTTGTTGATGGCGGCCGCCAGGGTGATGACGCCGGAGGAGGCGACGGCGGCGCGGGATGCGGGTAAATAGGACAGGGCGAGGCCGGCGCAGGCGGCTCTCAAGAAATTGCGGCGAAGCATCGGGAGGATTCCATAAGGTGTCGTATCCCGAAGCATGCATTTTGCACAGGAATATTTCAACCGCTATGACAAAATGGTTATTTGCCAACCCCTCCCGGCGCATTGCTTGGCCCGCGCGGCGCGTCTTTCAGCCCGTACCACCCACCGTCAGGCCATCCACCCGCAGGGTCGGCTGGCCCACGCCCACGGGGACGCTCTGGCCGTCCTTGCCGCAGGTGCCCACCCCAGGGTCCAGACACATGTCGTTGCCGATCATGGAGACCCGGGTCAGCACGTCCGGACCGTTGCCAATCAAGGTCGCACCCTTCACCGGCCGGGTAATCTTGCCGTCCTCGATGAGATAGGCCTCGGTGGTGGAGAAGACGAACTTGCCGTTGGTGATGTCCACCTGGCCGCCACCGAAGTTGGCGGCGAAAAGGCCCTTCTTCACCGAGGCGATGATTTCCGCCGGATCCTTGTCGCCATTTTCCATGTAGGTATTTGTCATGCGCGGCAAGGGCAGGTGGGCGTAGGACTCCCGGCGGCCGTTGCCCGTGGGCGCCACGCCCATGAGGCGCGCATTCAGGGAATCCTGCATGTAGCCCTTGAGGATGCCGTCCTCGATGAGCACCGTGCGCTGGCTGCGGTTGCCTTCGTCGTCCACCGACATGGAACCGCGGCGGTCCGGAATGGTCCCGTCATCCACCACGGTGACGCCCTTGGCCGCCACCCGCTGGCCGATGCGGCCGGAGAAGGCGGAACTACCCTTGCGGTTGAAGTCCCCTTCCAGGCCATGGCCGATGGCCTCGTGCAACAGAATGCCGGGCCAGCCGTTGCCCAGCACCACCGTCATGTTGCCCGCAGGCGCCGGCATGGCCCCCAGGTTCACGCTGGCCTGGTGCACCGCCTTCTGGGCGTAATCCTTCAGAACCGCGTCGGTGAAATAGCCGTAGTCGAAGCGCCCGCCGCCGCCGCTGGAGCCCTGCTCCCGATGGGCGCCGTCCTGCATGATGACGGTGACGGACACCCGCACCAGGGGACGCACGTCTGCCGCCATGAGGCCGTCGCCGCGGGCCACCAGGATCACCTCCCAAGTGCCGACGATGTGGGCCATGACTTCCACCACCCGCGTATCCAGGGAGCGGGCATATTGCTCCAGGCGCTCCAGCAGGGCCACCTTCTCCGTGTCTTTCAAGGAAGCGATGGGGTCCATGGCGCCATAGAGGGACGGCACGCTCCGGTTCTGGAGTTGGGCCACCGTCTGGCTGCCGCCCTGGGCGGCGATGGCCCGGGTAGCAAGCGCTGCGGATTGCAGGGCCGGCAGGCTGATATCGTCCGAGTAGGCGAAGGCGGTTTTCTCACCGCTGACGGCGCGTACCCCCACGCCCTGCTCGATATTGAAGCTGCCGGACTTGACGATGCCCTCCTCCAGGCTCCAGGCCTCGGAACGGGCGTACTGGAAATACAGGTCGGCATAATCGACCTTGTGCTGGAACAGGGTGCCGAACACCCCCTCCAGACTGGAAGCGGTCAAGCCATAGGGGGTGAGCAGGGTGTTTTCAGCGGTCAGCAGCATGGAGTCGGACATTTCCTGATGGGGTTTGGGGCCAGGGGCGAATTATAGGACCGAAGCCCGGAATTCTCGATTTCCGTCGACCGCTCATGGCCCACCTGGGCCGGCCAGCGTATCAGTCATGGGCGGGGAAGCGGACAAGTTCCACGGGGGGCAAGAGTTTGAGATTTTCGGCGACCCGCGCCAGAGCGCGGTCAGCGGTGGCGAAGGCCTCCGCTTCGGCTTCCCGGCACAGGGCCAGATGGAGGGCATCGGCAAAATCCATGCCCTGCCGGAACCCTTCCAGGGCGGCAAATACGGCCCGGCGATCCTGGCAGTACAGATTGGGCAAGGCGAGCAGATTGGTAACGGCCGGGATGATCTCATCCCTGGGAATGCGCTTGCTGGAGAGCAGCCAGACCAGTTCCAGCAGCACCGTGGCGGAGACGGCATAGCGCCTGGGCTGGAGGATGAATTCCAGGACAGTCTGAAACTGGACAGGATCGTCGCGCAACGTGAGGCGAGCCAGCAGATTGGTGTCCAGGTAAATCATTCCTCGCCCCGGCGGATGCGGGCATCGTCCTCTGCCAGCAGGTTCATGATGGCCTGCTGTTCCTCGTCCGCGCTGATCACGGGCGTGTCCGGCCGGTAGAGGCAGCCTGCAACCTTATCCACTGCCCGGCGCAGGGCTTCCATGTCGAATTCCTGCCCCTGGATCGGTTCCAGCAACAGGCAGCCGTTTTCGGCCCGAATCTCGAAGCGGGTACCCGGCAACAAGGCCAATTGGGCGCGCAGTGATTTGGGAATCACAATCTGTCCCTTGCTGGACAGGCAGGCGGTAATGGTCATGGCGGACTCCCGACGAAACACCCGGTAAGACAAAAAGTAAGCCGATGGTAGCCTATATCTGCCCGGGCATCCTTCTTCCGCGCGATTTCCGTCGTACCGGCTTCCCCCAGCATGGTGAAAATCAACTCCAGGTCGGTCATGTGGTCGCGCAGATTATTGCCCGTCTTCACCTGCTCCAGGCCCTTGAGGCGGCTATGGGCGCCCGGGGTGACGCCGAAAGTGGCCCGGGCGATTTCGGCGGTGAGGATGGCGTATTCCTTGCCCTCCGCCACGCCCCGCGCCTTCCATTCGTCCGTCAGTTCCCCCCGCACGGCAATGGAACGCAGGCGCTTCTCTATCCAGGCTTGCGGATAGCCCTTGGCCTGATACAAGGCCCGGGCACGGGCGCTTGCCAGTTCCGGATTCTCGATTTCCTTCACCCGCTCGTAGCCCACCTGGGCCAGCCAGCGCTTGAAGGGCTCCGCCTTGGGGGACGGAATGGACTGGATGATGCGAAACAAGCCCTCAGTGTTGGCGCAGTCCGTCGCACGCAACTTGCCGTCCGGCGCCGCCAGCTTCAACCCGTGACAAAACGTCACGACTTCACTCCCCTCCGCCCGCAAGCGCTGCTTCAGCTTGCGCCAATAGGCGCCCGGGTCCGGGCTGTCAGTGAGAACGCCGCAGACATCGACAACCGAAAACCACCATTCTTCCTGGTGCCAGGTACAGCGAATGGCCTTCTCCTGGAAGACGGCGATGTGCTTGGCCGGGTCGGCGGATTGGGATGGTTTGCTCATGGTTCGAACTCCCGAAAGAAATCAAACAGTCGTGCAACGGCACAGCTCACACCTTCTTAAACGCCCCCCGTTTGGCCGGGTTTGGCAAAAAAACTCTGCTTGCACACCACAGGCCCGCTGCGCCTCAAGAAACTATGAGGGTTGCGGTGCCGTCAGGTAGGGAATGAACACGCCGTTCTGAAAATCGCTTTCCTTGAAGCCGTCGGCCATGGGGAATCCTCTATTTGATTTTCTTGGATGACGGCGGCAAATAGTTTTCGCCGCTCACCACTTTCCTGCCCGTCTTGCTTTCCAATTCCAGCCGGGCTTTTTTGGCGATGCCGCCGCCTGTTTTTGCAGCCGCGGCGTTCTCGTTCATGCCGGTGGCGTCGGTGCTCTCGGCAATCTGGCGCGTGGACAATTCCGCCAGGGCGGTAAAGATCAGCTCGGCCTCGCTCATGTGGTCCCGCAGGTTTTGCGTCTTCAAACCCTTCAGTGCCTTGTGCGCCTTCACATCCACTTCGGCCCATTCCTGATGAATGAGGTTGGTGAGGATGGCATATTCCGCACCCTGCTTGATGTCGTGTTCTTTCCAATAATCGGTGATTTTGTTGCGGGTCTCCTGCCCGGTCATGCGCTGCTGTACCCACTTCTCACTGCGCCCGTGCTTTTGCCAGGTTTCCCGGGCGCGGTCGAGGGAAAGGCCGGGGTCGGCCATTTCCTGCATCCGCTCATAACCCACCTTCGCCAGCCACAGCTTGATCGGTTCCGCTTTCGGGCTGGGGACGGACTGCACCAGGCGCAGCAAGGTTTCGGCGGTGGCCACATCGGTCAGGTATTTCTTGCCATCCGCAGCCGGCAATTTCAGTCGGTTACAAGCTGTAACCGACTCACTGCCCTCCTTGCCCAGCCGGTTCTTCAGCACCTTCCAATAGTTTCTGGCGGATTGATGATCCGGCTGGCGGGTCAGCACCTGCACGATGTCCACCACCGAGAACCACCAGGTTTCCGTCGCCTCGTCATACACGCGGCGGATTGCATGTTCTTCAAAGAGGGCGGGCTGGTTTTCCATGGTCAAAACACCTCACGCAGGGATGGCGGACGGGGGTTCAGTCGGTGACAAGTTGTCACCGACTGGCGCTCCGCTCAAATCAATCTTGCAATGGTTGGCTGATTCAGCGGGCAGGGATGGTGTGCTCATGGTTTGGGCTCCCGAAAGCAATCAAACTGTCGCCAGCACGACCAATTCCTCGCCCAGCATGTCAATGATCTTCACCGCCACGATGCTGCCTTTGGTGGGGGCGGGAAGTTCGTAGCGGCCGGAAACGAAATCCTGTTTGCGTTCCGGCACGTCGGACAGGGCCACCTGGAAGACCTCGCCGTCATGCAGGGTGTCGATCAGCACGCAATCCACCACGGCCCGCCAGTCCGTCACCTGGGCGCGGAAAACCCCTTGCGCCAGGTTCAGGCGTTGCAGGATGGAAGGGGAAATCACATCCTGGATATCCACCACCAGCGTGTCGCCCTGCCGCGTGATGGCCACATTGGCCCAAAGCGGCTCGTGCTTGATGAAACCGCCCAGTTTGCGGTCCGTGCGCAGCTCCACCACATGCAGGCGATTGACCGGGCGATTGCGGTTGTAGCTATCCACCCACTGGCGCGCATCATGCTGGATGCCCAGGCTGACCATCAACAGATCGCGCTCTTCCTCGGGGCGGGATTTCAGTTCCGTGCGCAGAGCTTCCAGGTCCAGGGGCGTCAGCGGATGGTTGAAGGGCACGATCTTCACCAGCCGCCCACCTTGGGTGCCGTCGAAAAAGCTGTCCGTGCGGCTGCGCGTCACTCCCAGGTGGGTGCACACCAGCTCCACCGCCTCGTTATGCTGGATGGCCAGGTCGTAGTCATTCACGCGCCAGGTGGAAAACCCGAGTTGGGCCGGCGGCGGCGAGGCATCCGCCTCCGCCACCAGCTTGCCCTGACGGCCGGAGGCGGAAAGCAGGGCCGCCTGCGCCGCCATGACGCCTTGCAGGCGCTTGGCCGTGGTCTGGATGGCGCCCTTGTTGATATCGCAGCCGATCCAGCGGCGGCCAAGTTTTTGGGCAACGGCTGCGGTAGTGCCGGAGCCCATAAAGCAATCTAATACAATATCTCCCTTACTGGAGGCACAAGACACAATCCAATTCAATAGAGGCTCTGGTTTTTGAGTAGGGTAATCACAGCGCTCAATTGCCATCGGATTTATTACAGGAACCTCCCAGACGTCACCCAAATCCTTGTTTGAACTCTCTTTATATATAATTTCCATCGGAGTCCCTCACCCATTCATTTTTGTTTAACTCTTTGTTCCATCGCCTAAATGGCTGAAGCCTCTTTTCTTTCACAGGAACCCTTATGGGGTTGAATTCAACTTTCCCAGACTGGCCATACCAATATATTGAATTATGAAAAACATCAAACGTTTGAGAATTCGCCCCATATTTATTCGAGTAATACCAGATTATTTCATTTTTGAAGTGCCCTTCTCCAAAAACCTCATCCAATACACACCTAATTCTGTGACCTTGGCGTTCGTCACAATGGAGAAAAATGCTGCCATCTTCCGCTAATAGTTCTTTGAGCATCAACAACCGCTCATACATAAACTGCAAATAGTTGTCGTTGGCCCAGATATCGCTGTACTGGATTTGCTCGCCCAGGGTGTAGTCCTCGCCGTCCACCTTCACCGTGCCCTTGGCACCGCGCAGTTGCACCTTGCGCACGTAGTCGGCACCGGAGTCAAAGGGCGGATCGATGTAGATCAGCTTGACCTTGCCGCGAAAGCCATTGGCCAAGAGATGGGCCAGCACATCCTTGTTGTCGCCGTGGTAGAGCAGGCCGCCCTTGGGCAGGTCGGCGGGCCAGTCGATCCAGTCGGCGGCTGACGCGCTTTCCCTCACCCCCGGCCCCTCTCCCGGGGGGAGAGGAGTGGAAAACTGCTCCACGGCCTGGGCCGGAAAGGCAGTGACGCGGGACAGGGGCTTCTTGCCCACCTAGGTGAGCATGGGCCGGCCCTTGGCCTTGGCGATGGTGATGTCGCGGGGTTTCTTCACGGTGTCGGTCATGGCAAAAATTCTCGGGGTAGCGAACTTCAGGGGTAAGGGCGAGCACAGCTTGTCAGGTTCCTGACGGAACCTGACCTACGAAGAAAGGCCACGAACCGTAGGTCAGGTTGCACCGCAACCTGACATTCCCACCCACAGGCGACCTCATACATGGCTCACGCCATCGCCGCCGGTGATGAAGTCCCGCACGCGGGCCATGCCGTCGGTGGCAAGCTGGCTCTCGAACAGCACTTCATAGCTGAGTTGTGCCGGATTGAGGGCTTCCCAGCGTTTCAGGGCCACGGCCTTCCTGCCTTCGGCGGTTTGCGGCTCAATGCCCGCGGCGAAGCGGGCCAGATCGCCGGTAATGTCCGGGCTGAAGGCGTCCTTCTTGATTTCCACCACCAGATGCTTGCCATCGGCGCGGCGCAGGACGAAATCCGGCGTGTAGCGATGCCAGCGGCCGTCCTGCCCCAGGTATTCGGCGCCCAGGTCGGTCTTGTTGGGGTCGGTGAGGCCCCCGGTGAACCACAGGCCTTCGACCTGATGGACGTGCTTTTCCAGCAGGGCCAGGGTGCGCTCGAGAAATTCCCGCTCCGGGGCGGAATCGAAGTTGTAACCCTCGTAGTGAAAACTGAGATTCCGGGCCAGCACGGCGCTACTGGTGTCGGCGGCCTTGATGTAGAGGCTCTCCCGCTCCTTGGCAAAGCTGACGCGGGCCGTGTAGACGGTCTGGCCATTCTTTTCCCTGGCGTCAAAGCCCTCTTTCTTGACCAGGGCCACAGCCACGTCGATTTCCTCGAACCATGTTTCGTAATCGGCCCGCTGTTCGGCAATCTGGCGGGCCAGGGGCGCCAGGTGGTATTCGGGCACTTCGCCGGCCGCGCCGTAGGTTTGTCGCAGGGCTACCAGGACTTCCGGCGTCGGCAGATGGCAATCGGCTGCCAGCAGGGCTGCGGCCGTGTAGATGTCCAGTTCCGGCGGCGCGGAGGGCAGGACTTCATCCCCGGCGTCCTTGCGCTGCAGGCGGGTGGCACCGCCCTCTGTTTCCGTCGGGCTCCAGGTTTCCACCACGATACCGGCGGGCGCGGTTTCCGGCGGCAGGGTGAAGACGAGGGGCGGCAGGTCCGTGTCCTTGCGGCGGAAACGCAAAACCCGCTTCTTGATGAGGAGCCTGGGGAGTTCAGGCTTCCGCAGGACGATTTCCTTTTCCACCCGCTCGGCCTGCTGCAGGCTCAGATCCTTGAGGCTGGTGCCGTAGGTTTCCGCCAACTGATCATCCAGCGTTTTCTTGTTGGCGTGAGTGAGGTAAACCCGGGCCGGATGGGTGTTTCCGGGCACCTGACGCAGGCAACGGGTGGCGGCCTGCAGCACAAAGTTGTTGCTGTTGGCGAGCTTGCGGATCAGGGCCGTGGCAAACAGGCTGGGACAATTCCAGCCCTCGGTGCCCATATTCACCAGCAGCAGGATACGGTGGGGCGCCTCCGGATCGGTGCCGGTGGCGTAAAAGGCCCGGCGCACGGATTCCGACGATTTGCCGTCCACCGCCAGCACCGTGTCCGTCCCCACACCGCGCTCCGCCAAGGCGGATTCCAGGGCGCCGCGCAGTTCATCCCGCGTCTCGATATTGGGGAAATACAGGGCCAGCCGGGCCGGGGCACCGTTGGGCAGGCTCACCGTCCAGTAGGTGTCCACGAAATCCTTGACCACCGTGGCGACGAGGGTCTCCGCCTCGGCTTCGGTCAGCTCGAAGACCTTGATGTTGTCGGCCAGTTCCTTCAGCACCCCGTCCCGTATACCTTCCCCAAGGCCGTACCAGACCACCACGTCCCGCAGGGGCTGGCGCTCAAAATAGGGGGTGCCGGTGGCGTTCACCACCACGATTAGATTGGTGTTCTGGTGCAGATAGTCGATAGTGCGGCGAACCTTCTTGATGCCTTCGTCCTTGAAGACCAGTTCGCCGCTGTCCTTATCCTTTTCCCATTTGCCGAGGAGCTTCTGACCATAGGTATGGTGGGCCTCGTCCGAGAACACGGCCAGGTGTGGCAGGGAGGCGATGGCCTGCAGGCGCAGGTTGGCCATGGCCTCCGCTTCTTCCTGCTTGTGGCCCAGCAACAGGGACAACTGGCCGCCATTGGCGCGCCGGGTGGTCTTCTGGATGCGGATTTTCTCGGTGTTGGTGACGATGACGTTGAAGCTGCTGCCCCAGGTAACGGGAATCTGCTGGTCGCCATCCCGGGTAAAAGTGAGCTTGAGGCTGGCGGCGAAGGATTTGTACAGGCGCGGCGGCAGGAGCTTGTCGTAGGGCACATCGGCCAATTCCCGCAGGGCACTGAGAATGGTCTTGCCGGGGGCAAAGATCAGGGCATTCTCGACAAACGGCCCGTCCGGGTACTCCATGGCCATGGCGAACTCGGTGGCAACGATGGTGCCCATGAGGATGGTTTTACCCGCCCCCATGGCCAACGCCAGGATATAGCTGGGGTAGTCCAGCGTGAGAGATTCCCGCAGGCTTTCCAGGTGGTGCTGACGCACGAAGGCGTTGTCGGTGCGGACACGCTTGATGAGGGCGGCGAAATCGTAGTCCGCCTCCTCGTAGAGCTTGGGCGTAACCCCCATCGCCCGCAGGCGGTCCTTCAGGTTGGGAAAAAGCTTCTCGTACAGCGCCGGAATGGCTGGTGTTTCCAGCACCAGGCGCAGATACCAGTAGGTTTCCAGGGCGCGGAACTGGGCGCGGCGCAGGAAACGCAGATGCCCGGTTTCCTCGTCCAGGGTGGCAAAGTCGAGGATTTCCCGGATGGCGGGGTAGGCATCACAGGGATAGCGGGCGACACGCCAGGCATCCACCTGCTTTGCCACGGCTTGGAACAAGGAACTCAAGGTAATCCCCGAAGAAGAACGTCAGACAAGGTAAAAATTCGGGCCACTTCCCAAGCCACTTGGCCCGGCAAGGAATATCCCAATTCAATCAATTGAGGCCGGAGTGTATCACCGGCACCGGGAAGCCAGCCCCACAAAGGTAGTGGCGGTCGCTATCGGGTTACGCTTCGCTAACCCAACCTACCGCCGACCCCATGGGACCAGCTCTGTTTTTCTCGGCGCCTCGGCGCCTCGGCGTTTCAAATCTGCTTTTCAAGCGCCCCTGTCGGGTTGAAACCCGACCTTGTATGTTGTCTGTGAGGGCGAAACAGGACTCTGGAGTAACCTGGAAAGATCACTGGGAAGCCGTCCCGACCTGAAGGCAGGTAGCACAGACTGACCTTGCATGTAGATTGGCTCCCCGCCCTATTCGCCCAATCCGTGGAGTATCCGAGGCTTCGAGCCTGCGTCTACAAGGAAGGAGGGCGCATACGCAGGGTCAGGGAACCAGTGAGCATGGTAATCCAACCCGCCTCGGAGAAACATCATGAAGACCTCGGCTTTGGAAAACGTGTTTGCAGGTATCGATGTGGGTGCAGAGGAACTGGTACTGGTGTTGGGG
>JAYTVW010000055.1:0-21747 GCA_043743785.1 Rhodocyclales bacterium | reverse complement strand
CTCGACCGCGCATACGGCCGCCCGCATGCGCAGGTCTTCCGCACCATAGACGAGGCGCCGGTGGCGAGCGCCTCGGTGGCCCAGGTCCACTTCGCCACGCTCCACGACGGGCGCGACGTGGCGGTGAAGATCCTGCGGCCCGGCATTCGCGAGGTGATCGCGAAGGACGTGGCGTTGCTCTACGCGCTCGCCGGGATGCTTCGGCGCGTGCTCGCGCAGGGGCCGCTCCTGCGCCTGCCGGAGGTGGTGCGCGAATTCGAGAACACCATCGCCGACGAGCTCGACCTGGTGCGCGAGGCGGCGAACGCGAGCCACCTGCGGCGCAACTTCGCCGACGCGCGCCTGCTCATCGTCCCCGAGGTCTACTGGGAGTGGTGCAATCGCGACGTGATGGTGATGGAGCGCATCGACGGCATTCCCGTGAACGCGGTCGAGAGGCTCGAGCGCGCGGGCATCGACATCGGCAAGCTCGCCCGCGACGGCGTCGAGATCTTCTTCACGCAAGTTTTCCGCGACGGCTTCTTCCACGCCGACATGCACCCGGGCAATATCTTCGTCGCCACTGACGGCGACCGGGCTGGCCAGTACATCGCCCTGGATTTCGGCATCATGGGCACCCTCACCGACGGGGACAAGAACTACCTGGCGCAGAATTTCCTGGCTTTCTTCCAGCGCGACTACAAGCGGGTGGCGGAAGCCCATATCGACGCGGGCTGGGCGCCCAAGGACACCCGGGTGGATGAGTTCGAGGCCGCCATCCGTGCCGTCTGCGAACCCATTTTCGACCGGCCACTGAAGGAAATCTCTTTTGGCCGGGTGCTGCTGCGCCTCTTCCAGACCTCCCGCCGCTTCAACGTGGAAATCCAGCCCCAGCTGGTGCTGTTGCAGAAGACCCTTTTGAATATCGAGGGCCTGGGACGCCAGCTGGATCCAGACCTGGACTTGTGGAAGACCGCCAAGCCCTTCCTGGAACGCTGGATGCAGGAACAGGTGGGCTGGCGGGGTCTGAAGCGCAAGCTGGAAAAGGAGGCACCCTCCTGGGCGGGTCTCTTGCCGGAACTGCCGCGCCTGGTGCATCAATACCTCAATCAGCGCACCAGCCAGCCCTCAAGCGAAGAACTGGTGCGTCTGGTCATCCAGCAGCAGCGCCAGAGCCGATTGTTGACCGTGGCCGTGATCCTCCTGGCCGCCATCCTGGCCCTGCAGATTGCCGGTTGGCTGGGGTGAACCCTCTGTGGGTCGGGATTTATCCCGACAAATGTGCCCCGGCATGCCCTTGTCGGGTTAAAACCCGACCTACGTTATACTTTGATTTTCCGTAATTCTGTCCCGTCCCCATGAGGTCTGAAATGCACGTTCTGGTTACCGGCGGTGCCGGCTTCATTGGCTCCCACAGCGTGGACCGCCTGCTTGCGGCGGGTGCCCGGGTGCGGGTGTTGGACAACTTTTCCACCGGCCGCCGGGAGAATCTGCAGCCCCATCCCTCGCTGGAGGTCATGGAAGGGGATATCCGGGAGCGGGCCACGGTGGATGCGGCCCTGGCCGGCATTTCCCACGTCCTGCACTTGGCGGCTCAGGTGTCGGTGGCGACGTCCATGGAACAGCCCCTGGCCTCCGCCGACGTGAATGTGGGGGGCTTCCTCAATGTGCTGGACGCCGTCCGTCGCCATCCCGTGAAACGCATGGTGTATGCCTCCAGTGCGGCGGTGTATGGGGTGCCGGCGCGACTGCCGCTGCATGAGGAAGACCCCATGCTGCCCCTGTCGCCCTACGGTCTGGAAAAATCCATCAACGACCAGTACGCCGCCCTGTACCGGGAGATTTACGGCCAATCGACTCTGGGCATGCGCTTTTTCAATGTCTTCGGTCCACGCCAGGATCCGGCCTCTCCCTACTCCGGAGTCATCAGCCTGTTCGTACGGCATTTGAAGGAAGGCCAGCCCCTCACGGTGAACGGGGATGGCCTGCAGACCCGGGATTTCATCTTTGTGGCTGACGTGGCGGCGGCCAACCTGCGGGCGCTGCAGTCCGACGTGGGCGGCGAGTGCAATGTAGCCACCGGGCATTCTGTCACCCTGCTGCAGATGATTGATGCGCTGGGCGCCGCAGCGGGGCGTAAGCCGGAAATCCTTCACGGCGCCCCCCGGGCCGGCGACATTCGCCATTCGTCTGCCGACAACCGGCGCCTGGCGACCCAGCTCGGCCTGGACCACTTCACCTCTCTCAAGGACGGCCTCGCCCAGCTGTGGGCCAGCGGGGGCTGAGAGCTTGGGGCCAGAAACGAAAAACCCGCGCAAGGCGCGGGTTTTTCGTTGACGTCGCCAGACTCAGAAACGGTAGCTGGCGGAGGCCCCCAGTATCCAGTTGCGGCCCGGTGCCGGTTCGAAATATTGCTGGTCCTTCTGGTTTACGATGACCGAACCCGTGTAGGCCTTGTCGAACAGGTTGTCCAGGCGGGCGAACTCCTTGAAAGTCCAGGCGCCGGACTGCTGTCGGGTCACGATGCGGGCGTTCATCACGCCATAGCCGCCTGCATAGCTGCCGTTGGCGTCGTTGGCGGCCATGTTGCCGGCGGCCCGTCCTTCCAGTGCAAGTTCGAGGGTCTTGTCCGCCTTGACCCACTTCAGTTCGCCGAACAGTCCCTTGGCGGGGACACCGGGAATGCGCTTACCGGCTCCGATCACCACTGCCGTGGCGCCGGAATAGCTGGTATAGGCCTGGTCTACGGAGGCGTTCAGCAGGGTGGCGGCGATATCGGCCTGGAGTTGCCAGGGCAGCACGAAACTGGCGGAGAACTCGATGCCCTTGCGGCTGGTTTGCGGGGCATTCGTGAAGGCATTCTTGCCCAGATTGCTGGCGACCACCACGATATCGTTGCTGGTGACGGTGGAGAACAGGGCCAGGGCTACCCGTGCCACGTTAGCGATATCGCTCTTGATACCGACTTCGAGTTGCTTCGTGGTGGCTGCCTGCAGGGCGAAATTGCCCCCGTTGGCCACCGCGTTGTTGATCACGTAGGCGGATGAGTAAGTGACCTGATTCAGGGTCGGTGTGTCGAAACCCGTGCCCCAGGACACATACACATTGGTGTCGTCCCGGATGTAATGCTGCAGGGAGGCCATGGCCGTGGTGGCTCGATAGGTGCTGGAGCCGGTGCCCGGCACGGCATTGTTGCTGACCGAGTTCAGGGTGGTTTCCGAGTTGCGCAAGCCTGCACTCAGGGTGGTGCGTTCAGAGGGGCGCAGCTCCACTTGCACATAGCCATCCCGGTTGTTGGCGGACTGGCTCAGGTCCTGGTTCTTGCTGGCGGCGCTGGGCGCCTGCTGAATGCCGGCCTTGTTGTCATAGGTCAGGCGGTGGTCGTTGTTGCGGTTGGACTCCAGGCCCGTGACCAGTTGCAGGGGCATGCCGGCCAGGGTGTCCTTGTGCAGCCACTTGCCGTCCATGCCGTAGAAACTGCGGGATAGGTCGATGACGCCATTGGCCTGGTTGGTGGTACCAAGGGGACTGGTGCCGGACTGGAACTGCACTGTGTGGCGGGTGCCAAAATAGGGTGACAGCACCAGGCTGTTGTCTCCGTTGATGCGCTGGGTCAGGACCATGCCGCCCTGCTCCTGATCCACGGTCTTCCGGGCGTTGTAGGCGTTGGCATAGCTGCCGGCCTGGGTGCGATCCTGCTGGAGCTGGTTGGCGTTCAGACCCAGGGGATCCTGGGCAGTCAGGCTCAGCCGGTTTGCCACGATTTGCAGGCCAGTGTCGTCGGACAGTTTCAGCAGAAGCTTGGCGTTGGTGTTTTCCCGGCTGGCGGCGCTGTGCTGGCGGAAGCCCGCCACATTCAGCTTGCCCTCGTCCAGCACGTAGTTGATCTTGCCTTGTTCGCCGCTCACCTTCACGCCGACCTTGTGCAGGCCATAGGAACCGGTCGCACCGTAGGGCGTCACTTCCGTACCCGGCTTGCCGTTCTCCGTGAATACATTGATGACGCCGCCGGAGGCATTGCCGTAAAGCGCCGAAAACGGACCCCGCATGACCTCGATATGGTCGGCAGAGGCCAGGTCGATGTGGGAAATCTGGCCCTGACCATCGGCCACCGTGGCCGGAATGCCGTCCACGAACATCTTGATGCCGCGCACGCCGAAGGTGGAATTGGCGCCGAAACCGCGGGACGAGATCAGCAGGTCCTGGGCGTAGTTCTGGCGGTTGAGGGCAAAGATGCCGGGCACCCGCGCCAGGGCTTCCGACAGGTTGGCCTGGGCCTGGCCGTCCTGGATCTGGCTCCGGTTGATGGAATTAATGGAAGCGGCAACGTCGAAATCCCGCTGCTCGACCCTTGTGGCGGTGACCACCACCGGTGCCGCCAGGGCGTTGGGCGTGTCGGCCAAGGCCTGGGGGGCGGCGAAGGCTGCGGCCATGGCGAGGACGGAGAGTTTGAGTTTGTTGTTCATGGCGTACGCAAGGATAAATGCCAGGGAGGCGGCGCCAGTATGCCTTGGCTTTACGCGGCCCGCCTCCGGAGCTTATGTGATTGGGGCTACAGATTTTCTGTGGTCCCGGTGTTGTGCCTTCCGGCACAACCTACGGTGGTGAATGGCAAGCTCATGTTTGTGTTGTGCCTGTCGGCACAACCTACGATGAACATCGCCCTCTCCCCACGTAGGTTGTGCCGACAGGCACAACGACGCCCACGCGTTTTACGGCATGATCAGCCCGCGTTGCACGGCCATCATGGCCAGTTCGGCGGCGTTGCTGACACCGAGCTTCTGCTTGACGTGGTAGAGGTGGGTGCCGACGGTGCCGGGGCTGAGGAACAAGAGCTTGGCGATCTGGGCCACGGCCCGGCCCCGGGCCAGTTGCAGGAAAACTTCGAATTCCCGGCCAGTGAGGCTGCCCACCGGGTCGCCGCCGTCCATGTCCTCCAGCGCCAGCCGTTCCGCCAGGGCCGGGTCCAGGTAGCGTTTGCCCTCTGCCACGCGGCGTACCGCATCCACCAGTCGTTCCGGCGCGCCCCGCTTGCACAGGTAGCCCAGTGCCCCCGCTGCCATGGCCCGGCGCACGAAAATGGGTTCGTCATGGGCTGACAACACCACTATGCGGACCTTGGGGTGGCGGGTTTTCAGGCGGTCGATGAAGTCGATACCGCCGATGCCCGGCATGGACAGGTCGCTGACCACCACGTCCGGAACAGCGTCGGCGCACAGTTGCAGCGCCGTTTCCCCATCGCCGGCCTCCGCCGTCACCTTGAAGCCCGGCAGGCTCTCCAGCAACATACGAAAGCCCATGCGCACCACCGCATGGTCATCCACCAGCATGATCGTCGTTTCCATGTGTAAATCCTTAGAAGCGTGAGGTGTTAGAGGTGAGGAGTGGAAGTCAGCGCGGCTTCACCGCAGGTGGAATGGGCAGATCGTAGGTTTTTTCGCGCGCCGCAGGCGCGGAAATTTCAACTCCTCACTCCTCACTCCTCACGCCGTTGCAACAATTCGCGTGCCCTGTCCCGGGGCGGTCAGGATGTCCAGGCGGCCGCCGCATTCGGCCAGGCGCTCCGCCATGCCTTTCAGGCCGAAACGCTTGCTGTCGCGGCGGGCCGGGTCGAAGCCGGCGCCGTTGTCTGCCACTTCCAGCCTCACGCCAGCGGCCTCCCGGCACAGCACGATCCTGATCATGCCGGCGCCGGCGTGCCGCGCGGCGTTGGTCAGGGCTTCCTGGGCCACGCGGAAGAGAGCCAGGCGGCGGGGTTCCGGCAGGTCGGCGAAGTCACCGAAGCACTCCAGCCCGCAGGGCGTTTCCGGGTGGCAGGCACGCCACTGTTCCACCAGGCGCGACAGGGCAACGTCGATGCCGGTTTCGTCTGTGCGCATGCGGGAGAGCATGGCGCGCAGGTCCTCGTGCACGTCCAGGGCCGCCCGCTGAATGAGACTGGCGGCGTCTGTCACCGGGCCTGCGCCACTACGATTGACGATGGAGCGGGCGAGGGAACCGATGGCGGTCAGGTTCTGCCCCAACTCGTCATGCAGTTCCCGTGCCCATTCCCGCCGCGCCCGTTCCAGCTGGGTCCGGGCGATACTTTCAGCGTAAACCTCCCGTTCCAGGCCCCGACTCTCCTGTTCCGTGTGGGCCAGGCGCTCCACCATGCGATTGAAGCTGGCGCCGATGCGGTCCAGTTCCGCCACGCCGAAGGCCGGCAGGCGCAGGTCCCGGTCGCCGGCTTCCACCCTTGCCAGGGCCGCCTCGATGTGGGCTACGGGAGAGAGTTCCCGGCCAATGCGCCAGAACACCAGCATCAGGGCCGCGCCCATGAGCGCCAGGGGCGGCAGCAAGAGGCGCAGCAGGTCGTCCCAGGCATCCAGTACGGAGCGGGAGGCGTCCGGATGTATTTCCAGGGTGGCGTTGCCGGCCTTCAGGGTGATGATGTCCAGTTGGGGCGCCACCAGGCTGCTGAACCAGCTTGGCGCATCCCGGCCGGTCTTGTAGGCGGAGGGCGGCGACACATAGGTGCTGCGGCCTTCTTCAATGAGGCGGATCTCATTGGCCCGCACCCGGCCCAGATTGCCGAGGAAGCGCTTCAATGCTGCCGGGTCATCCTGGCCCTGTTCCAGCCAAGCGCCGAGGAGGCGGGTCGCCACCCGGCTGCCGGCTTCCATTTCTTCCCGGATGGAGGTGCGCAGGGTGTCCACGGTGAGCAGCAGGAGCAGCAGGGCGCCGCAAGCCAGCAGGGCCAGCAACAGACGGGAGATGCGCAGACGTAAGCTCATGACGCCTCCAGCCGGAAGCTGATGGGAATGTCCAGGGTGAATTCCTGGCCCTTGAGGGACGTGGGCAGGTCCGGCAGTGGGTCCGCAAGTCGGACCATGTCCAGGGCCTGCCGGTCCAGCACCTCGAAGCCGCTGGAACGGGTGACGACCACGTCGATGACCGAGCCTTTCTTGGCCACGTGCACTCGCACCTCTACCTGGCCTTGCCAGCCGCGCATTTGGGCTAGGCGTGGGTAGCTGCGGTGCCGGGCCAGCCAGCGGCCGAAGGATTCGCCATAGGCACCCAGGTCGGAACGGGTGCTGTCCTCGTCGGCCCGGGTGGCCAGGGGGGGCGACACTGCCTGCCTGGATATCGTGGCTGCGGGAGGCGCTGCGGGCGCGATTTCCACTGGCGCCTGGGTCACGGCGGCGGCGGCGGGCGCCCTGTCCGGTGTTTCCTGGCGTGTCAGGATGGGAGCCGGGCGGGCAAGGGGTTCCAGTTTGCGCACTTCCGGCCGGGGCGCGACGGCCGCCGTGACGGTCGGGGCGGCCGGCTTGGGCAGGGCAAGGCGGATTTCGAGCCGGGGCAAGGGCGCTTGCGCTGCCGGCAGCCCTTTGGCGAAAGCGATGATGAGGCCGTGGGCCAGCAGGGATAGCAGTACCCAGCGCGGCGGCAGGAGGTGCAGTGTGCCTGTAGGTCGGGTTTCAACCCGACTAGCCTCCCGCCGGCCGTCCTGTCGGGTTGAAACCCGACCTACGCGCAACGTCACGGCTTGGCGCCTTCGAGCATTTCCCGCTCCAGGTGGGGGAAGAGGTGGCTGACGGAGCGCTGGTATTCCCGGCTGGACAGGGGCATGGTGGCGAAGCGCGCCGGCAGGGGCTGGCGCAGCATTTCGGCCATGTCCAGCCCGGAGGTGGCGCCGCGACGCATGGCACCCTCCAGCCATTGCAGCCAGTCCCGGGTCTGGGCGATGGGGGCGGCATCCGTGGTCGGGGCGCCGTGGCCCGGCACCAACAGCTTGAAGGGCAGGGCTTCCAGGACGGTCAGATTTCTGAGCCAGGCGCCGATGTTGGCGTGGGGGGTGGTGGGTGCCCGGTCATGGAATACCAGGTCGCCGGAGAACAGCACGCCGGTGCTCCGATCGAACACCGCCAGGTCGCCGTCCGTGTGGCCGGCGAGGCGCAGGAATTCGATGTCGTGGCCGCCCAGTTGTAGCCGTACCGGTACTTCCGTGAGAGTGGCGGGCTGGGGTTCGGTGCCCCGCATCCATTCGCCATTCATGCGGTACATGTTGTCGGCAAAGGCACCGCCCTGGCTCTCCTCCCCGTGGGCCGTTTCCGGCAGGGCCAGGATGGGCAAGCCGACGTAGGCCTGGTTGCCAAGGAAATGATCCGGATGATGGTGGGTGTTCACCACCTGCACAATGGGCAGGGCCGTGATGCGGCGGATGGCTTCCCGCACTTGTTGCCCGTAGCGCAGGGACGGTCCGGTGTCGATGACCAGTACGCCGGTCTTTGTCACGATGAAGCCGGTGTTGACGATGTTGCCGCCGTTGGCCAGGGAGAAATCCTCCGTGGCGCCCTGGAACACCCAGGTGTCCGGAGCCACTTGGCGCGGGCTCAGGTGGTAGTCGTAGTCAGCCGCCGAGGCCGCCCAGGGAAACATCAGGCCCAGCGCGCAAAGCAGGCTGAAGACAACGAACAGGGCGACGGCGCCCGAATCCCGCTCCTCCCCCCTGAATCCTGAATCCTGCATCCTGAATCCTGAGTTCATTTCAGCACCCGGTCGATCTTGTTGCCGTTGTTGTCCACGCCGGTGAGGCGCAGAGTGCGGCCGGTGTGGGTGGGCAGGTCGAAGCCCAGCACCGGATTTTCCGAGAGGGGTTCAAAAGTAGATAGGCGCAGGTATTCGGTGCCGGCATCGTCCGTCAAGCTGAGTTTCTGCAAGAAGAAGGCGGGGATGCCCGCCGCCAGCCCGGTGTCCATGGGGTGGCTGATGCGCAGGCGCAGGCGGGATTGGCCGTCAGAGCGGGGCCATTCGTGGCTGTCCACTTCCCCCAGATGGGCTTGCCAGTCCGGCTGAGCCCGGCCGCTGCCGGGGGTCGTGCAACCGCCGCCTGCCGCCTCCACGAATACACCGCCCAGGTGCCAGGCACCGTCCGGGTCCAGCACGGCGGCGCGTACGGGGCTGCCCTGCTGCAACTTCATCCTGAAGGAGATGTAGGGCGCGGCCTTGACTGGCTCCACTTCCAGCACGCGCACGATGGGGTTCAGTTCGGCGAAAACGACGATGCGTCGCGCTACCAGGCCCCCTTCCACCCGCACCGACACCGGCACGTTCATGGAGTCTTCCGCCGTAGCCGGGGCAGTGACGACCACCCGGGGGTCGAAGCTGACGGGGGCGTTGGCGAAGAATTCCTTCCGGATGTCTGGCCAGCGGCCGGAATTCAGCGGGTCCGGTGCGTCGCCCGGCGCGGCGAATGCCAGGGCCGGGGCCAGCATCAACGCAATAAGGCCTCGACGCATGTTTCTCTCCTCGTTATGATTTTTTGAATTGCTGTGAAATCATGAGCAATCCCCGTGCCTGATCCTCTCTGGACTCGTGCTGTGAACCGAAACAAAAAGATGGCTAAACGCCGAGGCGTCGAGGCGCCGAGAAAACCCATGAGAAGCCCTCTTTTGCAGGCCGAGAGGTGGCGATGTACCTTTGACAGACAAGCGTTTGTTTTTCCTCTGCGTCTCTGCGTCTCGGCGTTTCAAATCGCTTTTCCCCATATGAAAAAACTGCTGCTGTTGTGCCTCTTGCCCCTGCTCGCCTGGGCCGCTCCCGATCCGCTGCCGGAAGCCCTGGCGCCGGGGGTGTTCCTGCTGCGCGGCGCTGCATCCCCCGCTTCGCCTCTTAACGGGGGATTCACGGCCAATGGGGGATTTTTCGTGGGAGATAAGGGCGTGGTTTTACTGAACCCCGGCCCGAACCGGGCGGCGGCCCAGGCCCGGGAGCGGGCGGTCTCCCGGGTCACGCCCCTGCCTGTAACGCTGGTGGTCGATGCCCATGCCCGGCCGGAGCAGGTGCTGGGCACGGGCTGGTTCGTGGAGCAGGGGGTGCCCGTACTGGCCCACCCGGAAACAGCGCGGCTGATGAAAGCCCGCTGCGAACGCTGCCAGGAACTGCTCTCGGCCCAGGCGGGGACGGCGGCCATGGCGGGAACGCGCATTGTGCTGCCCCAGCCTGGGCTGGCGGATGGTCAGAGTCTGGGCCTGGCTGGCCGGCGCCTGCGTGTCATCGTGCCGGGAGGGGCCATGTTGCCAGGCAACACCGCCATCTTTGATGAGGCCAGCGGCATCCTGTTTGCCGGGGTGCTGGTGTCCCTGGACAGCATTCCCGATCTGCGGGATGCGGACCCGGCGGGTTTGCTGGAGGCCCTGGACCGGATCAAGGCTTTGCCCCTGACCCTGCTGGTGCCGGAGCGGGGAGCACCCGCAGCGCCTCCCAGGCTACTTGAATACCGGCGCTATATCAGCCAGTTGCAGGCGAAAGTGGCGGCGGCCTACCAGGCTGGCGTGAGCCTGGCGGAAGCGGACGCCGCCTGCGAGCTGCCGGAGTTTTCCGCCTGGTCCGACTATGCCACCCAGCACCCCATCAACGTCCGCGCCTGGTTCCAGCGCCTCGAAGCCGCGGACTTCGCCGGGCATTGAAGACACGTGAGCGGTAAGCGGAGAGCGGAGAGCGTCTGTCGTGGCGCTCTCCGCTCTCCGCTCTCCGCTTACTGCTCACTCTGCTTCGTCCTGGAGCAGTCGCTCCATTTTTTCCCGTAACAGTTTTTCTTCTCCGTTCCATTCGCGAACGTTTGTCGGGAAGTTTTCCCGTCAATCGGGCTGGCATAGGTCTTGCGGAAGGGTTGCCGGTCAGCATCGCGGCACGCCCCGGTCTGATTCTGGAGGTGACATGGCTGCGGCGCCCCAGGGAGGTAGCCGCCCGCCGAACTCAAATCGCAAGGAGAAATCTATGAAAATCAAGCAGCTTCCGCTGCCCAAGGTGCTGGTTACGGCCTGTGCCCTCGCTCTCGCAGTTGGTTCCGCTCACGCCGTCGTGACCGACGCGGACATCCTGAATGACGCCAAGACGCCGAACGACGTCGTCACCGCCGGCCTGGGCCAGGAAGCCCAGCGTTACAGCCCGCTGAAGAATATCAACGCCAAGAATGTCGGCGACCTGGTGCCCGTGTGGTCCTTCTCCTTCGGTGGCGAAAAGCAGCGCGGCCAGGAATCCCAGCCTGTCGTGCACAACGGCAAGATGTTCGTGACCGGTTCCTATTCCCGCATCTATGCCCTGGACGTCAAGACCGGCAAGAAGCTGTGGAAGTACGAACACCGCCTGCCCGACGGCATTCTGCCCTGCTGCGACGTGGTTAACCGCGGCGCCGCCCTGTATGCCAATCTGGTGATCTTCGAAACCCTGGATGCCCAGATCATTGCCCTGGACCAAGACTCCGGCAAGGTGGTCTGGAAGGAGAAGATGGAGGACTACAAGGCTGGTTACTCCGCCTCCGCCGCCCCCCTGATCGTAAACGGCATGGTCATCACCGGCGTGTCCGGTGGCGAGTTCGGCATCGTCGGCAAGGTGGACGCCCGGGACGCCAAGACCGGCAAGCTGGTGTGGTCCCGTCCGACCGTCGAAGGCCACATGGGCTACATGGTGGACAAGGACGGCAAGCAAGTTGAAAACGGCATCTCCGGCGAGACCAACAAGACCTGGCCGGGTGATCTGTGGAAGACAGGTGGCGCCGCCACCTGGAACAACCTGACCTACAACGCCAAGACCAACCTGATCTACGCCGGCACGGGCAACCCGGCGCCGTGGAACAGCCACCTGCGTCCCGGCGACAACCTGTTCTCCGCTGCCACCGTGGCCATCGACGCCACCACCGGCAAGATCGTCTGGCACTACCAGACCACCCCCCACGACGGCTGGGACTTCGACGGGGTGAACGAGTTCATCACCTACACCGACAAGTCCGGCAGGCTCCTGGGCGGCAAGGCGGACCGCAACGGTTTCTTCTTCGTGCTGGATGCCAAGGACGGCAAGTTCGTTCGCGCCTTCCCCTTCGTGGACAAGATCACCTGGGCCACCGGCATCGACGCCAAGACCGGTCGTCCCAACTATGTGGATGACAACCGTCCGGGGAACCCCACTGCTGACGGCGGCAAGGGTAAGGAAGTGTTCTCCGCCCCGTCTTTCCTGGGCGGCAAGAACCAGATGCCCATGGCCTACAGCCAGAAGACCGGCATGTTCTACGTGCCCGCCAACGAGTGGGGCATGACCATCCACAATGAACCGGTGGCCTACAAGAAAGGCTCCGCCTATCTGGGCGCCGGCTTCACCATTACTCCGCTGAACGACGATTACATTGGCGAACTGCGCGCCATCGACCCGGCCACCGGCAAGATCAAGTGGACCTACAAGAACTACGCTCCCCTGTGGGGCGGCGTTCTGGCCACCGGCGGCGGCCTGGTGTTCACCGGCACGCCGGAAGGCTTCCTGAAGGCCTTCGACGACATGACCGGCAAGGAACTCTGGTCCTTCCAGACCGGTTCCGGCATCGTTGCGCCTCCCATCACCTGGACGGAAGGCGGCGAGCAGTATGTCGCCGTGGTGTCCGGTTGGGGCGGCGCCGTTCCCCTGTGGGGCGGCGAAGTGGCCAAGCGCGTGAATTACCTGGAACAAGGTGGTTCCGTGTGGGTATTCAAGCTGCACAAGAAGGGCTGATGTAATGTGGGGCGGGTTTCAACCCGCCTTGGCCGGATGAATGCGGCCCCACAATAAAAAACCCGCGGATCCCCCCCCGCGGGTTTTTTATTGCTGTAAATAAGCTTTGAACGCTGCTCTAATTGCTCCAGGGTGTAAATAAATGTAGCGATGTTTCAATACGTTACATATTGTGTTGCAAAATTTGTGCTGTTGCATAACGGGGCGTGGCATTGAATGGTTGTGTCAATTGAATGCAGTTTGTTCCATTGCGTTACATTAATCCGTTGAAAACGTCGTTTCATGAAAAGTTTTGCGCTATTTCGAGAGTTGGCACGGTGATTGCAGTAGCTTATTCGCTGTTACAAACACTCATTTATCCGAGGAGACGAATTTCATGAAGCACCAATTCAAACTGATCACCCTGGCCCTGTGCGCGATGGGTTCCACCGGCGCCCAAGCTGTCAGCTTCACCCAGAACGACATGACCCTGGACATCAACGGCACGGTGAACGGTTTCTATGTGAACCGTGACGTGACGACCACTGCCGCCAACGGTACGTCCACCAAGACTAGCAACAGCGCACTCAGCAACGGCCTCTTGCCCGGTTGGATCAACTTCGTGGCCACCACCAAGGTGGACGGCATGGACGTCAAGGCTCACGTGAGCTTTGCCCCCGGCATCAACAGCAACTCCACCGTCGTGGGCCTGCCCATCGGCAACAACGCCGGTGGCGCCGGCACGGTGAATCCCTACAGCCAGATCGATACCCGTAACCTGTACTTCCAGTTCGGTAATGCCGACATGGGCACGGTCAAGTTCGGTCGCGACATCGGCCTCTTCGGTCAGGACATCATCCTTTCCGACATGACCCTGATCGGCGTGGGCGGCACGTCCAACGCTGGTATCCCGTACAACACCACCTTCGGCATGATCGGCCACGGTTACATGTACACCGGCTTCCAGGCCCAGATCACCTACACGACTCCCGCCGTCAACGGCTTCCAGGCTTCCGCCGGCATCTTCCAGCCGAGCAAGTTTGCCGGCGACCAAAGCAAGAACCCGGGCTTCCAGGCCAAGGCTGACTACAGTTGGGCCGGTGCCGCGCCGGGTAAGGCATGGGTGGGTCTGGTTTCCCAGAACACCGAGTGCTCCACGGGCACCTGTGCTGGCAATCTGCCCTATCGTGCGGATGGTCAGGAAATCGGCGTGAAGGCCAGCTTCGGCAAGCTGGGCCTGGTGGCCTACACCTTCTCCGCCAAGGGCCTGGGCCTGTCCACCGTGGGCGCCCAGTTCCTGGGCGGCGGCGATGCCTTGGGCAATCGCACCGAGTCCAAGGGCTACTTCCTGCAAGCGACCTACCAGGCTACGGCCAAGACCAAGGTCGGCGTGAACTACGGCGAGAACAAGGACAAGAGCGGCGCGGTGAGTGCTGTCACCGACGGTGAGAAGAAGAACAAGGCCTACACCCTGGGCGTCTATCACGCTCTGAACAAGTACGTCACGCTGGTGGCTGAGTACAACAACGAAAAGCAGACCCACACGGTGGATGCCGCCAATACGGAAGCCAAGACGGTTTCCCTGGGCGGCATCATCTTCTTCTAAGCGGTTTGTATTACCCGCCCGGCGGCGATACCGGGCGGCTGCATCAGGTTAACTCTCCTCGTCTCGCTCAAAAAGCGATACTTGTTGCGGCTCTCCTTCGGGAGGGCCGCTTTTTTTGGGGGCAGGCGGCAAAATAAAACGCCCGGCGCAGGGCCGGGCGGCTTTGGGGGCTTGGTTTTGTGGGGTCGGCTTTAGCCGACCAAGGGTAAGCAAGCAGCCATGCCAAGGCCGGATGAATCCGGCCCCACGTCTACAATCGGCCGAGTTTCCGGTACAAGGTGTTGCGGCTGATGCCCAGGCGGCGGGCGGCGGCGGAGACATTGCCCTGGCAGTCGTCCAGGGCACGGTGGATGGCTGCCAGTTCGATATCCGCCAAGTTGGCGCCGGCCGTGGCGGCTGCCGGGCTGGGGGCAGTCGGTGTGTCTGCCTGGGACGGTGCCGGTGTCACCGGGCTGGCGTTGAGGGTGAGGCCATGGGGCGCGGCACCGTTGGCACGCACGATCTCGTCCAGGATGTCCTCCGGCAGGTGTTCCGCATGGAGTTCATCACCGTCGTCCAAGAGGGCCAGGGCGGTACGCAGGACGGAGCGCATCTGGCGGATATTGCCGGGCCAGCGATAGGCGGAAAAAAGTTCCAGGACTTCTTCCGAGATATCCACCCGGCGGCCGGGCGTGGCTTCGTCGATGATGAGGGCGCGGGTGATGGTGGCCAGGTCCGTGCGTTCCCGCAAGGGCGGCAGCGTAATCCGAAGACCATTCACCCGGTAATACAGGTCTTCACGGAAATTGCCCCGCTCCACTTCTTCCCGCAAGCGGCGGTTGGTGGCGGTGACCAGTACGATATCCACCGGCAGCGCTTTGGCGGCGCCCAGGGGCACCACTTCCCGTTCCTGTAATACCCGCAGCAGGCGGGCTTGCAGGTTGAAGGGCATGTCGCCAATTTCGTCGAGAAACAGGGTGCCGCCATCGGCTTGGAGAATCTTGCCCAGGTTGCCTTTCTTCTTGGCCCCCGTGAACGCCCCTTCCAGGTAGCCGAACAGCTCGGACTCGATGAGCCCCTCGGGAATGGCGGCGCAGTTTACGGCGATGAAGGGCTTGTCCCGGCGCGGCCCACTCATGTGAAAGGCCTGGGCAAACATTTCCTTGCCGGTGCCGGTCTCGCCTTCGATGAGCAAGGGGATGTCCCGCCCGCAGATCTTCTTCACCTTCAGGGCTGCGGCCTCGATGCGCTTGTCTCCCCCCAGGAGTTCATCCAGGGTCATGGGGGCGCCGCTCTTGGCGGCTTTCGCCGGGGCGGCGGGCTGGGGCGTGGGGGTGTGCAGGGCATCCGGTGTCTTGATGCCACCGCCGAAAAACAGGGGCTTGCTGGAAATGGCGCCACAGCGCAGGTGGGCATGCAGGCGGATGCCGCCTTTCAGCAGCATGGAGAAGGCTTCGCGACCGCCGAAACGCACGTAATTCAGCGCCTCGTCGATGTGCATGTCGAAAATCTGCGAGAAACGTTGGCGTGGCACGTCGCCCCGCTTGAGTTCCAGCTGGAAGAGGGCACTGCGGTTGGCCGCCAGCAGCTTGCCGTCCAGGGAGAACACGGCGATGCCTTCGCACAGGGTGCCGAGGAATTCCGGCCGGGCGTGGAAGCTGACGATGAGCTGGCTCTCGAATTCGGAGGCCAGCATGCGGTTTTCGATCATCTGGGCCGACATCTGCACCAAGGCCAGGGTGTGGCGCTGGTAGCTGTCGCTCTGGCCGGAGATGTCCAGGACGCCTACCACCTGACCCTTGGGGTCGAACACCGGCGAGGCGGAGCAGGTCAGGAAGAGGTTGCGCTCCAGGTAATGCTCGGCGCCGTGCACCACCAGGGGCCGCTCTTCCACGAGGGCGGTGCCGATGGCGTTGGTGCCGCGGTGGCGCTCGTCCCAGGAGTAGCCGGGCATCAGGCGCACCCGGTCGGCCTTGCCGACGAAGGAGGGGTCGCCGAGAGAGTGCACCACCATGCCGTTGGCGTCGGAGAGGAGCACCACGCTGTCCGTGTTGGCGATCTGGGTGAACAAGTTCTCCATCACCGGCCGGGCATAGGTCAAGAGGCTGCGGTTCTGTTCCAGGATTTCACGCTGCCGGCCCACCATGAGGGCAGCATCCGAGCCCAGGTCACCCGTTTTCAGGCCCAGGTCGTTGCAACGCTGCCAGGAGGCGGCAATGCTCTCTGAAACCAGTCCGTCGGGGGTGCTGCCCCCATTGAAAAACTGGTCCCGCGCCCGCGCCGTTTTTGCGCTGTGTTCTTCCTCGTTGGTCACCATGATCTCTCCTCGTTTTATGGAAGCCTGTCGGCCTCCTCTATTAGGTCGATGTTTTATCGACTGTTTTTTTTGTTATGGCGAAGTTTTACACGCTTTGAGAGGTGCTCGCAATGGGGGGGTTCCACATGTCCCGATTTGGAGCAGCTAGTACCAAAGTGCAATAAGGAGTGATAAATATCACTCGTTCCGGAGGCGCCTCGTCAAGCTTGCGTCGGCGCCCCTTGCGGCGCGGCGGGCAGATTGCCCAGTGCTGTGCACAGCCCATCTGCTCCATTCCGGATCAGCTTCAACCGGTGTCCGGGCCGACGGGCAGAGCCCGCCACCCCGTTTGCAAGACCTGTGCCGGCTCGTCACGCTCCAGGGCGGAACTGTTCCGTTTGGCAGCAACCGGCCCTCCGCCGCAGGGGGCCGTGCACTCGCAGCGGTGGCTGGGCAGGCCCCGCTGAACCGCCTTGGCAGGGGGGTTTGATCTTTATAAACAGAGGGGTGGGCCGCTCGGCAAGGGCGGAGGGCGAGTGTGGCACACCAGTTGCTATTCCCTTTTCAACAAGGCACACCACCCCCAAACCCTACCCAAGGATGGAGACAATGAACAAACGCACTCTCGCCCTCTCGCTCGCCGCTGCTGCCACCCTGCTCGTCGGAGGCGCTGCCTTCGGACACGGCGATGTCACGCCCCAGGCGGTGAACACGGAGGGCCTGGCCCCCGTCGGCAAGGAATGGCTGGCCAGCAATCCCTATCGCAAGAACGACAAGGCCCTGAAGATCGGCGACTCCGCCTACAACCAGAACTGCGCTCGCTGCCATGGCCTGGAAGCCATTTCCGGCGGCATCGCCCCGGACCTGCGCCTCCTGCCTCTGGGGGACGAAGGCGACGAGATCTTCAAGGAACGGGTGATCAACGGCGCCGTGCGCAACGGTCGGGTGTACATGCCGCGCATGGGCGATTACATCAGCCAGGAAGGTCTGTGGGCCATCCGCACCTATCTGGAAAGCCGCCACAGCGATGAATAAAAAACTGCTCTCCGGCCTCTGCGCCGCTTTGTTGCTGCTGGCCGGCACGGCCCGGGCGTCGGATTTTTCTGCCGACCTGAAGGAGCCGGGCAAGCTGGTGGTGGCCGTGTATAACAACTTCCCGCCCTTTTCCGACGCCGGCAAGGGCATCGATGCGGACCTGGGCCGCGCCCTCGGCGAACGCCTGGGCTTGGCCGTGGAAATCATGGGCTTCAACGCCGGCGAGGAAATGGCCGACGATCTCCGGAACGTCGTGTGGAAGGGCCACTATCTGAACGGCCGCACTGCGGACGTCATGATGCACGTGCCGGTGGACCAGATCCTGCAGAAGGGCAATCCCCAGGTAAAGATCTTCGGTGCCTACCATCGGGAAGTCATCGGCATCGCCCGGGATCAGCGCCGCGTCCAGCAAATTCTTGGACCGGCGGGCCTGGAAGCCTTCACCCGGGAAAAGATTGGTGTTGAAGGCCAGACCATTTCCGACGCCTACCTGCTGGGGGCCTTCGGTGGCCGCCTCAAGGACAACGTGGTGCACTTCAAGTCCGTGCCCCAGGCGGCAGCGGCACTCAGGGCTGGGGAAATCTCCGCCGTCATGGCGCCGATTTCCGAACTGGAAGCGGCCCTGCAAGGGCGCCCCGACACCCTGGTCATCGCCCCCTACGGCGGGCCGGTCATTGCCGTGGAAGGCTGGAGCCAGGGCATGGCCGTGACCAAGGACCACCCCCAACTCGCCGCTGCCCTCGACAAGGTGCTGACGGATCTGGTGGCCGACGGCACGGTGAAGAAGCTTTACGCCAAGTACGGCGTGACCTGGCACAAGGGCGAAGGGGAGTAATCCCTCTTTGAAACGCCGAGGCGCAGAGGCGCCGAGAAAAACGTAGGATGGGTTGAGCGTAGCGATACCCAGCAGGATAAGGGGCGGCGCGGAAGAGACTCTTGGGTCTGTTTCGCGCCGTATCCTTATGGGTGCTCGGTCGATTGAGGGACGATGTGCCAGGCGCCGGCAAGCCCCTCAGGGACGAACGGGCGAGGCGGTGAGTTTTACACCCAGGGCGTGCAGTAGCTTGAGCATCGTGTCATAGCGTGGCTTGGCGCCGGGGGTGAGGGCCTTGTAGAGACTCTCCCGACCCAGGCCGGCGTCCCGGGCCAGTTGAGCCATGCCCCGGGCACGGGCCACATCGCGCACGGCAGTGAGAAATACATCGGGATTGGGGTCTTCCAGGGCGGCGGTGATGTACTCCGCGATGGTCTCCTCATCCTCTAGGTAATCCGCCGCATCAAAGGGCAAATATTTGCTCATGGCTCACTCCTCATCCAGACTTCGCGCCATGTCGATGGCGTGTTTGATGTCGCGTTTTTGCGAGGACTTGTCGCCGCCCAGCAATAACAGATAGACCACCTTGCCCCGACGGGTGAAATACACGCGGTAGCCAGGCCCGAAATGAATCCGCATTTCGGAAACGCCCTCGCCTACAGGTTCGCAGTCACCGAAATTGCCATGTTCCGCAGAGCGGATGCGCAGAGCAATGCGGGCGCGGCCTATCTTGTCTTTCAAGGCTGCGAGCCACGCATCAAATTCGTCGGAACGTTCAAAGGTGAACATGGGGTGGATTGTATCTAAACGGATACTTTGGCGCAACGGACGATGGGGTGAGGCAAGCCCGGCGTGATCCTGGGGGCAAGCGCTTTGAAGAAAATTGAACCGCAGAGGCGCAGGGAAAAGCGGGATACGTTGATCGGTTGTCGTTGGGTGACAGAATGTTTGCGGGTGGGCGGAAAGTGGCGCGATGCGCTGCGCTTATGGCGCCCTACGCGAGCTTCACGCCTTTGCGGTGAGGTTTTGATCTTGCCGCCCTGCCTTGTGGTAACTTTCCTCCTCCCCAACCTGCCGAGGCATTCCCCATGAGCGAGCCCCTGACCCTGAATCGTCGTGACTTTGTGGTTTCCATGCTGGCCAGCGGCTTTGCGCTGGCAGTGCAGCCGGTGATGGCCCAGACGGCCATGCATACGGATGCCGCCGGACTGGTGGCGGGGGAGGTGAAAATTCCCGTCAAGGATGGCGCCATGCCGGCCTACCGGGCCAAGCCGGCGGGTGCTGGCCCCTTCCCGGTGGTGCTGGTGGTGCAGGAAATCTTCGGCGTCCATGAATACATCCGGGATGTGTGCCGGCGCCTGGCGAAACTGGGCTACCTGGCGGTGGCGCCGGAACTGTACGGACGGCAGGGCGACGTGTCGAAGATGGCCAATATTCAGGAGATCCTGTCCAGCGTGGTGGCAAAAGTGCCGGACGCCCAGGTGCTCGCCGATCTGGATGCGACGGCGGCCTGGGCCGTCACGGATGGCGGTGACGCCGCTCGGCTAGGCATCACCGGCTTTTGCTGGGGCGGGCGCATCACCTGGCTGTACGCCGCCCACAATCCGCGCCTCAAGGCGGCGGTGGCCTGGTATGGCAAGCTTGACGGCGCCGTGAATGAGCTCCTGCCCCACTATCCCCTGGACCTGGTGGCGAGCATCAAACCGCCGGTGCTGGGACTGTATGGCGGCCAGGACCAGAGCATTCCCCTGGCGGACGTGGAGCACATGCGCGAGGCTCTGGGCAAGGCGGGCAGCCATTCCGTCCTGCATGTCTATCCGGGGGCCGGCCACGCCTTCCATGCCGACTATCGGCCCAGCTACCGCAAGGAAGCGGCGGAGGACGGCTGGTTGCGCCTCAGCGCCTGGTTCAAGGACAACGGCTTGTAACGGATGCGCGGCCAGGGAAAAGTTACCCATCAGATTTTCAAGAAGTAAGACGAAAGTATTGGGCTGGGGTGGGTGCCCGCAAGCTTCATGGGGTAGACTGGCGCACTCCTCGGTATTTCGCATCCGGCGTAACGTGAATTTCCCCAACCTCCGCAAACTGCGCTTCCAGCAGCAGATCGTGTTGCCCACCGGCATCGCGATCTTCGCCTTGCTGTCGCTCCTGCTGGTGGGGGCGCACAACTACCTGGACTGGCGGGAAAGCACCCAGACCAGCATCACTGCTGCCCAGGTGGGGAGCGTGTGGAACAATCTGCGGGACGAGAACCAGCATCTGCTGGAGTGGTTCGGCCGCGAAGTCCTGGCGGATCCGGCTCTGGAACGCGCTCTGGAACGGGGCGACCGGCAGGCCTTGCTGGCCCTGGCCCGGCCCCGTTACCAGAAGCTGCACGCGGAATTCGGCATCAGCCACTGGTACTTCATCACGCCGGACAAGCGCGTTCTGTTGCGCGTCCATGATCCGGCCTTGGCGGGCGATGAGATCCGTCGCAAGACCCTGCTGGCTGCGGAGCGTAGCGGCAGCCCGAGCACCGGCCTCGAACTGGGCATGACCGGCACCCTCACGCTGCGGCATGTCATGCCTTGGTACAAGGGCGATGTGTTCATCGGCTATCTGGAACTGGGTACCGAAGTGGAATGGTTTGCCCGTCGCATCAAGGAGCTCTTGTCCCTGGATGTGGTGGGGGTGGTGCATAAGCGCTACACCACGGAGCAGGCCTTTGCCGCCGGCAAACAGAACTTCGGATTTCCTGGGCAATGGTCGGATCAGCCCGACGTCGCCGTGGTGAGCCAGACCCTGGTGACGCTTCCGTCCGCTTTGGCTGACCCCTGGCGCGTGCTGGCTGCAGGGGGGAACCCGGGGGTGTTCGAGGCGCGGGATACGGATCACATCTGGTCTGGAGCGTTTCTGCTCCTGCCGGATATGGCGGGCCGGCCGGTGGCCTCCTTGGCCATCCTGCGGGACGTGGGCTGGGAGCGGGTCGCCCGGGATCGGCAGCTTCTCATCGCCGGGCTGGGCTGCGCCGTGCTGGCGGGACTACTGCTCTTGGCCCTTTCTACCCGCACCCGGCACATCGAAGGCCGTCTCGTGGCGGCGTACGTGGCCGTGCGGGAGACGGAACAGCGCTTTGAGCATTTCGCCTCCGCCACCTCGGACTGGTGGTTCTGGGAAATGGACGCGGACTTGCGCTTTTCCTATTTTTCCCCGAACGCGGCCAGTTCCATCGGTCGCCCCATCGACAGCATGCTGGGCCGGCAGCGCCGGGATCTGATCAGTCAGGCGGAGGCGGGCGAACAGGACAAGTGGGGCCATCACCTGGACGACCTGGAAAACTGGCGGCCCTTCCTCCAGTTCGAGTACCGCATTGCCCTGCCGGATGGCTCTGAGCGCTGGCTGTCCATCAGCGGCGTGCCCATCCATGACGGATCAGGGGCGTTTCTCGGCTACCGGGGCACCGGCACCAACATCACGGAACGCAAGCGCACCGAGGAATCCCTGCACGAACAGCAGGAATTGTCCGGCGCCATCGTGGCCCAGGCGGCGGATGGCATGGGT
>JAYTVW010000054.1:0-13188 GCA_043743785.1 Rhodocyclales bacterium | reverse complement strand
CGCGAGAGGCTGAACCGAGGTCTCGGTGGCGAGGCCAAGACGGCTACCGAGATCGGCTGGAATCACCTGTGCCCTCCTGTGAGGCTGAATCCATGTGGGGCCGGCTCCAGCCGGCCGATGTTAGCGTGGACCCCTGGCGGGCTGAAGCCCACCCCACATAATCAATTCAGCCTTAAGGGCGGGCGCCGCAGCGGTCGAGAAACTGGCGCACCGGGGCCATCCAGGGTTCTGTGTGACGACGAATTTCCACGTCAGCATCCAGGATGCGATGGATCAAATGCAGCTTGCGACCGCGCTCTTCTTCCGTCAAAGAAAGTGGGGAGCGGTCTTCAAGCTGCAAGCTGTCCCGCAGGCGAGCCACGTTCTTTTCCAGGTCCACCAGGCGGTCCCAGTCGTTGGCCTGGGCGGCCTCCACCATGCGACCGGAAATCTCCCCCATGGTTTCGTACATGCCAATGATATTCATGGTTTCGAATCCACAAAAAATGTCAGGCCGCCACGGCCGTGTTCATGTCCTGGGCTTGGCGCGCCGGGGTGCCGCCAATCTGGGACCAGGCGTCCTTGAGTTCCCCGAGTAGGCTGGCCACCTCGTTGAGCGGCGGCACCTGGTTGTGTATGTTGGCGTGTAGCAGGCGGCTCACCATATAGTCGTAAAGGGCAGCGAGCTTCTCGGAAAGATCGCCGCCAGACTCCATGTCCAGGCTAACTTTCAGGCCATTGATGATGATGTTGATGGCCTGGGAAATCTGCTGTCCCTTGCCGGCGATGTCGCCGTTTTCCATATTGAAACGGGCGGAGGCGACGCAGAGCAGGGCGCCGTCAAAGAGCATCAGGATGAGCTTATGGGGGTCGGCGGTGCTCACGCCAACGTCCATGCTGACATTGCCGTAGGCGGCTGCGGGGCTGCGGGGTGCGAACATTCCTTGGGCTCCTGATTACTGTGAAAGTTGGCGTAGCCGACTCACGACGCTTCCCTCTCCCACCGGGAGAGGGATCGAGGGTGAGGGAACACCGTCGAGGCTTTCATACATGGGGGATGATTTCAAAGCCATGTCGGTTAAGCGGACTTTGTCGTGCTGGCGAGGGTCGCGAGCTGTTGCGTGAGATAGTTGCTGGTGGCTGTCATGCTCGCCATCATCTTGTCCAGATTATTGAACTGCTTCAGGTAAGCCTTCTGAATCGTGGCCAACCGGGTTTGCAGGATGGTGGACTGCTTGGCAATAGCCGTGATCGAGGTATTGATGCCCGCCGTGCGGCCAGCCAGTAGGCCGCCGGCATCCAGCATGCTGCCGATGGCTGTATTGAGCTGGGTGGCAATACCGCCGCCGGCGAACAGCTTGGCAACATTTTTGTTGGGATCGTTCAGGGCGGTGGACAGCTTGGTGCTGTCGAGGAGCAGGCTGCCGTCCTTCTGGAAGCTGATGCCGAAGTTGGCCAGTGATCCGGATCCGCTGGGGGCACTGCTGACTATCGTGTTGAGTATGGAACGCAACTGGTTCTGGATGGTGCGGGTGGTGCTGTCGCCTGTCAGGACAGCGGGAGTATCAGTGCTGGCATCATAGGCTGTGGCCGTCTTGAACTGGGTGTTCACTGCGTTGTAGGCAGTGACGAAAGTCTGAATGGAAGTCATGGCCGTGCTCATGCTTCTGGCCACGGAAAGGGTCGTACTGCCTGTCTTGGTCAGGTTGAGGGTCATGCCCTGAATGGCTGTGGTGACCACATTGCTGGCCGAGGTCGTGGACAGTCCATCCACCTTCAGTGTGGCGTCGGCCGCCGTCGTTACCGGTGTGAGCGAGGTCGTGCCGCCTGTCGAGGCATCATGGGCCAGGGTGGTGAGGGCGGGGGCGCCGGAAAGGGGGGCACCGGTCTGGTTGACGGAAATTCGAAAGCCATTGGCCGCGCCGGTACTGTTGGAGGTGATGACCAGATGGCTGCCGTCGGTGCCGGAAACGATGCTGGCGGTCAAGCCAACGGCCGCGCCATTGATGGCATCCCGGATGCCCGTGATGGTGTTGTTGCTGTTTGTGATGGCGATCGTGGCGCTGTGAGTGCTGTCGGCGCTGAATACCGTGTCGGCGGCCGTTGTCGTGCCTGCGATAAACCCCGCGCTTTCAGGGGCCGAGCCGGCAATGGTGACAGCCGTTCCATTTTTTGACGCCAGGCTGACGACGCCCGTGCTGGCATCCGCCGTGGCGGTGACATTGCTGATTGCGGCAGCGTTGATGGCGGCGGCGATGTTGGCGCCTTGCGTAAGGGCGTCGCTGCCGTCGCTGGCGGTGGTGATGTCCACCCCATTTATGCTCAGGGTGCCCGTGGCGAGTGCGGTGGTGCCCACGGGGGCGGTACCAAGAACTTTGGCCCCCAGGCTGTAGGCGCCCAGGTTCAGGGTCAGGCTGCCGGTGCCGTAAAGGGCGCTGCTGGTTACCCCCGTGGCGGACCTGGCGCTTTGAGCCTGGGCCAGGGCGGTGACTTCTATGCTGTGGCTACCGGCGCTGGCGGAACTGTCGGCACTGGCGGCAAGAATTGTCGTATCGGCAACACTTGCACTGAAAGCGGTCATTCTTGCCGTGGTGGACATGGCCTGGGCCGCCGTCTGCAGGGTCGATAAAACGCCCTTCAGGGTGCCGTAAGCGGTCAGTTTTGCCTGGTAACTGGTGGTCTGGGTAGTTAGCGCCGTGAGAGGTAGGCTCTCCACCGACATCAGTTTGCTGACGAGGCCGTTAACATCCAATCCCGAGCCGAGTCCCGGCGAAGATAGGGTGGGTAAGCTGCTACTGGTCGCGGTGACGGCCATGATCAGGCTCCTTGTGCGTTGCCCAGGCGGGAAGGGCGTTCAGCCCCCCCCGCTCAGGCCTTGTCCTTCACGAGCAGGCCCTGCAGCTTATCCAGTTGCTGGGCCATGGCCAGGATCTCTTCCGAGGGAATCTGGCGTACGACCTTGTGGGTACCGGTATCCATGACTTTTACCACGGTCTTGCCGCTACCCTTGTCGATAGAGAACTGCAATTCCTGTGCCAGCGGTGCCACGGCCTTTTGCACCTCATTCATTGCCTGGGTCACTTGGGCCTGGGTTGGTTCCTTCGTGGGCTTTGCCGGCTCGGGTGAGGCGGTGGCGGTGACAGAAGACGCAACAGAAACCGAAGGGCTGGCCTGGGCAGGAGACGACGCTGAAGGCTGGGGGGCCGGTGTCAGCGAGGGTGAAAGTCCACCAATTTGATCAATTGCCATGATCGACTCCATTTCAAGTTTCAAGGGCGCGAGGCGTCGCCGCCCCGCGCCCACTCATGCCGCGACGATTACTTCAGCAGGGACAGTACGCTCTGCGGCAGGGCGTTGGCCTGGGCCAGCATGGCGGTACCCGCTTGTTGCAGGATCTGGTTCCGGGTCATGTTGGCCGTTTCCGCTGCAAAGTCCGTGTCGGTAATGCGACTCTTGGCGGAAGACAGGTTGGTGGATGTTGTCTGTAGGTTCGTGACTACGGCCGTGAAACGGTTTTGTATCGCACCGAGATTGGCTCGACTCGCATTCACCGTGGCCAGGGCCGAGTCAATGGTGGAAATTGCATTCTGCGCACCGGCGGCGGTGGAAATATCCACGGTCGCGACGCCTTGGCCGAAACTCGCAGTAGCGGCCGTGGTGGCCTGTGTAAGGCCCGCCAGAGCAACGTCACTGCCGCCGACGGTGATGCCAGCGCTGCCGGCGGAGGCCAAGGAGATGTTGCCGCGTGTGATGGCCGCGTTCGTCAGGCCGGCCGGGGTGGCAAGGTCAAAGCCCGTTGCCGCCAGCGTCGCAGCAGCCTTCGAAGTGGCGCCACCCACTGTGATCGATTGCCCCACTCCGGTGGAGAGGGTCAGAACACCGGCGGCATTGGTGGCCGTAACGCCGGTCTTGGCGGTGATTGCGTTGATGGCAGCGGCGATGTTGTCGCCCTGGGCGGTAACGCTGGTGCCCTTGGAGACTGCACCGATGTCGATTCCATTGATCGTCAGGTCGCCTGCCGTCAACGCGGCCGGGGTCGTGTTGGCGATACTGGCGATGTTGCCACCTGCTCCCATCGTCAGGCCCGTATTCGCAATAGCGGCGCCCGTGCCGGTACCGATCAGGCTGATGTTGCGGCCATCGGCTGCATTCAGTGAAACCGCTCCGGTCGTGGTGCTGAAGACGGCGGTGACGCCGGTCTGGTTGGCGACGGCGTTGATCGCGGACGCGACGTTGGCACCCTGGGTCGTAACGTCTGAGCCTGCTGCAATGGCGCCCAGCTTGACGTTGTTGACGTAGATATTGTTGGCTGCGGTACCGGCGATGGCGACCTGGGCCGTATTTGCGATACCTGAGACCGAACTTGCGCTGGCCGTGGCCGTGACGCCTGTCTGTCCTGCAACGGCGTTGAAGGCCGCTGCCTTGGAGATCGCGCTGTCGTTGCCGCCAGCAGCGGACACGCCATCGTTGACGCTCGGGCCGATGCCGTAGCCATTGATGGTGATGCCGCCGGTGGAGATGACGCCCTGGGCGGTAACGCCGAGTACGCTGGTGGAGTAAGAGGAAGTTGTGCCAACACCCAGCGAATCCGCTTTTGCGCTGGCGATGGCCGTGACATCCAGGGTCTGGCCCTGATTGGCACCAACCTGGAAGGACTGGGAGTTGAACGTGCCGTCCAGCAGTTTTATGCCGTTGAAACTGGTGGTGCTTGCGACGGTATTGATTTGCTTGACCAGTTGATCCACCTCACCTTGGAGAGCCTGCCGATCGGAGGCGCTGTTGGTGGCATTGGAAGACTGGACCGCCAGGTCACGCATACGGGACAGGGCATCACTCACGCTGGCCATGGCGCCGTCGGCGGTCTGGGCAAGGGAGATACCATCGTTGGCGTTACGTACTGCCTGGGTGAGGCCGCTGATCTGGGAACCCATGCGGGTGGAAATTGCCAAGCCGGCCGCGTCGTCGGCGGCGCTATTGATGCGCAGGCCGGAGGACAGGCGTTGCAGCGACGTCGATAACGCAGACTGAGACTTGCTCAGATTGTTTTGCGAGACCAGGGACGTGCTGTTTGTATTGATGGTGAGCATTTTGCCACTCCTTGAAAAATCGTTTGTTCCTCGACGCGAATGTTTCCTGAGACTTGTTCAGTGAAACAATGTGTCCGCTGTCAAGGTACTTTACGGAGTTGGCAAAAGAATCTTTAGGGACGATTTGCGCATTGTTTGATATTTCTGTATCACTTTGTGAATTGGCGGCGTTTTAGCCCGAATCACCCTATTGGGGCCGGAACGCCACCTTTTTTCGTCCTCAGTAGGGATGCTCTCCAGTCAGGAAGTCAACCAGACGTCCTCCATGTTCGATCAGCACCTGACGCGGGTGGATACCTTCCCGGTCCATTTCGTCGATGATGTCCCGGGCACGCCACTGGGGCGGAATGATTACCACGTCCGCCGGACGGGTCTTTAGCACGTCGCGGAATAGGATTTCCTGGCCCGTGCCAGGCACGAAGGTGCCGGCCTTCTCCAAGTCCGAATCTGCCACCAGCGGAAAACGTAGCGCATCGATGCCGAACTGATGCATGAATGCCGCGGATTTGCCGGTGCCGCCCCATATGGCGACCGTTGTGCCGCTGGCAGCCAGGTCGTCGATCTGACCTCGTATCCTGAGTCGGTTATCGTCTACACGGCGGCTGAAGGCCGCGGCGGTATCCGCCCGGTGCCGCACTGGCGCCGGGATTTCAAGCCGAACCAGGGCATATACCACCTCGCCATTGTAGCCGTGGCTCAGCTCCACTACTTGCCCGGCGCGAGCCATCAGCATGCGGAACGAATCCGTTGTGAAATGGGAGGTGTGTTCGTAGAAGAAGTCCGACAATCGGTCAGTCCCGAAGACCCGGTCGATGCAAGGCACTTCGGCGAACAGCCAGCAGGGCTTGTCTAGTGCCGCTGCACCCCAGGCTAGTTGTTCCAGCAGGCTGGCGGGCTCGGTCAGGTGCTCCAGCACATGTCTGATGACCACCGCGTCCGGTTGGTATGCCGCCATGTCACTCATGGGGGCGAACAGGCGGGCATGAAATTCCGTGCCCTGTCCCGTCTCCGGTCTTGAATTGGGGTCGAAGCCAATGAAACGGCCCCTGCCCGCGCAGGACTGGGCCAGGCCGCGCACGAAATGCCCTTCGCCGCAGCCGATCTCCACCACCGTGGGGGCCGCGGGCAGATGCTGCAACAAGCCGTCCCGGGTCTGGGCCAGGTGGCCGCGCCAGATCTGGCCCTGGTTGAACATGCGGTTGGGGTTGTTCTGGTAAGGCACTGCCGCGTAAGAAAAGGAGCGGTTCCATACGTGGGAGCAAGCGGGGCACTGGACGAAATCCAGGGGTTGCCGTGGCATGGCCCGGGCTTCGGCGGAGGTGGATGGCCAGCACAAGGTCGCCAGGGCCTGTTCGCCGCCATCGAAGAAGGGCGTGGCGACGGTGTGGGCGCACACCGGGCAGTTGGCGGCGAGCATGTTGGTTGGCATGGTGTTCATGAGGCCAGCCTCTTTCTGAAATAGGTGATGGTTTCCTTGAGGCCGTCCTCGAGCGCCACGCGGGGTTGCCAGTCCAGGGTTTCCCGCGCCAGGCTGATGTCGGGTTGCCTGCGGACCGGGTCATTCGGCGGCAATGGACGGACGACGAGTTGGCTTTTCGAGCCGGTCAGGCGTATCCCCAGTTCAGCCAGTTCCAGAATGGTGAATTCGATGGGGTTGCCCAGGTTGATTGGGGCTATTTCGCTGCCCTGATTCATCATGCTCAGCGGCCCGCTTACCAGGTTGTCTACGTAACAGAAGGCGCGGGTCTGGCTGCCGTCACCGAAGAGTGTGATGGGCTCGCCGGCCAGTGCCTGGACGATGAAATTGCTGACGACCCGGCCGTCCCGGGGATGCATGCGGGGGCCGTAGGTGTTGAAGATGCGCACGACGCGGATGTCCACACCGCTTTGCCGGTGGTAGTCGAAAAACAGGGTTTCCGTGCAGCGTTTGTCTTCGTTATGGCAGGCGCGCACCCCGATGGGGTTCACATGGCCCCAGTAGCTTTCCGGCTGGGGATGTACCACCGGATCCCCATACACTTCGCTCGTGGAGGCTTGCAATATGCGTCCCCGTTGTTGCTTGGCCAGGCCCAGCATGTTGATGGCGCCGAGCACCGAGGTCTTGGTGGTGGCGACCGGGGCGTTCTGGTAATGCACCGGGCTGGCGGCGCAGGCCAGGTTGTAGATGCGGTTCACCTCGACATAGATCGGTAGCCAGATGTCGTGGCGGATGAGTTCGAAATTCGGCTTGCCCAGAAGATGGCGGATATTGTCCTTGGAACCTGTATGGAAATTGTCCAGGCACAGCACCTCTTCGCCTGTCGCCATCAGCCTGTCGCAGAGATGGGATCCGATGAAGCTGGCGCCGCCGGCCACGAGTGTGGTGGGGGTCACTGCAATTTTCCTTCCAGTTGCGCTGAGCGTGCCTGCCACATGCCCCACATGGCCGCTTCGAAGTGCCGAGCAAAGCGGCGTGCGTCGAACAAGGGAGAAGCCTGGACCTGGCGGCGTAGCCCTGCGCGCAAGCGGGCCAATCTGTCAAGGTCTGCCGTGTGGGCGACGGCCTTTGCCACGTAGTCGTCGTCGTCCGCAGCGATCCAGTCGGCTAGGCCGACGTTGTGGGTAATCGTTTCGCCCACGTGGGACAGGAAACGATCTCCCTTGCGGGTGATGACCGGCACGCCCATCCACAACCCTTCCACGCTGGTGGTGCCGCCTGGATACGGAAAGGGGTCCAACGCCACATCCACCCGGTTATAGGTGGCCAGCAATTCGGTGCGGGGCGATGCACCCTCCAGCATCAGGCGCGCCGGGGCAATCCCCTGGGCTGCAAAGCGTTGGCAGGTTGCCTCCACCTGCGCTGTCAGACCAAGCTGCTTCGTCTTGAGCAGCAGGCGCGAGCCCGGCACTGCCTGCAGCACTTTTGCCCACAGAGATACCACTGCATCATTCATCTTGGTCAGATTGTTGAAACAGCCGAAGGTAATGTGACCGGCCGCAAGTGCGGGCAGGGGGACAATGTCCAGCGCCACATCCGGCGGGGTGAAACAGAGGTAGGTTTCTGGCAAGCGCCAGAGCGCTTCAGAGAAATGGAGCGCTTCTTCTGGTGGCGTTACATGGGGATCGCCGATCAAGAAGTCCATCTCTGCCAGGCCCGTGGTGGCGAAATAGCCGAGCCAGCTGGCCTGTACCGGTGCCGGTTTCCAGGCGAACAGGGGCAGGCGGTTGTGGGCCGTGTGGCCTGACAAGTCCAGCAGAACCTGGATGCCGTCCGCGTGTATCTGGCGGGCGGCGGCTTCATTCGTCATTCCCCGCAAGGGAACCCAGTTGGAAAAACTGGGGCGCAGCCTTGCCGTCAGTTGATCCTGAAGAGGATTGGTTGGGTAGGCGACCAGTTCGATGGATGCGGCGTCAATCTGCCCGAGCAGACTTTCCAGAAAATAACCCACGGGATGATTACGCAAGTCGCCGGATACCAAACCGACGCGCAAGGGTTTGCCCGGTTCGCCCTTCATCCATGATGAAAATGGCGGGTTTGCCCCTCGTGTCACTGTCCTGCCGAAAACCCTGGCCTCGTCAAGGCTGCGCGCGGGTTGAATCAGCGACTGTGCATTCAGTGTCTGCAGGAGATTGCTGCGCACGTCGGTCAGGTCAGGCCTTATTTCCAGTGACTGCCGGTAACTGGCGATGGCGGCATCGAGCTGGCCATGGTCGATGAGGACTCTACCCAGGCCGGAATGGGCTTCGGCCAGGGACGGCATGAGTTCAAGGGCGCGCCGGTAACAGGCAATGGCTTCGTCTGCCAGCCCGAGATCCCGAAGCGAATTCCCCAGATTGCTATGGGCTTCAGCAAGCGTGGGCTTAAGTTCGAGGGCCTGCCGGTAACTTGTCACGGCCTCCTCGAGTTGCCCGAGGTCCCGGTAGGCATTGCCTAGATTTGTGTGCGCTGGGACGAAATCCGGTCTGAGTACCAGTGCACGCTGGAAACTGTTGATGGCAGCGTCCGGTCTGGACAGGTCGAGTTGCAGGTTGCCCAGATTTACCCATGTCTCCGGGCGTAGCGGCTGGAGTTCCAGACTACGGATGAAAGATATCTCCGCCGTCCTTTGCTGACCGGATTGCCGCTGTGCTATGCCTAGATGATCCCATGCGGCGGCGAAATCTGGCTTCAGTATCAGCGCTCGCTGGAAGCTGTCGAGGGCTAAGTCGGCCCGGGACAGGTCGAGTTGCAGGTTTCCCAGGTTTACCCAGGTTTCCGGGCGTAGGGGCTGGAGTTTCAGGCTGCGCTTGAAGGATTGGTCCGCTGCCTTGTGTTGCCCTGCTTGCCGCTGGGCAATGCCCAAATGGTCCCATGCTACCGCATCTGCCGGCAGCAACCGGCAGGCCTGGGACAGGGCGATCAATGCGGCTTCATTTTGATTGAGTTGCAGGTGGGCCATGCCCAGAAGCGCCCAGTCCTTGCCCCGTTCTGGCATTCGTTGTAGCGACTGGCGGGCGGCGACTTCAAGGCCCGGCCAGTCATTGGTTTCCAGAAATGGCAGCAAGGCGGGAGATGCATCCGGTTGAAGTTTGCGTCGCAGGGCGGCACGGCGCACGCTACGCGCCCGGAGGTTCTCCAGTTCAGCAAGCAGGCTGGCGTTGTCGGACTGCCGTTGCCATGAACCGGTGGGGGAGGCGATTGCAGGCTCAGTTGTTGCGGTTGTGGGCAATTCGGCGCGGGCTTGTGCCAGCAGCGCGACAGCTCGCTCATCCTCCAGGCCAGCTTGGAGGGCGGTTTCCAGTACCTGCATGCATTCTTCTGGACGATGCAGGCGCAGCAGGCAGTCGGCAGCGCTAATCCAAAGAAGGCCAGTCTCCGGTGCGATTGCGCAGGCAGCGCTTAGGTACTCCAAGGCGGCAGCGGCATCGCCGACATGTAGAAGCACCGTGCCCAAACTATGATTGGCTTGGGCGTGTTGGGGCTGGACTTCCAGAATGGAACGTAAAAGGGCTTCGGCGTCGCCATGGCGCTGGGCCTGATGGCAGGCAAGCGCCAGTTGCAGGGTTTCCGCGATCAGGGCTTGTGCCGCTGAGTCGTTCACGACGGGACTCGTTTTACTCATGTAAGGGCTGCCTGTGAACAATGTGTCTTGAATAGCGGCTGCGGCCACCCAGTCTTTAACACAATTTAAATTTTACCCATGCAGTTTGGAACCCTTTTGCGGAGTGAGGTGTCATGAAGAACTGGCGTAGTTCGGGCTTCAGCCCGACAAGAGATTTCACAGGCGATCTTGTCGGCATGAAACCCGACCTACTCAACCAGTCCGTGCTTCAGGCCGTAGTGGGTCAGTTCTGCGTTGTTTTTCAGGCGCATTTTTTCCAGCAGGCGCGCCCGGTAGACACTGACGGTCTTTACTGACAGGTTCAATTCCTCGGCGATCTGGGAGAGGGCCTTGCCGGAGGCGATCATGCACAGGGTCTGGTATTCCCGGTCGGAGAGCTTCTCGTGGGGTTCCTTGTCCGAGTCCTCGCCAATGGCGTTGGCCAGTTCTTCCGCCACGGCGGCGCTGACATACTTCTTGCCGCCTGCCACTTGGCGTATGGCCGTCACCAGTTGATCCGGGGCGCTTTGTTTGGTGAGGTAGCCGGAGGCGCCGGCCTTCAGGGCGCGGATGGCATAGTGCTCTTCCGGGTGCATGGAGAGGATCAGCACCGGCAGCTTGGGAAACTCCTTCTTCAGGAGTTTCAGGGTGTCGATGCCGTTACGTTCCGGCATGGTGATGTCCATGAGCACCACGTCCCAGCCGCCCTGGCGCACCATTTGCAGAGCCTGGACACCGTTTTCGGCTTCGCCGGCCACCAGCATGTCGGGGGTGTCGGAGAGTATCTGCCGCAGGCCCTGGCGCACGATGGCGTGGTCGTCGGCGATAAGGACGCGTATGGGTTTGTTCATGCTTGTTCTTTCTGGCTCCCGATGGCTCCTGCGCCCGGGGCAGGCAGGGGCGCGCGTACGGTGATGCGGGTGCCCCCCTGGTCGCCGGCGCAGATCTCGAAAGTGCCACCAAGGTTGTTGATACGTTCGCGAATGCCGCGCAGACCGAAGGACTTGGGTTTTTTCAAGTCTTTCGGCGCCAAGCCGCGGCCATCGTCGATGATTTCCAGCAGGGCTTCGTCGCCCTCTGAGACCAGTCGTACGTCTACCCGCTTGGCATGGGCGTGCTTGCTGATATTGGTCAGGGCTTCCTGAAAAATGCGGAACAAGGCCACTTCCAGGTCCTGTTCCGCCTCGATGTCGTGGTCGGCGCACAGTACCTTGCAAGGAATGCCGGTGCGCTGGGTGAAATCCTCCGCCTGGGATTCGATGGCCGCAGCCAGGCCGAATTCCTTGAGGATGCCCGGGCGCAGTTCCCGCGCCACCCGGCCGGCGGTGGCGATGGCGTTGTCCACCAGCTTGCCGATGGAAGCAATGCGCGGGGGCAGGGCCGGATCGCCGCCCTGGGCCTTGGTGGCCAGCAGAGAGACTTCAAACTTCATGGCCACCAGGGTGCCCCCCAGCTCGTCATGGATATCCCGGGCAATGCGTTCCCGTTCCGCCTCGATCATGGATTCCAGGTGGGACGACAACTCCGCCAGCTGGGCTCGGGATTCCCGGATCTCCGTTTCTGCTTGGCGGCCATGGCTGATGTTGGAGACGATACCTTCCCACAGCACCACGTCGCCGCTTTCCAGCTGGCGGGGGGAGCTGCGCATGTTGATCCACTTGGTGTAGCCGCCGGGGACTTTGATGCGACCTTCCCAGTTGAAGGTGACGAAATTCTCAGTTGCTTGGCGCAGGCCCTCAATGAAATTGGGGCGGTCCTCTTCCAGCACCATGCCAAGGAAGCGGTCTGGCGTGGCCAGTAGTTCCGCCCGCTGCAGTTCCAGCAGGGCCTGGCAACCGTCGGAGGCGTAGAGGAATTTCAAGCCGCCGTCATCGAGGCGCAGGGCCTGAAAGACCATGCCCGGGATGTTTGCCGCCAGGGCACGAAAGCGCGCTTCGCTCTCCCGCACCGCCTCCAGGGCCGCACGCCGCTCGGCCCGGTGGCGTGCCTCCCGCAGTTCCCGCTCCACCGCGGGCACCAGACGCTCCAACTGGTTCTTGGACAAGTAGTCATGGGCGCCGGCGCGCATGGCGGCCACGGCGGTTTGCTCGTTCATGTGGCCCGAGACAATGATGAAGGGCAAGTCCAGGCGCAGTTCCTGTATGGTCCGCAGCGCCGAGAACGCGTCGAAGCCGGGCATGCTGTGGTCGGACAGTACCGCATCCCAGGACTGGCGCTCCAGGGAGGCCCGCATGGAAGCTGCATCCGCCACGCGCTGGTGGGCAGGGCGGTAGCCCGCCTCGCGGAAACGGTGCAGCATGAGCAGGGCGTCATCCTCCGAATCCTCGATGATGAGGAGGTCCAGGGTTTTGTTGTTATGCGAAGCTGGTGCGACCATGGCTTCCGGTGCCGGGTGGATAAAACCGAGCAAGTCTACCTCATGGCAGGGGATGGCACACGGTGTGATGCAAATCCTAGCAGCTCTCATTTCAAACCCGCTGAATAGCCTGATGGCGAGCGCTGGAGGGGGTGGATCGACAGTCCAGGCAGATGAGAATCGGACCGGGCACGGAGTTATTGTAAAATAGTATTTACAAACAGTATGTTACGGTGTTGTTCTCAAATCATCATTGATGTTTCGATGATTTTGAGGCGCCGAGACCATTTCCACCGTTGCCCCCGGGTCCTGACCGCCATCTACAAGAAGATGCGGGATGTGTTTCGGGTGCTGTCGGACGGGGGGCAGATCGATAATTGGTGTTCTGAGATGGAGGACGCGGTCCTGTCGGCCTTCTCCGTGTTCTTCTCGCAGAGTCCGTCGTTCCTCGACAGCCAAGTCCGGATGCAAAAACAGCAGGGCAAGAACACCGCCTCCACCCTGTTCGGGGTACACGAAATTCCGCACTGGCCTGCCTCGATGCGCACCTTGCTGCCCTCACGACACACCTTCTTCAAGGGCCTGCGCGCCTTGCTCCAATACTTGCTGGTCGGCGACAATTATCCTGGCCGGTCGACGACAACTATCGTGGCCGGTACGACCTGAGCCGGGAAGGTTCGGAAGCGAGGGTTACAGTGATCTCCTG
>JAYTVW010000053.1:0-27248 GCA_043743785.1 Rhodocyclales bacterium | reverse complement strand
CCATGCTGCGTTGCAAAACGCTTGTGTGGCCAGCCACATGGCGCGTTTTGCGCCTTGCCTGGCATCTCGTCTGCAAGCGGCCATCTGTCCAAGTTATTCATTCTCGCCTCCTAACCGTCATGGTTTTGGAAACCACCCCGGAGCATGAAAGCCATGACGGTTTCCCTCACCCTCGATCCCTCTCCCGGGGGGGGCGAGGGAAGCATCGTGAGTCGCTGGCGCGACTTTCACGGTAAGAGCCTGTGAATTAGAGGCCTCAGCGGGCTTCCACCACGCCGGTTTCAGGGTCGAGGGTGTATTTGCGGCCCTTCTCATCGGCAATGGAAAGCTTGTCACTAAAAAGCGACTTGGACATGGCGGCGATGAAGACGTCCTGCAAATCGCCTTCCCGGCGCTCTTCGTAGCGAACCTCGTAGACCTTCACCAGCCGTAATTCCTTTCCGGTGTCGGCATCCAGGATGGCCACGTAGCCACCATTCTGCCCCAGACCCCGGTCCTTGCCCCAGGGCAGGACCACGACCTTCAGCTTGCCGACCACCACCGGCGCTACCTTGGGCGGGCCGACGCGCTTGGCCAGGGGGCCTCGCGCCGACGTGGCCGTCTCGTCGGCGGCACAGGCGGACACCACCGCGCCCCCGGCACAGGCGATCAGCAGCGCGCTTCGTAACAGTTGTCGCAGCATGGGAAGCTCCCTGTTGGCATCAAAGATTCAGTCCTGCTGAACGCTTCTGGTTTCCGGATCTACTACATACTTGCGGCCCTTTTCGTCGGCGATCTTGAGCTTTCCGCCGAACAGGGATTTCGACATGGAGACGATGAAGATGTCCTGCAGGTCGGTTTCCATCTTTGCGTCGTAGACCACGTCGTAGACTTTCAGGGTCCATAGCTCTTCGCCACTCGTCGCGTCGAAGGCGGCGATATAGCCGCCGTTTTGATCCAGGCCCCGGCTGCGCCCCGAATGCACGGCCTCGAAGCGCAGGTTCTTGATGGTGACGGGCGGCAGCTTGGCCGGCCCCAGCCGTTTTGCCCTCGGCATTCCTTGATTGACCATTTTGCCTACCTCCCGATTTGGTTTTTGGTGATACCTAGGAGCCTGTCGGACTTAAGACTGATCTACTGCGCCGGTGGGATAGCGCTCCATATTTCCCCGCTTTTTCGGTACATAGGAACAACTATGTACCTCAAAATCGCGAAAATCTGTCCTCGCTCTCCCCCTCGGCTCGCTACGATCGCTTAAGCCCGACAGGCTCCTAGCACAGGGTGTTGAGGCGATCCGAGTTGGACAGATAGCCCGCCAGATCCAGCATGAAGTATCCCCAACTGTCGGCGTTATCGATGGTCTTGGCGTAGGGGAAGGCATACCTGTCCGGCTTCAGGCCATCCGAGTCGTAGCGATGGTCGTCCGTGCTGAGCTCATGGTGGGACAACTCATGCAGGATGGTTTCGGCGCAGAGCCAGAGTTTCCCCGAGTTTCCCGTGAGGCGGGTGAAAGCGCCTTCCAGATAGATCACGGGGAAGCCGCCCCCTTCTCCCCCCGGCTGGGCGCCGCCGTAAATATTGTTCCGCTCGGCGCGCCAATCCAACAGATCGGTGAACACCAAGGTGGGGGAGTTACAAGCGGCGGCGATTTTCCGGATACCCGTTGCCAGTTTTGACAGGGCGTCATTGAGCTGGACATCCCCGCAGCTTTCGTCGAGGAACCAGCGTTCCACCATTTTCAGGGTGGACGCCTCGCCGGCACCGATTTTCACCATGGCGTCCATGGCGATCTTCCGCGCTACCCCCAGAGCCTCGCACATGAGTCCCCGTTCCGCCGGACTGAAGATCTCCTTTTCCTGGGAAAGAGCGGCTTTGGCCGTGTCGTCCGAGCCGCTCACCTCCTCGAACATGGGCAGGGTGTGGCTCTTGGGCGGGGAATAGACCCACACGTCCTGGCCGCCCTGCTTGTGGGCGTGATACACGTGCTTGACCACTTTGAGGGCGGCGGCCCGCTCCTTCCAGGTACCCGGGGAGGCTTTGTTCTGGGCTGCCTTGTAGATGGTTTCACCGGGGCCACCTCCCAGCAGGAAGACGGCTACCACGTTGGTGTGTTTGCTCTCGCTGAGAAGCTTCTCGCGTAGCTTGTCCGGCAGAGTCTGCTTGGCGGCGTCGAAGCCGGTCGGGCTGAAGAGGGAGGCGACGGGGCAGGTCTGGGTCAGGAATTTGTCCCAGTCGGGCGTGGCGAACTTCTGCTTGGTCAGGACGTCCCGTGTTTTGGCGTAGAGAGAAGTGAAGTCGGACATAGCGAATCTCCGGGAAGTAGCCAGCGGGAACGGGGAGGGCACTGCACACTGGGCACCGATCCCGTGTCGGTGGTGCAAGTGGTGGTGGCCGCTCTTGGTGCAAGGCTCCGAATTAAACTCCCCTTTTCCGACACACACAAGGGGGTGGAATCCCGTCCGAACGGGCTTGCCGCAGACTGCGTAGACGTTCCCCCCGGGTCTAATCCAAGTCCATCGGACCGGCTTCGTGCTCCAGCCGGGTGCGGGTGGCGTGGAATTCCCCGAAGGCTTCCCGTTTTGGCACTTCCTTGCGTAAAGGCAAACGGGAGATGGCATACTCCGGTCTCCAATCTTCCGGGCTGTCCGCCTGACGGCTGGTGCCTCCCGAAAACCTCCAACCAGAAAACCAGGAGACAAAACAATGAAGAAGACACTGCTGCTTTCCTCCCTGCTGCTCGCCTTTTCCGCTGCTGCTCACGGGGAGGATCTGGTGCGTCTGGGGAACCTGAAGTTCGCCCATTACGGCGCTGTCTCTTACATGAAGGAGGTCTGCGGCAAGTACGGTATCAAGCTGGAGGAGCGTATGTTCCCGAAGGGGCCGGACATCATGCCAGCCATTGTGGCCAATGAGATCGACATCGCGGCCCTGGCCTCCGATGGGGCTATTTCCGGCCGGGCCAACGGGGTGCCCATCTACACCGTGGCCGGCTTTGCCAAGGGCGGTGCAAGGGTGGTGGCCGGGGCCGAGTCCGGCATCCGGACCCTGAAGGACCTGAAGGGCAAGAAAGTCGGCGTGACCCGGGGCGGCATGCAGGAAATCCTGCTCATGGCGGAGCTGGAAAAATCGGGCCTCACCTGGTCGGACAAGGGCGGCAAGGATGTGACCATCGTGTACCTGGGCTTCGCCGATCTGAATCAGGCCCTCGCGGCCAAGCAGATCGACGCCATGTGCCAAAGCGAACCCCAGTCGTCCCAAGCCATCAACAAGAAGTTCGGCGTGGAGGTCATGAAGCCCTACGACACGGCCATCGGCGAGCCCTACCGGGTGCTGGTGATGTCGGAGAAGCTGTACACGGAAAAGAAGGACGTGGCCCAGCGGGTCATGAAGTGCTTCGTGGATGCCACAGCCACCTTCATCAAGGATCAGGCCCTGGCAGAAAAGTATGTGAAGGACCAGATGTTCAAGGGGCAGATCAGCTCCCAGGATTTCCGGGATGCCATGGATAACGCCGCCTTTACCTATGAAGTGAGCCTGGCCCACATCGACACCGTCACCGCCCTCATGCAGAAATTCGGCGTGGGCCGTATGGCCAACCCGCCCAAGGCGGCGGACTGGGTGAAGCTGGACCTGCTGCAAAAAGCCAAGGCGGATTTGAAGGTGAAATGACCGCCCGGTTGTAGGGGAGAACTTGTTCGCCCAAGGGTGCCATCAAGGGCGAACAAGTTCGCCCCCACAATTTTCCCGGAGAACTGCGGAGCCATGCACGCCCGACTCAATTCTTTTTTCACCGGCATCATCGTGCCGGTGGTGTTCGTGGCCATCTGGGAGGCCTGCGCCCGGGCGGGCTTCTTCTCCGCCGTGATCCTGCCGGCGCCCTCCGCCGTGGCCGTCAAGTGGTGGGCCTACCTGTGCCCCGCCGCGCCCTGGGACCCGGCCCAGCAGTCCTGGCTGGCCTGGCTGTTCTCCGGGGAGATGATCGACGACGCCATCGGCAGCCTTTATCGGGTGGTGGCCGGCTTTCTGGTGGGGGCCGTGCTGGCCCTGCCCCTGGGCCTCTTGATGGGGGCGAGCAAACGTATCTACGCCCTGATGAACCCCATGATGCAGGTGCTGCGGCCCATTCCGCCCATCGCCTACATCCCGCTCGCCATCCTGTGGTTCGGCCTGGGCAATCCTCCCTCCGTGTTTCTCATCGCCATCGGCGCCTTCTTTCCCATCCTCATGAATACCATCGCCGGGGTGCGCCATGTGGACGGCATTTACCTGCGGGCGGCCCGCAACCTGGGGGTGAATCAATGGACCCTGTTCACCCGCATCATGCTGCCTGCCGCCACGCCCTACATCCTGGCCGGAGTGAGGATCGGCATCGGCACCGCCTTCATTGTGGTGATCGTCTCCGAGATGATCGCGGTGAACAATGGTTTGGGCTTTCGCATCCTGGAAGCCCGGGAGTTCATGTGGTCCGACAAGATCATCGCCGGCATGATCACCATCGGTCTCCTGGGCCTGGCCCTGGACACGGCGGTGAGCGCCCTCAATAACCACCTGCTGCGCTGGCATCGCGGGTTGGAGCAATGACATGAGCCAGATCGTCGTCAAGGATGTGCAGAAGGTCTTTCCCACCTCCGACCGGGAAGTGGTGGCCTTGAAGGACATCAACCTGGAGATCGCCAAGGGCGAGTTCGTTTGCCTGCTGGGGCCGTCCGGTTGCGGCAAGTCCACCTTGCTCAACGCCGTGGCCGGCTTTTCCCTGCCCACCGGCGGCGTGATCACCGTGGACGGCAAGCCGGTGACGGCGCCGGGGCCGGAGCGGGGCATGGTGTTCCAGGAGTACGCCCTGTTTCCCTGGATGACCGTGGCGAAGAACATCGCCTTCGCCATGGAGGTGCAGGGCAAGGGCAGGGCAGAGATCGCCGGTCGGGTGGATCAGTTGCTGGAGGTGCTGAAGCTCAAGGACTTCCGGGAGCGCTTCCCGAAGGATCTGTCCGGCGGCATGCGCCAGCGGGTGGCCATCGCCAGGGTGCTGGCCATGGATTCCCCCATCATGCTCATGGACGAGCCTTTTGGCGCCCTGGATGCCCTGACCCGGCGCAATCTGCAGGACGAGCTGCTGCGCATCTGGAAGGAATTCGGCAAGACGGTGCTCTTCGTCACCCATTCCATTGAGGAATCCCTCTATCTGGCGGATCGCATCATCGTCATGACCTACCGGCCCGGCACCATCAAGCGGGACCAGTTGGTGAGCCTGCCCCGGCCGCGAGATCCTTCCTCACCCGAATTCAACGAACTCAAGCGGGAACTGGGCCTCCTGGTGATGGAAGAGCAACAGCGTCACGCCGATGAGGAACTGAAAGTGGCGGCGGTGGACTGAGCGTGTGTGAAAAATTCAGATATCACCGCAAAGGCGCGAAGACGCAAAGGAACGCAAAGAAAACCAGCTTGGGCACAGACCAGGAACGCTCCACGGCAAAAGGTAGCGTTTTATAAAATAGTGGGTTGAGATTTCAGTAAAAAAGAAAACGGGTATGCAGATTTCGACTGGTTTTCTCTGCGCCTCCGCGCCTCTGCGGTTCAAATCGCTTTTTCGATATTTTCACAGCCTCTGAGCGGGGCGCCAGCCGTACCCGTCAGGCGGGCCAAGGCCATGGCGGTTAAGGATTGTCTTCCTCTTCCGCAGCGCCTCCTTCTGCAGCGGCGTTGCGGCTGGCCTTGATCTTGCCTTGGCAGGCCAATTTCTTGTGCCGGCAGGCGTTCGCGCACAGGAACTCGGTGTTGTAGTCGCCCCGCGGGCAGGCACCGAGGCAAGTCGCATTCCGCTTGATACAGGCCGCCGTGGACAGTTGCGGCCCGGCATCCTCCTCTGTGGCCTTGCCCAACTTTGCTTTTTTCTGGTGTTTCAGGTTGAACAGGCCCGTTTGTTTCTTGTTGTCGCCACTGTAGAGCTTGTAATCGCCGTCGAAGTTTTCCTTGTCGCAATGGCCGCGCAAATTCGCCTTGGTGTTGGAAGAAGCAAAGGTGAGCGTCAGGTTACAGAGCGCCCCCATGCGGCTTCCCGTAACCCTGCCGTCCATGGGGGAGGGCATGCTGGCACGCACCGTTCCCGCGACGAGGTCGACATCGAACTTGAGTTTGAGTTCGATGGCCATGGGCGAGGCATAGTTGCCGGGAATCAGGTAGCCCTGGTACTGCTCCGCCCCGGCCATGGCCGGAAACAGTAGGGTAGTCAGCAGCAGAATTCTTGCCATCAGTCCCGGCATCCTCATCTTGTTTCCCCTGGCCTGTAGGTCGGGCTTCATCCCGACAAGGCCGGCTGAAGCCGGTCCCAAGATCAAACCCGGCAGGCATCCACCGCTGCCATGAGGCCCCGGGTGGACGCGTCCAGGGACTCCGGTGCGGTGCGCATGGCCTCGATGTTGCGGGCCATCTGCTTGCCCAGTTCCACGCCGTATTGGTCGAAGCTGTTGATGCCCCAGATCCAGCCCTGCACGAAGACCTTGTGTTCGAAAAGCGCCACCAGGCGGCCCAGGGCGCGGGGCGTCAGGGCTGGCAGCAGCAGGGTGGAGCTGGGTTGGTTGCCGGGACTGACCATGTGGGGCGCCAGGCGCGTCACCTCCGCTGTATCCAGGCCCTTGGCACGCAACTCGTTTGTGGCGGTTTCCAGGGTCTTGCCCGCCATCAGGGCTGCGCTCTGGGCCAGGGCGTTGTCCACCAGAACCCGTTGGGCCGGCCGGTCCTGTCCCGCCACCACGATGAAATCCACCGGGATGGTGCGGGTGCCCTGGTACAGCAGTTGGTGAAAGGCGTGCTGGCCGACGGTGCCGGTGCCGCCCCACAGCACGGGAGAGGTGGCGACCCCTACCGGCGCCCCCTCCTTTGTCACCCGCTTGCCATTGCTTTCCATTTCCAGTTGCTGCAGATAGGCGGGCAGGTCCGCCAGGGCATGGGCGTAGGGCAGCACCGCCAGGGTTTCGGCGCCGAGGAAATCCGTGTTCCAGATGCCCAGCAGGCCCATGATGACCGGCAGGTTTTCGGCGAAAGGTGCCGTGCGGAAATGGCTGTCCATTTCCGCCGCGCCCGCCAGCAATTCAGCAAAGCCTGTGCTACCGATGGCTGCGGCCAGGGGCAGACCAATGGCGGACCACATGGAATAGCGCCCGCCGACCCAGTCCGCCATGGGGAAAATCCGTCCAGCCTCGATGCCGAAGGCCTGGGCGGCGGCCACATTGTTGCTGACCGCAGCGAAATGGCTGGCCACGGCGTCCGCCCCCAGGTGGGAGGCGATCCATTCCCGGGCGGCTGCGGCGTTCGACAGGGTTTCCACGGTGGTGAAGGTCTTCGACGATACGACAAAGAAGGTTTCCGCCGGGTTGGCGCGGGCCAGTACTGCATCCAGTTCCGCCGGGTCCACGTTGGCGACGAAGTCCACCGCCAGGGGGGATGCGGCGTCGGTCAGGGCCCGGGCGGCCATGCGGGGACCTAGGTCCGAGCCGCCGATGCCGATGTTCACCAGTCGACGCATGGGTAAGCCCGTGGCGCCGGTTATGGCGCCGGAGCGCAGGGCGTCCACCAGTGTGTACATGCGCTGGCGCGTTTCGGCAACCTCGTTCGTGACATCCTTGCCGTCCACCTGCCAGGGACCGGCTCCCCGCAGGGCCATGTGCAGCACGGCCCGGTCTTCGGTGTTGTTGATGTGTTCCCCGTCCGCCATGCGGCGGATGCCCTCTGCCAACTGGCGGGCCTCGGCCAACGCCAGCAGCTTGTCCAGGGTTTGGCGGGTGAGGCGTTGCTTGGAGAAATCAAAAAGCAGATCGGCGAGGGATAGGGAGAAGTGCTCGAAGCGTTGCGGGTCTTGTGCGAACAGCGCCGTCAAGTGGCTGGTACAGAGGCTTTCCCCTTCTTGCTTGAGGGCAAGCCAGGCGGGCGTTTCGGTAAGTGGTGTGGTCATGGCTGAATCCTGCGGTAAAGGCGGTAACTTTCATCACGGTCGCCGGCGCGGCGGCCTTCCCATAGCTGCTCCCATCCCTGTTCCGGGGAGCCTTTCGTGTCATGCGTGCTGCCCTGGACCAGAAGTAGATCGCAGGTCGGTTCCGACTGCAGGCTTTCGCGCTTCGTCAGGAGTCCCGCTAAATAATGGAATGCGGCCCGCTGAGATGTGCCCAGTGCCCGGCTGGAGACGCAGCCTCTATCCTTGGGAATGTGCTTGGCCAGGTCGTCCGCCACCGGACGGTAGGACTTGGCATAGTCCAGGACGGGTAGCCACAGGGCCATGCTAACGGCCCACAGCACCGCCATGCCGGAGGCCCAGTGAGTGATGCCGCGCAGGGGCGAGCGGGGCGCTTCGAATATCTGCCACAGCCACCCCAGGCTGAGCACCAGGGCAAACCCCACCTGCAGGGGGGCGATGGTCATGACGAAACCCGGCTCCAGCCGGGCGATGTTGGCCGCGATGCGGGGGGGGGTGCCGAAGGCCATGGCGGCCCAGCCTACCCAGATAAGCAGGATGGCCAGGCTGAAGGTCATCATGCCGAACCAGTCGAAACCGTTGGCTGCCCCCCGACGCAGCTTGCCGGCGGCGGGCACGGCCAGCAGGATCAAGGGCACCAGCAGGGGTAGGGCGTTGGCGCTCCTGGCGTCGAAGCGTGCGGAGAGCACGAGCAGGGCCAGCAGCAGCAGCGTCCCGGGCAGCAGGATGCCGGGCCGCGTCAGTGTCCGCCTTTCCCGCCACAGGGTCCACAAGGCCAGGGGTAGGGCGGGCCAGGCATACCAGGAGAGCAGGCTGAGATAGCCACCAAGGTTGCCCAGCCAGTCCAGTGGGTTGTGCAGGTTGGGGCTGAAGCCGCCCACCTGGCGTAGCCACCATTTGTTCAGGTAGGCCGGTTCCGTCAAGGCCAGTGCCAGGGGCCAGAGCGCCGCCAGCACCAGGCCGAGTATCAGGGCCAGGGAAATGCTGGCACTCGACTTGCGCCATTCCGGCCGCAGCAGCGCCAGCAGGGGGAGCGGCAGTGTAAAGAGCAGGCCTGGCAGGCCACCGGCCAGGAAGGCGCCGGCGATGGACACTCCGGTGATGCCGGCGCCCCACCCGGCCAGGCGCGGCATCAGGGCCAGGCCCCAGCAGCAAGCGGCCAGGAAGCTCAGGGTGGCCAGGGCGGGTTGGGCCTCATGGATGTGTACAAACAGTCCCAGACAGCCCAGGGTGATGAGGATCGCTTCCCGGCGGTGCGTGGTGCCGTGGAGTTCCTCGGCTGCATTGCCCAGCGCCAGCAGCAGCAGGGCGCCGAAAAGGCCGGAAGCCAGGCGGGCGGCGTCATGCAGGGGCAGCAGCCAGCCGAAGCTCATGCTGGTGAGGGCGCTGAACCAGTAATACAGGGGGGGCGCGTACCAGGGTTCGCCGGCCAGATGGGGGGTGAGCCAGTGGCCCTCCGTGAGCATGGCGTACACCACCCCGATGCTTGGGGCGTCCTCCGGCTTCCAGAGGTCATGCCCGACGAGGCCGGGCAGGAGATAGAGTGCTGCCAGCAGGGCCAGGGGCAGGCCCCGGAGCGGGAAGGCGAGGGGGTATCGGAACACCATGCAGGAAGGGAGTCGGGTGCGGACCTGGGTCGCACCCTGTCAGTGGTATGCAGGGGGGGATTTTAGCGGGAAACAGCGGCGCGGTCCCGTACCAAATGGCCTATTGCCGGTTTATGTGCCCTCGGACAGGGGCCGTACCCCGCGATATTGTAGGTGGACAGGGCGGGTGTCGCAGGTCTGCCAGCACACCGGGGCTGGAAAATGTTTGGCTGGTGTAGCCTGTGCTGTCGTCTGAACCACCTGAATTAACAGGGGAATGTCAGTTCTGCAGGAAGAGGCTGGCGCTTTCCGTGTATTTCCCCCTTGTGCTGTCGCGACGAAGTCCATATACTCGCGCGTTTTCTCAAGCCCTACCGGAATAATCAAACATGGCAAATAGCGCTCAAGCACGTAAACGCGCCCGTCAGGCAGTCCAGCAACGCGGCCGCAACATGAGCCTGCGCTCCGAGTTGCGCACGGCCGTCAAGCGTGTCAAGAAGGCAGTCGCCGCTGGCGACAAGGCCGCTGCACTGCAGGAGTTTCAGGCATCCGTCGGCACCATCGACCGCATCGCGGACAAGGGCATTGTTCACAAGAACAAGGCTGCTCGCGACAAGAGCCGCCTGTCGGCCGCGATCAAGGCACTGGCCGCCTAAGTTTCGCCCGGTATGCCCGGGCGGGGGCGACTCTGCCAGGCGTGCCACACGATCCGTGTATCAGCATGCGGATCGGCTCGATAAAGCTCCGGTACGCCGGGGCTTTTTGTGTTTTTTGTGGGGGTTTTGCGGGTCTCGAGCCGCCCTGTCTGTCGGGTTTTAATCCGACAACACACCTCCGGCCGGTGTCGTCGGGTTAAAACCCGACAGGCAGCCGGGCGTCAGTCGTCCGCATCCGCCAGGGGTTTCAGTTCTTCCGGTGTCGGCGTGACGCTGAAGATGCAGCGCAGCCGATTGTCCCGGGCGAAGTGCTGGAGGAAGTGGTAGGCCAGGGGTTCGATCTCGTGGATGCGGGCGTCCACAAAGACCGCCTTCTCGTGATCGTGATGCCCAGGCCGCACGTAGGGCGAGTAGGTCATCTTTTTTTCCGCGCCAAAGACCGACATGATGCCGCATAGCCGATCAGCCCAGTCACTGGGGCGGAATTTCTTGCCGTCGAGGGTGAGTCCGACGATGACGAAGTTGTCGTAAATTTTTTCCGACATGAGGATAGTGCCGCTGTTCGCGGCATTCTTTTGTAGGGTGGGAGTGCGGGGTTTGACCGTCGTCCCAACGTTAAATGGCAGCGTTGTAGCGCGGCGCGGATTCTAGCAGAAAACCGGCTCTTTCCCGGCAGACATTGCGCGAACTGACGGCTGCTAGGACCAAAGGCCTATGTTTTGTCGCCGTGTGCGACGGGCGCTCAGCGCGTGGGCGGGCGGACGATAGTCTATAATCCGCCTCCATCCCGGCAGGCTTCCTGTCATTCTTTCAAGCACCTGCCAGCAGAACTCTTCCGTGCGATCCCCTGCCCAGCCCCTCCCCGAGAAAATTGCCCAGTTGCTGCAGGAGGTGCGCTGGCTCGTCCTCGGCGGCATTGCGGTCTACCTCGGCATGATCCTCGGTGGCTACAACCGGGCGGACCCGGGCTGGTCCCGGGTTTCCGTGGTGGATAAGGTGGCCAATCCGGGGGGCCGCTTCGGTGCCTGGTTGTCCGATGTGTTGCTTTACCTGTTCGGACTCTCCGCCTGGTGGTGGGTGGCTTTCCTGTTGTTCCTGGTGATTGCCGGCTACCGCCGCCTGAACGGCGAGCGGGCGAATGACCGGCGGCCGTTCTTCATCGCCGCAGCGGGCTTCCTGCTGCTCCTGGTGGCCAGTTGCGGCCTGGAGGCTCTGCGCTTTCATAGCATCAAGGCGTCCCTGCCCCTGGCGCCGGGGGGCATGCTGGGTTTCGAGGTGGGCGCCAGTGCTGCCCGCTTCCTTGGCTTCACCGGCGGCACCATGATCCTGCTGGGCCTCATGGGCGTGGGCTTTTCCCTGTTTACCGGCCTGTCCTGGCTAAGCATTCTGGAGCGCCTCGGGCATGGCCTGGAACACGCCCTGTTCGCGAGCCAGCGGACCTGGGACGCCCACAAGGACCGGGAACTTGGCAAGCAAGTGGCTCAGCGCCGGGAAGATGTGGCGGTGGTGGTGCGCAAGAAGCAGGAGGCGGCACCGACACCGCCCCTGCACATCGAACCGGCTGTGGTGGAGGTGCCGAAATCCGTGCGGGCCGAGAAGGAACGCCAGAAGCCCCTGTTTGTCGACATCACCCCCGGCTGCAAGCTGCCGCCCCTGGCCCTGCTGGATGAAGCGTCCCATGACGTGGACCCGCCCGCGCCGGAAGTCCTGGAATTCACCTCCCGCCTCATCGAAAGAAAGCTCAACGATTTCGGCGTGGAAGTGCGGGTACTGGCCGCCTATCCCGGCCCGGTCATCACCCGCTTCGAGATCGAGCCGGCGGTGGGGGTGAAGGGCGCCCAGATACTGAACCTGGCGAAGGACCTGGCCCGCGCCTTGTCGGTGCAGAGCATCCGGGTGGTGGAAACCATCCCGGGCAAGTCCTGCATGGGCCTGGAACTGCCCAACCCGAAGCGCCAGATGGTGCGTCTGTCCGAGATTCTTGGCTCGAATGCCTACCACGACATGCATTCGCCCCTGACCGTGGCCCTGGGCAAGGACATCGGCGGCCTGCCCAAGGTGGCGGACCTGGCCAAGACCCCCCACCTGCTGGTGGCGGGCACCACCGGTTCGGGCAAGTCGGTGGGTATCAATGCCATGATCCTGTCGCTCCTCTACAAGTCCGAGCCGAAGAAGGTGCGCCTCATTCTGGTGGACCCGAAGATGCTGGAACTGTCGATTTACGAAGGTATTCCGCACCTGCTGGCGCCGGTGGTGACGGATATGAAGCACGCCGCCAACGCGCTCAACTGGTGCGTGGCGGAAATGGAAAAGCGCTACAAGCTCATGTCCGCCATGGGCGTGCGCAATCTGGCGGGCTTCAACCACAAGGTGCAGGAAGCGGAGAAGGCCGGCAAGCCTCTGACCAATCCCTTCACCATCACCCCCGACAATCCGGAGCCCCTGGAAGAACTGCCCTTCATTGTGGTGATCATCGATGAACTGGCGGACCTCATGATGGTGGTCGGCAAGAAAATCGAGGAGTTGATCGCCCGCCTGGCCCAGAAGGCCCGGGCCGCCGGCATCCACCTCATTCTGGCCACCCAGCGTCCTTCGGTGGATGTCATTACCGGCCTCATCAAGGCCAATATCCCCACGCGCATGTCCTTTCAGGTGTCCTCCAAGATCGACTCCCGCACGATCCTGGATCAGATGGGCGCCGAGGCCTTGCTGGGGCAGGGCGACATGCTCTACCTTGCGCCGGGCACCGGCCAGCCGGTGCGCATGCATGGCGCCTTCGTCTCCGACGACGAGGTGCACCGGGTGGTGGAATACCTGAAGGCCCTGGGGCCGGTGGAGTACATGGACGGGATTCTGGACGCGGAAAGCGTCGAAGGCGGTGCTGCCCTGACGGGCGACGCCTTGTCGGAGGCCGAGGGTTCCGAAGCCGACCCCCTCTACGATCAGGCGGTTGAAGTGGTGCTGAAGACCCGGCGCCCCTCCATCTCCCTGGTGCAGCGCAACTTGCGCATTGGCTACAACCGGGCAGCCCGCTTGATCGAACAAATGGAAAAATCCGGCCTCGTCTCCGCTGCCAATGGCGCCGGCAGTCGGGACGTGCTCGCACCAGCCAGGGAAGAATGATGATGAAATTTGTAGGTCGGGATTCATCCCGACAGCTTTTCTCTGCGCCTCTGCGCCTCTGCGGTTCAATTGGTTTTTTGATGCTTTTCGGGGGCGCTGTGCAGGCTTCCGGTCTGGAGCAGCTGCATGGCTTCCTGCAGGGTACTCACGCTGGCAAGGCGGATTTCGCCCAGACGGTGACGGCCAAGTCCGGCAAGAAGCCTCAGCAGGCCTCCGGCAGCATGGTCTTCGCCCGTCCCGGCAAGTTCCGCTGGACCTACGACAAGCCCTATAGCCAACTCATCGTTGGTGATGGCGTGAAGCTGTGGATTTATGACAAGGATCTGAACCAGGTCACGGTGAAGAAGCTGGGCCAGGCCCTGGGTGGCAGTCCGGCGGCCCTGCTGGCCGGCGACAACGCCCTGGAAAAGAATTTCGACCTCAAGGAGGCCGGCGTCGCCAACGGCCTGGAATGGGTGGAGGCCACGCCCAAGGCTGCCGACAGCAGTTTCAGCCATATGCGTATCGGCTTCAAGGACACGCTGCCCCGGCTCATGGAACTTTCCGATAATTTCGGTCAGACCACCCTCCTGGTCTTCGACCACTTCCAGCGCAATCCCTCCCTCGATGCCGGCGCCTTCCGCTTCGTGCCCCCCAAGGGCGCCGATGTGGTCGGGGAATGAAGCGTGAGGAGTGAGGAGTGAGGGGTTGATATCAGGCGCCTTTGGCGCGAGAAAACACGCAAAATCGTCGCCGGTTTTTTGTGCCTCTCGTCGCGCCGCAGGCGCGCAAGCATTAACCCCTCACTCCTAACTCCTCACCCCTCACGCACTATGGACCTCTTCACCACCAAGCCCACGGCACCCCTGGCTGAAGCCCTTCGCCCCAAGACCTTGGATGAGGTCGTCGGGCAGTCCCACTTGCTGGGGTCGGGCAAACCGCTACGCTTGGCGTTTGAATCGGGCAAGCCCCACTCCATGATCTTGTGGGGGCCGCCGGGGGTTGGAAAGACAACCCTTGCCCGGCTGACCGCCAATGCCTTCAAGTGCGAATTCATCGCCTTGTCTGCCGTGTTCTCCGGTGTGAAGGACATTCGGGCGGCCATGGAGCAGGCAGAACAGAACCTGGCCCACGGCAAGCACACCATCCTGTTCGTGGATGAAATTCACCGGTTCAACAAGTCGCAACAAGATGCCCTGTTGCCCTATGCCGAGTCCGGGCTTGTCACCTTCATCGGTGCCACCACCGAAAACCCGTCCTTTGAAGTCAATTCTGCTCTGCTGTCACGAGCACAGGTCTATGTGCTCAAGTCGCTGACCGAGGACGAACTGAAGTTTTTGATGGCCCGAACCCTGGAACAGGCTTTGTCTCACCTTCAGTTTGAAGACGCGGCCATGGATACCTTGGTCGGCTACGCGGATGGCGATGCCCGGAGGCTGCTGAATCTGCTTGAACAGACGGGCACGGCGGCCAAGGCAGCAGGCACCACAACGATTACCCCTGAGTTCATCCAAAATGCCCTGACCCTGAATGCCCGCAGATTTGACAAGGGCGGGGATAATTTTTATGACCAGATTTCCGCCCTGCACAAGTCGGTGCGTGGCTCCAATCCCGATGCGGCGCTCTACTGGCTATGTCGAATGCTTGACGGTGGGGCCGATGCCCGTTACCTTTCCCGCCGTATCGTGCGAATGGCATGGGAAGACATTGGACTGGCTGATCTCAGGGCCATGCAGATCGCCAACGATGCGGCCATGACCTATGAGCGATTAGGCTCACCGGAAGGGGAATTGGCCCTGGGGCAAGCGGTGATTTATCTGGCTATCGCTGCCAAGAGCAATGCGGGTTACAAGGCTTTCAACCAGGCCATGGCCTTCGTGAAGCAGGACAAGTCCCGCGAAGTGCCGGTGCACCTGCGCAATGCTCCCACCAAGTTGATGAAGGAACTGGGCTACGGTCACGCCTACCGCTACGCCCATGACGAGCCTCATGCCTATGCGGCGGGTGAAACTTACTTGCCGGACGGGGTAGGCAATACAAACTGGTATCAGCCGGTGCCAAGAGGGCTAGAAATCAAGATTGCGGAAAAGATGGCATTCTTGAAGAAATTGGACGATGGCAAGGCCTGCTGACTTTCATCGGCGCCACCACCGAGAACCCGTCCTTCGAGGTGAATTCGCCCCTCTTGTCCCCGCCTGCCGTGCTGAAGAGCCTGACGGCGGAGGAGCTGGGAGTCGTTCGAGCGGGCCTGTGGCCGTGCCCTGCAGCTTACGTCTGGTCATTGAAGCATGGGTGTGCCATAGTGGAACCACTTTGGTTGCACTATGGTGACCCTGAGATGCCCACAACTTTGACTTTGAAGAACATCCCTGACGCTGTGTACGAGCGTTTGAAAGCCGCTGCAGAGACGCACCGGCGCAGCCTGAACAGTGAGGCAATTGTTTGCCTTGAATCCGTGCTGTTGCCAACAAGGCTTGCGCCAAGCGAACGTTTGGCTCGTGCTCGTGAATTGCGCGCTGCCCTACCAAAGGGGATGTTTCTTGCGCAGGACATTGATGCAGGCAAGCGAGAAGATCGCCCATGATCGTGGTTGACTCCAACATACTGGCGTACCTGTACTTGCCTGGCGACTTCACGGCTGCCGCCGATGCGCTTCTGGAACGGGAACCTGAATGGGCCGCACCAATACTTTGGCGCAGCGAATTCAGGAATATTCTTTCTGGGTACATGAGGCGCCAGCTCATAACGTTTGAGCAGGCGGCCAGCCTACAAAGGGAAGCTGAAAGCTTGCTTGCCGGTTGCGAGTTTGAGGTCGAATCGACCTCCGTCCTTGAATTGGTTCGAGATAGTGACTGTTCTGCGTATGACTGTGAATTCATCGCTCTTGCCATGAAACTTGACGTCAAGTTGGTCACCATGGACAAGAAGCTCTTGCGTGCCTTTCCAAAAAGGGCGGTCGCGCTTTCTTCGACCTAATTAAGTGGGCACCGAAAGGGGGCACTGGCCCAGGCGCTGATTTTCCTGGCCTGCGCCGCCAAATCGAACGCCGTGTATGTCGCGTATAATTCTGCGCGGAAATTCGTCGCCAAGGATGCCTCCCGGCCGGTGCCGGAGCACCACGCCCCACGAAGCTCATGAAGGACATGGGAAACGGCCGCGCCTACCGCTATGCCCACGACGAGCCGGAGGTCTTCGCTGCCGGAGAGAGCTACCTGCCGGAGGGCGTGCCGCCGCCGGCCTGGTACCGGCCCACCGGGCGCGGCATGGAAAAACAGATCGCCGAGAAGCTGGAGCACCTGCGTCAGCTCGACCTGGCGGCAGGTCGAAAGTAGGTCGGGCTTCAGCCCGACGCCGCAGAACATGTCGGGCTGAAGCCCGACCCACATCATTTGAACCGTGGCCCGGTGCCGCGGAAAACCTGGAACATGGCCATGCTCGACATTCAACAACTGCGCAGCAACCTGGAAACCGTCGCGGAACGCCTCGCCGGCCGGGGCTATACCCTGGACGTGGAATCCTTCCAGGGTCTTGAGAACGAGCGCAAGGCGCTGCAGACCCGCACCCAGGACCTGCAGGCCCGGCGCAACAGTCTGTCCAAACAGATCGGGCAACTCAAGTCCAAGGGTGAGGACACGAGCGCCGTGATGGCGGAAGTGGCGGGGCTGGGAGACGCGCTGAAGATCAATGAGGACAACCTGGCGGCGGTGTTGAAGAAGTTCGACGCCTTCCTGGCGGTGATCCCGAATACGCCCCATGAGAGCGTGCCCGCCGGCCAGTCCGAAGCGGATAACGTGGAAGTGCGTCGCTGGGGCACACCGCGCAGCTTCGACTTCCCGGTCAAGGATCACGTGGATCTGGGTGAAGCCAGTGGCGGCCTGGATTTCGAGGCGGGGGTCAAGATCAGTGGCGCCCGTTTCGTCGTCCTGAAGGCCGGCATGGCCCGCCTGCACCGGGCCCTTGCCCAGTTCATGCTGGACACCCACACGGCGGAGCACGGCTACATGGAGGTGTATACCCCCTACCTGGTGAACGCCGCCAGCATGTTCGGCACCGGCCAGTTGCCCAAGTTCGAGGAAGATCTGTTCAAGGTGCCCCGGGAAGACGCGGATTCCCTGTATCTCATTCCTACGGCGGAAGTGCCCGTGACCAACCTGGTGCGGGACACCATCCTGGCGGCGGACGCCCTGCCGCTGAAGATGGTCTGTCACACCCCCTGTTTCCGTTCCGAGGCTGGTTCCTACGGCCGCGACACCCGCGGCATGATTCGCCAGCACCAGTTCGACAAGGTGGAGTTGGTGCGCGTCGAAAAGCCGGAAAACTCCTGGGCAGCCCTGGAGGAACTGGTGGGCCACGCCGAAGCCATTCTGCAAAAGCTGGGCTTGCCCTACCGGACCATGGCCTTGTGTGCCGGCGACATGGGTTTCTCTGCCGCCAAGACCTACGATCTGGAAGTCTGGCTGCCGGCACAGAACGCCTACCGGGAGATTTCCTCCTGCTCCAACTTCGAGTCCTTCCAGGCTCGACGCCTGTCCGCCCGCTTCAAACAGGATAAGAAGAACGAACTGGTACACACCCTGAACGGTTCCGGCCTGGCCGTGGGCCGCACCCTGGTGGCCATCCTGGAGAACTATCAGAACGCCGACGGCAGCATCACCGTCCCCGAAGCCCTGCGGCCCTACATGGGCGGGCTGGAGCGTATTGGGTAAGGCGGTAAGCGGTTAGGCGGTGAGCACGGTTGTTTCGCTCACCGCTCACCGCTCACCTCTCTCCGCTGACTTCTTCTCCATTCGCCTTGCCAGTCTCGCTGTTTCTCTATACACTCTCGCGTTTTTCCGCTTTCCAAGGTCAGATCGCCATGGTTGTTATTCGTCTTGCCCGTAGCGGCGCCAAGAAGCGCCCCTTTTACAATCTGGTTGTGGCCGATTCCCGTAATCGCCGCGACGGTCGTTTCATCGAGCGCGTTGGTTACTTCAACCCCGTCGCTCCCGAACACGACAAGCAGTCCCTCGCCATCGATACCGATCGCGTTGCCTTCTGGCAAGGCCAGGGCGCCCAGCTGTCCCCGACGGTTGCCCGTCTGGTGAAGCGCGTGGCCAAGGCTGCAGCGCCCGTCGCTGTTGCTGCCTAAGAAATACTGAATGGTTGTCCTCGGGCGGATCGTTGATGCTTATGGTCTGCGCGGCTGGCTAAGGATTCATCCCTTCGGTGATGATCCTGAATCCTGGGGCAGCATGGAGTCGTGGTACTTGAATCGCGATTCCGACGCAGAGGAAGGATGGAAGTCCTACCCCCTGCTGGAATTGAAAGCCCACGGTGACGGCTATGTGGCCCGTCTTGGCGGCGTGGATGATCGCACGGCGGCGGAAGCACTGCGCGGCATCTACTTCGGCGCACCCCGCGAGTCCCTGCCGCAAGGCGAAGAGGACGAGTACTACTGGGACGACCTGGTCGGCCTGGAAGTGCAAAACGGAGAGGGCGTGTCCCTCGGTCGTGTCGAAGAATTGATGCAAGGCGTCGCCAACGACATCCTGCGCGTGAAGGACGGAGCCGGCATTGAACGCCTCCTGCCTTTCGTTGACGCCGTGGTGAAGGAAGTGGACGTGGCCGCCGGTCGCATGCTGGTGGAGTGGGGCGCCGACTGGGGCCTGGATTGAAGGTGGCGCCATGAGCATCGCCTTTGACGTCATCACCCTGTTTCCGGAAATGTTCGCGGCGATTACCGAAAGCGGTATCACGCGGCGGGCCCGGGACTTGGGGCTGTACCGGCTGGATTGCTGGAATCCACGGGATTTCACCACCAATAACTACCGCACGGTGGACGACCGGCCTTATGGCGGTGGCCCTGGCATGGTGATGTTGGTGGAGCCGCTGGAAAAGGCCATCGAGGCAGCGAAAGCGCGCCAGATGGAAAAGACCGGTAAGACCGGCCGGGTGATCTATTTTTCGCCCCAGGGGCGGCAACTGGATCACCAGCGGGTGCTGGAACTGGTGCAAGAAGAAAACTTGGTGCTGCTCTGCGGTCGCTACGAAGGGGTGGATGAACGCCTCCTCGAGCGCTGTGTCGATGAAGAGATTTCGCTCGGCGACTTCGTCATCTCCGGCGGCGAAATCGCGGCCCTGGCGCTCATTGACGCCATGGTGCGTCAGTTGCCGGGGGCCTTGAACGACGCCGATTCCGCCCAGCAGGACTCGTTTGTCGATGGCCTGCTGGACTGTCCGCATTACACGCGGCCGGAAGAGTACAAGGGAATGAAGGTGCCGGACGTGCTGATGTCCGGCCACCACAAGCTAATTCAGCGCTGGCGCCTGAAACAGGCGCTGACGCGAACACGGGCTCGCCGCCCCGAATTGCTGGCGAAGCGCAGGGAGAGCGGTGCTCTCTCTAAAGAGGAAATGCAACTGCTCAGAGAGATAGAGTCGGAAGCTGGTGCTGCGTAGGTCGGGTTTTAACCCGACAAGCAAAAGCGCCGGTTTCGAGCAGCAATGCGATCAGTAAAATACGGAGTTCAAAAATGAATCTGATTGATATTTTGGAACAGGAAGAAATTGCCCGCCTGGGCAAAGTCATCCCCGCGTTCGCCCCCGGCGACACGGTGATCGTGAACGTGAACGTGGTTGAAGGCGAACGCAAGCGCGTTCAGGCTTACGAAGGCGTGGTCATCGCCAAGCGTAACCGTGGCCTCAACTCCTCCTTCATCGTGCGCAAGATCTCCAACGGTGAAGGCGTGGAACGGACATTCCAGTCCTACTCCCCCCTGATCGCCAGCATCGAAGTGAAGCGTCGCGGCGATGTGCGTCGCGCCAAGCTGTACTACCTGCGCGACCGCTCCGGCAAGTCTGCGCGTATCAAGGAAAAGCTCGCCTACAAGGCCAAGTAAGACGGCCCTGCAGGAGAATGAAAAACGGCGCCGAAAGGCGCCTTTTTTTATCTCGTGGCAGAGCACTATTCCCTGGCGGCGGCGAGCGTCGGGAACGACTTGAGCTCAAAGGTATGCAAATATCGCCACATTCCGGATGCGCTCGACGAATGGCCAGTTTTCCATAAACGTACCTGCTGTGGCTCAGCTTCTGTTGCTGGCGTTTGCCTCGAAATAAGGGAGCAGGGCCGCAGCCGCCCGGACCCGCAGTTCTGGCGCCGCAGCCGGGTCATTCATGACCGCCAGTAGGAAGCTTTTGGGATCGGTGTATTGACCGTCCAGGCCTGATTGGCTGTCATTGTGGGCGATGGCCGGCACGAATGCAGCAGGGACTTCAGCCGGGGACGGAGCGGCGGCCAGCCGTTCCATGGCGCGCGCCAGGTCGGCAGTGCTCATGCTCACGACGGGGGCCAGCATGTCTGCCTGACGATCCGGGTTAGGTGCCATTTCCAGGCCCGGCTCCTCCTTGAACATGGCGCCCATGGAGGCGGTAATGAAGGCGGACCATTTTCCGCCGAGGCCATGCTCTGCCGGCACTGCTTCAAGGTGCTGGGGGCCGGCGTCCTGCGCGGTCGGCCACAGGGAATAGTGGGACGTTGGGAGTTTCGCCAGATAGCGATGGCACAGTGCCCCGAGGAAAGCCCGGCCCTGGGCGACAGGTATCGGAGTGGCCAGGGAAAACCAGATCTGGTGGCCCCTGTTTGCGGTGATGGCCATGGCGGGGGCGGGTAGTTCCAGATCCTCCAGGATGCCTTGGTATAGATCTGCCACCCATTCCCAATCCGTTGATTTTTCGAAGCCAAGGACCAGTGTGCGGACCTGGCTTTGCGGGGAGAGAAGATCCAGGGCCACGCTGGCTTGTCCCTGCAGGCACTGGGTCAGAATATCGTCCGTCAGCACACCCTGCGTTGAGGCGGCACCCGCAGGGATGCTCCAGCGGCCCTGCTGTTCCGGCAGGAAATACAGTCGTTTCAGCTGGGTGATGAGTTTTTGCATGATTTAACCTAGAAAAGGCAGTTGACTAAACGCCGAGGCGCAGAGGCGCCGAGAAAACAAAGACACAGCAACAATCAGTGCCTCGCCAAACGGGTGAAGCGGATTCCTCAGTCAACTACTTGTTTTTCCTCGGCGTCTCGGCGTCTCGGCGCCTCGGCGTTTCAAACAGATTTAAGCTTCAGTTCGTTGCCATCAGCCGCCGCATGGCCAGGTCCAGGCCGGCCAGGGTCAGGGGGAACATGCGCTCACCGGTGATTTCCCGGATGAGTTCGATGGAGGGGCGGTATTCCCAGAAACGCTCCGCTTCCGGGTTGAGCCAGACAGAGGAGGGGAACTGGTCCAGCAGGCGCCGCAGCCACACGGCGCCGCTCTCCCGGTTGTTGTGCTCCACGGCGGCACCCGGGTGGATGATTTCCCAGGGACTCATGGAGGCGTCGCCGACGAAAATCAGCTTGTAGTCCTCGCCGTAGCGATGGATCACGTCCCACAGAGGCATGCTTTCGTCGTGGCGACGGCGGCTGTCCTTCCACACGTGCTCATACACGCAGTTGTGGAAGTAGAAGTGTTCCAGGTGCTTGAACTCGCTGCGGCAGGCGGAGAAGAGTTCCTCGCAGATCTTCACGTGGTCATCCATGGAGCCGCCCACGTCCAGGAAAAGCAGCACCTTGATCTTGTTATGGCGCTCGGGCCTCAGCTTCAGGTCCAGCCAGCCTGCGTTCCGGGCCGTGCTGGCGATGGTGCCGTCCAGATCCAGTTCCTCCGCCGCCCCTTCCCGGGCGAACTGCCGGAGGCGCCTGAGCGCCAGCTTGATGTTGCGGGTGCCCAGTTCCACGCTGTCGTCCAGGTTGCGGTATTCCCGCTGGGCCCACACCTTCACCGCGCTGCGCTTCTCCGATTCCCCGCCCACCCGCACGCCCTCCGGGTGTTCGCCGCCGTGGCCGAAGGGGCTGGTGCCCCCAGTGCCGACCCACTTGCTGCCGCCGTGGTGGGCTTCCTTCTGCTCCGCCAGGCGTTTCTTGAATTCCTCCATGAGCTTCTCGAAGCCCAGCTTCGTCAGCTTCGCCCGTTGCTCGTCGGACAACTCCCGGGTCAGGGCCTGGCGCAGCCACTCGGCGGGCAGATCCACCAGCAGGTCTGCCACCTGCTCGATGCCCTTGAAGTAGGCGCCGAAGGCCTGGTCGAAACGGTCGAAAAGCCGCTCGTCCTTGACGAGGCAGGTGCGGGCCAGATAGTAGAAGTCGTCCACGCTCTGGCCGCCCACACCGGCTTCCAGACCTTCCAGCAGGGTCAGGAATTCCCGGGTGGACACCGGCAAGCGCTGGGCCTTCAGGTGCAGGAAGAAGTCGATGAGCATGGGAGCCTGCTCCCTTATCTGTTCTGCCGTGCCATGGCCACCAGGCGCTCGAAGAGATGCACGTCCTGCTCATTCTTCAAGAGCGCCCCGTGCATGGGCGGCACGATGAGCTTCTGGTCGCTGGATTTCAGGGCCTCCGGCGGGATATCTTCCGCCAGCAGGAGCTTCAACCAGTCGATGAGCTCCGACGTGCAGGGCTTCTTCCGCAGACCCGGTACGCCCCTCAGGTTGAAGAATACTTCCAGGGCCTCCGCCAGCAGGGTCTTCTTCAGATCCGGGTAATGCACATCCACGATGCGCGCCATGGTGTCCCGGTCCGGGAACTTGATGTAGTGGAAGAAGCAGCGGCGCAGGAAAGCGTCCGGCAATTCCTTCTCGTTGTTCGACGTGATGATGACGATGGGGCGGTGCCTGGCCTGGATGAGTTGGCGCGTCTCATAGACGTAGAACTCCATGCGGTCCAGTTCCCGCAGCAGGTCGTTGGGAAACTCGATGTCGGCCTTGTCGATCTCGTCGATCAAGACCACCACCGGTTGGTCCGCTTCCAGTGCCTGCCACAGCACGCCCTTGACGATGTAGTTGGCAATGTCCTTGACCCGGTCGTCCCCCATCTGGGAATCCCTCAGACGCGACACCGCGTCGTACTCATACAAGCCTTGCTGGGCCTTGGTGGTGGACTTGATGTGCCACTGCAACAGCGGCAGGTCCAGGGCCATGGCCACCTGTTCCGCCAGCATGGTCTTGCCGGTGCCCGGTTCGCCCTTGATGAGCAGGGGCCGCTGCAGGGTGATGGCGGCGTTCACCGCCAGCATCAGGTCCGGTGTGGCGACATATTCGGCAGTGCCTTCGAAACGCATGGGGGGCTCGTGGGGTCGGGGGAAGAGGGCGATTGTACTGGCCCGCAGGGCGCAGTGTCGAACGGGGTCGTCGGTCTGGAAAATTTCGGTGGTAACAGGGTAATTCTCGCGCCCCGGCGGTGCTGGATTGATAGGTGTCAGAAAAAAGTGAGTGGAATATTGCGATGTATCACATCATGTTAAATACATATTTACTAGCCGTTCTGAGGTGCTATATTTTCACGCCATGAGGTGTGACGTATTCCTTGTGATGCCTCCAAGCGATCCAGAAGGGAAAGGCTGCCATGAACAGAACTGCAAGAAATATCCACCCGGCGGAGGGTTCCGAATCTGGTTCTTCGAAAGGGGCGGGCCGGTTGCTCGGAACACTATTGATGGCCTTGTCCTGCGGTGGCGGTGCCCTGGCGGCGGAGCGGGATATTCCGACATACGAGAAGATGCAAATCTTCAAGGGCCAGGCCTTCTTCGCGGATGAAAACACCTGGATTTACACGGCAGCCTTCGCTGAGCGCTTCGGACTGCCGAAACAGTGGGTCAGTGGCAAGCTGGTCGGTGTTGAGGCGGCGGCGTTCCGCATTGTCCCGGGGGAACTCCAGTGCGGCCTGGCGCGTAAGAAAGAGGTTTGTGGCCGTTTCACCAACTGCCTGACGGATGTGTACATCAACGAGAACAAATATCCGTTGCCCTGGGCCACGGACGAGAGTGCCGACTGGCGGCCGATCAGCGATTCATTTCACTGGCTCTATGATCCCAAAACTGGCGCACCGGGCCAGAACCGTCCCCCCGCCGGGATTCCTGACTCTGGAGTACGGACCCTGCATCCGTGGGTAGACCGGAAGATGGGGTTGCCAGTTCAGTTTACTCAAAATATTGATACCCCTAACCCGAATCACTGGGGAAGCGCATTGACTTATGCGTACAAGCGGCATCTGCCGGGCAACCTGACCATGGTGACGCTGAGCTACCGCTGCATGAGCCGAAACAAGCGGCCCTACACCACTTTCATCCTTGCCCCTGAGAACGACGGGCATGTGATCAGTGCTAAACGCTTTCACGAATTCAAGCTGCCGGACGAGTTCGAGCAGCGCATAGACGAGCGCCTGGCCGACAAGGCGAAGGGCGACGAGGTCCAGTACAAGAAATTGTTGGGTATCAAGTAGATCTTTGAGCCAGGGAGATTGACATGTCAAATGCCGCACGCGATTACTTGAATGCACAGTTGGCCAACCAGGCGTACAAGGACGTGCCGACGCCTCCGGATGGCTGGAAAGCGATGGAAAAATTCCAAACCGTTGACCCGATTACCGGCTTTGCCGCTTTCGCTTCCCAGAACGCGCAGACGAAGGAAATCGTCATCGCCTACCGGGGTACGGACAAGGTACTTGGGGCCGGCTCGGACCAAGGGGCCGACGCTGTCGTCGCGGGCATCAAGTCTTGGGACCCGCAGTTTACCCAGGCGCTGGAATTTGCGAATCGGGTACGGGCTTCTGCTGACGAAGGCACGACCATCTCCGTTACCGGCCACTCCCTCGGCGGTGCGATGGCGGAGCTGGCCGCGCAGATGTTCGGTTTCGGCGGTAGCACCTACGATCCGGGCGGCGCGGCCAAGCTGGTGCAGTCACAGGACTTCAAGGACTTGGCGGCGAAATACGACAAACCACCCACAGGCGAGGGTGTGCCGGCGGATTTTACCGACTATTTCATGCCCGGTAGCGCCGTGTCCAATCTGAGCGGCGCCCACGCGGGGCAGATGGTTCCACTGACCGATGAGATATTTGGGGTGGCGTCAGCTATTGCTGCATTTGGTTCTTCGGTCGTCCTCGGACTCATGGACCAGTTACGCAAGCACAGCATGGACAATATCGAGTCCTTGATGAGAGTCCGTGCCGACGCGGCCGCCGGCAAACCGGACGCCTGGACGCAGTTTTGGCAGCGGGCCGCGACCGCCTGGGGCGGCGCCACCTCCCTTGCCTACAACAACCTCATCACTACTCTCCAGTCCAAGTTTGGCACCGCCGAAATCACCAAGTCGCCGCTGGTTTTGGATCTGGACGGTGACGGTGTTGAAACGGTTTCCAAGTCCGCCGGCATCCATTTCGATCAGGACAAGAACGGTTTTGCGGAGACTTCCGGCTGGGTGGGCAAGGACGATGGCTTGCTGGTGTGGGATAGAAACGGCAACGGCCTGATCGACGACGGTTCCGAACTCTTCGGCAGCAACACCGTGTTGGCGTCTGGGCAAAAGGCCGCCAATGGTTTCGAGGCGCTGAAGGATCTGGATGCGAACAAGGATGGAAAGTTGGACTCCGCCGATGCCGCCTACGCAAAACTTCGAGTGTGGAAGGATGCAGACAGCGACGGCATCACGGACGCGGGCGAACTTCTTACACTGGCCCAGGCGGGGGTGAAAAGCCTGAATACCGGCTACACGAACCAGGTCGTCACGGATGCTCAAGGTAATCAGCACCTGCAGGCTGGCAGTTATATCCGTACGGACGGTACGACGGCCAAGGTGGACGACGTGTGGTTCGCCGTGGATAACGCCCGCACCGAGGACAAGAGCCTCTTTACCGTTTCCGCCGACATCGCCGCTCTGCCCGACCTGGCGGGTTTTGGCAACGTGCATAGCCTGCACCAGGCCATGGCGCGGGACACCACGGGCCACCTCAAGACCCTGCTCCAGCAATACGGCAATACCACCGATCCCACGGCGCGCAAGGCCGTACTCACTACCCTGATCTACGCTTGGGCCGGAGTAGAGAAGGTGGACCCGCTGAGTCGGGCGGCCACCCAAATTTACGGCAATGTGATCGGTGACGCCAGGAAGCTGGCCACCCTGGAAGCGTTTCTAGGCGAGGGATACCTGGGCACATGGTGCTGGGGGCAGACCGACCCTAACCCCCATGGACAAGCTGCGCCCATTCTGTTGGATGCATTTGATCAGTTAGCCGCATTCATGTATGCCCAACTCATGTCACAGACCCAGTACAAGCCGCTCTATGACAGCATCGGCCTGAACTGGAATGACGCCACCGGTAGGCTGGACCTGGATGTCTCGGGCGTGGTGGCGAGCCTGAAGGCAGGGTATACGGCGGATACGTCCGCCGGCACAGCAAAGCTGATGGACTTCGCCGCCAACCTCAAGACCCTGGGGGACTTCGGCGGCCAGGTGCTGGACAAACTGCACGCTGCCGGCAAGCCTTTGGGTACGGGTTTTGATTTTCTCCTCGCCTATGCCGGGCAGACGCTGGTACAGGGCGACGGCAGTGCCAACAGCTTGTCTGGTGTGGACGGCCGGGATGATGTGATCCTCGGCCTGGGGGGCAATGACACCTTGTACGGCTACGGCGGCAATGACGTGCTGAACGGTGGGGGGGGCGATGACACGCTATACGGAGGGGATGGCAATGACGTTCTGGACGGTGGTGCCGGCAATAACACGCTCGTCGGCGGCACGGGTAACGACACCTACGTTTTTGGTGCCGGCTCGGGGCAGGACACGATTTCCGACAGCGACGGGACGACGGGCAACCTGGACACGCTCCGGGTAGTGGGCAAGAAGCCGGCGGAGGTGACGCTGAGTCGGGATGCGGCAGACCCCTACACGCTGAAGCTGTCGATCATTGGCACGACGGAGTGGGTCAAGGTGAGCAACTGGTTCGCCGGTCTGAATTACCGGGTGGAGCGGGTGGTGTTCGATGATGGCACGGTATGGGACGCGGCGAAACTGGCGACAGCGCCGATCCTGGGGACGGAAGGGGCCGACAGGATCTACGCCACGGAAGGCGACGAGACGATCAATGGCCTGGGGGGCAATGACTCCCTGTACGGTTAC
>JAYTVW010000052.1:0-3273 GCA_043743785.1 Rhodocyclales bacterium | reverse complement strand
GCTTGAGCCGGCCGGGACGGCCTTGGCCGGCTCAAGCCAGCCCCTCAACACCTGGCTGAAGTCAGAGAATCTTGCCCGGATTCATGATGCCCTGTGGGTCCAGAGCGAGCTTGATGCGGGCCATCAGCTCCAGTTCAAGGGGCGACTTGTAATGGCGCAGTTCGGCGCGCTTCAATTGGCCGATGCCGTGCTCGGCGCTGATGCTGCCACCGAATTCTGCCACTAGGTCGTGCACGATGCGATTGGCCGCCTGCGTGCTGGCGATGAAGGAGGCGTTGTCGCCGGACGCGGGCCTGGACAGGTTGTAGTGCAGATTACCGTCGCCCACGTGGCCGAAGCACACCACCCTTACCCCACCGAAAGCCTGGCTCAGCTCTGCGCTGGCCCGGGCCACGAAAGCAGCGATGCGGCTGACTGGCACAGAGACGTCGTGCTTGATGCTGATGCCGTCGATCTTCTGGGCTTCCGAGATGTTTTCCCGCAAGGCCCACAGGGCCTCCGTTTGGGATTGGCTGCGGGCCAGGGAGGCGTCCAGGATGCCCCCCTGTTCAATCTCCTCTCCGAGGATGTTTTCCAGGGTGCCAGCCAGATCGGAGCCGGCCAGGGTATCGGAAAGCTCCGCCAAAACATACCAGGGAGATACCCTGTCCGGCAGCGGATCGCGGGCACCGGGGATGTGTTTCAACACCAGTTCCAGGGCCTGGCGGCCCACCAGTTCGAAGCCGGTGATCCGTTCCCCCGCATCCCGGCGCAGGCGCCCCAGCAGGCTCACAGCGGCTTCGGGGGAAGCCAGGGCCACCCAGGCCGTGGCCTGTTCCCGGGGCTGGGGGTAGAGCTTGAGCACCGCAGCGGTGATGATACCCAGGGTACCTTCGGCACCGATGAACAGGTGCTTCAAGTCGTAGCCCGTGTTGTCCTTCCGGAGTCCCTTGAGGCCGTCCCAGATGCGCCCGTCCGGCAGCACCACTTCCAGGCCCAGGGTGAGATCCCGCATATTGCCGTAGCGCAGCACATTCACGCCGCCGGCATTGGTAGACAGGTTGCCGCCGATGGCGCAGCTACCCTGAGCCGCCAGGGTCAGGGGAAACAGCCGGTCCACCGCCTCTGCCGCGTCCTGCACCTGTTGCAGAGTGCAGCCCGCCTCCACCGTCAGGGTGTTGTTGTCCGTATCCACGGCCCGCACCCGCTTGAGGCGGGAGAGATTCAGGAGCACCGCCGTGCCGCTGGCGTCCGGAATGCCGCCGCCGCACAGGCTGGTATTGCCGCCCTGAGGCACCACGGGAACCCCCTCGGCAGCGCAAAGCGCCACCACCTGCGCCACTTCCAGCGTGCTGCCCGGCCGCACCACGCAAACTGCCTGCCCGTGGTAACGGCCACGCCAATCAGTGAGAAAGGCTTCCGTATCGAGGGCTTCGGTCAGTACCTGGGTCGGGCCGACAATGGCGGCGAGACGGGGCAGGATGCCTGCCATGTCTACACCGCCAGCTTGCCGTAAAGGTCGTGGGTTTCGCAGTCGGTGATGGTGACAGTGGCGAATTCGCCGACTTCCAGATCCTGGCCGTCGAAAATAGTGACCAGGCCGTCGATCTCCGGGGCGTCATAGGGCGAGCGGCCGACAGCACCCTGCTCGTCAACTTCTTCCACCAGCACCTGCATGGTCTGGCCGATGCGCTTTTCCAGGCACTGGGTGCTGATGTCTTCCTGCAGTTCCATGAGGCGTTCGCGGCGCTCTTCCCGTACATCCTCCGGCAGGGCGCCGGGCAGTTCATTAGCCGTAGCCCCATCCACCGGCGAATAGGGGAAGCAGCCAACCCGGTCCAGCTTGGCTTCTTCCAGGAATTCCAGGAGTTCCTCGAATTCCTGCTCTGTTTCGCCGGGGAAACCGGTGATGAAGGTGGAGCGGATGGCGATGTCTGGGCAAATATCCCGCCAGGCTTTGATGCGCGTCAGATTGTTCTCGGAACTGGCCGGGCGCTTCATGGCCTTCAGGATGCGCGGATTGGCATGCTGGAAGGGCACATCCAGATAAGGCAGGATCAGGCCCTCCGCCATGAGGGGAATAAGCTTATCCACGCTGGGATAGGGATAAACGTAGTGCATGCGCACCCATACGCCCAGTTCGCCCAGGGCCTTGGCCAGGTCGTAGATATTGGTCTTCATGGGCTTGCCGCCCCAGAAACCGGTACGGTACTTGACGTCCACACCGTAGGCGCTGGTGTCCTGGGAGATGACCAGGAGTTCCTTGACCCCCGCCGCCACCAGGGTTTCCGCTTCTTTCATGATGTCGCCGATGGGCCGGCTCACCAGATCGCCCCGCAGACTGGGGATGATGCAGAAGGTGCAGCGGTGATTGCAGCCTTCGGAAATCTTCAGATAGGCGTAATGGTCCGGTGTCAGGCGCACGCCCTGGGGCGGCACCAGATCCAGGAAGGGGTCGTGAGGCTGGGGCAGGTGCTGGTGCACCGCCGCCATGACTTCCTCCAGGGCATGGGGGCCGGTCACCGCCAGCACAGCAGGGTGGGCGCTCTTCACCACGTCGCCCTTGGCCCCCAGGCAACCCGTGACGATGACCTTGCCGTTCTCCGCCAGGGCCTCGCCGATGGCGTCGAGGGACTCTTCCACCGCCGCGTCGATGAAGCCGCAGGTGTTTACCACCACCAGATCGGCCCCCGCATAGGAGCCTTCGATGACGTAACCCTCGGCCCGCAGGCGCGTGAGTATGAGTTCAGCGTCGGAACTGGCCTTTGGGCAACCCAGGCTGACGAAGCCTACTTTAGGAGATTTTTTCATTTGATTTTTTTAGCTGCGATTCAGGACAAGGCCCATGGGGCCAGTCGGGGCCGACAGTATACCGGCTTCCCGCGCCCTTCCCCTGTTCGAAGTCTCTTCAACGCACAAAGGGCAAAGCCAGCTCCTGCGTATCCCGGGCTTCCCCGCTCCACTCGCGGCAGAGGGCCATGAAGGTGCGCACGGCGGCGCTGGCGTGGCGCTGCTTGTGCCAGGCGAAGTAGAAATGCCGCCGCAGATCGAACTGGGGCGTGGGAATTTCCACCAGGCTACCGCGCCGGAAGGCTTCCCGCAGGGACAAGCGGGACAGGCACCCCAGGCCCAGGCCGGACTCCACCGCTCGCTTGATGGCCTCCGTGTGCTGCAATTGCAGCCGGATGTTCGCGCCGCCAAGCGGCAGGGCCACGGCGCGATCAAATAACGCCCGGGTGCTGGACCCGGGTTCCCGCACGATCCAGGCCTGGGCGGCCAGGATTTCGGATGACA
>JAYTVW010000051.1:0-23553 GCA_043743785.1 Rhodocyclales bacterium | reverse complement strand
GGTGAGCGGTGAGCGGTGAGCGGCAGAATCATGCGCTTTCTGCTTTCCGCTTACCGTTTTTCAGCCCACCACAGCATGCCCATGGCGGTCAGCAGGAAGAGCACGCTGGGGGTGACGGCGGCCAGCAGGGGCGGCCAGCTGTTGATGGTGCCCAGGCTGGAAAACAGGCCGTTCAGCATGTGGAAGAGTATGCCCAGCATGATGCCGGTAAATACCTTCACGCTGACGCCACCCATGCGGGTCTGCAGGAAGGCGAAGGGCAAGGCCAGGGCCAGCATCACCAGGGACGCCAGCGGGTACACCAGCTTCTTCCAGACGGCAATGTAGTAGCGATCGGTGGCCTGGTGGTTTTCAGTCAGGTGGCGGATGTAGAGCGCCAGGTTGGTCACCGACATGTGCTCCGGCGATACCAAGAGCACATTCAGGATGTCTGGATTGATGGAGGATTTCCACTCCATCTCGGACAAGCTGCGCACGTTTGCCCGCTCCCCTTCGAAGACCGTCTGCACCACCTTGTTCAGGTGCCAGCGATCCGGAAGCACGAAGGCGCCCTCTTCCGCCTTGCTGATGGAGCGCAGAACGTTCTTCTCGTCGAATTCATAAATGAGCACGCCGCGCAGGCTGGTGTCCGGCAGGACGGTATGCACGTTGATGAAGTAATGCTCGTCCTTTAGCCACAGGCCCGAACGGAACTGCTGTCCGACCACGGAACTGGTCGCCTTCAGACGCCACTGCTCCGCCGCATGTTCCGCCTGGGGTGCAATGACTTCCCCGATGATGAGCGTCAAGGCCACAAACACCACCCCGACCCGGCCCAGAATGCGCAGAAAGCCCCGGGTGGACAATCCCGCCGTGCGCATGACGGTGATTTCCGAATGCCGGGAAAGCGTCGTCAAAGCGTACAGGGAGCCGATGAGCACGGCCACGGGGAACAATTCGTAGGCCCGTGCCGGCAGGGACAGGATCACGTACAAGGCCGCCTGGTAGACCTGGTAGCCGCCCTGGCCCAGATCCTGCAACTCGTGCACCAGATCGAAGAAGGCGAACAGGCCGAGGAAGGCCGCCAGCACCACCCCCGTGGAAGCGTAAATCTCCCGAGCCAGATATTTGCGCAGGGTTTTCATCGACGCACACGGAAGATGGAGGCGACGAGGATGCGCCGGTAGAACAAGGCCACGAGCAGCACGAACATGACGGTGTGCACCAGCCACACCCCCACCTGGAATGGCAGCTTGCCCTGCGACACCCAGGCCTGGCTGACGCTGATCAGATTGTTGTAAATGAGATAGGCCAGTATGGCCACCAAGAGGTTGTTACCCCGGCCGGAGCGATTGCTGACAAAAGACAGGGGGATGGCCAGCAGGGCCAGGTTAAGGGCCGCCAGGGGCAGGCCCAAGCGCCACACCAGCTCCCCCAGGTTGCCGGCGGTGGGATGGCGCACGAGTTCCCAGGGCGGCAGCGTCTTGGGGCTGTCCTGCACTTTTTCCGCCGCTGCCGCCTCGATACGCACAGCGTAGCGCTGGAATTCCATGACCCGGTAATCCGGCTTGCCCGGCTCGCCCTCGTAACGGCGGCCTTTTTCCAGCACCACGAAGCGGTCACCGTTACCCATCACTTCTTGGTGTCCCTGATTCGCCACCATCACCCCCTGGCGACCATGCTGAACGGAGCTGATGAAGATATTCTTGACCTTCATGTCCCCCGAGTCACCGCCGTCCGCCGCCTCGACGAAGAACACCTTGTCCCCGGACGAGGTCTCGTGAAAAAGGCCCGCATCGACCCGGGACATGAGTTCCCGGCTTTCCACCTCGTTCCGATATTCCGCGCTCTTGGAGAGGGCCCAGGGGGAAAGGAACAGGGACAGGGCGGCTACCACGGCCACGATGGGCAGGGCGAAGCGCAGCACCGGCCGGATGAAGGCGGTCAGCGGCAAGCCGGCGGAGAACCAAACGATCATTTCCGAGTCCCGATAGAGGCGGGACAGGGTCAGCAGCACGGCGATGAACACCGTCAGCGACAGCAGGATAGGCAGGTAATTGAGGGCGCCGAATCCCAGCAGGGCCACCACTGCCTCGGAGGCGAGCCCGCCCCCCGCCGCCTGGGCCAACAGGCGGATCAACTGGGTGGTCAGCAGGATCGCAAAGAGGGCAACAAACACCGCCACGGCAACACTGGCAAATTCGCGCATCACCGCGCGGCGAAATATCATCAGGATAAGGTTCGAGACAAGGTTCTTTGACTTTTGCGGGACAGTTTGCGGATAATCGCCGGCCGGCCATGGAAATACACAAAGCCTGATCGGACGACAAGCTTCACGCAGGGCATGTCGCCCATCCTGCCGGATCAAAATGAATTCCGTCCGGCCGCCCCACTAGCGTCCGCCACGGATTGTTTCAGGATCCCTTTACACAAGCAACGAGGAGCAGGGCGTGGAATTTAGCACAAAATCAGGATCCCCCGAAAAGCAGAAGAGCGGATGCCTCGTCATTGGTGTATTTCCGGGGGCAGAACTGAGCCTAGCCGGGGCCTGCCTGGACCAGGCGGCCGGTGGCCACATCGGCCACATCCTGGCCAAGGGCGACCTGGACGGCAAACCCGGTTCCACTTTGCTCCTGCATCACGTGCCGGGCAGCCAGGCGGAACGGGTGCTGCTGGTGGGCTTGGGGGAAAAGACCGACGGCGCCATTAGCGAAAAGGCCTACCGCAGCGCCGTAAGCGCAGCACTCAAGACAGTTTCCAGCCTTGGCAGCACGGACGCCCTCCTCACCCTGGCTCAGGAAGAAGTGGCCGGTCGCGACCTGGCCTGGAAGCTCCGGCAGGGGGCCATGCTGGCCGAACCCCTGGGCTTTCGCACTGACGGGCTGAAGTCGAAGAAGGACGAAAAAGCGCGCACCCTGGCGAAAATCAACTTCCTGCTCAGCCACAAGTCCGACGCCGAAGCTGGGCTGGAAGCCCTGACTCAGGGCAGCGCCATCGCTGCGGGCATGAGTCTGGCGAAGGAACTGGGGGACTTGCCGGGCAACATCTGCACCCCGGCCTACCTGGCGGAGCAGGCGAAGAAACTCGCCAAGGAATTCAAGCTCAAGGTGGACGTGCTGGAGCGGGAGGACATGGAGAAACTGGGCATGGGCTCTCTCCTGTCCGTGGCCAAGGGCTCTGTGCTGCCCCCCCGCTTCATCGTCATCCACCACAGCGGCGGCAAAAAGAAGGACAAGCCCCTGGTGCTGGTGGGCAAGGGCATCACCTTCGATAGCGGCGGCATTTCCCTCAAGCCCGGCGCCGAGATGGACGAAATGAAGTACGACATGTGCGGTGCCGCCAGTGTGCTGGGCACCCTCAAGACGGTGGCGCTGCTGAATCTGCCGCTCAACGTGATCGGCATCATCCCTGCCGCAGAGAACATGCCCGGCGGCAACGCCACCCGCCCCGGCGATATCGTCACCTCCATGTCCGGCCAGACCATCGAAATCCTCAACACCGACGCCGAAGGCCGCCTCATTCTCTGTGACGCCCTCACCTACGCCGAGCGCTTCGAACCGGCGTGCGTGGTAGACATCGCCACCCTCACCGGCGCCGTGGTGGTGGCCCTGGGCGGCATCGCCAGCGGCCTCCTGTCCAACGACGACGCCTTGGCGACGGAGTTGCTGGCCAGCGGCACGAACGCCGGCGACCGGGCCTGGCAACTGCCCCTGTGGGAGGATTACCAGGAAATGCTGCATAGCAACTTCGCCGACATTCCCAATATCGGCAGCAAGGGCGCGGGCAGCATCACTGCGGCTTGCTTCCTGGCCCGCTTCACCAAGGCCTACAAGTGGGCCCACCTGGATATTGCCGGCACCGCCTGGAAATCCGGCAAGGACAAAGGCGCCACCGGCCGCCCCGTGCCCCTCTTGAGCCACTTTCTCTTGAAACGCGCCGGGAAGATTTGAGGCCTTATCGCGCCGCAGGCGCCAAATATTTACCCCTCACCCCTCAAGGTCTAAATGCCCATCATTTCCTTCATCCACGGCGCCCCCGACCGGCTGGCGGCGGCTTGCCGGCTGGTGCAGGACTGTTTCCGCGAAGGTCAGCGGGTGCTGGTGTATGCGCCGGACCCGCAACTGGCGGAACGCTTCAACGTGCAACTATGGACCTTCTCCGCCCTCGGTTTCGTGCCCCATTGCTACGCTGACGCGCCCCTGGCAACAGAAACACCGGTACTCATCGCCCCCCGCAGCGACCTCCCGGACTATGATGACGTGCTGTTGAACCTGTCCGCCGACGTCCCCCCGGGATTCGAGCGTTTCCGCCGGGTCATCGAAGTGGTCAGCAACGGGGACGATGCGGGGCCGGCCCGACAACGCTTTCGCATCTACAAGGAGCGAGGGTTTCCGCCCGACGCCCAGGCATACGGGGTGTAGGGTGGGCAAAGCGCAGCGTGCCCACGCTCTTGCCACCTCTTCGCGTGAGCAGATGAAGCCTGCCCTCCCTACGCTTTGCCCACCCTACGAACGCACGCCGACCCACATTTAAAGGCCCGCCATGTCCCAAGCCGACGACCCCGATCTGACCCGCGAGACCGACGCAGTCATTGGTCGCGCCGATGCCTTCATGCGTCGCCGCCGCAACGTGCCTGATCAAAGCCACGCGGATGACGACATCCCCCTGCTGACGGACATCGTGCCCCTGAGCATGCCCCGCTCGGTGCTGGATGAACTGTCCGACCCGGCTGTCTTCCAGCGCCCCCACCGGGGACCGGAGGCGGAGGCGGTGCCGGAACGCGCCCTCGACGCCGGCTTGAAGGCGTTCCAGGCAGCGGCGCCGGAAGAAGAACCGGAAGAAGAAGCAGAAGGGGACGCGGAACTGGCGCCGGATTTCGCGGCAGAGATTGAAGCAGCGTCGGAGCCGGATTTTGAACCGGAACCGGAACCGGAGCCAGACCTGGAACCGGGGCTGGCGCAGGAACCGGAGCCTGAGTGGACGCCGGAAATGGAAGCGGAAGCGGAACCGGAAGCGACAGAACCGTCCGCCCCCACCGAGGCCCCTGCCCAGACAGACATCGAGACTTTGGTGGCGGCCCGCCTGCAGGAAGTCCTGGGCATCCACCGCCAGGAGATGGCCATCGTCCTGGATGACTGGCTGAATTTCGACTTACCCCGTCTCGTTTCCCGGGAAATCGACGGCATCGCCGACCGCATTGTCAAAATTGCCGGCGAGGAACTGCGCATCCTGCTGCAGTCCGGACTTCCTCCCGAAGAATAATCCTCCCTCGGCCCAAACCTGGCCTTGGCCTTCAGCCGTTCTTGATCCGCATGAGGGCCGTTTGCAGCACCCGGGCATCGGTACTCGCCCGGTGGCGTGGCTGGGCCAGTTCCGTCTCCACCGTGGCTTTCACGTCGTGCCAGAGTCCGACCTCCCTCTCGGACAGCAGCGCCCTCAGGTTCTCCAGCCGGAATGCCGGACAGATCCCCGCTTCATCGAAAAGGCGGTTGAGCCAACTGAAGTCATTGCCCCAGCCATCCGAATACACCGTCTGGCCACGCAGGCGCTCGTTGACTTCCCTTGCCACCTGCAGCGCCGGCTTGCCATGGAGCAGGAGAATTTCGCGGCTGATACCGTGCAATTTCTCCGCCGCCACATCCCAGTGCAGCCAGTCTGGCGAAGGCAGGACGAGGGTGCACCAGGACTCTCCGCTCGACGTGACAAAGCCGATTTCTATGGGATAACTGCCCTTGCCAAAGCCGGACGCTTCAATGTCGATTACACAGGGAGTATGCATGGCGGGCGAGCTTACGCTAAAGCCGCCTGAATGGCCCACGTCTTTCCAACGCCACCGGGACATCAGTCGGTATAATTGCCGGTTTTCCCGCTGCCGCGTGCACCGCCATGGAACTGAACAAGAGCTTCGAACCCGCCGACATCGAGCGCCGCTGGTATCCCGAGTGGGAGAACCGGGGCTACTTCAAGGCCGGCCTGGACATGACGCCGGGCAAACCCGCCTACTGCATCCTGCTGCCGCCGCCGAATGTCACCGGCACCTTGCACATGGGCCATGGTTTCAACCAGACCATCATGGATTCCCTGACCCGTTACCACCGCATGTCCGGGGACAACACCCTGTGGCAGCCGGGCACGGACCACGCCGGCATCGCCACGCAAATCGTCGTGGAACGCCAACTGGACGCCCAGGGCGTCTCGCGCCATGACCTGGGCCGGGAAAAGTTCATCGAAAAGGTGTGGGAGTGGAAGGAATACTCCGGCTCCACCATCACCCGCCAGATGCGCCGCATGGGCACCAGCCCCGACTGGAGCCGTGAGCGCTTCACCATGGACGCAGGCTTGAACAAGATCGTCACGGAAACCTTCGTGCGCCTCTTCAAGGAAGGCCTCATCTACCGCGGCAAGCGCCTGGTGAACTGGGACCCGAAGCTCATGACCGCCGTCTCCGACCTGGAGGTGGTCTCCGAGGAAGAAGACGGTTTCATGTGGGAAATCCGTTATCCCTACGCGGACGGCAGCGGGTCGCTGGTGGTGGCCACCACCCGGCCGGAAACCCTCTTCGGTGACGTGGCCGTGGCGGTGAACGCGGAGGACGAGCGCTACCTGGATCTGGTGGGCCGCAGCGTCAAGCTGCCCCTCACCGACCGGGAAATCCCGGTCATCGCCGACTCCTACGTGGACAAGGAATTCGGTACCGGCTGCGTCAAGATCACACCGGCCCACGACTTCAACGACTACGCCGTCGGCCATCGCCACGGTCTGCAGCCCATCAGCGTCATGGCGCTGGATGCGACCATGAACGAGAACGCCCCGGCCGCCTACCAGGGCCTGGACCGTTACGCTGCCCGCAAGAAGGCGGTGGCGGAGCTGGAAGCCCAGGGCCTCCTGGTCAGCGTCAAACCCCACAAGCTGCAGGTGCCTCGGGGCGACCGCACCAACGCGGTCATCGAACCCATGCTGACGGACCAGTGGTTCGTCGCCATGAGCAAGCCCGGCATTGACGGCAAGTCCATCACCGAGAAGGCCCTGGAAGTGGTGTCCTCCGGCGAAATCCGCTTCCAGCCGGAAAACTGGGTAAATACCTACAACCAGTGGCTGAACAACATCCAGGACTGGTGCATCTCCCGCCAACTCTGGTGGGGCCACCAGATTCCCGCCTGGTACGGCGAGAACGGCGAAATCTTCGTTGCCCACAACGAGGAAGAAGCCCGCGCCCAGGCCGATGCGTCAGGCTATACGGGGTCGCTGACCCGCGACAACGACGTGCTGGACACCTGGTACTCCTCCGCACTCTGGCCCTTCTCGACGCTCGACTGGACGCCGGAATGGCCGGCGAAATCCAACCCGGCGCTGGATTTGTACCTGCCCTCCTCGGTACTCGTCACCGGCTTCGACATCATCTTCTTCTGGGTGGCGCGCATGGTCATGATGACCAAGCACATCACCGGCAAGATTCCCTTCAAGGACGTCTATGTGCATGGCCTCATCCGCGACGCGGAAGGCCAGAAGATGTCCAAGTCCAAGGGCAATGTGCTGGACCCCATCGACCTGATCGACGGCATCGGCATCGAAGACCTGGTGAAGAAGCGCACCACCGGCTTGATGAATCCCCGGGATACGGAAAAGATCGAGAAGCGGACCCGGAAGGAGTTCCCGGAGGGCATTCAGGCCTTCGGCACCGACGCCCTGCGCTTCACCTTCGCCAGCCTGGCCAGCCCGGGCCGGGACATCAAGTTCGACCTGAAACGCTGCGAAGGCTACCGCAACTTCTGCAACAAGCTGTGGAATGCCACCCGCTTCGTGCTCATGAACTGCCAAGGCAAGGATTGCGGCATTCCCACGCCGGGGGCCTGCGGCGGCAGCGGCGACCTGGACTTCTCCCCGGCGGACCGCTGGATCGTCAGCCTGCTGCAGCGCCTGGAGGCGGACGCCGCCAAGCACTTCAAGGATTACCGTTTCGACCTGCTGGCCAAGTCCGTGTATGAATTCGTCTGGGACGAATACTGTGACTGGTACCTGGAACTGGCCAAGGTGCAGATCCTGCAAGGCACCGAAGCCCAGGCCCGGGCCACCCGCAGGAATCTGCTCAGGGTGCTGGAAACCGTGCTGCGGGTCGCCCACCCGCTGATTCCCTTCATCACCGAGGAACTCTGGCAGGTGGTGGCCCCGCTGGCCGGCAAGGCCACGGGGGATGGCAGCGAATCCATCATGACCCAGGCCTATCCCCAGGCCAGCGACATTGCCATGAACCCGGAGGCGGAAAGCTGGGTGGCCAAGCTGAAGGACATGGTGAATGCCTGCCGCAGCCTGCGCGGCGAGATGAACCTGTCGCCGGCCCAGAAGGTACCCATGGTGGTGGCGGGGGACCCGGAGCTGGTGGCGGCCTACGGCCCCTACCTGGCGGCCCTGGCCAAGCTCTCCGAAGTCACGGCCGCAGACACCCTGCCGGAATCGGACGCTCCGGTGCAGATCGTCGGCGAGTTCCGCCTCATGTTCAAGATCGAAATCGACGTGGCCGCCGAGAAGGAACGGCTGGACAAGGAAATCGCCCGCCTCACCGGCGAGATCACCAAGGCCCAAGCGAAGCTCGGCAATGAAAGCTTCGTCGCCCGAGCCCCGGCCGCAGTGGTGGCCCAGGAGCAGGAGCGCCTGGCCAACTTCCAGAGCACGGTGGAAAAGCTCAGCAGCCAACGGGCGAAACTCAGCTGACCAGAGGCAAAACCTCACCGCAAAGGCGTTTCAAAAGCCAAGGGCCACCGGAAACTCGGTGGCCCTTGGCTTTGGGGATTGAATCGCTGCGACTCGGCTTTACCCCCTGCTGACCAGCGGAAATCGCTCCGGGTGGCGAATGGACTCGACGGAAAGGTCCACATCCAGTTCGGGCCAGTAGAGATGATCCGCTGACGGCAACTCCACGCTCAGAATCTTGCCGACCGTCGCTTCCCGGAACCAGGGAAATTCGACGAATGGCAGGAATAATTCCTCATCTCCCAGCAATAGCCAGAAACCATGGCCCGAGATGTTGGTCACCTCAACCAGGAAAGTGCTTGTGCCAGGCATTGCGGATTTCATGTTCGTGCTCCTGGACGAGGCGGAATGCTGCGTTGGTTTCCCGCAGGGAGAGGCCGACATGTTGGGCTAGTTCAATGGCAGGCTCAAGCCAGAACTTGGCTTCACCATTCTGGCCTTGAACGTGCACATGCATTCGCGGCTCTTCGCGGGAGAAGAAGTAGAAGCGAAAGCCGCCTTCACGGAAGACTGTTGGACTCATGGACAAGGCATGATACGCCACCACAGGAGAAGACCCAACATCAGCCAAGAACACATCCCAAAGGCTGCCCGACGACCCGAAACGGCAAGGGCCACCGGAAATCAGATGGCCCTTGGCTTTGGGGACCAGGCTTTGTCGCTACTGCGCTCCCGCCACCTGCTCGAGCATCTTCTTCGTGGTGTCCGGATGCTGGACGATGCCCATGAACTGGCCCATGCCAAGTTCCGGCCAGGCCAGGGCGGTGCGATAACGGCCGTAAAGGCCGAAGACCTTGCCGTCCACGATCCAGACTTCCCAGGGCAGGCCGGCGATATGGTCGGGACCGATTTTCTTTGCCCACCAGCCCTCGCCATTTTCCGTATCGTTCAGGGCCACGCCGAAGACAGCGATCTTCCGGTCCGGCATTGAAAGTTCATAGACTTTTGCCGTCTGGCCGGCGCCCCGGGCCAGGTTGCTTTCCACGGCCTTCAGTGCCTCATCGAAGCTGGCGTATTCCTTGAGTTCGCTTTTCTCGTCGAAATACTCCATGCCCATCATGTAGTGGTATTTCGCCAGGCTAGCCTCGGCCACGTCGCCGCCGAAGGGCTTGCCGGCCCCCAGGGCCTTCTCCAGCTTGCCGGATACCGCCTTGACGGCGCCTTCGGCCTTGCCGTAGTCCTTGCGCAAGTAGGCCCGCTCCCAGTACTCCAGGTTCACATACGAGAGACTGCCGTCGGCCTGCACGCCAACCCGGATGGGGGCGCCAATGATCGCGCTGCCGCCAATGCGTTTCAGGGCCTCCAGGAGGCCCGCGTCCGTCACCACCACCGTGCCGTACTGGGGCAAACCCTTCGGCGTATGGCGGCCAAGGAGGGTAAATCCTGCCGCCGTAAGCTTCTGTTCCGCCGCCGCCATGGCGGTCTTGAGGTCGCCGCCTGCCAGCTTGTCGCCTGCGGTGTAGGGCTGCAGGGCGAAAGCCGACAAGGCCGCCAGCGCCAGTGCCACGCCAACAATGGTTTTCTTCATGTTTGTCTCCTTTGTTGAGTCGGGTTCAGGCCCGACCTACAGAAAAAAGCCGGAAGGCTTGCTTCCGGCTTTTCCTCATTCTTCTGACTTCTACCTGCTTGGGCCTGCTTAGAAACGCATGCTGTACAGCAGTTGCCAGTTGGTCTGGCTGTGGGTAATGGTCTGGTTGGAACCGCCGGCCGCCGACCAGTTGTTGGTCACCGTGACCTTGGGCGCAAAGGTGAAGGAGAAATCCAGAGAGGTGCGCTTGTCGAAGGTGTAACCGAAGCCGCCCATGACGTGATTGGTTTCGATGGCCGGGAACAGGGGCGTGACGTAGGCATTCGGTACGGGATTGTTGGCGAAGTTCCCGCCGAACCGCAGCATCAGGGCATCGCTGTACTTGTAGGCGGCGCCCAGCATGATGACGTTCTGGTCCTCCCAGTTCTGGTAGTAGTTCATATCCAGAACGGTATTGGCAAAGCCGCCCTGTGCGATGGGATTGGCCTGGGTGCCTGAAGCGACGAAGCTCATGTTAAAGCCCTTCATCACGTCGGCCCACTTGATACGCTTGTAATCAGCCACAAGCTGCCACTTGTCAGTGGCCTGCCAGGAAACGCCCAGGCCGTAGGTTTCAGGCCACTGGAAGTTCTTGACGATGACCTGGCCGCTCACCGGGATCACTTGCGGCCCGAGGGTACCTCCACTCACGCTGAAGGTGGCTGTAGCACCGTCCGAACTGGTCTTCATGTCGCTCAGGCGGGTCTTGGCATGATAGATGCCGCCGATGGAGAACTGGGGGGAAACCTTGTAGGTAAAACCCAGGTTGCCGGCCCAACCGGTACTCGTCGCCTTCTGGGTGAAGGGACTGGAGGTATCAAAGTTGAAATACCCGTAATCCATGCTGCCGAACTGCCCGGCCCCCATTGCCCCCTGGAACGCCGACTTCATTGAGCCGCCAATGGCGCCAAATGGACTCGTCGTGCCCATCATGCTGCCGAAGTGGGCACCATCGATAAGCCATTTGATGTCCATGCCGGCCCACACGAAGTCCACGCTACCGCCGATATTCAGGTCCGGCGTCACGCTGAAGGACAAGGGGAAGATCAATCGGCCGACACCGACCTCTGACTTGTTCTCCAGTCCGGGGTCGCTCGCACCATAGCCAGTGCTCGTGAAGAAATTCATGCCGGCCAGCCCACCGAACATGGAACTGTTCGCGTATTTGGTGCCCATGCCGCCCTGGGCCATCATGCCCACCCCCCAGGCAACATTGCCATCCTTGCGGATATAGCCCATGGCCGGCATGTAGAAGGCAGTGGCGGAAGAACTCTGGCTTTGGGAACTCACGTCCGGATGGAGACCGCCGACGGCAATGTCCAGCCGGCTCGTACCGGAGGCCATGAAGCCCAGGGTAGCCGGGTTGTTGATGATGCCGGCGTTACCGTTGTCGTAGGCAAAGGACGCGCCGCCCATGGCGGTAGCGACCGGGCCGTAGCCCTCCATGTTCATGCCGTTGGTGGCCCAGGCGGCCGGCGCCGCCAGCGTGCCGGCCACCAGCAGGCCGATGATCTTCTTATGTTGTTTCATGCTTTGCGTTCCCTCTTGAAAATTGCGTGCCAAAAAGCGTCGAGAAGACATCAGCGGCCCCGACTGCCGTAGCGCCACCGCTATGCTGCGGCGCAGGGCAACACCATAAACCCATTTCATATTCGTGGATATCGCACTGCAGCAGCGAGCAGAAAATATTTATGCGGCGATAATGCCGAATGATGTGATCCGTCTCGTCCAAGAGACGAACGCCCGGTCTCCTCGCGGAGCCGGGCGTTCGTTTGTCCAAACCAGGGCACTACGGCCAGTAAATCATTTTCCCCTTGTCGTCGATGCCGGTGTCCAGGCTCCAGTTGGGCAGGGTATCCAGGGGTGATGGACGGCCCTGCAACGAAAGCGCGAGCCAGCCCCACATGTCCACAATGTGGCCGATGGTCTTGTCTACGATAGGGTCGAAATCCTGAGTCTTGTCGCCGGGAATCGCCAGGCTCTTGAGGTAGTCCGGATCCGGCTCCGCCGGATAGACCAGGCCGTCCTTCGCCGCCTTGTCCCGGGCGAAAAACAGGTATTTGCCGTGCTCCCAGACTTCCATGACGCGGCGCATGCCGCAATGCCAGCCGTCGATGTCCGGCTCCGGGTGTCCCGGGTAGGTGGCTTTCAGCATGCCGCGCCACAGGTTTTCGATGTCCGGATCCAGTTTGTCTGAATCTGCCGGGTCCGAAACACTTTTTACGCTCAGGGTGATCTGGTGGTTGGTATCCAGGGCGCCGCACCCCAGGCGCTGGTCAATGTACACATCCTGGTTCATCTCACAGACCCGGTGATGCACCTTGTTCTGCTCGTAAGGGCCCACCTTGAGGTTCACCACCGGATGGATGACGCCATCGGTCACCAAGTGGGAGGCGAAGCCGAACAACCAGGCCAGGCACTTGTGCCGGACGTTCTCATCGACAATGCCCCGCACCGCCGCCGCGCCGACCCGCAGCAGGTCCGTGGCATGGCCCTTGTGAATGGCATCCGCCCAGGCAGCGGAATCGTCATGCCCCAGGTGCATGTAGGGATAGTCGGGGGAAATGGCGCCGACGATGCAATATTTCTTGAAGTCCGCCAAGCCCAGCCGGACATCGTCGGAGAGCAGGCCGGGCCTGCGATAGATGGCCTCTTCGATGCCAAGTTGCGCCACGGTGATGTGGGTATATCCGCCAGCCATGTCATTCTCCCGTAAAGACCACCAACGTCGCAGAGGGGCAACGTCAGACCACAGGGATTGTATGACAAGTCCGTGAGACGAGGCTAACGCCGTTTCACGAAAAATTCGTAGCGGCCGTCCACTTCGCCCTGGGACAGCAGTTCGTTGCCGGTCTGTTTGCAGAAGGTCTGGAAATCCCGGGCGGAGCCCGGATCGGTGGCCAGGATACGCAGCACCTGGCCGCTGCTCATTTCCGCCAGGGCTTTCTTGGAACGCAGGATGGGCAAGGGACAATTCAGGCCGCTGGCGTCCACTTCCCGGTCAAATTCTATTGCGTGAGTCATGCATGGTCCTGATTAATGAAGGGGGCAATCTACGGTTTCTGTTTTTCTTTCTTCTCTTCCGCTTCCAGAACCTTCAGCTCCCGCAGGCGCGCATCCACCGCCGACAATTCATAGAAGCTACCATCACCGGCCTTCTGGGCCAGTTGCAGCTGCAGGATGGCGTCCATCAAGCGGCCCTGCAGGGCGTACAGGTCAGCCTGGGAGCGGTGTTGCTGCAGGCGCCGACCCAGGGCCGCGCTGGCCTGGGCCTGCAGAGAGATCAAATTCGTGTCCGAAGGCGTGCTCGCCAATTCGTTGTTCACCAGGGCCAGGGCCTCGGCGGCCTTTTTGCCCTCCAGCAGGGCCTGGGCCTGGCCATACAGGAGGGCCTTGTTGGCCGGATAACGCCCCCGGGCTTGCTGGTAGAGCGCCAGGGCGCCGGGGCGGTCGCCCTGGGCCAGCTTGAGTTCCGCCGCCAGGGTTTCCAGCATGGGCGTGGCCACTTTCAGGTGGCGCAGGGCCGCCACCTCCCGTTCGGCTTCCGGCAGCTTGTGCAAGGCCAATTGAGCGCGGGCCAGTCCATAGCGGGCCGCCACTTCGGAGCTGTATTTCTTTTCCGTCAACTGGGTCTGGAAATCCATGGCCGCGTCCAGCGGTGAAGCCTGGTTTACCCGCAGCTTGGCCCGCACGAGCTGGAACTCCAGGCTGTCCGGCACCTGCTTGTAAGGCATGCCCTGAACCCGGTTCTCCATGTCGGCGATACGCTCCGTGGTGAGCGGGTGGGTGCGCAGGTAAGCTGGCGCATTGTTTTCGTAAATGCGCGAGTCTCGCTGCAGGCGCTCGAAGAATGCCTCCATGCCGCGCACATCAAACCCGGCCCCCTCCAGGGTCTGCAAACCGATGCGATCCGCCTCCCGTTCAAAATCCCGGCTGTAATTGAGTTGGCTCTGCATGCTGGCGGCCGATCCGCCGGCTAGCGCCGCCTGGGAAAGCTGGGAATTGGAACGGGCCGCCAGCACCGCCACCAGCAGGCTGGCCAGCATGATCACGCTGCTCTTGCCCTGGTTGCCCAGGCTGCGGGCGATGTGGTGCTGGGTGACGTGGGAGATTTCGTGCCCCAGGACGCCGGCCAGTTCCGATTCGGACTGGGCCGCCAGGATCAGGCCCGTATGTACGCCGATGAAACCGCCGGGCAGGGCGAAGGCATTCAGGGTGGGATCCTTCAGCACGAAGAACTCGAAATCCTGCTTCACGCCGGGCACGCCCCCCGCCAGCCGCAGGCCGAGCCGATTGACGTAGGCGCTGACCTCCGGGTCGTTCACGAAGGAAGGTTCCTGCCAGCGAATCTCCCGCATGATGGAGGCGCCCAGCTTCTGCTCCATGGCGGGAGAGAGGTCCGACTGGGAGGATTCCCCCAGGTCAGGCAAGCCTTCGGCCATGCCGTTGGAGACAACAAACAACATGGCAAGCAGCAGCGGTTTGATCTTCATGATGGTATTATCGCGAACCTTTTCAATGCATCCCGGCAGGCACAGCATTCCGGAAGCACACAAACTGTCAAATCCGATTCATGGCCAGCCCGATCCTGCTGCTTGTTGAAGACTCCGTCGAGGATGTGCAGCTTATCGTCTCGGCCCTGGAGAAAGTGATTCCCGCCGAGTTGATCGCCGTCTGTGACTCCGGCGAAAAGGCGGTGGATTATCTCCTTGGCGGGGAAGAGCGTCCACCCCTGCCGGAAGGTACCCTGCCTCTGGCCCTGCCCTTGCTGATCCTGCTGGACCTCAATCTGCCACGCATGGGCGGCTTGGAGGTCCTGCAGCGCATCCGCAGCGATCCCGCCACAAGCCTGCTGCCGGTGGTCGTGCTGTCTGCCTCCGTGGAACAAAGAGACATCCAGGCCGCCATGCTGGCCGGGGCCAACAGCTATATGCGCAAGTCTCTGGATCACGGCCGGCTGGCCGAGCACGTGCGTCTGGCAGCCCGCTACTGGCTGGAACTGAACATCGGCCCGCCCGAAAACCCACCCAAACTCTGAGCAAACCATGCCCCCATCCCCTCTGACCCATTTCGACGCGAGCGGCCAGGCCCACATGGTGGACGTGGGCGCCAAGTCGGAAACCGAGCGGGTCGCCCGCGCCACCGGCAGCATCCGCATGCAGAGCGCCACCCTGGCCCTGATTCGGGACGGCGCAGCGAAAAAGGGTGATGTCCTGGGTGTAGCCCGCATCGCCGCCATCCAGGGCGCAAAGCAGAGCGCCAGCCTCATTCCCCTCTGCCACCCCCTGCCCCTGACCCGGGTGGCCGTGGACTTCCGCCTGGATGAAGCGGCCTCCGCCGTCATCTGCGAAGTCACCACCCAGACCGTGGGCCGCACCGGTGTGGAAATGGAAGCCCTCACCGCCGTCTCCATCGCCCTCCTCACCATCTACGATATGTGCAAGGCCGCCGAAAAAGGCATGGTCATCGGCGATATCCGCCTGCTGGAAAAACAGGGCGGCAAGTCGGGGCACTGGAAGGCGGAAGTCTGACGGGCCGGGCACCCGCCCGTTTGTCGGCCATGTCTCTTTCTGTGTCAATGTGTAAGGGGCGTGAAGCCGTAGGTCAGCTTGCGCCGCAAGCTGACATCCGCCTTGGTTGGTATCAGGTTTCCTGAGGAAACCTGACCTACGACGGCGGCTCGCCATCGGACCTCGAAATATCGCCGACGTACCGCAAAGCTTCGCCGTCGAGCCAAATTGCCTCGGCATTGGGGCAAAGTGGTTCGGCATTGGCGTCCGGTGGTCGGCCATTGGCTCCCCGAGGTTCGGCATTGGGTCAAAGGCCTGGACCTTGACTCGACATGCCCGGCGATCCAGCCGCGCAGGTGGGGTTTTAACCCGACAATTTCCTCCGGGCTTGTGGGGCCGGATTCAACCCGGTGGCGCGGCTGACAGCCATTTCAGCAAGCAGGTGAACAGGGCGTCCGGCTCCACCGGCTTGGCGACGAAGTCGTTCATGCCCGCCGCCAGGCACTGGCCCCGGCCTTCGGAGAAGGCATTGGCCGTGAGGGCCAGGATGGGCACCTTGGCGGCCTGGGGCAGTTGGCGAATCTGCCGGGTGGCTTCCAGTCCGTCCATGTGGGGCATCTGCATGTCCATGAGAATGAGGTCATAGACATTACGGCGGGCCAGTTCCAAGGCGGCCATGCCATCCTCGGCCACGTCCACAATCTGTCCGGCGGCCTCCAGCAGTTCCAGCGCCACCTCCCGGTTAATGGGTTCATCCTCCGCCAGCAACAGGCGGCGGCCCGGAAAATCCCGGGCCAGCACGGCTTCAGCCCCCTCCGTCAAAGCGGCGGCCAGCGCCAGGGGCACGGCCGCGCCTTTCTTCAGACGCGCCGTGAACCAGAAGGTGCTGCCAATGCCGGGGCGGCTGGACAGGCCGGCGTCGCCACCCATGACCTGGGCCAGTTTCCGGGTAATGGCCAGGCCCAGGCCGGTGCCGCCATATTTGCGGGTCATGGTGTTGTCGGCCTGCTCGAAGACCGCGAACAGGCGCTCGGCCACGTCCGGCGCAATGCCGATGCCCGTGTCCTCCACCTCGAAGCGTAGCAGCACGCTATCGGCGGTTTCCTCTACGCAACGGGTACGCAAGGTAACGCTACCGCTTTCGGTGAATTTGACGGCATTCGTGGCGTAGTTCAGCAGGGCCTGCTGCAGGCGGGTGGCATCCCCCAGCAGGCGCCCCGGTAGCCGCTCGGAATCGCAAAGCAACCTGATCTGCCGGACATGGGCCCGTTCGGCGAGCATGGACACGACACCATCGACGACGCCGCCCACACTCAGGGGCGACTCGTCGAGCATGAACTTGCCGGCTTCTATCTTGGAAATATCCAGTACCGCGTTGATGATTTCCAGCAGATGGCGCCCGGCAGCGTCGATCTTGTCCAGCCGCAGGGCCTGCTCCGGGGTGACGCCGGAGCGCCGCACCAGGTGGGCCATGCCGGTGATGGCATTCAGCGGCGTACGAATCTCGTGGCTCATGTTGGCCAGGAAGGAGGACTTGGCCCGGTTGGCCTCCTCGGCCTTTTTTCGCGCAGCCTGCAATTCCAGCTCGACTTTGCGGCGCTTGTTGATTTCCCGGGTCATCTGCACCGTGCGGCTGGCCAGCTTGTCGTACATGGACATGATGGTTTCCACCAGCAGCCTGGAGGCGCCTGTCATTTCCTCATCCGCCAGTTGTTTGGCATCTTCCAGGAAAATGCCCGTCGGCATGGCCAGCACCACCTTGGCCATGCGCTTGTCGGACTCCAGGATATGCAGGGCCAGCCAGTGAGTCAGGAAGGAAACGATTTCCTCGATGATTTCATCGAGGGATTTCTCCCCCTCCTGGTTTTTCAGGGCGATGACCTTGTCGATGAAGCCGGTGTGGCTGCTCTTGTGCCAGGCTTCCCAGGGATCGCCCTGGAAATATTCGTCCCAGATGCGCTCTTCCGCCTGGAAGTGGGTGACCGTGTAGTCCCGGAGTTCGTCGAAGATGCTGTTGAGGGTCGGAATGTCCGCCTGGTAAGCCAGATGGCTGACCAGCAGGTTCAAGAGTTCAATCAGACGCCGGTGTTGCCCGTCGATTTCCTCGATACCCGTGGCGAAATTGTCATTCCACGGAAAAATCTCCACATTCCCTAGCATGCTGCCAACCCTCTCCGCCATACAGTTTCAGTGCCGCTGCCGCGACAGCCATTTCAACAAACTTGCGAACAGGATATCCGGATTCACTGGCTTACTAATGAAATCGTTCATGCCGGCGTCGGCGCAACGCAGCTTGTCTTCCGCAAAGGCGTTCGCCGTCATGGCCAGGATCGGCACCCGCCCCCCATTAGCCAACAGGCGGATGCGCCGGGTCGCCTCCAGGCCGTCCATGCGCGGCATCTGCATATCCATGAGGATCAGGTCATAGTCATTCCGGCTGACCAGAGCCACCGCGTCGACGCCGTCCCCGGCCACATCAACCACCAGCCCCACATCCTGCAGCAGCATCAGGGAGACTTCCTGATTGATGGGTTCATCCTCAACCAGCAGGATGCGACGCCCCCGATAGGCCGCGGCCAGGGTCAGCTCCGCTGCGCCGGCGGGGGCCGCGCCCCGCTCCTCCTGGCCTGCCTCGCCCTTCCGGACGCGTGCCGTGAACCAGAAGGTGCTGCCAAGGCCGGGGGTACTCGTCACCCCGGCATCGCCGCCCATGACCTGAGCCAGTTTCCGGGTGATGGCCAGGCCCAGGCCCGTGCCGCCGTACTTGCGGGTGATGGAGTTGTCAGCCTGCTCGAAGGTGGCAAACAGGCGCTCCACCACCTCTGGCCCGATGCCGATCCCCGTATCCTGGACTTCAAAGCGCAGCAGCACGCTGTCGCCGGACTGGGCTGCGCAACGGGCGCGCAGGGTGACGCTGCCTTTCTCCGTGAACTTTATGGCGTTGCTGGCGTAATTCAAAAGGGCCTGCTGCAGACGGGTGGCGTCCCCCAGGAGGCCGGGAGGCAAGGCCTCGGTTTCGACCCGCAATTGCAGATGCCGCGCCCGGTCCGACAGCATGGACACCACGTTGGCGCAGATGCTGGCGACGTTGACGCCGGTTTCCTCCAGGACGAACTTGCCGGCCTCGATCTTGGAGAGATCCAGGATGGCGTTGATGATTTCCAGCAAGTGCTGCCCCGCCCCGTCGATCTTGTCCAGGCGCTCGGCCTGGGGGGCCGGGATACCGGCGCGGCGGATGAGGTGAGCCATGCCGGTGATGGCATTGAGGGGCGTGCGGATCTCGTGGGACATGTTGGCCAGAAAGGCGCTTTTGGCGATGTTGGCGGCCTCCGCCGCTTCCTTCGCCTGCAGCAGGGCCAACTCGGCATCCTTGCGCTTGCTGATGTCTTTCAAAAACGAGATGAAGCGGGGCGGATTATCCAGCGTGCCGGGCAGGTAATACAGGCTCACCTCGACAGGAATCAGACGCCCCTCCCGGTGGAGATTCGTCGTCTCGAACAGGGCATTGCGCTGCCGGCGCAGGCCCTCGGTAGCCCGGTTGAAGTTGCCGGGCGGGAAGCTCGGATCAATGTCGGGCACGGCAAGCCCAAGCATTTCCTCGACGCTGCGCCCAAGCATTTCCGCAGCAAATTTATTCACGTAAAGGAAGCGCCCGCTGTCCGCATTGACCCAGTGGATGCCGATGCCGGCGCTCTCCATGGCGAACTGGGTGTCCTGCAGCTTGCTGTTTGTTTCTTCCAGATCGGCGGTGCGGGCCCGCACCAGTTCTTCCAGCCGGGTGCGATGGAGTTGGAGTTCCGCCTGGGCCGCCTTCATCTCCGTGATGACCCGGGTGATGGACAGCAGGCAGGCCACTCCGTCCAGTTCCATGGTTCCCGCTGACATCAGACCCCACAGCAGTTCCCCGTTCTTCTTCCTGAAGCGAGCCTCCAGATTATTGAACTGACCATGCTGCCTGAGTTCCTCCACCAGCCGTTGCCGATCCGCCGGATCGGCCCATATCCCGAGTGCCAGGGCCGATTGACCGATGACCTCCTCCCGGGTGTAACCGACGACATCCAGGAAAGCCTGGTTCACTTCCAGGTAAGTGCTGTCATCCAGGCGGGTGATATTGATGCAATCCAGGCTGGTTTGAAATGCGGCGCGATAACGCACCTCACTGCGTTCGAGCGCTTGTCTCGCGTTGATGACTTCGCTGTTGTCCCGGCAGGAGCCAAACAGATTGCCATCCGGCAGCACCGCCGTGTTCAGGTCCACCGGCACCCGGCGGCCATCCTTGTGCCGCAGGTGGGTTTCCGTGTGCATGCGCCCCTCGGCCAGCAGGATGCCCAGGCTTTTCTGAATATGGGCGGCATCCTCTGCCGGCGTCAGGTCGGCAAAGCCCATGGCCAGCAACTCGGCCTCCGTATACCCCAGCAGGGCCGAGGCCTGCTCATTGGCATAGACATAGCGCCCCTGGGGCGTGGCGATAAAGACCGCGTCCGCCGCACTATCGAGCACCCTGCGCAGCTTCGCGTCCCCCTCCCGGGCCGCCAGGCGCAGGGTCAGGCGGCGGGTATGCTCGCTGAACAGGCTGAAAAGCATGCCCGTGAGGGTAAAGCCGATGATGGAAACGAAAAAAACGGGTTTCTCGAGGGAAAACGAAAAACGCGGAGGAATGAAGCAGTACCAGACCAGCAGGGTGGACAGGGTGGTTGCCGCCACGCCGCCCCACAGTCCTGTCAGAACGGCCGCAAAGAAAACCGCCGGATAAAACAGGAACCAGACGTAGGGATTGATGAAATCCCAGAGCAGCCACTGGGCGGCAAACGCCAGGAGCGGTATCAGGATGGCCAGGGCCGGGCGGGGAATCAAAGGCATGGCCAGGGTTTCTGTGCGTCCGGTAAGTTTCCGAATCGAGGGGTATGGCAGGTATGGCAACGCGCCACTTTCAAGGGTGGAAGAATAGCAGAGCCGGGCGCCAAAAAGCGCGCGGAAGCGCTCTTCGGCAGCCCCTCGCCAGCGTACTTCAGTGTTCCTTGCCGTCCACCCGCGCCTGAAGCAGGAACGGAATGTAGCGCCAGGCCAGGATGCCGAAACAGGCGCACCAGCAGGCAGCCGAGAGGGCAATCCATAGGACGTAGCCCGCCGGATGGAGTTGGGGCACCACGATGCGCAGGACGAAACCCAGCAACATGATGCGTAACACCCACTTGTCTCCGGCATCAAAGGCCACCTTGCGCCCCGTGTGGCCCTTGGCGATGCGGGTCAGCATGGCGGGGATGATCAAGCCCATGACACCGAAGCTGAACACATGCACCGACACGGCACCGACCCAGGCGGACTGCAGGCCGACAAACTCCATCACGATTTGCAACACCAGGGCCAGGTAGCCCAGGTAGAGGATGCCGATGTCGATACGCCGTAGCGCCAGAGCCGGGTGCCAGTAGAGGAAACGCCCCATCAGCAGGACGGCCAGGGCCAGACCCAGCCAGCCGGACACGAGGGGAGGCCCGAAGGCGGCCGGCACAAGGGCCAGGGCCAACAACTTGATGGCGCCATCCAGACGGGGGTCCCGCAGGATAGCCACCTGGCAGGCTCCCTTCATGAACTGGGTCACGGTACGCTCCAGCATCACCAGGAAGGCCACGCGAAACAGGCCCAGGGCCATGGCTACGCCTGCCTGAAAATGCTCCGGGCTGAGCATGAGCTGCTTGGCCACGAGGAAAGCCGGCAGGATCAGCAGGAAGAAAGTGTTGTCCCGGTAGGAATCCTTCTCCCGGTTTCTGACGAGGGACCACAACAACATGGCCACGATACTGCCGAGAAACACGTTGTTCGAGAGCAGAAACAGCCCCGGGGGCAGCTCCCCCTGCCACCACATGCCTGCCCGCTCCACGCCCCAGGCCGCCACGAGGAACATCAAGGCGGTGCCGTGGTAGCCCCGGATCTGCACCCAGTTCTTCGTCGCCGTCAGCAGAAATCCGCCGAGAACCGCCCAGCCGAAGCCGAAGAACATTTCATGAGCGTGCCACTGCACGGGGGATATGGCGATGGGTGGCGGCGCCATGCCGCCATTGAACATCGCCGCCCACAGCACGGGCAGGGCCATGCCCGAGAGAAAAGCCAGGGAGAAGAAGGGCCGAAAGCCCACCAGCCACAGAGGATGTTCGAGGAAGCGCATGTCGGCGTTGCCGGTTGAAGGGCGGGGACGCCCTCGGGCCGCACACCCTACCCGGAACGTCTTGCCGGAAACATGACCCGGGTCAAAGCGGGGACCGCTCCGCCGGAGCAAAAGGGCCGCGCCACACAAGCGCCAGGATTCCCTGCGTAAGCGATGGCCCTGCCAAGTAGACCCTTTGAGCGCTTGACCACGCAAGGTGGCTCCCTCTATAGTGCGGCCCATGATCGCTGATTTAACCTCCCTCGAGCAGAAGCTCGACCAGTTCATGCTGAACTACCAGACCCTGCGTAGCGAAAACCAGGAATTGCGCACCCGCGTGGCCGCCCTGGAATCCGACAAGCGGCGCCTGGAGGACACCCTGGACACCGCCCGCGTCCGGCTGGAAGCCCTCATGTCCCGATTGCCGGTTCAGGCCGAATAACCCCTGGAGGCCCCACGTGAGCAACGACAGCCAGATGCTGGACATTTCCATACTCGGCCGGGATTACCGGGTGGGCTGCGCTCCCGAAGAGCGGGAAGCCCTGAAGAACGCGGTGGAGTTTCTTGATTCCCGCATGGGCGAACTGGCGGAAAAGACCAAGAGCAACGGAGAGCGCCTGGCGGTCATGACGGCCCTGAACCTGGCGCACGAACTGCTTGCCCTGACCCTCCCCGGCGGTTTTGACATGAGTGAGTTTCGGCGTAGAATCATTTCCATGGAGTCCCGACTGGACGAGGCGCTGGCTCAGCAAGAAAGTCTGTTCTGAGTCACTTCTGATCGGACTCCAAAAGTTTTCCCCTGCGGTGCTCGTCAAGGCCATACATTCCTTGAACCAACTTATGTTGGCATAGGTTAGTAACCAGAACGTCGCTGTTGTGAGTGCCCCTCGCCGGGCACACCTGATGCGGCCGGAAGCTAACCGCCTTGAACCCCAAGGTTCAGGATGCCGGCCTAACGGCATCCGCGGGGGATCCCAAAAAAGAAGCGCGGCTTGCCGCGCTTCTTCCGTTTACCGTCCCCTCCGCCACCTCGGGCGAGTGCCTGCAACCCGTCGCCCGTGACGTAATTCACACCGCCTGCAACACACCCAATCCAGCGTGACGTGCTTCACGGGCGCCCGGACAGACAAACGATATTGTGGCTCCAACGCAAACGAACTTGGAGTCACACCATGAAACGCCTCGCCACTGCCGCCCTGATAGCCGCTCTCTTCAGCCCCGCCGCCTTCGCCGACACCCTGACGCTGAACAGTTTCGCCTTCGGCTCCAGCACTTCCACGCCGCTGAAATTCAAACTCACCGCCTTCGACGTCAATACCAATGCCAACGTTACCGAAACCGGCATGGCAGGTGAACTGAAGGTCGCCGTCGTCAGCGGCAGCTCCGGTATCACCCAGTCCTACCTGTCCTACTGTATCGACCTGTTCCAGAACATCTCCTTCGGCTCCAGCTACAGCAACTTCAGCTTGGTTTCCGCTGGTGCCAATCCCGGTAACACCCAGCTCGCTTGGTTTACCACCAGCAAGGCCACCGACCTCAGCCGGCTCTTCACCGAAGCCGCCAGCCAGGTCGTGGACACCACCACCTCCGCTGCCTTCCAACTGGCC
>JAYTVW010000050.1:0-16003 GCA_043743785.1 Rhodocyclales bacterium | reverse complement strand
CAAAACGCGCCATGTGGCTGGCCACACAAGCGTTTTGCAACGCAGCATGGCGCTCGTATGCAAGATGGACAATGTTCAAGTTATTCTTTCTCGGCGACTAAGGGCTTCAGAGAAAACTTCATTGAAACGCCGAGGCGCAGAGGCGCCGAGAAATCGAAGGCGCGCAAGGATCGTTTCGTTCAGATAAACGGTGGGGCGCATTTGACGCACAGGCTTTTGTTTTTCCTCTGCGCCTCGGCGCCTCTGCGTTTCAAACAAATTCTTTTCGGCTCCTGGCTCCCGCCCACAATATTCCTGCCCGTGATCCGTCTTCACCTGCATGGATACGCTGCTGACCGCCCAACCCGCCTATCACCCACTGATGGCTGACCAGAACAGACGCATCGCCGACACCATCACGCGGGAGCGGGGCCGGCTGGGCAATTTCATTCGCCAGCGGGTGCCGGATCCGGGGGACGCGGAGGACATCCTGCAGGATGTGTTCTTTGAACTGGTGGAAGCCTACCGCCTGCCGGCGCCCATCGAACAGGCCGGCGCCTGGCTGTTCCGGGTGGCGAAGAACCGCATCATCGACCGCTTCCGCAAGAAGCGGGAGGAGCCCCTGGCGCAAGCCGGGGAGGATGGGGAGGACGACTACTGGCTGGAGCAGGCACTGCCCGCCCCGGACAGCGGCCCGGAAGCCTCCTTGGTGCGGGCCAGGCTGCTGGAGGCCATCTCGGCGGCCCTGGATGAGCTGCCGGCCCGGCAACGGGATGTATTCATCGCCCATGAGCTGGATGGGCTGAGCTTCAAGGAGTTGGCGGTCGCCAGCGGCACCAAGCTGAACACCCTGCTGGGCTGGAAGCGACAGGCGGTACTGCAGCTGCGAACTCGCCTGCAGCCGCTTTATGACGAACTTAACTGAAGGAACCGAAATGAACTGCTCAAGCGACAAGTCTTCCTGCAAATCGAAGTGCCTCAAGATCGCCCTCATGGTCCTCGTCGGGGGCGCCGCCCTGGGCTGGGTAGTCATGCTGTTGTGGAACTGGCTGCTGCCGGCCCTGTTTGCCGGGGTCCAGCCTGTCAGCTACCTGCAGGCCCTGGGCCTCCTGCTGCTCTGCAAAATTCTCTTCGGCGGCTTCCGGGGCGGCTGCCACGGGCACAAGTTCCGTCAGCACCGGGATGGCATGAGCGAGGAAGAGCGGGAGCAACTGAAAGGCCGCTTCAAGAGCCGCTGGGGCTGCTGCTCAAGCAAGACTGACGACGCCGCGCCCACCAGCGACCCGTCCCGCCCGGAGTGAACCGTAAAACCAACGCCATGCCGGCACAGACACCCCCTGCCGTCCTGCCGCGCCGCCTGCGCCGCTTCTTCCTCACGGTGCTGCCGCTCCTGGCTCTGCTTCACGCCTGGATCGGCTGGCGCCTGCTGCCGGCGCTACCCATAGGCAGCATGCCCATCGGCGTAGCTCTGCTCGGCCTGTCCACGCTGCTGATCCCCATGGGCATGCTGGCCCGCTTCCTCGTCCTGCGCCCGGCCCTGGCGGACCGTATCAGCTGGGCCGGGTCTCTGGCCATGGGGCTGTTCTCGTCAGTGCTGGTGCTGACGGTGCTGCGAGACCTGGCGCTCTTTGTGGCAGATTCGCCCTTGTTCATCGTCTGGACGGCGGAGGCGGTGCCGGCGGCTGCTCTCCTGGTGACTCTGGTGGGCTTCGTCAATGCCCGCCGGGTCGCAAGGGTCGTGAACATCGACATTCCCCTGAAAGGGCTGCCGGAAGGCCTCGCCGGCTTCAGCATCGCCCAGATCAGCGACATCCACGTGGGCTCCACCATCAAGGGCGACTACGTCCGCGCCATCGTGGACCGGGTGAATGGCTTGCATGCCGACCTGATCGCCATCACGGGCGACGTGGTGGACGGCAGCGTCGAGGGACTGTCATCCCATACCGCGCCATTGGCAAGGCTCGCCGCCCGGCACGGTATTTATGTGGTGACCGGCAACCACGAGTACTACTCGGGCGCCCTGGAATGGATGGCGGAGTTCCGGCGGCTGGGTTTGCACACTTTGATGAACGAGCACGTGCTCATCGAACATGCCGGCGCGAAACTGGTGCTGGCGGGCGTGACCGACTACAGCGCGGCAGCCTTCGACCCTGGCCAAAAGAGCGATCCCTTGGCGGCCCTGGCTGGCAGCCCGGCGGGACTCATCCGGATTTTGCTGGCCCATCAACCCCGCTCGGCCGCCGCCGCAGTGGCCGCCGGGTTCGATCTGCAATTGTCCGGGCACACCCACGGCGGGCAATTCTGGCCCTGGAATCTGTTCGTAACTCTGCAGCAACCCTTCACCGCGGGCCTGCACCGGCTGGGCAAGCTGTGGGTCTATACCAGCCGTGGCACCGGCTACTGGGGCCCGCCCAAACGCTTCGGCGCGCCGTCCGAGATCACGCTGCTGCGACTGGTGCCGGACGGGACGGAAGTCTGAATCCAGACTCTTGTAGGGGCGAATTCATTCGCCCGTGAAAATATCGGGCGAACAAGTTCGCCCCTACAAGCGCTTCAATCTCCCACGTAGGGATTGTTCTGCCGTTCGTCGCCGAAGGTGGACAGGGGGCCGTGGCCGGGGACAAAGGTGACGTCGTCGCCCAGGGGGAAGAGCTTGTTGCGGATGGAGGAAATCAGGTCGGCGTGGTTGCCCCGGGGGAAGTCGGTGCGGCCGATGGAGCCCTGGAAGAGCACGTCACCGACGAAGGCGATACCGCCGGGACGGTAGTAGAACACCACGTGGCCGGGGGTGTGGCCCGGGCAGTGCAGCACCTCCAGGGTGTCCTCTCCCACCGTAACCGTGTCGCCATCGTGCAGCCAGCGGGTCGGTGTGAAGGAACGGGCTGGCGGAAAGCCGTATTGCTTGGCGGCAGTGGGCAAACCGTCGATCCAGAACTTGTCTGCCTCCTGGGGGCCTTCGATGGGCAGACTGAACTTGTCCGCCAGATCCGCCACGCCGGAGGCATGGTCCACGTGGCCGTGGGTCACCAGGATGCGTTCCAGGGTCAGGCCGTTCTCTTCCACCGCCTTGAGGATGCGCGGCAAATCACCGCCCGGGTCCACCACCGCAGCCTTGAGTGTTTTCTCGCACCAGATGAGGGAGCAGTTCTGTTCGAAGGGCGTGACGGGAATAATGACGGCTTTCATGGCGGCGCGAGATGAGTGGCGAAACGCGAAGCATACCGGTGCCGGGGCCGGGCCGCCAACCTGGCAGTGCCACTATCTCGAAAAATCGTTTAAAACGCCGAGGCGCAGAGACGCGGAGGATGCACTCAGTCTGCTCAACACATGCCGTCGCCATTCCCCTTACCTTGTCGCCTATCCGGCTCAAACCGTCACCCAGGTGCCAGAAAGTCAACAACACCGCTCCCATCATGTTGTTTTAATCATCGCTGCCTTGGGTTGGGGAACTGTATAGGGCTTCTTCACTCGACGGCAGCAGGATGCCGAAATCCAGCAGGGTGCGCAGCAGAAGACGGGGGGGGGACGCCGGCCGTGGCGGCTTTGGTGCTCGTCCAGGATTTCTGCGGTGGGGCGACCGTCACAGCGGGCCACCAGATCCATGAGTTCCGGCGCCATCTCCAGGGTATCGAATTCGCTATAGCTCTTGAGCCAGAGTTGGCCGGCCGTGAGGCCCAGGACTTCGAAGCGGCCGGTCCGCAGCCGCTCCGGCAGGGCGAGGTCCGCGTGGCGCGCGGCGAGTTCCCGGGCCGCGTCCGCCAACAGGGCCAGTTCCTGCCCGGCCAGGCGCTCGATGGCAGCCCAGTCCAGGGTCGCCGCCCGTTCGGCACAGGCCCGGTAGAAGGCTTCCTCCCGATCCAGCCAGTCGCCCCACAGGGCCTGCTGCCGCTCCGGGTCCGGCTGCCGGTCCAGCGCCGGCGCATCCACCGCATCCCGGCCCAGGTCGTCCAGATTCAGGCGCCGGGCCGCCCCGTCAAAACCGAGTTCGCCCAGGCACCACAGGGACACCACCTCTTCCGCCCGGGCCAGCGCGCCGTGGAGTGCCCCCCACAAGGCGCCGCCCAGCGCCCCCCGATCATGCTTGCAGTGCCAGGTGGCGCATATCGCCGGACGGTGCGCCCAGATGCCGCATTTCTGATCCGCCTCCTGATGGGGGCAACGGAGTTGCCGGGCCCGGCCGAAGGACGGCCCATTGGCATGCCAGTAAACCAGTTGATAGGCTGCATCGACCCGCAGGGCCAGGGGCGAGGCGTCCCCTTCGGCGATACGCTGTTGGATGGAAGTCCGGGCCGGGGAATCAGCCGGGTACGCCGGGTCGGCCAACAGGGCGCCCACGGCATAATTGGGAATCCGGGGGCGGTAGGTGCAGCAGCGGGTTTCCGGGTGAAAGACGATGCGTTGCGGTGAAGAGGGCAGGCCCGGCGGCGGGCACATGGCGCAATCATCACAGGTGGCGCCCCGCTCCCGGGGCGGCAGACCATCCAACATGCCCTGCACCCAGCCCCCCAGAGGCGCCGGCAGGGGGGCGAAGGCGTCGTCCGGGTTCATCCGGTCTTGCCCTTGCCGCCGCTTCCGCTGTTTCCTTCGCCACTCCCCTTGCCGCTGCCGCCGGAGTTCTTGTGGCCGAAGGTGCCAATCGGGCGCATATGGCCATGGGATTGGAAGCCCCAAACAGCAGAAAACCAGGACATGTCCGCCTGGGCCTGTTTGGACTTGGCTTTGCCGCCGTGGTGCCCCCCCTTGCCGCCGGTTTTCCCGTGGTAACCCGAGGCGCCCTTGCCCTTGCCCCCGGATTTCCCGCCGTAGTCCGTGCTGCCCTTGCCCTTTCCTCCGTATTTCCCGTAGTGATCCGCCCCGGCCTTGCCGCCCGATTTCCCGTAGTGATCCGCCCCTCCCTTGCCCACGGCCTTGCCCTGACCTTCCTGGCTTCCGCTCACTTTGCCGCCCTTGGCTCCCCCTCCTCCTTCGCCTCCCTCACTGCCCTTGCCCCCATCGTCCGTCGTCATGAAGGCCACCCCGCCGAGGGGGCGGGAGAGGGCCAAACCGGGGATTCTGTTCAAGAGAGTCTGTATGTGCTGCCAGACCCTGGGGGAGGCGATGCCGTCGGCCGGCATGCCGCAGGCCCGCTGGAACTCCATGAACCGCTGCCGGGTGCTCTGCTCGAATACCCCATCCACTTCCAGTTCCTGGAAATCCGTATCCGGGTCCCGCCAGTCGGACAGGGTGTTGAGGGCATCCTGCAGGTCCATCACATCCGGACCGGGGAGACAACCCACATGAAAAAGTCTGGTCATGGCACAACTCCTTTCCCGGGAGCGTGACCCCTGGCTGACAGAGCACACAAGGTCTTTCCCGAACGAACGCTTCAACAGCGGAACATGGCGCCGCAGCACCACGGAATCGAGCGAGTATGGAAGCGCGCCTTGGCGAGTGTCAAGGATCCGCCAACCCCTGTGCTCTCTTCCGTGGCAACACGGGCAGACTTCGCCTACGGCTCCGCAGATCACCTTGTTCCGTCCCCCGGAACTTGCGTATAGTCTGCCGTTTCCCCCCGGCACGGCTTCATCATGGAATTCCTGCGCATTCGCGGCGCCCGCACGCACAATCTCAAGAACATCAATCTGGACCTGCCGAGAAACCGTCTGACGGTCATCACCGGCCTGTCCGGGTCGGGCAAGTCCTCCTTGGCCTTCGACACCCTCTACGCGGAAGGCCAGCGGCGCTACGTGGAGTCCCTCTCGGCCTATGCGCGGCAGTTCCTGCAGCTCATGGAAAAACCAGATGTGGACCTGATCGAGGGGCTATCTCCGGCGATCTCCATCGAACAGAAGGCCACCAGCCACAACCCGCGCTCCACCGTGGGCACGGTGACGGAAATCCACGACTACCTGCGCCTGTTGTACGCCCGGGCCGGCACGCCCCATTGCCCGGAGCACGACCTTGCGCTTACGGCCCAGAGCGTGTCCCAAATGGTGGACATGGTGCTGGCACTGCCGGAAGACACCAAGCTGATGATCCTGGCGCCGGTGGTGGCGAACCGCAAGGGCGAGCAGGTGGAGTTGTTCACGGAATTGCGCGCCCAGGGCTTCGTGCGCCTCCGGGTGGACGGCAAGATTTACGAAATGGACGAGCTGCCCAAGCTTACCAAGAGCCAGAAACACACGGTGGACGTGGTGGTGGACCGGCTCAAGGTGCGCCCGGACATGCGCCAGCGCCTGGCGGAATCCTTCGAGACGGCCCTGACCCACGCGGAAGGCCGGGCCATCGCCCTGGAGATGGATAGCGGCAAGGAACACATGTTCTCGGCGAAGTTCGCCTGCCCCGTCTGTTCCTACGCCTTGCAGGAACTGGAGCCGCGGCTCTTTTCCTTCAACAACCCCATGGGCGCCTGCCCCAAGTGCGACGGCCTGGGCCAGACCCAGTTTTTCGACGAGGGCCGGGTGCTGGCCTTCCCGCACCTTTCCCTCGCCGCCGGCGCCATCAAGGGCTGGGACAAGAAGAACCAGTTCTATTTCCAGATGCTGGAGAGCCTGGCGGAGCACTACGCCTTCGATATCACCACGCCCTTCGAGGCCCTGCCGGAGGACATCCGCAAGGTGGTGCTCTACGGTTCCGGCAAGGAACAGATCCGCTTCAAGTACCTGAACGAGAAGGGCACCCGCTTCGACCGCAGCCACCCCTTCGAGGGCATCATCGCCAACCTGGAACGGCGCTACAAGGAGACGGATTCCCTCTCGGTGCGGGAGGAGCTTTCCAAGTACCTGAACAGCAAGCCCTGCCCGGCCTGCCACGGCACCCGGCTGCGCCAGGAGGCGCGCCATGTCTTCGTCAATGGGCAGACCCTGCCCCAGGTCAGCGGCTTCGCCCTGGCCCGGGCGCGGGACTTCTTCGCCGCCGTGGAACTCACGGGGGCCAAGGCCCAGGTGGCGGAAAAAATCATCAAGGAGATCGTCAGCCGCCTGCAGTTCCTCATCAATGTGGGCCTGGATTACCTGTCCCTGGACCGTTCGGCGGAAACTCTCTCCGGCGGCGAGGCCCAGCGCATTCGCCTGGCCTCCCAGATCGGCTCCGGCCTCACCGGCGTCATGTACGTGCTGGACGAGCCTTCCATCGGCCTGCACCAGCGGGACAACTCCCGGCTGCTGGAAACCCTCGTCAACCTGCGGGACATGGGCAACACGGTGATCGTGGTGGAACACGACGAGGAGGCCATCAGCAGCGCCGACTACGTGGTGGACATGGGTCCCGGCGCCGGCGAGCACGGCGGCGCGGTGGTGGCCCAGGGCACCCCGGCGGAAGTCACAGCCAATCCGGATTCTCTCACCGGCGCCTACCTGTCGGGCCGCAAGCGCATTGAGCGCCCCGGCGAGGCGGTGAAGCCGGATCCGGAACGCCAGCTTATCATCCGGGGCGCCAGGGGCAACAACCTGCAGAACGTGACCCTGGAGCTGCCGGTGGGACTATTTACCTGCATCACCGGTGTTTCCGGCTCCGGCAAGTCCACGCTCATCAACGACACCCTGTACGCGGCGGCGGCGCGGCACCTCTACGGCTCCAACACGGAGCCGGCGGCCCACGAGTCCATCGAAGGCCTGGAGTTCTTCGACAAGGTCATCAATGTTGACCAGTCCCCCATCGGCCGCACGCCCCGCTCCAACCCGGCCACGTACACGGGCCTGCTCACGCCCATCCGGGAACTCTTCGCCGGGGTGCCCCAAAGCCGGGAACGGGGCTACGGGCCGGGACGCTTCTCCTTTAACGTGAAGGGCGGGCGCTGCGAAGCCTGCCAGGGGGACGGCATGATCAAGGTGGAAATGCATTTTCTGCCGGACATCTTCGTGCCCTGCGACGTCTGCCACGGCAAACGCTACAACCGGGAGACCCTGGAAATCCGCTACAAGGGCAAGACCATCCACGAATTGCTGGAAATGACCGTGGAACAGGCCCGGGAATTCTTCGATGCGGTGCCGGCGGTGGCGAGAAAGCTCCAGACCCTGGTGGACGTGGGCCTGTCCTACATCACTCTGGGGCAATCCGCCACAACGCTTTCCGGCGGAGAGGCCCAGCGCGTCAAGTTGGCCCTGGAACTATCGAAACGGGACACGGGCCGCACCCTCTACATCCTGGACGAACCCACCACGGGCCTGCATTTTTCCGACATCGACATGCTGCTGAAGGTCCTGCACCGTCTGCGCCAGCACGGCAACACGGTGGTGGTTATCGAGCACAACCTGGACGTGATCAAGACGGCGGACTGGGTGGTGGATCTGGGGCCAGAGGGCGGCAATGGGGGCGGGCGAATCATCGCAAGCGGCAAGCCTGAAGCCGTGGCCCTGGTTGCCGCCAGCCACACCGGGCGCTATCTGAAAACGCTCCTGAAACGCTGAGTGAGTGCCCGAATACCGCCCGCCACGCTTGTCAGTTCACAGGCTGCCCCAGCCGGGGTCGGGTTCAACTGATGTCTCGGCAGCCTACGGCCGACGCTGCGTCGCCGAGGTGGCAGCAGCAGCGGCGACCAGCAACAACAGCATGCCGCTCGGCTCTGGAATCTGGACATCTCTCAGCAAAGTGCTGGACCGCGCAGTAGCGATCTGGGCGGAGGTCAAGTAGTCATAACCCAGGCCGCTGGGCGCAATATTGGCGCTGGTGGCGGGCACACTACGCACACCGCCGCTGGCCATCAGGTCGGACGCCAGGGTGTCGTAATGAGGCAGGCCCAGGTTGTGGCCCAGTTCATGGGCGATGGTATCGATCCGCCCAAGGCCACCGTTGTAACTCATGACACTATCCATGGCGATGACCATGCCACCTAAACCCAACCAGCTTTCGCCATAAGCCCCCACGATAGTGTGGACCAGATACAGGTTTTCGACAGTCGTGCTGTATACCGCCCTGCTCCCTACTGTCGCCGCATTGGCAAAATTCACGGATCCAGACACACCGAACAGTGCATAGACGCTGTTATCTCCGATGGAGCCGGGAGTGCCTGCATAAGTACTGTCATCAATGTTGCTATAGAAAGTGCTGTTTATATTGTGCTGGAAGACGAAACTGACGCTAATTCCCGCCTGCGCCCATATCTTGTTCACTTCCGCCTGAAAGTACGGATCACTGACGGGGCCTGTGGATGCGCAGTTCGCACCTGCATCATTGCAAACATCCCACACATTGACCGTCAAGGTCTTGGTGATCGCCGTAGCCTCGGCCGCGACAGGTACGAGCGCGGCCAGCGCCAGCAGCCCCGACAGCACCAGACCGCGCACGCGGCATCCCATTTGTCCTGAATTCTTGAACATTTCGCTCAACTCTTTGCCAATCAACAATTGTGATACAGCAAGTTTCACGCCAAGACTTCCGCAGAAAAACTGCGAATAATCAGCCAACCGACAAGTGGCTTTCTGCGGAAACGCAACACCAGGCGCTCTCCGAATCACCTCAAAAATAATTCAAGCCATTGATTAAAGGCACATTAATCTTTGACAAGCGCTGATTTCGGGATACTCCGACCCTGTCGCCGAGCTGTCGAAATTTCTTACAGCGCAGAAATAGCCAGAAAAATACACATCCTCTTGTTCTGGAATAGATTTTTATTAAAGAAACAGTTTTTTCGGGAATTTACTACCTGTCTGGTCCATTTTTCTGTCGGAATTCTTTACACCCGATGTTTCGAGGATGCGAACAGATTCAGGGCTAAGGCTTGGCGGACGGGCCCGGGCGGCCGTTGAGTTTCTGCATGGCGGCAGGATAGTCACCGGCGAAGAGGGCCGCACGTGCTTCCTCGGCGCGCTCCAGGGCGGCATCGATTTCGGCCTGCTCTGCCTTGCCGGCAGACTTGAGGACGTAGCTGACAACCTCGTTGCGATCCCCCGGATGGCCTACGCCGATGCGCAAGCGCCAGAAGTCCTGGGTACCCAGATGGGCCGCGATATCCTTCAGTCCGTTGTGGCCACCAAGGCCGCCGCCGAACTTGAGGCGCAGGGCACCGGGGGGCAGATCCAGTTCGTCATGTAGGACGAGCACTTCCTGGGGCAGGATGCGGTAAAAGCGGGCCAGGGCGCCAACGGCCTGGCCGGACCGGTTCATGAAGGTCTGGGGTTCGAGGATCCACAACGCGGGGACGCGGGAGGAGGCGACAAACCCATGAAACCGCGCCTCGCGGACCAACTGGATTCCCAGTCGGTCGGCGAGGCGCTCCGCCAGCCAGAAGCCGGCGTTGTGGCGTGTCTCCACGTATTCCTGACCCGGGTTTCCCAGGCCCACGATGAGGCGCGGCGGAACAGCGGTCATATTTACGTAGAGCCGCCGGGATTACGCGGCCGGGGTTTCCTCGGCACCTTCAACGACGCCGCCGCGCGGCACGCTGATGGTGGCCACCACGGCATCGTCACCCTTGTGCTGCACAGCCTCCACACCTTGCGGGTAGGTCAGCTGGCTGACGTGGATGCTGTCACCGGCATTCAGATCCTTCAGGTCCACCGTCAGGAACTCCGGCAGGTTGGCCGGCAGGCAGGTCACATCCAGCTCGGTCAGAACGTGGTTCACCAGGCCGCCGCCCAGCTTCACGCCCGGGGCCACATCGGCGTTCACGAAGTGCAGGGGCACCTTGACGTGGATCTTGTGGGTGGCATCGACGCGCTGGAAGTCCACGTGCAGGACTTGCTGCTTGTAGCCGTGCCATTGCGCATCGCGCAGCACCACGGTTTCTACGGTGCCTTCAACGTCCAGGTTCAGCACGGAAGCGTGAAACGCTTCCTTCTGCAGGGCGTGGTACAGATTGTTGTGATCCAGCTGAATCACCAGGGGGGCGGCAGTACCGCCGTAAACGATACCGGGCACCTGGCCAGCGAGACGCAGGCGGCGGCTCGCTCCGGACCCCTGCAGAACACGCTTGGTAGCTTTGAATTCGATAGACATGCTTTGTTACTCCAGACAAGTTATAAACCCCGCCCGCGACCAGACGGGGGGATGAAGCGTGAGGGGTGAGGAGGGAGGGGTGAGGGGTAAAACCAGCGCGCCAAAGGCGCGGAAACTTTGACTCCTTACTCCTTACTCCTCACTCCTCACGAATTATTCGATAAACAGCGAACTCACGGATTCTTCATTGCTGATGCGCAGCATGGTTTCAGCCATGAGTTCGGCGATGGAAATCTGGCGGATGCGGGCGCAGGCCTTGGCCTCGTCCCGCAGGGGGATGGTGTCGGTGACCACCAACTCGTCCAGGTCGGATTCGGTAATGCGGCTGATGGCGGAGCCGGACAGCACCGGGTGCGTACAGTAGGCCAGCACACGCTTGGCGCCGCTGGCCTTCAGCGCGGAGGCGGCCTTGCACAGGGTGCCCGCCGTATCCACCATGTCATCCATGATCACGCAGGTACGGTCCCGCACCTCGCCGATGATGTTCATGACTTCGGACACGTTGGCCTTGGGACGACGTTTGTCGATGATGGCCAGGTCGGACTCCAATCGCTTGGCCAGTGCCCGTGCCCGCACCACGCCGCCCACGTCCGGAGACACCACCAGCAGATCCTTGTACTGGCGCTTCCAGATGTCGCCCAGCAGGATCGGTGCGGCGTAGATGTTATCCACCGGGATGTCGAAGAAACCCTGGATCTGGTCGGCGTGCAGATCCACCGTCAGCAGACGATCAACACCCGCGGCCTGGAGCATGTTGGCCACCACCTTGGCGGTGATGGGCACCCGGGCGGAACGCACCCGGCGGTCCTGGCGGGCGTAGCCGAAATAGGGAACCGCCGCCGTGATGCGCCCGGCGGAGGCGCGCTTCAGCGCGTCCACCATGATCAGCAGCTCCATGATGTTGTCGTTGGTCGGGGCACTGGTGGACTGCAGAACGAAGACGTCCCGGCCGCGCACGTGCTCGTTGATCTCGACGGTGATTTCGCCGTCGGAGAAACGACCGACCGTGGCGCGCCCCAGGGAAATGTTCAGGCGCTTGACGACATCAGCCGCCAGCTTGGGGTTGGCGTTCCCGGTGAACACCATCAGGTTGTCATAGGCCATGAACGACTCCGTTTTATGCCAGTTCGAACCGCACAAATGATACGGGCAGGCCAATCGGCCTGCCCGTGGTATGGCTGGGGAAGAAGGATTCGAACCTTCGGATGCCGGAATCAAAATCCGGTGCCTTAACCAACTTGGCGACTCCCCAAGAAACCTTTTTATCCTGCACAGCGGTAGAGCGGATGTTTATCCAGCCCCTGCGCTACCCAGGCTTTCCAGCCAGACGGCGCGTGGGCCAACGCGCCCTTCGCTTCGTCTTCACTGCAAAACCCGGCAAACACACAAGCACCTGAACCGCTCATGCGCGCTTCCCCATGTTGCGCGAGCCACTCCAGGGCCATGGCAACTTGCGGGTACCGCTTGCAAGCCACCGGCTCCAGGTCGTTCCGACCGATCTGGCCGTTGCCCGCTGCAGGAAAGGTCGGCATTCTGAGTATTTCCGTATTTCGTGTCAAGCCTTCATCCGAAAATATTTCCGCAGTCGGTACGGAAACGGGGGGTTCCACCACCAGATACCAGGCTGGGGGCAGCGCCAGGGGCTGCAAATCCTCTCCCACCCCTTCGGCAAAAGCGCTTTCGCCGAAGATAAAAAAGGGCACGTCGGCCCCCAGGCTTAATCCCAATTCCCGCAGGCGTCGGCGTGGCAGGCTCAGATCCCACAGCCGGTTCAAGGCCAGGAGCACCGTGGCGGCGTCGGAACTACCGCCACCAAGACCGCCCCCCATGGGCAGACGCTTGTCCAGGTCGATGGTAACGCCCTGACGGGTGCCGCTTTCCGCCTGCAGCAAGCGGGCGGCGCGTACGCACAGGTCCATGTCCTCCGGCACACCCGGCAGAGGCCGTGCAAGCCGCACCAAGTCGTCTTCCCGGGGCTGGAAACGCAGGATGTCGCTTCGGTCCAGCAGGCGGAAGGCGGTCTGCAGCAGGTGATAGCCGTCGGGGCGGCGGCCCACCACGTGCAGGAACAGATTGATCTTGGCCGGCGCCGGCAGCGCCGCACCCCAGGTCACGGGAATAGGGAAAGTCATGGGCTAAGAGACTGTGAAAAAAATCAACGACAGGCGGCGCTTAACGGGAAAATCGCGTCAGCGACCCAATGCGGCACGCAAATGAATGGGGACGGCATCTTCTCCGAACACTTTCCGGATTTCCCCAGGCGGCACCAAGCCTTGGGTACACAGGTCGGCGGCCGCCTGGACGATGGCACTGGAATTGCCCTCTTGCTTACCGAACGGTTGCAGCGCATCAGGACTGGCCACGCAGACATGGACGGGCATTTCCTCACCGCATCCTGTTTGATGGCAGACCTCACAGCCGGCCCCCTGACACGCAGCGCAGCTTGCGTGCAGCAGCCTTTGCAGCAGGACAGTCTTGAGCGTCGCGGCCAGATCGGCCTCGGCCACGCCCCAGTCTCGAAATTGCTGAATCCCTGCGCCAACGGACAAGGCGCTGTGCACCCCAGCCAACACCAGACAGCTGCGGGCAGCAAGCACCGCCGCCTGCGCTGTGGCGGCATTGCTGATTTCGTCCAGCACCAACACCTTGACGCCCGCGTGCTTCAAGACAGGCAGGAAGGCCGCCAAGCCTTGGGACTTGAGCAAGCCGGGCGCGATGCTCCACACGTCCGGGACATGGCGCAAGCCTTCGTCGGCAACCAGCACCGAGGGCCGCGCCTCCCGGTCTAGTTCGAGCAGGGATGCCCGCAGGGTCGTCGTCTTTCCGGCTCCGGCAGGACCGCAGACCAGAAACAGGCCTGCTGCTTGCGCCAAGCCAGCACGCCAGGGGGCCGCATCCCCCAATCCCAGGTCCACCAGGCTTTTCTCGGGGACCTCGGGTTCGAGCCGAATCAGCAGGCTTTCCCCCCAGGCACAGGGACTCGTCAGCGCCGATATCAAGACAATCTTGTCGCCGATTTCCAGCAAGTCCTGCCCCCGTTGCGGGCTGCCCCTTTTCTGGGGATCGGCCCCCACCCGGGTTTTTACGGCGGCCAGAAACGCCTCATACACGCTCTGGGCGCCCTTGGCGAACAATTGGGTACCGGACGCACCTGGGTAACGAAAGAAAACCTGGAAGCCGCTACTGGTGGGTTGCAGGTGAATGCTTTCGGCACTCCCCTGCAGAGCCTGGGCGACCAGATCCTCAATTCCCAGCGACCCAAGCTCTGCTGGAACATTTGCCGGGGCCGGTTTGCTGCCTGCGGACTGCGTACTTTTGGCCATCGCGGCTACCTCAAGCTCAATACTTCGGACCGTGGCCGAACTGGCGATAGAAGGGCGCGGGCTTGGGTACAACAGTCGCCCCCTTGGGCTTCGCTGCCAAACGGCTCTTGCTTTTGCCACCTTGGGGCGAGACGACATCAACCAGGGGGGTGGCAAGAGGGGGGATACTCTGGTCTTGGGGTTCGTGGGCGGACATGTGGTGCTCCTGAAGAAAGCCCGCACCACGCCGGCACGGACTGTGGCCAGTCTAGCTTGCCAGTCCCCCGTCAACCAGCACTACTTGATTTGGCCTGACCCGAGGTGGGCAATGCCGCCTATGCACACGCCACCTCCAAGACATCTCAGCCCCTTATGGCCAACACCCCATCGCCATTCATTTCCGTGCGAAAGCCGGCGCGGCGCAGACGGGTGGCCACTTCCTTGGGCACGTCGCGGCCGCTGGTGCGCTGGTTCGGGGTGCCGGTGTAATGGAATAGCTTGCCCTTCTGCTTGATCACCCGGGCCAGGTGGTCATAAAACGTCTGGGAGTAGAGTTCTCCGGCGATACCGAAGCGGGGCGGATCGTGCAAGACCGCATCCACGGACTGGCTGGGCAAATGGCCGATCTGTTCGGCGATATCCCCCTGGCTCAGGCTCAATCCGCCGCCGACCACGGGAGACCAGGGGTTCAGGCTGCGCAGCCAGATCACGTCGGGGTTCTTCTCAAAGGACAGCACCTGCTTGGACTGGCCCTCCAGGCACCAAGCGGCGAAGTAGCCCAGGCCACCGCAGGTATCCAGGATGAGCTTGCCCCGAGGTTCGATCAGACCCACCTTGCGCCGGGCATCGGCCCAGGGCGAAACCCGGGCCGTGGGCAGCATCTTGATGCCGTCGATCTCGAACGTCGGCGGCCCCCACTCGGTGGGCACCAGCTTGATGAGGGAGGCAGCGTACCGGGATACCGGCGCAAAGCCGCCGTCGAGCCAGTGGTAGATGGTTCTGTCCCGGCAGCCCTCCGGATAAGGAAATAGCCGGCCTTGCCAAGTCCAGCCCGCTGGGGCCACCGCCACGCTGACGGTGGAGCGCTGCAGGTCCAGGGAACATTCCACTGTCGCTGCCCCGGCCTGTTGCCCGGCGCGCAATTGTTCGAGAACCTGCAGGGTCAGCAGCGGCCCGATCACGCCAACGGGAAAATCATCCATGGCGAATGGACGTGGCTCGGAGAGCGCAGCCTGTACTTGGGCAGCAATAAATCGTCATGGGCTGGGCACCACGAGGCTTCGGGCCTGCATGGTACGCCCTCCCGGGGATAGGCCGCCTATTACCCGCTCCGCTCCCACTCAGAGCTTGTGAAATATTCAAAACCCACCGAAATAGCTCGGTGGGCCAAAGTAAACAGACCGAAGCTCAAAGGGTGCGATTGAATCCCAAAAAAAGCGTTATTGAACCGCAGAGGCGCTGAGGCGCTGAGAATTCAAGAGCGTGGGAGAGTACTAAAGTCACCTGCCGGCAGAAATCATGAGCACAGACCAGGTTTGGCTTTCCTCTGCGCCTCGGCGCCTCTGCGTTTCAGTGCTTTTTCAAATATTTCACAGCCTCTCAGCGGCGGCCGGACACCTCGGGGCGCCGCGTTGCGGCGAGGGCCGACAATTCCTGCTCGCGATGCTACGCTCAATCGCGAGCAAGCTCGCGCCTACAAGCCCGGGCTGCAGGGCAATCGCATGAATGTCAAAAGAATCGCCGGAAGTCCATCTCCCTCCCCTTCAAGGGGAGGGCTGGGGTGGGGATGGGTTCGGAACGGCGGAAAA
>JAYTVW010000049.1:0-15377 GCA_043743785.1 Rhodocyclales bacterium | reverse complement strand
TTTTCCGCCGTTCCGAACCCATCCCCACCCCAGCCCTCCCCTTGAAGGGGAGGGAGATGGACTTCCGGCGATTCTTTTGACATTCATGCGATTGCCCTGGCTTCCCACTATCAGGTTTTTCTCAGCGCCTCTGCGCCTCTGCGGTTATTCAATTGCCTTTTCAAGTTGATCGGGCAAACCGTTCAGGCCAGTTCGTTGCGCTGGTAGTCCCGCATGGCCTGTTCCACTTCTTCACGGGTGTTCATGACGAAGGGACCGTACTGGACCACCGGCTCGCCGATGGGCCGGGCCGCCAGCAGCAGAAAGCCCGCAGCCTCGGTGGCACGGATTTCCACCCGCTCCCCGGCTGCCAGCACGCCCGCCTGAGTGCATTCCACTGTCTGGGCGCTACCCTCGGCGGAGAGGATTTCCACCCGGCCCTCGTAGACGTAGACGAAGGCGTTATGTTCCTCCGGCAGGGCCTGGGCAAACACAGCGCCCGCCGGCAGACGCACGTCCAGAAAGAGGGGCGCGGTGGAAAGGCCCTGGATGGGGCCGGCCACCGGACCTAAGCCACCTTCCACGCTGCCCGCCACCACCCGCACTTCCACGCCACCGGCCAGGGACACCGTGGGGATTTCCTCCGGCTGGATGTCCCGGTAGCACGCGGGTTTCATCTTTTCCTTCGCCGGCAGGTTGATCCAGAGCTGAAAGCCCCTGAGGCGCCCGTCGGTCTGCTGGGGCATTTCGGAGTGGATGATGCCCCGGCCGGCGGTCATCCACTGGGCGCCGCCGCCCTTAAGGTCGCCCCGGTTGCCCAGATGGTCCTCGTGCAGCATGTGACCGTCCAGCATATAGGTAACAGTCTCGAAGCCCCGGTGGGGATGGGACGGGAAGCCGGCAATGTAGTCGTCCGGGTTCTCCGAAGAGAAGTAATCCAGCATCAGGAAGGGGTCCAGGCGCGTGCTCGCGCTCTGGCCCAGGCTGCGCAGCAGCTTGACGCCGGCGCCGTCGGAAGCCTTGAGGGCCGGGATGATGCGTTGCAGGGTGCGGGTAGTCATGCTTTGTCTCCTGTCGAAGTGGCCGGATGGTAGCCGTGATGCTCGTGTTTCACCAGCAACCGGTGGCAGCACCAGGCGCCCAGGCCGCACAGGGCCATGATGCCGGCCAGGGGCTGGGCGCTGCCGTCATGGAGCAGGCCGACAAGAGCACCGGCCAGGGTGGCGAAGAAAAATTGCATGGCGCTGGCCAGGGCCGCCGCCGTGCCGGCCATCTGCCCGTGGGTGGCCAGGGCGGACGCGGTGGCGTTGGGAATGATGAAGCCCAGGCTGGCGACAAAGCAGAAGAATCCGATTACTAGCAAGGGTAAGGTAATCAGTCCGCTGAAGGCCAGGGCGGCCAGGCTGACGCCGACGACCGGCGGCACCCACAAGGCCCGCCGCAAGAGGGTGGTGGCGGGAAGCGTCTTCAGCAGACGGGCATTCACCTGGCTCGCGGCGATGAGGCCGAATGCATTGACGCCGAAGAACCAGCCGTAGTGCTGGGGTGAAATGCCGTAGAGCTTGATGAGCACAAAGGGCGAGCCGGCGATATAGGCGAACATGCCCGACATGGCCAGGCCGCCCCCCAGGGCGTAGCCCAGGAAGGCCCGGTTGGAGAACAGCCGGCCGTAGTTGCCCAGCACCTCCTTGAGTCGCAGGGGCGGTTCGTGGCTCGTGTCGTGGCTTTCCGTCAGCACGAAGCGCATGGCGACGAGGCACAGGCCGCCGAACAGGGCCAGGGTGAGGAAAATGGAGCGCCAGCCAAACAGGCCCAGCAGCCCGCCCCCCACCAGGGGCGCCAGGATGGGGGCCAGTCCCATGACCAGCATCAGCAGGGAGAAGGCCCGGGCCGCTTCCCGGGCCGTGGTACGGTCTCGCACGATGGCGCTGGGGATGATGATGCCGGCACAGCCGCCCATGCCTTGCAGGAAACGCCACAGGGTGAGTTCGGGAATGCTGCCGGCCAGGGCGCAGCCTATGGACGCGATGGTGTACAGCGCGAAACCGAAATACAGCGGCGGCTTGCGGCCAAAGCGGTCGCTCAGAGGGCCATAAAAGAGCTGGCCCAGGGTCAGGCCGATGAAAAAGGCCGCCAGGGTGAATTCCACGCTGCCCGCTGCGCCCCCCAGGGATTTTTCCACCAGGGGAAAACTGGGCAGATACATGTCGATGGACAAGGGGCCGATGGCAATCAGGATGCCCAGGAAGATCAGCCAGCCGGGGAAGGCTTTTTGCGGGATGTCGGGGTTGGAGGTGTGCATTATTATTGTTTTTCCGTGTGGGGCCTGAACTTCAGCCTTGTGGTGGGGCCGGCTTCAGCCGGCCAAGGCTCCTGTGTGCGCTACCTGGCCGGCTGAAGCCGGCCCCACGACCGGCAATCTTCAGGCCAGTTGGGCCAGTTGTTCCCGGGCGCTGGAAAGGGCTGCCGCCTTCTTGTCCTCACCCAGGTTCAGGCCTTCGGCGTAGATGAACTCCACGTCGGTGATACCGAGGAAAGCCAGGAAGTCCCGCACGTAGGTGGTCTGGCTGTCCTTGGCAGTACCGGCATACAGGCCGCCGCGGGTGGCGAAGACATAGACCTTCTTGCCTTCCAGCAGGCCCACGGGGCCGGTGGCGGTATAGCGGAAGGTCACGCCAGCCCGGGCGATGTGGTCGAAATAGGCCTTGAGCATGGAGGGAATGCCGAAGTTGTACATGGGCAGGCCCAGCACCACCACATCGGCGCGCTTCAATTCATCGATGAGGGCGTCGGAAAAATCCACGACCGCCTGCTGGGCCGGGGTGCGGGCATCCGCTGCTGCCAGGAAGGACAGGAAGCGTTCCGCATCCAGGTGGGGCACGGGATTGCTGGACAAATCCCGGTTGAGGACTTGGCCCTGGGGATTTTTGGCTTGCCAGGCGGCAACGAAATGCTCGGCCAGCTGACTGGATTGGCCATTGGCGGAAAACAGGCTGGAGTTGAGGTTCAGCAGGGTACTCATGGGGAATCTCCGGGTAGGGGGCCGAGGTTTCGGCGACGGAGTCCATTTAACTATTTGCAAAGAAGATTGAAAAGCGCAAAATTTCGCTCAAATCCATCCAATAAATAAATCATGCCCAACTCACCCCAAATCTCCCTGGATCAATGGCGCGGCCTGATCGCCGTGGTGGATGCAGGCGGCTATGCCCGGGCGGCGGAACGCCTGTACAAGAGCCAGTCCGCGGTCACTTACGCGGTGCAGAAAATCGAGGCTCAGCTGGGCGTGAAGGTGTTCGAGATACAGGGACGCAAGGCGGTGCTCACCAGCACGGGGCAGATGCTCTATCGCCGCGCCCTGGCGCTGGTCAACGAAGCGGGGGAACTGGAGCGGGCCGCCCGAACCCTGTCGGCGGGCTGGGAAGCGGAAATCGGCCTGGCGACGGAAATCCTCTTCCCGCGCGGCTTTTCCCTCCGGGCCATGGCCCGGTTCGGCGAGGAAAGCCCGCAAACCCGCATCGAACTCATTGAATCCGTGCTGAGTGGCACGTCGGACGCCCTGTTCAAGGGGCAGGCGGACCTGGCCATCTCACCCCGGGTGCCGACGGGTTTCCTGGGAGACGTACTGATGCCCCTCCACAGCATTCCCGTGGCCAGCCCCAGCCATGCCCTGCACCAGCTGGGGCGGGAACTCACCTACCGGGACCTGAAGGGCCACCGCCACGTGGTGGTGCGGGATACGGGAGCCAGCCGGGACCGGCGCAGCGTGAGCGTGGAGGTGGAACAGCGCTGGGTCGTCAGCAACCTGAGCACCTCCATCGCGGCGGTGGTGCAGGGCTACGGCTTTTCCTGGTATCCGGATGTAATCATCCGGAAAGAACTGGCGAGCGGCGCGCTGAAACCCCTGCCCCTGCGGGAGGGCGCGGTGCGACCGGAATGTCTGTACTTGATATTCGCCGATCCGGATTTCGCCGGCCCCGGCGTGCGCCGCCTGGCGCAGATACTCCGGGAGGTGGTGGCGGAAGGCTGCGCCGCGGGAGCGACACCGGGCTAGAGGTCTGCCGGGCCAGGTCAAACATTTAAAAAGGAAAAAACATACAAACGGTTTATACTGTTTATATCATTAACCAAATACATAAGGGAGCGAGATCATGGTCTATGGCGTACTGATTCCCCGGCAGGAACCCTCTCGGCCTCCCATGGCAGCGCCCGCCCGCTTGGCCCCGCCGGACCTCACCCCTGTAGAGCGCAAGCCCACGAGAGCAGTGCAATTTTGGCAGATTCGGAATTCCGGAGCTCGCCCTCGCGCCTATCGCTTCTGGCGGCTTTCCGGTTTCCAAGGGCACTCCGAGTAATGGCGAGGCGCAAAAAATATCCCGCCGCAGCGGGATAGGCCAACACCTCCGGGGCAATCGCGTTTTTAACGATTGCCCCGAGCCAGTTTCCGGCTAGCGCTTCGCTGAAGGCTTCCTGCCCGGTGCGGTGGGCGGAATGAAGCCGGCCACGCGACAGAGGGTTTCCTCAACCGGCTTGCCATCACGAAAGCGGGTCACGCTGCATTTCATGATTTCACCGCGGGCCGACATGTCGACCAGGGAGCTGCGCAGGTTGTTCAAGGGAATACCCATGGCGACGGCCATTTCAGAATCCACGCACTGACCGTGTTTCTTCAGGTATTGCAGGATGGGGGTGGATTGCATCTCGCTTACTCCTCTGTAGGGGGTATGGATGGAATTCCGCTTCTGACGGACTGCACGACCAGAAATTGGCCGGGAAACCTGCACAGCACATACATGAAGAGGTTAACGCCACAAGGGCTTACGCCGTCTTGACGTAAGCCCTTGTTTTGTTGGGTTGCGGGGGCAGGATTTGAACCTGCGACCTTCGGGTTATGAGCCCGACGAGCTGCCAGACTGCTCCACCCCGCGTCGGAGAAACAGCATTCTACTTGCCCACCCCACCCGGGTCAAGACCTATTTTCCGCAGAGCAGCATTTACATCTTATCGACAGTCCCGCCCCGCTCATTCGGCGTCGAAGCCCGCATCGAGCACCACCTGGCACAACTGATCCCGCGTTACGCCCGGAGCGTGCTGGACCTGGGCTTCGCCCCGTTCCAGGGACACGGCCACTTCGGCCACTTCGGGCACGTCCCGCAGCAGGCCGGTGACAGACTTTACACAGCCCTGGCAGCTCATGCCGCCGACCTTGATGAGAGTGGTTTCCATATTTCGCTTCCTTATGTGGGTCGGGCCTCAAGCCCGACAGGGTTTATTTGCCGGGCCGCCAGTGTTTCAGCAGCAGGGAACTGCTCACCACGGAGACAGAGCTGAGGGCCATGGCGGCACCGGCGATGACTGGATTGAGCATGCCCATGGCGGCCAGGGGGATACCAAGAATGTTGTAGATAAAGGCGAAGAACAGGTTCTGGCGGATGCGCCGGAGCGTGGCGCGGGACAGGTCGATGGCATCCACCACGCCGTTCAGGTCGTCCCGCATGAGGGTGATGTCCGCCGCTTCCACGGCCACGTCGGACCCGGCGCCGATGGCGAAACTGACGTCCGCCGCCGCCAGGGCCGGGGCATCGTTTACGCCATCACCGGCCATGGCGACGCGCAAGCCGGAGGCCTTGAGTTCCGCAATGACCAAGCCCTTGTCGCCGGGCAGAATGCCGGCACGAAAATCGGAAATGCCGGCGTCCGCCGCCACGGCCCGGGCGGTGGCCGGGTTGTCTCCCGTCAGCATGATCACGCCAATGCCCTTTTCCCGCAGACGGCGCACGGCGGCGCAGGAGCTATCCCGCAGGCGATCCGCCACGGCAATGAGGCCCAACACCCTGCCCTGCCCCGCCAGCCCCACCACCGTCTTGCCGGCGGACTGGTGCACCGTCACGGCCTGCATGTCAGGCGTGAGGCCCCGCTCCCGCAGGAAAACCGGGGAACCGAGCAACCAGGTGCCCCCCTCGAATTCACCTTCCACCCCCATGCCCACATGGGCCGTGAGCGCTACCAGGGTCGGCAGGACCAGTTTTTCTGCCGCAGCCCGGGCCAGGATGGCCTGGGCCAGAGGATGCCCACTGCCCTGCTCCAGGGCAGCGGCCAGGCGCAGCAACTCCAGCGCATCCACGCCAGCCGCCGGCAACAGTGCGGTGACTGCCGGACGGCCCTCGGTCAGGGTGCCGGTCTTGTCCACCGCCAGCACGTCGATTTTTTCCGCCAATTCCAGCGCCGCCGCATTCTTCACCAGAATGCCGGCTGCGGCGGCCCGGCCGGTGGCCACCATGATGGCGGTGGGCGTGGCCAGACCCAGAGCGCAGGGGCAGGCGATGACCAGCACAGCCACAGCGTTTACCAATGCCTTGGCGAAATCGCCGGACAGGCCCCACCAGGCCAGAAAAGTCAGCAGGGCGATGGCACTGACCACGGGCACGAAAATGCCGGCAATGCGGTCCGCCAGGCGCTGCACCGGAGCCTTGGAGCCTTGGGCCTGCTCGACCATGCGAATGATGCCCGCCAGCAGGGTGGCGCTGCCCACGCCGGTAGCCCGGCAGCGCAACATGCCATGGCCGTTTACCGTGGCGGCAAACACCGGGTCCCCGGCCCCCTTTTCCACCGGCATGCTCTCGCCGGTGAGCATGGCCTCGTCGGTGCTCGAGGTGCCATCCAGGATTTCACCATCCACCGGCACCGCGTCCCCCGGACGCACAACGAAACGGTCGCCGGGTATGAGCATGCCCACGGGCACTTCTTCCAGCCCCCCCTCCTTCTCGACCCAGGCGGTCTGGGGCTGGAGACGCACCAAGGCTTCCAGGGCGGCCTGGGTCTTGGCCTTGGCCCGGGCCTCCAGCAGTTTACCCATCAGCACCAGGGTAATGATGGTGGCGGAGGCCTCGAAATACACATGCTGCCCGTGCAGTCCGGCGGCGGTCACTACCAGGGAATACAGGTAGGCCATGCTGGTACCCAAGGCCACCAGCACGTCCATATTGCCGCTACCGCCCCGCAGGGCATGCCAGGCGCCCACATAGAAACGGCGGCCAATCCAGAACTGGACCGGGGTGGCAACGAGCAATTGCAACCAGCGCGGCAGAAGCTCAAAGTGGCTACCCGCCTCACCGAACATGAAGGCCATCTGGGCCACCAAGGGCAAGGTCAGGGCTGCGGACACCCAGAAGCGCCGCACTTCGTCAGCGTAGGCCGCAGCCTTCCTGGCCTTTTCCTCGGCGCGGGAATCATCGGAGGCAATGCGGGCGTCAAAGCCGGCCCGGCGCACCACCGCGATCATGGCCTCCGTACTCGTCAGCCCGGGCACAAAACGCAAATGGGCCTTTTCGCTGGCCAGGTTCACCACCGCCTCCACACCGGGCAGGCGGTTCAGCACTTTCTCGATGCGACCGGCGCAGGCGGCGCAGGTCATGCCGGAAAGGGACAGGTCCAGCACCCGAGGCGGCACGGCGAAGCCTGCCTTGCGTATCGTGTCCACCAGTTTGGCGGCTTCGGTCTGGCTGGCATCGAACTGGATGCTGGCCCGCTCCGAGGCAAAATTGACGCTGGCCTGAACCCCCGGCAAGCGATTGAGGGTCTTCTCGACGCGGGCCGCACAGGCGGAACATGTCATACCCTCCACCGGCAGCTCCAGGGAGGTACCGGTGGAGGGTACGGGATGTGCAGAGGGAAGCGGGGCAGCGTTGGTCATGGTCCCCGCATTCTATCAGTCGAAATTCAGGGGCTGGGGCTTGTCCACCGGGCGGCCTGCCTGGCTCCAGGCATCGAAACCGCCGGACAGGGAGATAGCCTCGCTATAACCCATCTGATTCAGCACATGGGTGGCCAGGGCCGAACGGCCGCCGGTCTTGCAATACACCAGCAGGGGCTGTTGGCTGTTCTGCAACTCGGGGACTGCCGCCACCTTGAATTCCAGCACACCGCGGGGAATGTTCAGGGCACCCGGCAAATGGCCAGCGGCGAATTCCTCGGGTTCCCGCACATCCAGCACCTTCACGCCAGTGGCCAGAAGGGCTTGCGCTTCCTCGGCGCCAATTTCCCGAATATGGGACTTTGCTTCCACTACAAAATCGTGACCTGTCTTTACCATGCTTCATTCTCCCGAAGAAAAGGCGAAGTATAAGCGAATTCTAATTCACCCCCACTTCCCGGCTATGTGTGGCACACCACGCCCGACCACAGGCGCCCCCCCAGGGTGGCGGCGTTGGCAAGACCGAAAATTCCGAAACCCAGCACCATGAGGCCCGAGATCAAACGCACGGCGCGCTTCCTGGCAAACTCCCGCAGGCGTTTCACCAGGAGGCCCGCCAGCAGCAGATTGGGCAGGGTGCCCAGGCCGAAGGCGAGCATGAGGCCGGCGCCGCGCAGGGTGCTGCCGGACACCAGGGCCGTGGCCAGCACGGAATACACCATGCCGCAGGGCAGGAAGCCCCACAGCATGCCCAGAGGCAGCGCCTGGGCTGCGGAACGGGCCGGCAGGAAGCGGGCGGTGAGAGGCTGGATGCGCTTCCACAGGCGTTGCCCCAGGCGTTCCGTGAAGCCCAGGGCGCCGGTCAGGCCGGTCAGGTAAAACCCCAGGGCGACGAGCATCAGGTTGGCGAGGACGTAGAGGGCCAGCTGCACCGGCAGAAGATCATTGAGCAGCAGCCCAAGACCACCGAGAGAACCCAGGATGGCCCCCGCCAGGGTATAGCTGGCAATGCGGCCCAGGTTGTAGGCCAGGTGCAGAGGCCACTCGCGGCAACTCTGCCCCGGCATACGCACGGTGTTTACGGAGAGTGCACTGACAATGCCGCCGCACATGCCCACACAGTGGGTACCCCCCAGAAGGCCGATGAGGAAGACAGCGAAGTAAGCGGTGGAAGGCATGGAGAAAAATGCGTGAGGAGTGAGGAGTGGTTTGAGTGAGGGGCAAAACCTCACTCCTCACCCCTCACACCTTACTCCTCACGCCGGTTCAAATCACTTTGGAGTAGCGCGCCGTCTGGCGGGCGTGGCGCAGGTAGCGGTCGAAGACCATGGCGATACCCCGCACCAGCATGCGGCCCGCCGGGAGCACGGTGATCCACTTGTCTTCCAGCGTCAGCAGCCCCGCCTCTTCCATGCTCTTCAAGTCGGCGATTTCCGTCGCGAAATACGCGTGGAAATCGATGAGATGGGCGATCTCCAGGGACTCGATGGACACTTCGAAGTGGCACATCAAGGCCTGGATGATGGAGCGCCGCAGCAGGTCGTCCGGCGTGGCTTCGATACCCCGGTACACCGGCAACTCGTCCCGGTCCAGGATGTCGTAATACTCGTCCAGGGTCTTGACGTTCTGGGCGTAGGTCGGTCCCACCTTGCTGATGGCGGACACACCAAACGACAACAGGTCGCACTCCGCGTAGGTGGAGTAGCCCTGGAAATTGCGGTGCAGCCGCCCCTGGCGCTGGGCGATGGTCAGTTCGTCGTCCGGCTTGGCGAAATGGTCCATGCCGATGAAGACATAGCCCGCCTCGGTGAGCCGGCGTATGGCCAATTGCAGAATTTGCAGCTTGGCGTCTGCCGAGGGCAGGTCCGCCTCATTGATGCGGCGCTGGGGCTTGAAGAGGGTCGGCAGGTGCGCGTAGTTGTAGATCGAGAGCCGATCCGGACTCATGGCGATCACTTCGGTCAGCGTGCGATCGAAGCCCTCGACGCTCTGCTTGGGCAGGCCGTAGATGAGGTCCACGCTGATGGACTTGAAGCCATTGGCCCGGGCCGCGTCAATCACACCACGGGTTTCCTCGACGGACTGGATGCGATTGACTGCCTCCTGCACCACCGGATCCACGTCCTGCACCCCAACGCTCATGCGGTTGAAGCCGAGTTCGCCCAGAAGGGCCACGGTGGCATCATCCACTTTGCGCGGGTCCACCTCGATGGAGTACTCGCCATTAGGCAACATCCGGAAATGCTTGCGGATGGAGGCCATGAGCTGGCGCAGTTCATCGTGACTGAGGAAGGTCGGCGTGCCGCCGCCGAAATGCAACTGCACCACATCGTGGCTACCATCCAGTGCCAGCGCCTGCATCTCCAATTCTTTATCCAAGTATTTCAAGTACTTGGCGGAGCGGCCATGATCCTTTGTGATGATCTTGTTACAGGCGCAGTAATAACAGATGGTGTTGCAGAATGGCAGATGAACGTATAATGAGAGCGGTTTGCTGATTCCGCCCACGGATCGACGCCCGAGCCAAGAGGTATAGGCCTCGGCGCCAAAAGCTTCAACGAAGCGATCTGCGGTGGGGTACGAAGTATAACGAGGCCCGTTGATATCGAACTTACGAATCAGCTGGGGATCGAAAATTAGGTCTTTTTGGAATTTACTCATTGTCTAATACACGTGCGGACCGGCGAAAGATGACAGAGAGTGCGCAGGGTAACGTTGACATGGATCAAACGACAATCGCTTGGCCCGACGGATCGCCCTCCTCCCCTCAGAAAGTCGTCATCCCCATCTCCATCGGCACGCTCAAGGCGGCTTGTTCCCAGTGCAACTTGCGGGAATTGTGCCTCACCTACGGGCTTAACGAGCAGGATCTGGAAAGAATTGATTCCCTGGTGGGTTCCAGGCGGCGCATCCGCCGAGGCACACATCTTTACCGTGCCGGCGAGGGCTTCGAAGCCCTGTTTGCCATACGCAGCGGCTTCTTCAAGACCGACGTGCTGCTGGAGGATGGCCGGGACCAGGTCACCGGCTTCCAGATGGCCGGCGAAATCCTCGGCATGGACGGCATCAGTTCGGAAGCCCATACCTGCAACGCCATCGCCCTGGAAGACAGCGAGGTCTGCGTCATTCCCTACGTGCAGCTTGAAATACTGAGCCGGGAGATCGAAGCCCTGCAGCACAATTTCCACAAGGTCATGAGTCGGGAAATCGTCCGGGACCACGGCCTCATGATGCTGCTCGGCTCCATGCGCGCGGAAGAACGCTTGTCGGCTTTCCTGTTGAACATGTCCCAGCGTTTCATGGCCCGGGGCTATTCTGCGGCCGAATTCCATCTGCGCATGACGCGGGAAGAGATCGGCTCCTATCTGGGCCTCAAGCTGGAAACCGTCAGCCGGGCATTCTCCAAATTCCAGGACGAAGGCCTCATCGCTGTGCAGCAAAAGCACATCCGCATCCTGGACATTCCCGGCCTGAAGACGATCCTGAATCATCCGCCGGCCTGAATGGCTGCCGCAAAATCAAAGGGCGCCTTACGGCACCCTTTCTTCTTGCCAGACACGCTCAGCGCACCCCAACGCCCACTTCAAGTTCGGCAAACCAGTTGATGAAGCGCATCACGTCCGCCCCCTGGTAGATGGCGCCATGCTGGGGACAGAGCATGTCGATCTCCAGTTTGGAAACCCGTTCGCACCAATCCCGCTTGGCCTTGTCAGAACCCATCCAGCGCCGATGAAAGCCCTCGGCATGGCGGATGTGGGTATCAAAATTCTCGACGAACAAGCCCTGGGACTCTGCCGGCAGCAGGGCCGCCCCCACGTCTCCGGAAAAGAGAATCTTCGCCTTTCGGTCATAAAGATTGTGATTCCCCGAAGAATGCAGGTAATGGGCCGGCACGGCCTGCAGCTTCAACCCGGCCAGCATGATATCCATGCCTTCGTCCGGAATCGGAATGAAGGTCTCTCCCGTCCCCCCGAAATGGGGCACGAAGGAGGCCCACAGCCAGCTGGTGTAGCAACGGATCTTGGGACTGAATTCCAGCCACAGGGCCAGGGAGGAAATGATGTCCGGATCCTGGTGGGACGCAAAAATGGTGCGAATCCGGGTTGGATCGTATTCTGCGGACAGGGCCGAGAACACCGCCGGGAAAATTTCCAGACCACCCGGATCGCACAACAGGCCCTCCCCGCCGTTGGTAATGAGGTACTCGTTGGTATCAATGATGTAGCCGGGCTTTTCCGGGTCTCGGACGATGGCCATCCATTGGTGATCGCCGTCCTTGAACAGGCTCTGACACTGTTTCATGTACGCTGCTCCTGCATGTAATGCTTCTTCAGGGACTCCAGGGAAGCCTTGATGATGCTGATGATCTGCTCGAAATCGGTGGATACCTGCATTAGCGGCCCGCTGAAGCCGCCGCCATAGGCCGCCTCGATCTTGGCGGAGCGGGCGAGCACGCTGCCCAGTTCCACCAGACGCCAGGTATCGTCCAGTCGCTGGGTAAGCTGGAAACGCAAGTTGGCGAGCTCGCCATTGCCACCTGGATGAAGCGAAACCCGCCCGGTCACGGCGCGCAGGATGGCACTGGCGCGGCCCTGGCTTTGCACTTCGGTACGCTCCATGATGCGCGAGCGACGGGCCTCCTTCACCAGGTCGGTGACCAGCTTGACGGAGCCGGAGGTCATTTCGCGCAAGCCACGCATCTGCTCGCTCAGTTCGACCGAAAAGCCACGCAATTCGTTGGACAGCACGCCAAAACCCAGCGCCGCCCGGCCAGCCCGCTTGGCAAGAAAAATGGCGTTCAGGGCCATGAGGTTAATCTTGAATGCCGTGGCAACGATGGCCTTGATTTCCTCGTTGATGCCCACGATGCGCCGCAACTCCAGGGAGGCATCGCCGCTGCGATCCCGTCCCCCACCCAGTCTAAGGCGTGCTGTAGTCATGCGATTACCATCTTCCCCGACGCGCGTGCCTGAGGAGGCATGCCGCCGAACACCGCTGCGTTGATCGGATGCGCCATCCGGGACCGATAGGTGCCGCCCGAACGACCCGCGAACAGCCCCCGGACTTGACATTCCTTGAGCGCGGCCCGCCTGTCTTTTACGGCAAGTCCACCATTACCTTGAGGGGTGCCGGGCAGCGTTTTCACCATAGGAAAACGCCTGCCGGCATCGGTCAGATGCGGGCAGGCGCGTTCAGCTGACCAGGGGACGCTATTTTTCCAGCACGTAGGTGCCGGGCGCCGCAGCAAGCCTGGGGAAGGCCTTGGACGCTGCGGGCGGGGCCACCAGGGGGCCGCACTGGGGCTTGAGCCAGGCCATCCAGTCAGTCCACCAACTGCCTTTGGCTTCTTCCGCCCGGGCATGCCATTGATCGGCGGTTTCATGCCGCTGGGCCACAGCCACCCGGTAGCTGCGCTTGGGCGGCGTCACCGGCGGATTGACGATGCCCAGGATGTGGCCGGAACTGGAGAGCACGTAACGCACCGGGGCCTTCACCAGAGGCGCGATACGGTAGGTCTGCCGCCAGGGCGCGATATGATCGTCTTCCGCCGATACCGCGTAGAGCGGCTGGGTGATGCAACCCAGGTCGATGGGCTGCCCGGCCACCGTCACGCCATCCTGTTTGACCAGGAGATTATTCAGGTAAAGCTCCCGCAGGTACCAGCTATGCATGGCACAGGGCATGCGCGTCGTGTCCATGTTCCAGAACAGCACGTCAAAGGGCGGCGGCGTCTCGCCATACAGGTAGCCGTGCACCACGTAATGCCAGATGAGGGAATTGGAACGCAGCAGGCGGAAGGCAGAAGCCATTTCCTTGCCATCCAGAAAGCCCTTCGCCTCCATGGTCTGGGTCAGGTAGCGAACGGCCCCCTCGTCAATGAAGACCTCGATGTCCCCGGGATTCTTGAAATCCACCATGGTGGTGAACTGGGTCCAGTGGGCCACCGGCACATCCTCGGGGGTTTTCGCCTTGCGGTTGGCCCAGGCCATGTACACCGACAGGGCGGTTCCGCCGATGCAGTAGCCCACGGCATGTACCTGCTTTGCTCCGGTGATGCTCCGCGCCGTCTGGACGATGCTGTCTACGCCCTCGGTAATGTAATCGTCAAAGCGCACATCCCGCATGTCCGCCCCCGGGTTTTTCCAACTGGTGATGAACACGGAGAAGCCCTGATCCACCAGGAACTTCACCATGCTCTTCTTGGAATTGATGTCGAGGATGTAGAACTTGTTGATCCAGGGCGTAACGATGACGATGGGGGTCTGGTGTACTTTTTCCGTCGTTGGCGTGTAGTGAATCACTTCCAGCAGCCGATTACGGAACACCACGGCACCCGGTGTCGTGGCCAGATTCTTGCCAACAATGAAGTCCCCCGGGTCGGTCATGCGTACCTGGCCGGCATTCAGGTCGGCGATGAAATTCTGCAACCCCTTGGTCAGGCTGTCGCCATTGGTTTCGGCAAACTTCTTCATGGCCACCGGGTTCGTCCAGAAGAAATTGGTCGGTGCCATGGCATTCAAGAATTTGCGCGACCAGAATGCGGCCCGGCGCTTTTCCTTGCCGGCAAGGCCGGGCGTGTCAAAGAGCATGTCCTGCACCGCCCGGGTCACCAACAGATACCACTCCTTGGTCAGATCCCAGGTGGCGTTTTCACGCCATGCCGGATCGGTGAAACGGGTGTCATCCGTCTGGGGCCGCACCGGATCCTGGGGTGGCATACCCAGAAGACGCTGCCAGGAATAGCGCTGCAGGGCCAGTGAATTCGTCCACAGGGAGGACAAATGCTCTGTCAACTCCTGGGGATGGGTCATCCAGGCAAACTGTGCATGCACAAGGGGGGCCGCCATACCGATGGGGTCGATGCCGGCCTCCACGGCCTCATGCATCGCGTTCATGACTTTGGCGGGATTTTTGGGATGGTTCATGGATTCACCTCGACAAATGGTTGCGGGCGTATCGCCTCAACATGGCCTGTTTCCGGCACGCTGACAGCCGGCTTCGACCACGCAAGCTTCCAACGGCACAGAGAAAGCTGATGCGCATGACCCTATCCTCAGGACGAGTGTCGAGTATTCACGCCCCCCCGCCCCCACGGGTTGATCCACATCAACCGCAGCCCCATGGTCTGCTTCCTATAATTCCTGACGCCTAACCCCCAAGGAGCATTCCATGTTCAAACACCTGCTCGTACCGACTGACGGTTCCGAGTTGTCCCTGCGCACTGTACGGCAGGCTGTGACGTTCGCCGGGGAAATCAAGGCAAGCATCACCTTCTTCTACGCAAAACCGGATTACCCGGTGTCCTTTTATGGTGAAGGAGCCTTGATCGACCCGACGACGCCGGAGAAATTCGCCGAAATGGCTGACAAACAGGCCCAGGAAATCCTCGCCGCCGCCATGGCCGAAGCCAAGGCCGCAGGCGTTGCCTGTGCCGGCGCAGCCGACACCAGCGACATCCCCTACGACGCGATCATCAGCGCCGCCAAGGCCCATGGCTGCGACCTCATTTTCATGGCCTCCCACGGCCGGCGCGGCATCAGCGGCCTCCTGCTCGGCAGCGAAACCCACAAGGTGCTGACCCACACTGACATTCCCGTCCTCGTTTATCGCTAAGGAGGCGAGAAAGAATAACTTGGACAGATGGCCGCTTGCAGACGAGATGCCAGGCAAGGCGCAAAACGCGCCATGTGGCTGGCCACACAAGCGT
>JAYTVW010000048.1:0-12980 GCA_043743785.1 Rhodocyclales bacterium | reverse complement strand
TCTTTTCGCTCCCCTGCGGCGTTGCGCCCGCCCTTACATGGCTCGCCATGCGCGGTTGGTCGCGCCTTGCAGGGAAACGAAAATCCGGCGTCTTCGGGGGGCATTTATTTCCGGCAATTGCCTAAGGCGTTGTAAATAATCAATCAAAAACAAGGAGGAGCACAGTGCAGATCGATTTGAGAACGGTGGCCATCAAGCCCCTGAGAAATACCTTTGACCACCTGGCGCGGCGTTTCGGCGACAAGACGTCGTCCCGCTACCAGGAAGGGACCTACGACATCCAGGCCACGGACAACCTGCAATACCTGCCGACCTGGGATCCGGAACACGAGCTGCACGATGTCACGCGTACCGCCGTGGTCATGAAGGACTGGTATGCCCTGCGGGATCCCCGCCAGTTCTACTACGGCACCTATACCCTGACCCGGGCGCGCCAGCAGGAGAGCGTGGAGTCGAATTTCAATTTTGTCGAAACCCGGGGACTGGCGGATGCCTTGCCCCAGGACTTGAAGCGCAGCGCCCTGGACCTGCTCCTGCCCCTGCGCCATCTGGGCTGGGGCGCCAACCTCAACAACATGTCCATGTGCGCCTATGGCTATGGCACGGCCATCACCCAGCCCTGTTGCTTCCACGCCGCGGACAACCTGGGCATTGCCCAGTACCTGACCCGTCTTGGCCTGTTGCTGGATGACGTGTCGGCACTGGAGGTCGCCAAGCAGCAGTGGCTGGAGGCCGAACGCTGGCAGCCCCTGCGGCGTCTGGCGGAAAACATGCTGGTGCAAAAGGACTGGTTCCAGCTCTATGTGGCCCAGAACTTCGTGCTGGATGGCCTGCTCTATCCCCTGGTGTACGAAAACATCGTGGACAAGCAACTTGCCGCCAAGGGCGGCGCCACGGTGGCCATGCTCACCGCTTTCATGACCGAATGGTTCTCCGAAACCAGCAAATGGGTGGACTTCACCCTCAAGACCGCCGCCGCCGAATCCGCGGAAAACAAGGCCCTGATTGGCGAATGGTGCAAAGCCTGGCGGGACCGGGCCGTGGCGGCCCTGACACCCGTCATGGAGCATGCCAGCGGCGCCGATGCGTCTCTCCTGATTGCCACCGTGGTGGCCCGTTTCAATGACCGGGCGGCCAAGCTAGGCCTGGCCCTGTGAGGGTGTCCGGTATGTCAAACGTATTCATTGCCTTTCAGCGCACCGAGGAAAGCCGCTGCATCATCGAGGCCATCCTGGAAGACAACCCGAACGCCATCGTCAATGAGCAGCCGGCCATGGTCAAGATCGACGCCGAGGGCAGCCTGACCATCAAGCGGGCCACCATTGAGGAAAAGCTCGGCCGGTCCTTCGACCTGCAGGAAATGCAGATTTACCTCATCACGCTGACGGGGCATATCGACGAGACCGACGACGAATTCACCCTGAGCTGGGACTGACGACGTGGGGCGGGCTTCAGCCCGCCGTCACTAGGCCGGCTGAAGCCGGCCCCACGAGGCAGACATTCCGGAATAGCAGAACAAGGAACGAGACAAATGGACACCAATGTAAAGAAGAAACTGGGCCTCAAGGAACGCTACGCCCTGATGACCCGCGGTCTGGCCTGGGAGCCGAGCTACGAGGACAAGGATACGATCTATCCCCAGGTCAAGTATGAAGGCATCAAGATTCACAACTGGGACAAGTGGGAAGACCCTTTCCGCCTGACCATGGATGCCTACTGGAAATACCAGGCGGAAAAGGATCGCAAGCTCTACGCCATCATCGACGCCTTCAATCAGAACAATGGCCATCTGGGGGTGACGGACGCCCGCTACATCAATGCGGTGAAGCTGTTCCTCTCCGTGGTGCCTTCCCTGGAATACAACGCCCACAAGGGCTTTGCCCGCCTGGGACGGGAATTCCCCGGCGTCGGCCCTTCCGTGGCCTGCCAGATGCAATCCCTGGACGAATTGCGTCACGCCCAGACCCAGATTCACTCCATCTCCAATTACAACAAGTTCTACAACGGCGTTCATGACTGGCGCCACATGAACGACCACATGTGGTATCAGTCGGTGCCCAAGTCCTTCTTTGAAGATGCCAATACGGCCGGCCCCTTCGAGTTCATCGTGGCCATCGGCTTCGAATTCGAGTTCGTGCTGACCAACCTGTTGTTCGTGCCCTTCGTTTCCGGCGCCGCCTATAACGGCGACTTGGGCACCATGACCTTCGGCTTCTCCGCCCAGTCCGACGAAGCTCGCCACATGACCCTGGGCCTGGAGTGCATCAAGTTCGTGCTGGAGCAGGATCCGGACAACCTGCCCATCGTGCAGGGCTGGATCGACAAATGGACCTGGCGCGGCGTGCGCCTGCTGGCTGTCCTGGCCATGATGATGGACTACATGCTACCCAAGCGCGTGATGAGCTGGAAGGAAGCCTGGGAAATCTATTTCGAGGAAAACGGCGGCGCCCTGTTCAAGGACCTGGCCCGTTACGGCATCAAGATGCCGGACTGCGTGGCCCAGATCAACAAGGACAAGGAGCACATCTCCCACCAGGTCTGGTCCGCCATCTACTCGGCCGGCGCCATCACCAATTTCCATACCTGGCTGCCCGGCAAGGACGAGCTGGACTGGCTGTCCTCCAAGTACCCGGACACCTTCGACAAGTATTATCGGCCCCGCTATGAACATTGGCAGGCCATGGCGGACAAGGGCGAGCGCTACTACAGGAAGGACATTCCCATGCTGTGCCAAACCTGCCAGTTCCCGATGATGTTTACGGAACCGGACGATCCGACCCAGATCTGCTACCGGGAAACAGAGCACGCGGGCGAGACCTATCACTTCTGCTCCGACCCCTGCAAGGACATCTTCGAGAAGGAGCCGGAGAAGTACATCCACGCCTGGCTGCCGGCCCACCAGATCTTCCAGGGGACCTGCTTCCATCCGGACGACGATCCCACCGCCCCGGACTTCGATCCCCTGGTGTCCGTATTGAAATACTGGAACCTGCAGTTCGGCCAGGACAACCTGGACTTCGAAGGTTCCCAGGACCAGAAGAATTTTGCCGCCTGGCGTGAACAGGCCACCAAAAACTAAGGAGTAGTGACATGCCTGTCGTTGCCATCAGACCCTATAACACCGTCTCCAAGGACACGGTGGACAAGTACCTCGGTGCCCAGCTGCTCTTCGTCGGCTGGGACAAGCACCTGATGTTCTATTCGCCCCTGACCCTGTGCGTGCCGCCCTCGCTGCCCTTGCGGGACCTCATCAACGGCAACCTGAAGGCCGCCTTTGGCATCCATCCGGACTTCGACAAGATCGAATGGGACAAGGCCCAATGGACCCTGGGGGGCAAGCCCTGGCTGCCGGACCTGGACAAGACCATCGGGGAGCTGGGCCTCAAGCACAAGGCCTTGATCCGTTTCAAGACGCCCGGGCTGGAAGGTCTGCACGGCTGCAATTTCTGACGGGACGCGATGCGTAGCGCAGGTTCTGCAAGGAACCCGACGAACATTTCCGATTGAAATCCGTGGGGCGGGTTTTAACCCGCCATGGCCGGCTGAAGCCGGCCCCACGAACCCCTAGCCCCCAAGACAATGAGCTACCAACTTACCATCGAGCCCCTCGGCCTGACCATTGAGGTCGAAGAGGGGCAAACCATGCTGGATGCGGCCCTGCGGGCCGGCATCTACCTGCCCCATGCCTGTTGCCACGGCCTCTGCGCCACCTGCAAGGTGGAAGTGTTGGACGGATCCGTCGAGCACGGCGAGGCCTCCAATTTTGCCCTCATGGACTACGAGCGGGAGGAGGGCAAGTGCCTGGCCTGCACCGCCACCCTGCAGGAAGACACCGTGATCGAGGCGGATGTGGAGGAGGACGTGGACTCCCGCAATCTGCCGGTACGGGACATCAAGGGCACGGTGAGCCGCATTGACACCGTGACCCCCACCATCAAGGCCATCTTCATCAAGCTGGACGATCCCCTGGATTTCCAGGCTGGTCAGTATGTGAATCTGGCCATTCCGCTGGAACCGGGCATGACCCGGGCGTTTTCCCTGGCCAGCAATCCCGCAATCCCGGATGAGATCGAACTCAATATCCGCATCGTGCCCGGTGGCAAGGGCACCACCTGGATCCACGAATCCCTGGCGGTGGGGGAGCGGGTGAACCTGACCGGACCCTATGGTCGCTTCTTCGTGAAAAAGAGCGCCAAGACCCCGTCCTTGTTCATTGCTGGCGGCTCCGGCCTCTCTAGCCCCAGGTCCATGATCCTGGACCTGCTGGAAACCGGCTCCGCATTGCCCATTACCCTGGTGTATGGCGCCCGCAACCAGGGGGAGCTGTATTACCACGACGAATTCCTGGCCCTGGCCGAGAAGAACCCATCCTTCACCTATGTGCCGGCCCTCTCCTCCGAGCCGGAAGACTCGGGCTGGATCGGCTTTCGCGGCTTCGTGCATGAGGCCGCCAAGGACGCCTTCGCCAATGACTTTCGGGGCTGGAAGGCCTACCTGTGCGGCCCCCCCGTGATGATCGACGCCTGCATCAGCACCCTCATGCAGGGCCGTCTGTTCGAGCGGGACATCTACATGGAGAAATTTTTCTCCGCGGCCGATGCCCAGCAGGTCAGGAGTCCACTGTTTCGGAAGATCTGATTTGTATCGGGATTTATCCCGACATAGGGTTCTACCGTCATTTCACGTTAATAATCAGGAGACAAAAATAATGGCAATGACAGGGGTTTTGCGTCCCGGACACGCGGTCCTTCGCGTAATGGACTTGGAGGAAGCAGTACACCACTATCGCGACATCATGGGCCTGGAGGAAACGGGTCGGGATGGGCTGGGAAGGGTGTACCTGAAGTGTTGGGATGAACTGGACCACAACAGCATCGTGCTGCGTCAAGCCGATAGCGCCGGACTGGACTTCGTGGGCTTCAAGGTGCGCGACAAGGTGACCCTGGAGAAATTCGATGCCGACCTCAAGGCCTGCGGTATTGAAACCCGGCGCATTCCGGCGGGCGACATGCTGGAAACCGGAGAACGGGTGCGTTTCGAGACCCCCAGCGGCCACCAGATCGAACTCTTCGCGGAAAAGACCTGCGTGGGCAACGGTTGCGGCACCATAAACCCGACGCCCTGGTCGCCGGGCAAGGATAGGGGCATGGCGCCCCTGCGCTTTGACCACATCCTGCTTTACGGCCCCAACATTGCAGACGTGCTGAAGATCTTCACCGAGGTGCTGGGCTTCAACCTGGTCGAACGTGTCTTGAATCCTGAAGGTACGGGCAACATGATCATTTTTCTGAGTTGCTCGATGAAGTCCCACGACATCGCTTTCGCCGAATATCCGCAGCCGGGCAAGCTGCACCACTGCTCCTTCCTCATGGAAAGCTGGGATGCGGTGCTGCGGGCCGGGGACATCATGTCCATGAACAAGGTGTCGGTGGATATCGGCCCCACTCGCCATGGCGTCACACGGGGTTGCACCATTTATGCCTGGGACCCTTCCGGCAACCGTTTCGAGACCTTCAAGGACGACCGGCATCCCTACCCGGATCATGAGCCCCTGACTTGGACTTTTGACGGTGTCGGTGCGGGTGGGGGCCTCGATTACGTACAGCGCAGACTGCATGAGACCTTCCTGACCGTCGTGACTTGAGTTGTTTGGTCGCGGATGGCCCCGATGGCCGTCCGCGATAGCCGGCGTGGTGCGAAAGAAATTTCGGCCTATTTAATACGCCCCGGCGCTGTTCCGGTGTTCAATGGCGGATTGTCACTATACCGGCGAGGTATAAATGGAAATCCGTCAGCTGCGCTATTTCGAGGCGGTGGGCCGCACGCTCAATTTCAGCCGTGCCGCCGAGGGTCTCAATATTGCCCAGCCCCCCCTGTCCCGCCAGATACAGCAACTGGAGGAGGAACTGGGTGTGCTGCTCCTGGACCGGACGAGTCGCCCCATCCGGCTTACCAATGCGGGCAGTTTCTTTTACGACCAGGCGGTGCAGATCCTGGCGCGCTTGCAGGAGGTCGAGGTGGCAACCCGCCGGATCGGGGCGGGGGGGAGCCTGTGGATGGGGATTGGCTTTGTTCCTTCGGCCCTCTATGGCTATCTGCCCGGTGTCGTACGCCAGTTTTGCCAGGAGCACGATCACATCGAAGTCTCCCTGCTCGAACTGACCTCGGTGCAGCAGGCGGAAGCCTTGAACTCCGGACGCATCGAAGTGGGTATTGGCCGCCTGGCGATTCCGGATGCCCGTCTGGAGAGCACCCTGCTCTCTGAAGAACCCCTGGTTGTGGCTGTCCCGGCCCAGGGGCCTCTAGGTCGGGAGAAGGTGATTCCCTTGAGTCGCCTGGTGGAAGAAACCCTCATCACCTTTCCTGCCACGCCCCGACCGAGCTTTGCCGACCAGGTTCTGAAGCAATTCAACGTGCGCGGCCATGTGCCACGGCGGATCTATGAGACCAACGGCCTGCAGACTGCCCTGGGTCTGGTGGCGGCGGGTATGGGCGTGACCATCGTGCCGGAAACCGTGCGCCGTCTGCAGCGGGAAGATGTGGTGTATTGCGCCCTGGCCGAGACGGGGCTGACCACGCCCTTGATCATGACGGTGCGCAAGGGTGAGGTGGCTCCCCACGTGGCCGGCTTTTGTGATGCCATCCAGCGGGCGGTGGCCCTTGACCGGACGCACAGGGCAAGTGCTGAAGCTGATAATACCGATAAGGTATAAAGCAAGACTTTAATGATATTGGACAGCGCCGCCGTGCTTGCTGGACCATGTGGCCCCAAATTCCAATAACCATAAAGGAGACAAACCCATGGCACTTACCGGCGTTCTACGTCCAGGTCACATCTGCATCCGCGTCCTGGATATGCACGAGGCTCTTCGGCATTATGTCGATGTTCTCGGTCTGATCGAAACCGGGCGCGACGTTCACGGGCGCATCTATTTGAAAGCCTGGGACGAACATGACCACCACAGCATCGTGCTGCGCCAGGCGGAGGTGGCGGGCATGGATTACCTGGGCTGGCGCGTGGATTCCCCGGCAACCCTGAAGACCCTGGCAGCCGATGTGGAAGGCTCCGGCCTTGCCACGGAGATGGCCTGGATTCCGGCCGGCGAACATCTGCACACCGGCGAGCGCTTTCGCTTCACCACGCCTACCGGCCACGTCATGGAACTGTTCGCCGAGAAGGACAAGGTTGGCAACGGCATGTCGAACACGAACCCGGATCCCTGGCCGGACGGCCTGAAGGGCATGGCCCCCTCCCGTTTCGACCACTGCCTGCTCTACGGCGACGATCTGGATGGCTCGGTGCGGCTGTTTACCGAAATCCTTGGTTTCCGGATGGCGGAGCAGGTCATGGCCGGGCCGGACAACAGTTTCATGATTGGCGCCTTCCTGAGTTGTTCGAACAAGGCCCACGATGTGGCCTTCATCCGCCAGCCGGTGAAGGGCAGGCTGCACCACGTCTCCTTCCTGCTCGACAACTGGTACGAGGTGCTGAAGGCCGGGGACATCATTTCCAAGAACAACGTGTCCATCGACATCGGCCCCACGCGGCACGGCATCACGCGGGGCGAGACCATTTATTTCTTCGATCCGAGTGGTAACCGCAACGAGGTCTTTGCCGGCGGCTACATTTTCTATCCGGACAAGCCCGTCATTACCTGGACGGAAGACCAATTGGGCAAGGCTATCTTCTATCATGACCGGGTGCTCAACGAACGCTTCCTGAGCGTCAGCACCTGACCCGGTAATTGCAACCCGGCGGGGCTGTGCCTTCATTACGGCGCTGCCCCTTCCCATTTACAAAGGAAAACCGAGAACATGATGATCGCTCCCACCGTGGGACTTTCCAATGGCGTGGAAATGCCGCAACTGGGCCTGGGCACCTGGCCCATGAACGACGCCGAAGCCGCCCGCGTAATCCCCCGCGCCCTTGAAACGGGCTACCGGCTCCTGGATACGGCGGAAAACTACGGTAACGAAACCGGGGTGGGGGAGGGCATCCGGGCCTCCGGGATTCCCCGGGAAGAAATTTTCCTCACCACCAAGTTCAATCGCAAATGGCACAGCATCGAGGGCGCCCGCCAGGCCTGCGAAGCCAGTCTGGCCCGCCTGGGTCTGGACTACATTGACTTGTTATTGGTGCATTGGCCGAACCCGGACCAGGACCGCTACGTCGAGGCCTTTCAGGGCCTGGTGCGGCTGCAGGAAGCGGGTCTGGTGCGCGCCATTGGCACGTCCAATTTCAAGCCAGCCCACCTCCAGCGCCTGTTCGACCAGGGCCTGGTGCCCCAGGTGAACCAGATTCAGCTCGACCCCTATCACCGCCGCCCTGACTTGGAAAAGCTCCACCGGGAGCGGGGCATCCTGACGGAAACCTGGTCACCCATCGGACGCGGCAACCAGATGCTGAGGGATCCTGCCATCGTCGCCATCGCTGAGCGACTGAGCCGGACCCCGGCCCAGGTCATCCTGCGCTGGCATGTACAGCAGGGTTTCGTGCCGACGCCAAAGTCGTCGGATCCGACACGCTTGGCGGAAAATCTTCAGGTCTTTGACTTTACCTTGTCTACTGCCGATATGGCCGTGCTGGGTGGCCTCGACCGGCCCGATCCGGAGATGTTTGACGCGGATCGCTTTGGCCATTGACGGGAGGCACGCTCCCGCAGCCCTGGCGGTGCTGTGATCGCCTTGCCAGGCAGCTTTACCCTGCAAGCCGGCATAGCCGACTCACGATGCTTCCCTCTCCCGCCGGGGCTGCGTGGGGAATTCGGAGAGCATTGCCCTCCGCCCACGCAGCCGGCAGGCAATGCAGTGCCTGCCGTGGGCGCAAGGCGGGGACTGAGGGTGAGGGGGAACCGGCATGGCTTTCATACTCGGGTGTGGATTCCAAATCCATGACGGTCAGCCCTTCACAAAGGCCGTGACCAGGGGTTGGTGGCCGACCTGGCGGCTCCAGTGGCCGTGAATGGCAGGGTCGAAGGTGGTGCCCGGGGGCAGGGTGTCGGCGGAGTAGAAGTGTTCGCCGGGCATGAAGACCCGGGAAGTGCCATCGGCCAGGCCGATTTCCATGGCGCCTTCGAGAACGATGAGCCATTGGGGCTCGCCGGTGCAGTGCATCTGACTCCTGAAACCCACGGGGCTTAGCCGCAACTGGATGCCGCTGGCGGGCAGGATGGCGGAGAGGCGGGCGGCGGGGCTGCCCTCGGTGAGAGGAATCTCGTCTTCCCGGAAGCGGGCGTGGCCGTCGGCGTCGGTGTAAAGGATGACTTGGCTGAAATGGGGCATGGCGGTTTCCTGGTCAGGGCGAAGTCCCCGATTATCCTGGTTTTTCTCATACGGTTTTAGCGCTTCACGCTAGGTTTTTGCCACGATGCCGTCCCGCAGGCCGAATCCCGGTATCGTGCACCCTGTCCCATGATCACGGAACCTCCATGAAAACCTTCACCGCCGACGACGGCGAACGCTTGCACCTGCGCATTGCCGGCAGCGGTTCGCCTCTGCTCCTGCTGCACGGCTGGACCGCCAGCCATACCCTCTGGAATCCCTTCCTGGAGGCCCTGACGCTGCGCCACCAAGTGTTTTGCCCCGACGCCCGGGGCCATGGCGGCCATCTCCTGCAGGTGACGCAAACGCCCGACGTGGCGCGCCTGGCCCGGGACGTGCTCAATTTGCTGGATCATTTCGGCCTGGACAAGGTGGCGCTGGCGGGGCATTCCATGGGTGCCCTGACCCTCTGGCAGTACTTTCGGGATCATGGCAGCGACAGGCTCACCCATCTGTGCGTCATTGACCAGTCGCCCAAACTGGTGACCGACGAGGGCTGGGCCAACGGTATCTACGGGGATTTCGACGCGGCCCGTTGTGACAGGCTGATGGCGGAACTGGAGGTGGATTGTGCGGAAGCGGTGCTGCGCCTGATCGCCCATGGGCGAAACGCCAGGGCACGCATTGGCTATGACAAGAACAGTTCAGGCTGGCAGCAAGCCCGGCGCGCTCTGCAGCGACTTGACGCCGGTCCCTTGATCGCCATCTGGAAATCCCTGGTGGCGGCGGATTATCGGGATGTGCTGCCGCTTATCAAGCTGCCGACGCTGCTGGCCTGGGGTGGTGAGAGCAATTTCTACGGGCCGGACACGGCGGAGTATCTGCGCGCGAGCATCAGCGGGGCTACGCTCAGTTGCTACGCGGGCGCCGATCATTGCCCCCAGTTGTATGAACCGGAGCGTTTTGTGAGCGAGTTGCTGGGGTTTCTGGCGGGGTCTTTGTAGGTCGGGTTTTAACCCGACCTACAGGGCGCCTCAGGTCAGCCCTGTCTCACGGGCGCGGCGGTCACGCTCGACACGGATGATGTAGCGCTGGACGAGGGCCATGGCGGCGCCATCCAGGTGGCTGAACTGGCAGCCGGCACGGCGTACGTGGGTGCCGTTCTTGAGGGTGACGTCGAACATGTTCTTCACCTGGATGGAGGTGAAGATGGTGCCCATGTCTGGTATGACAATGCGGCAGTCCGCCAGGGTTGAACCCACTTTCAGCGTCAGGCCATCCGGTGGCGCGATGACGGCGACGCCACCATTACTGATGTCCAGCACCATGGCCTCCACGTCCCGCAGGGGACCCTTTTCAGTATGCACCGGGATCAGGCATTTCACCGGCCGGGAGGAGGGCGTGGTCAGGCGGTAGTATTCGCGCCGCTGCAGCCGCATGACGCTTTCCGGCAGAGTGGTGCGAAAGGCCGGACGGCCTTCGAAGTTTACCGGCTGCAGGTTGGGCCGGGAGAACTGTACCTTGACCTTGTCATGGTTGGCGATGAACACCACTTTCTCGCTGGCCAGGGCCTTCTGGTTCATTTCGGCGTCGGCACCATAATCCAGCAGCAGCGTGCCGTTGTCCTCGACGGCGAGCAGGGTGGTAAGCAGGTAGTCGCTGCCGTCGTTGAAATAGGCGGTGATGAGCGCGCCCTTGCGCATCAGTTCGCGCAGGATGAACAGAATTTCCACCCGGGAACTGAGAATGTATTTTTTGCTCTCGGCCGTCTGCACCATTTCGAACTTGAGGGAGGCGGGATCGGCGGATTTGGTTTTTGTGTTCATTCCGTAAGTGTTTGCAGCAGCAATGTTCATCAACGGGAGAGGCCGGAGTTTACCTTGAAAGAAGGTGTCCCTGCAGGGAAAAGTGCGGCGGCAGTTCAGGTCTTGGTTTGCCCGGTTTCCGGGGGTGGCAGACTGAGGACAGGTGCTTCCGACTTGTCGCCTTTTTCGAGACGATAGAGCCAGGCCAGCAGTTCCGCCACGGCCAGATAAAGCTGGGGCGGGATGTGGGTATCCAGGTCCACCTGCATGAGGAGCGCCACCATTTCCGCCGATTCATGCACCCATACGCCGCTTTCCCGCGCCCGGCGCACGATCTCGTCGGCCACCAGGCCACGGCCCTTGGCCACAACCCGGGGGGCTGCGTCGCCCTGCCCGTAGGCCAGGGCGACGGCGGTGGCGCGGGAATCAGGGTTGTTCATGGGTCTGTACCTGCAGTCCGGTGAGCGGTACTCCGGCTGCCGATAGGGCATTATCGAGTTGCGGGACGGCGGCGCGCAAGGCGGCTTCGCTGCCGGTGCCGGTGGCCAGGGCGATGCTGACCCCGGCAGGAGTGAGCGTCAGGGTGGCGTCCACCAGGCCAAGTTTTGGCAGGGTCAGGCGCAGGGTGCTTTTCCACTGCCGGCCTGGATCCTCTGTGCCGCTGTCGGCCCGGTGGCCGTCGGACTCGATGTGCCATTCCATGCTCTGCCCGGGCCAGATCTGTCCGGTCCACATCAGATGGCCCGTGGAAGCGGCATCGAGTTGTTGTTGCACCAGGGGTGTCAGGTCCGCGGGTAGGCCGGCGGCGCGGCTGCCCTCCGCGGTGGTCGCCTGCGCCGTGGTCGCCGTGCTGGATGCAGCGACGGCGCTTGCGACGGTGGGTTCCCGAGGCGCAGGGGGCTGCAGTGGGTTTGCCGAAATGCTCTTCTTGTTGGTTTCGACGGGGGTCAAGGCCTCGCCCGGGGCTGGCGCGGCTGACTGTGGGTGGGGGGCGTGGCGACCGTCGCTTTCCTGGGCCTTGGCCTGAGACGGCGGCGGTGGGGCGTCTTGCCATTGGGGTTGTTGTGACTTGTAGGCATCGAGTTGCTGTTTCAACAGGAGAGGGAGGGGCGCGCCATCCTGACTGGGTGTATCCGCCGCCATCCTCAGGAGCGCGTGTTCCGGAACGCTGCCGTCCTGTGCTTCGGCCCCATTGGCAGTGCGTGTAGTGGCTGTGGCTGTGGCGGGGTTGCCGCCCTGATCCCTGGAACCTCCTGGTGTGGCTTCGGGACTTCCTCGCTGCAGCAGGGGCGAATGGGCGCCCTGTGGTTCGCGCAAGAGGGCTTCCGTGGGGCGCTGCCCCGCCAGCCATTGCACCTGGTGGGATTCATAGAACAGGCCGCTTTCGGAAACCGCCTGGTGCAACTGGCCGGGCAACTGGCTGAAGCCCTGGGCGTCCGGGGTGGCCACCAGAGCTGCGCCGCGGGCCAGGGGCGCGGGGGCAGGATTGCCCTGGGCCAGCAGGGCACTGATGAGTTGCCCGGGACGGGACAAGGATGTGGCGGCGCTGCCGTTGCCGCTGCTGGTATCCGTCAGTTGGGTGACGAGCACCCGTGCCGTACGATTCAGGACCGTCAGGTCCAGTGTTTGGCCGGGGGCCAGGGCGGTCAACTGACCGACGGGTTTTTCCGGATCGCTGCTGGCGATAGACAGGGTGATGGTCTGGCCGCCGACGGTGGCGCGCACGTTGCCATTGGACAGCAGGGATTCGATGCGGGCAGAAATGCGCATGCCGGGCACAAGGCCCGGCAAGTCGGAGGCGATTTCCTTGATCGGCGCGAGAGGCTGAACCGAGGTCTCGGTGGCGAGGCCAAGACGGCTACCGAGATCGGCTGGAATCACCTGTGCCCTCCTGTGAGGCTGAATCCATGTGGG
>JAYTVW010000047.1:0-30289 GCA_043743785.1 Rhodocyclales bacterium | reverse complement strand
TCTTTTCGCTCCCCTGCGGCGTTGCGCCCGCCCTTACATGGCTCGCCATGCGCGGTTGGTCGCGCCTTGCAGGGAAACGAAAATCCGGCGTCTTCGGGGTCATTTATTTCCGGCAATTGCCTAAAGACCTTGCCGCCGCTGCCGTAGTTACCGGGAGGACGCCATAGGCAGCAGAAAAAGGAGCGTCCGACGGTCTCTACGGCGAGGAGCACGGAGCGAGGCAACCCGACTCCGCCGGTTTCGCGTTCGACTAGGAGCCTGTCGGGCTTAGGCGATCGTAGCGAGCCGAGGGGGAGAGCGAGGACAGATTTTCACGATTTTGAGGTACATAGTTGTTCCTATGTGCCGAAAAATCGGGGAAATATGGACCGCTATCCCACCGGCGCAGTAGATCAGTCCTAAGTCCGACAGGCTCCTAGCCTCTTCAAACTGGACCATTCCCGCAAGGGGGAAGACGAGACATCATGGCAACGCTCAGCCTCAAATCGATGCGCATCTCGCATCGCCTCTGGATCATCCTGGCATTTACGGGCTTCGGCGTTATCGCCCTCACTGCGGCCTTCCTGTTTGCCGAGCGCAACGCCCTCATGAACGACCACCGGGTCCGGGTAAAACACCTGGCGGAAGTCGCCACGGGCATCGTCAGCAGTTATCAGAAACAGGAAGCCGCCGGTAGCCTGAGCCGGGAACAGGCCCAGACCGCCGCCCGCAACATACTGCGCAGCCTGCGTTATGGCGACAATGACTATATCTACGTGTATGACTTCGACGGCAACGGCGTGGTGGTGCCTGGCAAGGAGGAAATGGAAGGCAAGAATTTCCTCGGCAAGAGCACGTCGGTCGGGGAAAAGATCTGGGACATGGTGACGGATGCCGGCAAGAAGGGAGGCGGCTACATGGATTACCACTTCCCGCGCTACGGCAGCAATGAGCCCGTGGCAAAAGTCAGCTACACGGTGGGCTTTCCGGCCTGGCGCTGGGCCATCGGCACCGGCGTGTACGTGGATGACGTGGATGCCGTTTTCTACAGCCGCCTGAAACTTGCTGCGGCCCTGTCCGGTCTGGGCTTGGCGCTGGCCTTCGGCTTGGGCTATCTGATTTCCCGCAGCATCATCAACCAACTCGGGGGCGAACCCGCCTACGCAGCCGATGTCATGCGCCGAGTGGCGGAAGGCGACCTGACGGTACAGGTTGAAGCGGAAAACCAGGATAGCCTGCTGGGTTCCCTGTCCGTCATGCTGGAGGCCCTCAGGGGCATGATCGGCAACATCGCCGCCTCCTCCCGCTCGGTGGAAGAGGAATCCGGCCAAGTGGCCCGGACATCCCGGGCGGTGGCCCAGAACGCCGAGCGGCAGTCCGACTCCACCGCCACCATGGCCGCCGCCATGGAAGAGATGACGGTCAGCATCAACCACATTTCCGACAGTGCCCGGGAAACGGAGGAGAACTCCACCGCAGCCGCCCAACTGGCCTCCAGCGGTGAAACCCAGACAATCACGGCCGTAGCTGAAATCCGTCGCATCGCCGACACCGTGGGCAATGCCACGGAGAAAATCCGCCAACTCGTCGCCCGAGCCAGCGAAATTGGCTCCGCCGCCACGGTCATCAAGGAAATCGCTGGACAGACCAATCTCCTGGCCCTCAACGCCGCCATCGAGGCGGCCCGGGCCGGCGAGCAGGGCCGGGGCTTCGCCGTGGTGGCAGACGAAGTACGCGCCCTGGCGGAACGCACCTCCACCGCCACGGTGCAGATCGAACAAATGATCAAGACCATCCAGGACGACACCGCCAACGCCGTCAGCGCCATGGAATCCGCAAGAGTGCCGGTGGCCCGGGGCGTGTCCATTTCCGAGGAAGTCGCCGAATCCCTGCGCGGCATCCGCGGACGCGCCCACGCCACCCAGGAACGCATCCGGGAAGTGGCCAGTGCGACCCAGGAACAGAGCGTGGCCAGCAATAGCCTGGCAGCCCAGGTGGAGCAGATCGCCCAGTTGGTGGAAAACACCAGCACTTCCATGCGCGAAACCGCCGACACTGCCCAGCGCCTGCAATCCTGCGCCCACCAGTTACGGGATTCCGTGGGGCGCTTCCGCTACTGACAAGTATCTTTGCCACACCGAAACGCCAGCTTAACCCGGCGTTTTGTTTGCGGCCGACCATGTCTGGTCAACCGGATCACCGCGGCCAGCGTTGCTAGGTGAACTAAAGAGGTCCACCCATGCTGCGCATCACCGAAGACTCGGACTGCAACGAACTCTACCGGCTGTTTAGCCTCGAAGGCGAAAACGGTGAAATCGGCAGCGCACGCTTTCGCGCCGACCGCATTCCCACCGATGCCATCAGCCACGCCACCCACGCTCCGTCCCTGGCCGCTGCCCTCAAACTGCTGCACGAGGCCGGCGGTGAAATCTTCCGCATGGACCTGACGGATACCGAATAGACCTGCGGGGAGGGCACAGGGTGGATGTAGGGTGGGCAAAGCGCAGTGCCCACCTTTCGCAGCGTGCCCACATTTGCAGCGGTGGCCGCGTGGGCAGATGAAACCTGCCCACCCTACGGCTTCAACCGGCGATACGTGCTCCGCTCTTCAGCTTCGTGAGGGGCCGGCCGCGGCGGGCACGGCGGTGCAGGTAGGTAGGCAGATCCTTCGCCGGCACCACCACTTCCATCTCCTTGCCGCCCCGGCCGGGGCCGAACACCGAGAAACTCTCGCCCACAGCCCGCGCCGCCGCCAGCTTCTCGTTCTCATCCAGGGCCATGAGGATCACGCCCTTGCCGCCGGAAAGTTCCTTCACTTCCTCGATGGGGAAGACCAGGAGGCGCGGCTCCAGCCCCGACACGGCGACAATATATTTTGCCCCCGGCGGCACCACCGTCGGATTGAGCAGGCTGGCACCTTCATCCACCGTCATGTAGGCCTTGCCGGCCTTCTGGCGGCTCACCATGTCGGCAATCTTGCCGATGAAGCCTACCCCGGCGCTGGAGGCCATGAGCACCTTCGTCTCCAGCGGATGGCACAGCATGGCCGCCACCTTCTGGCCGGACAGATCCACCAGGGAAGTCACGGGCACGCCATCGCCCTTGCCGCCCGGCAGATCCGCCGTGCGCACGCTGTAGGCGCGGCCGACGCCGTCCAGCAACACCACGGGCCACACGCTGCGGGTCTCCAGCACCGCCAGTTCCCCGTCCCCGTCCTTCCAGGTGAGGAGCGCCTTGTCCACGCCATGACCGTTCCTGCAACGGATAAAGCCGTTCCGGGACAGGATTACCGTCACCGGATCGTCGGATAGGGATTCCACCCGCCCCGCAGTAACCTTTTCCGACGCCAGAATGAGGGTGCGGCGGGCGTCGCCGTATTTTTCCGCGTCCCTGGTGATCTCGGCGATGGCCAGTTCGCGGCGGGCCGGCTCGGAACCCAGCAGGTGGTTCAGGCCGTCACGCTCGATCTGCAACTCCTTGAGTTCTTTCTCGATACGGAAGCCCTCCAGCCGGGCCAGTTGCCGGAGGCGGATTTCCAGGATGTCCTCTGCCTGAATTTCCGTCAGCTCGAAGGCCTTGATGAGGGCCGGCTTGGGCTCGTCCGACTCCCGGATGACGCGAATGACCTCCTCGATGTGCAGGAAGGCGATCATGCGGCCGTCCAGGATATGGATGCGCCGCGCCACTTCGTTGAAGCGATGCCTCAGGCGCCGCTCCACCACCACCAGGCGGAAGTCGCACCACTCCCGCACCACTTGGGGCAGGCGTTTCTGCTGGGGCTTGCCGTCCCGGCCGATCATGGTCATGTTCATGGCCACGTTGCATTCCAGCGAGGTGGCCGCCAGCAGCGTGTTCATGAGGTCTTCGGCATCCACGGCGCGGGACTTGGGTTCCAGCAGGATGCGCACCGGATGGGCCTTGTCGGAATCGTCGCGGAAGGTGTCCAGCACCGCCAGCACGCCATTCTTCTGGGTCTGCTGATCCGGCGTGAGGGACTTCTTGCCGGCCTTCAACTTGGGATTGATGAGTTCCTCGATCTCCGAGAGCACCTTGGCCGTGCTGGTACCCGGCGGCAACTCGGTGACGGCGATGCGGTACTGGCCCCGGGCGAGCTGCTCCACCGTCCAGCGGGCCCGCACCCGGATGCTGCCGCGGCCCGTGTCATAGGCTTTTCGGATATCTTCTGCTGGGGAAATGACCTGGGCACCGCCCGGAAAGTCCGGGCCGGGAATGGCGCCGTAGATGGACTCGTCGTCGCCACCACTCAGCACGGCAATACAGGCTTCCACCACTTCCCGCAGGTTGTGGGGCGACATTTCCGTAGCCATGCCGACGGCGATGCCGGAGACACCGTTCAGGAGCAGTACCGGCAGGCGGGCCGGCAGCAGCGCCGGTTCCTTCAGAGTGCCGTCGTAGTTCTCGCGGAAATCCACCGTGCCCCGCTCGATTTCCGAGAGCAGGATGTCCTCGGCGAATTTCGACAAGCGCACTTCCGTGTAGCGCATGGCGGCCGGCGAATCCCCGTCCCGGGAACCGAAATTGCCCTGGCCCTCGATGAGCGGATAGCGCAGGGTGAATTCCTGGGCCATGCGTACGGCGGCTTCATACACCGCCGAATCGCCGTGGGGATGGAACTTGCCGATGACGTCACCAACGATGCGCGCCGATTTCTTGAAGGGCAGATCGGAGCGGTTACCCAGTTCCCGCATGGCAAACAAGATGCGCCGCTGTACCGGCTTCTGGCCGTCCTCGACGAAAGGCAGGGCCCGATCCAGCACCGTGGACATGGCGTAGGTCAGGTAGGCCCGCTCGGCGAAGAGATGCAAGGGAATGCCATCGCCGCCATGGGTGAAATCCGCCAGGGTGGGCGGCGGGGGCGGCGGGGGCGGCGGGGGATCAATGACTGCCTGCGCCTCGACGGCCACCTCGGCGAGGTCCGCTTCCACTTCAGGCGCCTCGTCGGCCCCGAAAAGATCATTCTGGTCGTTGCTCATGCTTTTTCTTACGTAGGTCGGGCTTCAGCCCGACATTTGATGGTTGGCCTGTCGGGCTGAAGCCCGACCTACATCTTCAAACCTGCCCTTAGATATCCGCTTCCACCAGGTTGCCCTTGGCTTCCATCCAGGCGCGGCGACCGGCGGCTTCGCCCTTGCCCATGAGCAGGGTGAACATGCGCCGGGCGTCCTCCAGGGCTTCCCGCTCCAGACGCACCGGCAAGAGGCGCCGGGTATCCGGCAGCATGGTGGTTTCCCGCAGTTGCTCCGGGTTCATTTCCCCCAGGCCCTTGAAGCGGCCCACGTGGATGTTGTCGGGGCGCACGCCGTCTTCGGACAGGCGTTGCAGAACCTGATCCCGTTCCGCTTCATCCAGTGCATAGAAACGCCGCTCCGGCCGGCCCTTGCCCTGGGCCGCCACTTTGATGGCAAACAGCGGCGGCTGGGCGATGTACACATGGCCGTCTTCGATCAAGCGAGGGAAATGGCGGAAAAACAAGGTCAACAGCAAGGTCTGGATGTGACTGCCATCCACGTCCGCGTCGGCCATGATGATGACCTTGCCGTAGCGCAGGTTGGCCAGCACCTTGGCCGGCGCATCCAGGGGGTGGGGATCGATACCCAGGGCCACCGCCATATCATGCACTTCGTTGTTGCCGAAAATCTCGCCCTGGGCCACTTCCCAGGTATTCAGCACCTTGCCCCGCAGCGGCAGGATGGCCTGAAATTCCCGCTCCCGGCCCTGCTTGGCGGAACCGCCCGCCGAGTCCCCTTCCACCAGGAAGAGTTCGTTCCTGTCGATGTCTTCCGACTCGCAATCCGTCAGCTTGCCCGGCAACACGGCGGCGCCGGATTGTTTCTTTTTCTCCACCACCTTGCCGGCCTTCTGGCGGGAGATGGCGGCCTTGATGGCCAGGTCGGCGATCTTCTTGGCTTCGTCCACGTGAGCGTTGAGCCAGGCGTCCAGCGGGTCCTTGACCCGGGAGGACACCAGGCGCAGGGCGTCCCGGCTGGTGAGCTTGTCCTTGGTCTGGCCCTGGAACTGGGGGTCCAGGATGCGCCCGGAGAGCACATAGCGCACGCTGCGCCAGACGTCCTCCGGCTGCAGGCTGACCTTGCCCGGCAGGAGGCCATGGTGAGTCACGAATTCCTTCAGGGACTCGAAGAGACCGGCCCTGAGGCCCGCTTCGTGAGTGCCACCCAGCTGGGTGGGAATGAGGTTCACATAGGACTCGCCGGCGCCCCCCGCCTCGCACCAGGCCAAAGCCCAGGCGGCCCCCTCCCCTTCGGCGAAACCGGCGGCATCCACCACGCCGGCATAGCGCTCGGCGGAAAAGATGGGACTGACGTAACCGGCCTGCTCGCCCTCCGGCAGGGTTTCCTTCAGATAGGACACCAGGCCGTCGGCGTACTGCCAGAGTTTTTCTTCGCCGGACTCCTCGTCCGTGAGGCTGACCTTCACCCCCGGCAGCAGCACCGCCTTGGCCCGCAGCAGGCGCTCCAGTTCATGGCGCTTGACCTTGGGCGTATCGAAATACTTCACATCCGGCCAGGCCCGCACCAATGTACCGGTGTTGCGCTGACCCACCGTACCCACCTCGACGAGGGGCTCCACCACATCGCCGGCCGCGAACACCAAGCGATTGATCTTGCCTTCCCGCTTCACCGTGACTTCCAGGCGGGTGGACAGGGCGTTGGTCACGGACACGCCGACGCCGTGCAGGCCGCCGGAGAAGGCGTAGGCGCCGCCGGATTTCTTGTCGAACTTGCCGCCGGCGTGGAGCCGGGTGAACACCACTTCCACCGTGGGCACACCCTCCGCAGGATGGATGCCCACCGGTATGCCGCGGCCGTCATCCTCCACCGACACCGAGCCATCGCCGTGCATGGTTACGGCGATCTTGCCGGCAAAACCGCCGAGGGCTTCGTCGGCAGCGTTGTCGATGACTTCCTGGATGATGTGGGTGGGGGAGTCGGTCCGGGTGTACATGCCCGGCCGCTCCTTCACGGGTTCCAGCCCCTTCAGAACGCGGATGGAAGATTCGGAGTAGGACATTCGATGGTCAGCGGTAAGTGGTGAACGGTGAGCGCCCAGGCGAAAGCGCCCCGCATGATAAGCGGCGACGACTTCCAAGGGAAGCGCCGAGGTGGCCGGAAAGCCGACCGCCCCCCTGGAAATCTTGCCAGCATGGCTTTACAGCCATATAGGATGAATTCCTACACCATGACATCGTCGAGCCTCACAAATTACGTGGGAATATTTTTACAAGCCTTTGAACTACAACGATCTTTTAGCACAACTTGGCAACAGCAAACGCTTACATAATTTTACAGAATGGCGCAAAATCTCCCTCCTGACGCCGTGGAGAAGGGCCTGGAACAAGGCCTGGCGAAGGGAGGCGGACTCCGGTCCGGAAGGTTTTCAGCACAGATTCAGTATCGAGCACATCATGTCTCTCCCCGAAATCGAACAATATCGCGTCAACAAGGTTTTGACGGCCTTCTGCGAGCGACGCATTCCCCGCCAGTATCACAAGTGTGTGCGACTGGGCTTTCGCATCCTGGGCAACAAGGTCACCCTGTTCGCCGAACGGCCGGGTTTCGAAAAACCGGACGATCCGGTCGAACTGAAATCGGCCCAGTTCGAGTACAGCCCCGAGTCCCGGCGCTGGACCCTCTACCACTTCGACCGCAGCAACCGCCGCCGCCCCTACCCGGCCCTGCCCCTGGGCCAGGACCTTTCCCGCCTGGTGGCGGAAGTGGACGCCGACCCCACCGGGGCGTTCTGGGACTGATCCCATTTGTGGTTTGAAGCGGCAGGATGCTGCAGCGCAGCGGCTGCCATGGAGGTGACACGAGCAAAATTATGGAAATGGCTGGCCACGGTTTACACTTTCGTACTATATCGCCAAGCGCAGACGAAAACCCCGATGCATCTGTTCCACCGCCTGCAAGCCACTCCAGCCCGCCTGTCGATTGCCGTCGTCGTACTGGCAAACCTGATGGTGCTCGTCCTGGCCGCCACGACACTTTTTGATAGCCGCTTGCAGTTCGAGCGCCAAGCCCAGATCCAGACCCGCAACCTGGCCCAGGCGGTGGATCAGGACATTTCCGGCAGCGTCGGCAAAATCGACCTGTCCCTGGCCACCAGCGTAGGCCAACTGGAAATCGCCCTGGCACGCAAGGGCCTCCTGGACCCCGCACTGAAAGATTTCCTCCAGATACAGGAAAACCTGCTGCCCGAAGTGGAAGGCCTGCGCGTCGCCGATGCCGCAGGTCGCGTGCTGCTCGGCAAGGGCGTGAACGCCGCCGCCCCGCCCAGCATCAACGACCGGGCTTACTTCCAGCACCTGCGGGATCATGGGGATGCGCGCCTGCAGGTCAGTAAGCCTTTCCTGGGCCGCATCAACAAGAAATGGAGCCTCGCCTTCGTGCGGCGTTTCAATCACCGGGATGGCAGTTTCGGCGGCGTGGTCTTCGCCACTGTATCCCTGGATCATTTCCAGAGTCTGCTATCCCGCTACGACGTGGGCGCCCACGGGGTCATCAGTCTGCGGGACCTGGACATCGCCAGCATTGGTCGCTTCCCCCTCTCCACCCTCGGCATGGTCCAGGAAATCGGCAATCGCAATGTCTCCCGGGAGTTCCGCGACATCGTGAATTCCGGCGTCCGGCAATCCACTTACCACGCACTCACGGCCTACGATCAGATCGAGCGCACGTTCACCTTCCACCGCATGGAGCGGGCGCCCTTCTTGCTGCTGGCGGGCCTGGCCTCTGACGATTACCTGCAGGAATGGTGGCGCGAGGTCCGGCATACCGCCGGATTCTGCGCGGTGTTCCTGCTGCTCTCCCTGATCAGCCTGCGCCTCGTGCGGGGTGCGTTCCGCAATGTCCAGCGGGAAACCGACAAGATCCGCCTCATCCTTCAGCGCGCCAGCGACGGCATTCATATCCTGGACGGCACGGGACATGTGGTGGAGGCCAGTGACGCCTTCTGCGCCTCCCTGGGTCACACCAAGGACCACATGCTGGGCATGCACGTGAGCGCGTGGGATGCCCAGTGGTCTCCGGACATACTGCGAACGGTCATATTCCCCGCTGCCCTCGCCCGCTCGGTGCCGACGACCTTCGAAACCCGACACCGCCGCCAGGACGGCAGCGTGATCGACGTGGAAATCAGCGCCGTCGGCTTCGATGTGGATGAGCAACGCTTCCTGTTCGCTTCGGCCCGGGACATCACGGAACAGAAAAACGTCAAAGCAGCCCTGGCGGAGAGTGAGCAGAAACTCCGGACGCTCTTCGAACTGGCGCCCCTGGGCATCGCCATGACAGACATGGCGGGCAATTATGTGGAATTCAACGAGGCCTTCCGGCAGATCTGCGGCTATTCCGCAGTGGAACTGAAAACCCTGGACTACTGGACCCTCACGCCACGGCGCTACGAACTCGCGGAACAGCAGCAGTTGACCTCCCTGGCCACCACGGGACGCTACGGCCCCTACGAAAAGGAATACCGCCGGAAGGACGGCAGCCTGGTACCCCTGCGTCTGAACGGCATGATGGTGACCGGCCAGGACGGCCAACAGCATATCTGGTCCATTGTGGAAGACATCACCACGCTGCGGGAAAACCAGGTCCGCATGGAGAGCCTGGCCTATTTCGACCCCCTCACCAACCTGCCCAACCGTACCCTGCTGGCGGACCGGATACATCAGGCCCTGGCCCAGGCCGAGCGGCACAACACGCTGCTGGCGGTGTGCTACCTGGACTTGGACGGTTTCAAAACCGTGAATGACAACTGGGGCCACCCGGTCGGCGACCAGTTGCTCGTGGAGGTGGCCCGCCGCCTGCAAGGCTGCATCCGCGCTGGCGACACGGTGGCCCGGCTGGGGGGTGATGAATTTGTTCTGCTGCTGGGGGATGCCCAGGATATCCATGAAGTCGAGCAGGCAGTACGCCGGGTGCTCTCGGGCCTGTCCGCCCCCCTGCGCCTGGGAGATCTGGTACCACGGCTCACCGCCAGCATCGGCGTGGCCATCCACCCGCGGGACGGCGACAACCTGGACACGCTCCTGCGCCACGCCGACCAGGCCATGTACGTGGCCAAGCAAGGGGGCAAGAACCGCTTTCACTTGTTTGATGCGGAAAACGACCGCCGGGTGCATGAACACATGGAAGTGGTGTCCCGGGTGGAGGCGGGCCTGGGCCGGGGCGAATTCTGTCTGCATTACCAGCCCAAGGTAGACATGCGCCAGGGCAGTGTCGTGGGCATGGAGGCGCTGATTCGCTGGCAGCATCCGGAGCGGGGTTTGTTACTGCCGGGCAGCTTCTTGCCCAGCGTAGACAACAGCGAGTGTTCCATCACTCTGGGCAAGTGGGTACTGCGGGAAGCGCTAGGGCAACTGGCCGCATGGTCCGCCCTGGGGCTGAACCTGCCAATCAGCGTGAACATCTCCGCCCGCCACCTGGAAGCGCGGGACTTTACCGCCGACCTGGCCACCCTGCTGGCGGAGTTCCCTGCCGTCAAGCCGGCTTGGCTGGAAATAGAAATCCTGGAAACCACGGCCATGGAGGACGTGGACGCCGTGTCGAAAATCATCAGCGCCTGCTCAAACCTGGGGGTGAGCTTCGCTCTCGACGATTTCGGCACCGGCTATTCTTCACTGACCTATTTCCGGCGCCTGCCCACCCATCGGCTGAAGATCGACCAGTCCTTCGTCCGGGACATGCTCGACGACATGGACGATCTGGCCATCGTCGAGGGTGTCATCGGCCTGGCCCGCACCTTCCAGCGCCAGGTCATCGCCGAAGGCGTGGAAACCATTGCCCATGGCATTCCCCTGCTGCAGTTCGGCTGCGACCTGGCCCAGGGCTATGCCATTGCCCGCCCCATGCCGGCGAGCGAAGTCCCGGACTGGGTAAGCCAGTGGCGGGTACCGGGAGAATGGCAGGGCATGGCCCGCACGAACTGGTCCAGGGAGGATTTCCCCCTGCTGCTGGCCGGCATTCAAGCCGATCGCTGGATAGAGCAACTCATCGCCGTCTGCGAAGGCCGGATGTCCCCGGATCAGGCGCCCCCCCTGGATGAGCGCCAGTGCCACTTCGGACTATGGCTCCACGGCGTCGGAAAACTACGCTACGGGGGCCTGCCGATCTTCCGAACCCTGGGGGCTTGCCACGATCGCCTCCACGCCCTGGGGGGCGAATTGCTGAACCTGCACCGGGAACATCCCGGCATAGCCGCTCACCGGACCGGGGAACTGCAAGCCGCCGGACACCAGCTAAAGCAGGGGCTGGACAAGCTCAAGGCCCAATTTGCCCTGCCGGCCCGGAGCAAGGCCAGTGCGCCATGAATCTCATGGTGCGCCGGCCCTTGCCAGGCACCGCCCCCGGCCACCATCGCGTTGGTATTTGCCGGGGGCCACGGTATGATGCGCCCTCCTCCCGGGCCAGCACCCGGAGCGAAAATATAACAACATGAAGCGTCTCGCAATATTCAACTGCAAGGGCGGCGTGGGCAAGACCACCACGACCCTCAACCTTGGTGCGGCCCTGGCGCGGGCGGGGGAGCCTGTCTGCCTGGTGGACATGGACCCCCAGGCCCACCTGAGCCGGATTTTCGACAAGGTGCCCCGCAGTGCCGACGCCAGCCTGTTTGCCTACTACGCTTCATCCATTCCCCTGCGCGGCCTGATCCAGGAATTGCCGGGCCTGGGCATCCTCCTGCCGGCCCATGGCCAGCTCATGAAAGTGGATTCCCTCTTCGGCAAGGGTCCGTCCACCCTGAACCGGCTCAAGCAGGGGCTGGAAGCACTTGAAGCAGAAGCCCCGCACCCGGTCATCATCGATTGCTGTCCCTACGTGGGCGTGCTGTCCCTCAGCGCCATTTTCGCCTGCGACGCCATCCTGGTGCCGGTGGCCAGCGACTATCTGTCCCTGCAAGGTGCCCAACAAATCGCCAAGGCCCTGGATGCACTGCAACCGGTGCTGAAGCGGAAAGTCCCCCGGCGCTACATCCTCACCCGCTTTGACCGGCGTCGCCGCATGGGGGAGGATATCCGCAGCCGCCTTTCCGCCATGGTCGGCGACGACCTGTGCCGCACGGTCATTTCGGAAAACGTGGCAGTGGCCATGAGTCCGTCCATCGGCAAGGATGTCTTTTCCTATCAGGCCGGCAGCCGCGGCGCCGAAGACTACCAGGCCCTCTTCCAGGAACTCCGGCAGGACGGCCTGATGTAGACGCGGCTGTCTAATCCAGTCGTCGCTGCAGGGTCAGGCAGTGCCGCACGGCCACCTGGCTTGCGGGAACCCCATGATTTTCAAGGCTCATATTTTTTTACATTGATTTCTCGTAATGACCGGGCCGTGGCATAATCCGCCGATGCTTGCACCCAGCCTTCACTTCTCACCCCGCCACCCGCCATGCCGCACCTGAACGCATTCAAGGCGGGTCTGGATACTCTGCTCGACCGTGTCATGTCCATCGGTGGCGGCGGCAACCCGGGGGCTTATGGCGGACGGGGCAAGGATGTCTTTTCCATCGCCATTCATAAACGCAGGGTGCTGGAAATTCGTTACGAAGGCCAGGTCGGTTATTTGCGCATCGAGCCTTACGCCTACGGCCGCACGGAATACGGACCCCGCTTCCTGCTGGCGTTTCGGATCGACCCCGCTGCCGAAGGCTGGATCACCCTGGCGGTCGCCGACATTGTCTCTGCCTGCCTCACCAGCGACACGTTTGATGGCCAACGCCCGCGTCCGGCAGCACAGTTCGAAAGCACCATCGCGGAACTGTCCATCCCGGCCTGACGGCCGGCGCTGCCCCGACAATCAGCCAATCAGGAACTGATCCCGGCTGATCCCGCGTTTTTCAAACTCGTGTATCCACTGCGGAACGCGTCCCAAGCCAGTCCAGGTGTCACCCGTGTTCGCGTCACGGTAATGTACCGGGGCATCAGGGTCATCCTGATAAGGCTCCGGCAACCTGCGCTCCCGGGCTTGTCCCTGTGCTGCACTGCTGCGCGGCCTGCCAACCGGGCGACGCCCAACGGGGTCCGGCTCAAGCCTGCCGATGGACGCCAGGATATCCACCACCGTGACATCCAGTTCATCCATGAGTGCCCTCACCCGCCCCACTGCCTCGTCCCTGGAGGAACAGTCCACGGGCGCCTGCGGTACTGCCAAGACCACCGCCTGTACTTGCCGGGCGGTTTCCTCTTGCTGCACGCGGGCAAACTCCTCTTCTTCCTCCTTCAGCCGCTGGGTCTCTGCCTGTTCGGTCAGACGTCTGATGCGATCAAGCAGGTCGCGGTGGGTGGCAGCGAGCATTTCGGCTTTGGTGGATGACATATGCTTCAAGGAATATCGCCCCGGACGCTACCGGTTTGAATAATTAACAGGAGAGACAGCATCATAGTGCGGGGCGCCCCCCGGGGCAAGGCCAGCGCTGGAATGCACACGTCCCGCCGCGACGGGGCCAAGCCACCAGACGGCTATCCAGGGCAGCAACTCCCGATGACACACGAAAAAAAAGTGGGTTCCTTGACGGAACCCACTTTTTCTGAAACTGGTGCGCCCAAAGAGATTCGAACTCCTGACCCCTTGGTTCGTAGCCAAGTACTCTATCCAGCTGAGCTATGGGCGCATTAAGGTGCGGCATTTTAGTCATTCGAGAAAATCTGTCAAGGATTATTCCTGAAACAGCTTTCTGCCACGACTCACGAAACCCGCAGAACGGCTATCGTGCAAAGACATCGCCGTGATGCCTTTTGTGAAAATTGGTGCGCCCAAAGAGATTCGAACTCCTGACCCCTTGGTTCGTAGCCAAGTACTCTATCCAGCTGAGCTATGGGCGCACGGTTGAGCAATGAAACCGCCCGATCAAACCGTCGGCAAGCCTTCCGGTTCGGCGACGCTGCCGCCACGAAAGCGGCGCTGCATCACAAGGCCGCGCATCCTACCGAAAGACGCCCCGAATGTAAACATCGACAACAAAACTCTTCGCCCGCCGCCACCCCCATTCATTCGCCCTTCCCTCCGCGTTTCTTTTTGGTTAGCATAGGCGGCGTTTGCGCTTTTCCGCGCGTCCGGAATTCATCATTCATCCCTTCCCGCATTCTGAAGCCAGGCCGGCGCCGCCCGACCCTTCGCCCAATTACTTAGTGAGGACTCCATGAGCGAACACATCCAGTACGTTACCGATGCCACTTTCGAGGCGGAGGTGCTGCAATCCCAGACCCCTGTCCTGGTGGATTATTGGGCGGAATGGTGTGGCCCCTGCAAGATGATCGCGCCGATCCTGGACGACATAGCCAGGGACTACGCCGGCAGGCTCAAGGTTGCCAAGCTGAACATCGACGACAACCAGGAAACCCCGGCCAAGTTCGGCATCCGCGGCATCCCCACCTTGATGCTGTTCAAGGGTGGCAACGTAGAAGCCACCAAGGTCGGCGCCCTGTCCAAGTCTCAGCTGTCGGCTTTCATTGACAGCAATCTTTGATGCGTCTACAGTTCGCGGGACTCCGCTGACGCGCGGCGTCCCGCCCGGAGCTTCCTGACAAGGAAATCCGGCAGGAGGGTGGCCCGGAGATCCCGACGCCCTTCCGTCTTTCCCGCCCAGCTTCACAGCCTGCATTCCCTTGCTTTTCCCTGTGGCCCTGCCGCGTTCCCGATCTGTACCCTTGCGTACCCTTCCCCACCGAAACCTCCCCACCGTAGACCCGCCATGCACCTCTCGGAGCTGAAAACCCTCCACGTCAGCCAGCTGCTGGAAATGGCCGCTGACATTGACGGCGCCAATCGCCTGCGCAAGCAGGAACTGATCTTTGCCCTGCTGAAACACCGCGCCAAGAAAGGCGAGAGCATTTTCGGTGACGGCACCCTGGAAGTATTGCCGGACGGCTTTGGCTTCCTGCGCTCCCCCGACACCTCCTATCTGGCCAGCACGGACGACATTTATGTCAGTCCCTCCCAGATTCGTCGCTTCAATCTGCACACCGGCGACACCATCGAGGGGGAAATCCGCACGCCGAAGGATGGGGAACGCTATTTCGCCCTCGTCAAGGTGGACAAGGTCAATTACGAGTCCCCGGAAGCCTCCAAGCACAAGATTCTGTTCGAAAATCTGACGCCGCTCCACCCGAACCGGGTGTTGACCCTGGAGCGGGAAATTCGTGCCGAGGAGAACACCACCTCACGCATCATCGACATGATCGCCCCGGTGGGCGCCGGTCAGCGCGGCCTCTTGGTGGCCAGCCCGAAGTCGGGCAAGACGGTCATGATGCAGCACATGGCCCACGCCATCACCGCCAACCATCCGGACGTGGTCGTGATCGTGCTGCTCATCGACGAGCGGCCGGAAGAAGTGACGGAAATGCAGCGCACGGTGCGCGGCGAAGTCGTGGCCTCCACGTTTGATGAGCCCGCTACCCGCCACGTGCAGGTGGCAGAAATGGTCATCGAGAAGGCCAAGCGCCTGGTGGAACACAAGAAGGACGTGGTGATCCTGCTGGACTCCATCACCCGCCTGGCCCGGGCCTACAACACCGTGCAGCCGGCCTCCGGCAAGGTGCTCACCGGCGGTGTGGACGCCAACGCCCTGCAGAAGCCCAAGCGCTTCTTCGGCGCCGCCCGCAACATCGAGGAAGGCGGCTCCCTCACCATCATCGCCACGGCCCTCATCGACACCGGCTCCCGCATGGACGACGTGATCTACGAAGAGTTCAAGGGCACCGGCAACATGGAAATCCATCTGGACCGGCGCATGGCGGAAAAACGCGTGTACCCGGCCATCAATGTGAATCGCTCCGGCACCCGGCGCGAGGAACTGCTGCTGAAGCAGGACGTCATGCAGAAAGTCTGGCTGCTCAGAAAGCTTCTATACAACATGGACGATCTGGAAGCCACGGAATTCCTGCTGGACAAGGTCAAAGCCACCAAGACCAACGCAGACTTCTTTGATTCCATGCGTCGCGGTTGAGAGCACCTTCTCAGCGGAAAACGCCACCTTCGGGTGGCGTTTTTGCGTCAACGACGCAAGCGCCGACAACCGAACTCGTCACGGAAAGGATGAAAAATCGCCGCATTGCGGTGCTTTTTCACATATTGCCCATCAGGTCTAATGAAAAAAGGAAGGATCGGGCCTAAGATATCGCCCGTGCTGAATATGTTGCGCCGCAACCGTGCACGACAAACGAGCAATGCACCAACAGCGTGCGCCACATCGGTCTCATGATTGAAATACGCCCCGTCGCGGGGGATTTGCCCTTGGGCATACTCCTTGCGTGTTGTCTGGCGAAACCCTTACCCGGAGCCATCCCGTGTCCATTCACGTTGCCCTGAATCACGTCACTCATTACAAGTACGATCGCCCGGTCACACTGAGCCCCCAAGTCATCCGCTTGCGTCCGGCGCCCCACAGCCGCACCCCCGTTCTCTCCTACTCGCTGAAAGTCACCCCGGGCGAGCATTTCATCAACTGGCAGCAGGATCCCCAAGGCAATTACCTGGCGCGCCTGGTCTTCCCGGAGAAGACCAGCGAATTCAAGATCGAGGTGGACCTGACGGCTGAAATGTCCGTCATCAACCCCTTCGACTTCTTCCTCGAGCCTTATGCGGACAAGATCCCCTTCGCCTACGAGGACTGGCAGCGCCATGAGCTGACGCCCTACCTGTACACCCTACCGGCCACGCCGAAGTTCGCCGAATACCTGGCCGCCATTCCCCGGGAACCCATGCAGAGCGTGGACTTCCTGGTGGCCCTGAACCAGAAGCTGCAGGAAAGTATCAAGTACGGCATCCGCCTGGAACCCGGTGTGCAGACACCGGAAGAGACCCTGACCCTGAAGAGCGGCTCCTGCCGCGACTCCGCCTGGCTGCTGGTGCAATTGCTGCGCCACCTGGGCCTGGCTGCCCGCTTCGTCTCCGGCTACCTGGTTCAACTGAAGGCCGACGTGAAATCCCTGGACGGCCCCTCCGGCACGGAAGTGGACTTCACCGACTTGCACGCCTGGGCCGAAGTCTATCTGCCGGGCGCCGGCTGGCTGGGTCTGGACCCCACTTCCGGCCTGCTGGCCGGCGAAGGTCACATCCCGGTAGCCTGCACGCCGGAACCAGGCTCCGCCGCGCCCCTCACCGGCTTCATCAGCGAGAAGGCCGAGTGCGAATTCGAGCATACCATGACGGTGACGCGCATCTGGGAAGCCCCCCGCGTCACCAAACCCTACAGCGACGAGCAATGGAGCGAGATCGAAGCTCTGGGCCAGCGCATTGACGGCGACCTGAAAGCACAGGACGTGCGCCTGACCATGGGCGGAGAACCGACCTTCGTGGCCGTGGATGACCCGGACGGTGCCGAGTGGAACACCGAGGCCCTGGGCCCCACCAAGCGCTTCAAGGCGGCGGAACTGTTCGGTCGCCTCAAGGAAAAATACGCGCCCCTGGGCTTTGCCCACTACGGCCAAGGTAAGTGGTATCCGGGCGAGCAACTGCCGCGCTGGGCTCTGTCCTGCTACTGGCGCCGGGATGGCCAGCCCATCGTCTCCAACCCGAAGATCCTGGCCGACGAGAAGGTCAATTACAACGCCACGGAAGAAGTGGCCAGGAACTTCCTGTCCGGCATCGCCCGCCGCTTGGGCGTGGAAGACAAGCACGTCTTCCCGGCGTTTGAAGACGTGTTCTATTACATGTGGCGCGAGCGTCGCCTGCCGGGCAACGTGGATCCCTTCGACTCCCGGGTAGATGACCCGCTGGAGCGTGAACGCCTCATGAAGGTGTTCACTCAGGGCATGTCCCATGTGGTGGGCCACGTGCTGCCCATCGCCAAGAGCGTTTCCGGCCTGTGGCAAACCGGACCCTGGTTCCTGCGCAGCGAACGCTGCTACCTGATCCCGGGTGACTCGGCCCTGGGCTACCGCCTGCCCTTGGACTCCCAGCCGTGGACCGCCAAGGGGGATTTCCCCTATATCAACCCGCCGGACCAGTCCCAGGTTTTCCCGCCCCTGCCCTCCGCCGCCGCCCTGCGCCAGCAGTTCGCCGCCGGTTCGCCCCAGGACGTGGCCGCCAAGGCCGCAGCGGAAGCCGCTGCGATCGCAGATGCCGCTGGCGCCGCAGCTGCCGCCTTGGCTGCTGACAAGGCCGCCGGGAAACAAGCGGGGAACAAGGGTGCCGCCGCCAGCGACAGCTCGCGCCAGCCCCATTTCCGGGAATCCGCCGCCTGGATCACCCGCACCGCCATGTGTGCCGAAGCCAGAAATGGCGTGCTCTACCTCTTCATGCCGCCCACGGCCTGCCTGGAGGACTACCTGGAAGTGATCACCGCCGCAGAAGCCACGGCGGAAGACCTAGGCTGGCCCTTGATCTTTGAAGGCTACACGCCGCCTTCCGACCCCCGTCTGGCCCATTTCAGCGTCACGCCGGACCCTGGGGTCATCGAGGTGAACATCCACCCGTCCGGCTCCTGGGACGACCTGGTGGAACGCACCACCCACCTTTACGACGCGGCCCATCACTCCCGCCTGACCACCGAAAAATTCATGGTGGACGGTCGCCATACCGGCACCGGCGGCGGCAACCACTTCGTCATGGGGGGCGCAACCACCCTGGACAGCCCCTTCCTGCGCCGGCCGGATCTGCTCAGGAGCCTGGTCAGCTACTGGCACAACCACCCCTCCCTGTCCTATTTGTTCTCGGGCCTGTTCATCGGCCCCACCAGCCAGGCACCGCGGGTGGATGAAGCGCGCAACGATTCCGTGTATGAACTGGAAATCGCCTTCGCCCAGTTCCCCGAAGTCGGCGCCTACACCCCGCCGTGGCTGGTGGACCGGCTGCTGCGGAACCTGCTCATTGATTCCACGGGCAACACCCACCGCTCCGAGTTCTGCATCGACAAGCTCTACTCGCCGGACGGCCCCACCGGTCGTCTGGGCCTTCTGGAACTGCGTGCTTTTGAGATGCCGCCCCATGCGCGCATGTCCCTGACCCAGCAATTGCTGCTCAGGGCACTGGTCTCGCGCTTCTGGAAGCACCCCTACCAGCCCGAGAAGCTGCGCCGCTGGGGTACGGAACTGCATGATCGTTTCATGCTGCCCCATTTCGTGCGCCAGGACTTCGCCGATGTACTGGAAGAACTGCGGGACTTCGGTTACGACATCAAGGATGAGTGGTTCAACGCCCACTTCGAATTCCGCTTCCCGCGCCACGGCGAATTCAGCGCCCGCGGCGTCCATGTGGAAATGCGCCACGCCCTGGAGCCCTGGCATGTCATGGGCGAAGAGGGTGCCATCGGCGGCACGGTGCGCTTCGTGGATTCGTCCATCGAACGCCTGCAGGTCAAGGTTACGGGGCTCATCGGCGACCGCCATGCCCTGACGGTGAATGGGGAAACCATCCCCCTGCAACCCACGGGCAATGTCGGGGAATTCGTCGGCGGCATCCGCTACCGGGCCTGGCAACCAGCCTCCTGCCTGCACCCGACCATCGGCGTGCATGCGCCCCTGGTCATCGACCTGGTGGATACCTGGATGAACAAGTCCATGGGAGGCTGCCAGTACCATGTGGCCCACCCGGGCGGACGCAGCCACGACAGCTTCCCCATCAACGCCTATGAGGCGGAAGGTCGCCGTCTGGCGCGCTTCTTCGCCATGGGCCACACCCCGGGCAAGATCGAAGCCAAACCCGCCGAACGGAACCCCAACTTCCCGTTCACGCTGGATATGAGAAGGGGCTAGGGGCTGGAAACGTAGGGGGCAATAAGCGCAGCGCATTGCGCCGAGCAGGTCACCAGGCTCGGCGCAATGCGGCTACGCCTTATTGCGCCCTACATCCTCCCCTGCTGTGCTACTCTCTGCGGTTATCCCGCAACACACCCGTAGTCCTCCATGCCGCGACAGCTCATTGCCGCCTATCCCAAGTCGTCCGGACGCTATGACGAACTCTTTGAGTCGTCGGGACGGGTGCGTCGCCACTGGCGCGGCTTTTTCGATGAGCTTCTGGAAGCCCGGCCCGAGCAGATGGCCCGGCGCAATACCTACGTCCAGCAGCAGATCTTCGAAAACGGCATCACCTACAACGTCTACGCGGATTCCAAGGGCACGGAGCGCCCCTGGGAACTGGATCTCCTGCCCTTCATCATTCCCCACGATGAATGGCGGCATATCGAGGCGGCGATCACCCAGCGGGCGACCCTGCTGAACCGCATTCTGGCGGACGTTTACGGCAACCAATACCTGTTGCGGGAAGGCCTCTTGCCGCCGGCCCTGGTGCACGGCCACGCCGGTTTCCTGCGACCGGCCCACGGCATCGCCTGTCCGGACGGGGTGCATCTGCACACTTACGCCGCCGACCTGGCCCGTTCTCCCGATGGCAAGTGGTGGGTCATCGCCGACCGCACCCAGGCCCCCTCCGGCGCCGGCTACGCCCTGGAGAATCGCCTGGTTATTTCCAAGGCCTTCCCGGAACTCTTCCGGGATCTGCGGGTACAGCATCTGGCGGGGTTTTTCCGCACCCTGCAGGAAAGCCTGGCCCACTGGGCGCCCAAGGAAGCGGGCAGTTCGGAAGCGCCGCGCATCGTCCTGCTCACCCCGGGTCCCTTCAACGAAACTTATTTCGAACACGCCTACCTGGCCCGCTACCTGGGTTTCCCCCTGGTGGAAGGCCACGACTTGACGGTGCGGAACGGCTGCGTCTGGCTGAAAACCCTGGACGGCCTGCAGCGCGTGCACGTCATCCTGCGGCGTCTGGACGACGACTTCTGCGACCCCCTGGAACTGCGAGCCGACTCCACCCTGGGGGTTCCCGGCCTGGCCCACGCAGCCCGGGCCGGCAACGTGCTCATTGCCAACGCCCTGGGGGCCAGCCTGCTGGAATCAGGCGCCCTGGACGGCTTCCTGCCCAGCCTGTGCCGGCGCATCCTGGGGGAGCCCCTGGCCATGCCCTCTGTCGCCACCTGGTGGTGCGGCGAGGAGGAGGCCCTGGAAGAAGCGCTGGAGCGCCTGGACCACCTGGTCATCAAGGGCGCCTTTCCCCAACTGCGCTTCAAGTCTGTGTTCGGCGCCGACCTGGACGGCGCCGGCCGCAAGAAGCTGGAAGCCGCCATGCGCGCCCGCCCCTACAACTTCGTGGCCCAGGAACTGGTCCATCTGTCCCAGGCCCCCACCTGGGACAGGAAGCACCCCCGGCGCCTGGACGCGCGGGCCGTGGGCCTCAGAGTCTTCGCCGTGGCCACCCCCAACGGCTACGTGGTTATGCCCGGCGGCTTGACCCGGGTGGCCGGCGAGGCCGATGCCCGGGTCATCGCCATGCAACGCGGCGGCGCCAGCAAGGACACCTGGGTACAGACCCAGGACCCGGTGAGCACCATCAGCCTCTTGCGGCGGGAAATCCAGCCCCAGGACATCATCCGGAGCGGCACCAACCTGTCCAGCCGCATGGTGGAAAACCTGTTCTGGTTCGGCCGTTACGCCGAGCGCTGCGACAACGCGGCGCGCCTCTTGCGCACCGCCCTGACCCGCTGCATCTATGACGGCAACTCGGAGCCGGACAGCGAACAGGCCCAGCAACGCACCGCCGTCATGACCCTGTGCCGTGCCGCCGGCTTGTTGCCCAAGCCCGATGCGCCCTTCTCCCTGCAGCCTTCCGCCGAAGGGGATCCAAGCCCCCTGACGGAAGAGGATGCCCTGCTGCAGGCTTTGACCGACCCGGAATACCTGGGGGGTTTCGCCTCCAACCTGCGCCAGCTCATCCGGGTTGGCTCCCATTTGCGGGAACGCCTGTCCCTGGACAACTGGCGCACCCTGAACCGTCTCAACCAGGATCTGGAAGCACAGCAACTGGTGCAATCCCAGGAACCGGACCTGGGGGAAGCCCTGGCCTTCCTGGACCAGGCCATCATGGCCATGATGACCCTGGCGGGCTTCGCCCTGGACGGCATGACACGGGATCAGGGCTGGCGCTTCATGTCCATCGGCAGGCGCATGGAACGCCTGCAGTTCGGCATTCTCGCCCTTGGCCAGGTGGTCAGCGACCCGGCCATGCGCCGCGGCAACCTGGAATGGTTGCTGGACCTGGCAGACTCCACCATCACCTACCGCTCCCGCTACATGATGCGGCCCCAGCTCCTGCCGGTACTGGATCTGCTCCTGCTGGATGACAGCAATCCCCGCGCCATCACCTTCCAGGTACAAGGCCTGTCGGACTACTTCAGGCGCCTGTCCGAGCAATTCGGCACCGGCGGCCAGGATCTGCTGGACAGCTTCCTCGAACGCCTGCGCAGGATCGACCTGGGAGCCGAACTGAAGGCGCCGCGGGGCATCGACCTGCCCAAACTGTTGACTGCCCTGCGCAACACCACCTATACCCTGTCGGACCAGATCAGCCTGCGCTTCTTCAGCCACGTGGCCGAACAGCACACGGGGAGCGACTGACATGGCCCCCCAGCGCTACCGCATCCTGCACGAAACCGAGTACAACTACGGCAACCTGGTGCAGTTGTCCCGCCAACTATTGCGCCTGAGTCCCCGCGTCACGTCCTGGCAGGCCTGCCTTTCCCACGAGATCCGCGTCACGCCGGAACCCGCCGAATGGTCGGCCCTGGACGATTTCTTCGGCAATCCGGTGGTCCAGTTTGCCCTGCAGGTGCCCCACCGGGAGCTGCTGGTGGAAGTGGAATCCCACGTCGAAGTAAGGAGCCACGCGCCGAAAATCGCGCCTGAGGACAGTGTCACCTGGGAAGAGGCCAGGGACTGGCTGCTGCATACCGTGGGCGCCGCCGTGCTGGACCCCAGCCAGTATCTCTTTGCCTCGCCCCATGTGCCGGTGACGCGGGAGTTGGCCGCCTATGCTCGCCCCAGCTTTCCGCCAGAACGCCCCATGCTTGCCGCCATCCTGGACCTGACCCGGCGCATCAATGAGGACTTTGAATTCGACGCGGAAGCCACCGAGGTATCCACGCCGGTGACGACCGTACTGGAAGACCGGCGCGGCGTCTGCCAGGATTTCGCCCACCTGCAGATCGCCTGCCTGCGCTCCCTGGGTCTGGCGGCACGCTATGTGAGCGGCTACATCCTCACCCACCCGCCGGAAGGCCAGGCCCGCATGGTGGGCGCGGACGCCTCCCACGCCTGGATTTCCGTGTATTGCCCGGAATTGGGCTGGGTAGACCTGGACCCCACCAACAACCTGCTGGCGGATACCCAGCACATCACCGTGGCCTGGGGACGGGATTTCTCCGATGTCAGCCCCATGCGCGGCGTCATCCTCGGCGGCAGCCAGCACGATCTCGATGTCCGTGTCACCGTCATGCCGGAAGACGAAGTCCCGGTCATGACCGGCCCGCCCCGGCCGTCAAAGCCTGCCCCGTAGGTCGGCTTTCTTGATTAGCGCCAATCTTCAGCCAGCCCGTTGTGGGGCCGGATTCATCCGGCCATGGCGGGCTGAAGCCCGCCGCGTACTCGACTGTAAATAGGTCGGGTTTTAACCCGACAGCGGCGCCCATTTCGGATTATTCCCCGACCTGCGGCAAGGGCTGGGCCAGCCCCTAGGCCAAAGGCACTATTTGGATTCCGGCGCCCCGGCCGTAATATGCGCCATTCCGTCGGCATTCCTGCGTCCTACCTTGCAAAATTTGCTCCTGAAAAGCCTGGGCATAGTCGCCCTGAGCATGCTCCTCAGCGCGTCCAGCCGGGCGGGCGAAGGTCTCAAGCTGTCCGGCAATGGCTTCCTGACGGCGGGCGCAGGCCTCATGCTGGGGGGCAGCCGCGGCCAGGTGAATGACTTGGCCTGCCCCTGCTTCGTTTCCGACTACGGTCAAGCCGGCATCTACGACGACAAAAATACCGTGCAATGGCAGCCGGACACCCGCCTGGGCTTGCAGGGCACAGCCGCCGTCGGCCGCCATGCCCTCACCGGCCAAGTGGTGGCCCGCGGCACCCAGGGGGGAAGCTTCGATCTGGATTGGCTGTACACCACCTGGACCGTCAATGACAAGCTGAGCCTGCAACTGGGACGCAAACGCCTGCCCATGTTCTATTACTCGGACACCCAGGACGTGGGCTACGCCCTGCCCTGGACCCACCTGCCCCCCCAGCTCTATGGCTGGGAAGTGGTGAACTATAACGGTGCCAGCCTCACCTGGCAGGACCAGTGGGGTGACTGGGCCGCCACTTACAGCCTGCTGGGGGGTTTTGAACACGCCCGGGATGCAGGCTACTGGAAAGCCTACCGGGGCCGGCAAAACCGCACGGACGTCAAATGGGACGATATTTTTGGCGGCGACCTGAACCTGAGCAAGGGCGGTTTCGAGACACGTCTCACCTATATCCAGTCTCGTGTGCGTCGCCGGAACGTCAGCGGTTCCTGGAACAGCGCCCTGCAGCGCTACGACCCGGCAAGCGTCGAGGCGGCGTTCGAACCGGCCAGCCGGCAGCAAATCTACGGCCTGGCCATGAACCTGGACGTGAGCAATTGGTTGCTCAGGAGCGAATTCATCCACATCAACCGGCCCGGCGAGAACTACAAGGATTTTGCCCAGATGGTGGGCGTCGGCTATCGCTGGGGGCGCTGGCAGCCCATGTTCACCTGGGCCAACTACCGGTCCAGCGCCGTGGTGGACGCTGGCGGCGATCCGCTGGCCATGGAAGCCCACAGCACCGTCGCCACCACTTTGCGCTACGCCCTGGACGCCAGCAGCGACCTGAAGGTCCAGCTGGACAGGCAGACTGAACGGGGCGGACTGAATTACCAGCCCCGCTACGGTGATTCCCGCCTGCTCTCCGTCGCCTATGACCGGGTATTCTGACGTGACCGCCTGCTGCGGGAGCACCCGTGATTAAGCGAATGTCGCTCCTCCACTGGTGGCGCCGCAGCATCCTCTGGCGCACCATCCAGGCGGTGCTGGGCGCCGCCGTGATCGTGGGCGTGATTTCCATCCTCATCACCTCCCTGGTAACCAACAGCCGCACCAACAGCCAAGTGCAAGCCAGCCTCGGCGGCTTGCTCGACACCGTGGAAAACTCTGCCAGCGTGGCCTGTTTTGCCGGCGACGAAGTGCTGGCGGGGGAACTGGCCCGGGGCATGCTGCGCAACCCGGATGTGCTGGCCATCAGCATCCGCGACGACAAACGGCAATTGGCGGTCGCCAGCCGCAGCCGGATTCCCGCTGACCAGCATGCCGGGCGTATCGTGCGACAAATCCACTCCCCCTTCGCACCAGCCAAGGTGGTGGGCCAGATCGAACTCGTGCCTGATCAGGGCCACATCCGCAGCCAGGTCGAGGAACAGGCCAAGTTCGTCGGCTGGCAACTGGCTGGCCAGTTGATCGCCGTGGTGCTGGCCGTGGTGAGCGCCGTCATCTTGTTCTTCATCCGCCCCATCAAGGCCATGTCCGACGGCTTGCATGGCATGGACGCCACCCGGGGCGACAAGTTGCCCCTGCCCAAGGGCCTGGAAAAGACGGAAATCGGCCGCCTGGCGGGGGATGTCAATGACCTGGCGGGCCGCCTCGTCTCGGTGCTGACCGAAGAGCGCCAGTTGCGTCTGCGCCGGGAGATGGACGAAAAAAAATACCACGCCATTTTCGACAACGCCGAAACCGGCCTGTTCATCGTGGACCACCAGGGCCACCTGAGCCAGGCCAACCCGGCCTTCCTGCGCCTCTTTGGCCTGCCGGCGGACGCGCCGCCCCCGCCCAAGCTGACGGACCTGCCCTGGCTCGACGCCAGCTTGGTGCCGGCCCTGCTCACGGCCTGCCTCGATGGCAGTCAGGCCTGCGAATTGGAGTTCCCGAACGGCCCGGGCCGGGCGCGCTGGATCAGCCTGGTCCTCAGCCCCATCGGTGGCGGCATGGCCCAAGGCGTGGCCAGCGACGTCACGGCCCACAAGCAGGCCGAGGCCCGGGCCCACCAGCAGGCCCTCACGGACCAGCTCACTGGCATGTCCAACCGCCAGGGTCTGGAGATGGCCCTCACCAAGCTCATGTCCGGACCCGGGGAAGCGGCCCGGACGGGCTTCGCCCTGCTGCTGGTGGATCTGGACGGTTTCAAGAAGGTCAATGACGCCCTCGGCCTGCCGGTGGGGGACCATATCCTCAAGGAAACCATGGTCCGCCTGCGGCAGAGCCTGCGCAAAAACGAACTGGTGGCCCGGGTCGGCGGCGACGAATTCGCCCTGCTCCTGCCGGGCATGGCCATGAAGGACCGGATCAGCCAGATCGCCGAGCACATCGTTTCCAGCCTGGGCCAGGCTTTCGAGTCAGGCACCGGGCCGGTACATCTGGGCGCCAGCATCGGCGTCGCCCTCTACCCCGAGGACGGCACGGACCTGCCCACCCTCATGCGCAACACCGAACTGGCCCTGAACCGGGCCAAGGCTGCAGGCGGCGGCCGCCACCAGTTCTTCGCCGCCTCCATGGTGGAAGCAGCAAAGAGCCGGCGCCGCCTGGAAAACGATCTGCGCCAGGCCCTGCCCGGGGGCCAGTTGCAGCTGTATTACCAGCCCATCATCGACACCACCCAGAACCGCCTGGCCGGCGCCGAAGCCCTCATGCGCTGGCAGCACCCGGAACAGGGCCTGATCCCGCCGGACGCCTTCATTCCCCTGGCAGAGGAAAGCGGCTTCATCCAGGACATGGGTCTGTGGGCCTTGGAAACCGCCTGCCGCCAACTCCGGGCTTGGCAGACCGAGGGCCAGAACCTCTATCTCTCGGTGAATGTCTCCGCCCGGCAGATTCCGGACGGTCTGACGCCCGCCATGATCCAGGCGGCCCTGCAGCGCCACGGCGTACCCGCCTCCCGGCTGGTGCTGGAAATCACCGAAGGCGTCCTGATGGGCGACCTCATGGCCGCCCAGGACTGGCTGAGCGGCGTGCGGGATCTGGGCGTGCGCACCTATCTGGATGACTTCGGCACCGGCTATTCCTCCCTCTCCTATCTCAAGCGCTTCCCCTTCGACAGCGTCAAGATCGACAAGAGTTTCGTGCGCGACATGAACGAAGACAACGCCGACAGGGCCCTGGTGGAAGCCGTCATCGCCCTGGCCCGGGGCCTGAAGCTGAATGTGGTCGCCGAAGGCGTCGAAACACGCGCCCAGCTGGATCTGCTGCGGCGTCTCGGCTGCCACTACGTCCAGGGCTATCACTTCTCCCGCCCCGTCCCCATCGCCGATTTCCCCGCCGCCATGGCCCGCATTGCCGGCATGCTGGCAGCGCCGGACACGACCGAAACGGTATAGCCAACGGCGGTTTGAAACGCCGAGGCGCAGAGGCGCCGACAAAAGCCCCCCCGGCTCCTGGCCGTTGGCATTCCGACATGGAAATACGGTCGTGGACGCGGCCTTACCCCACCTGTCCTTTTACCGCGCCTTGTTGTGCTCGGCGCCAACGATAGCTAGCGTGATTCTGCTCGACACCAACATCTGTATCTACGTCATCAATAACCCTCCTCCGGCGGTGCTGGCCCGCTTCCGCCAATACCCGCTGGGCGAGATCGGAATTTCCAGTGTCGTCGCCGGAGAACTCACGTTTGGCGTCGCCAAGAGCGGCTCTCCCCGCAATCGCCAGGCTCTGGAAATGTTCCTTGCCCCCTGGAAATCCTGCCCTTCGACGAGCGCTGCATCTGGGTCTATGGCGAACTGCGTACCGACCTGGAAAAACGTGGACTGTCCATCGGGTTCCTCGACACCCTCATCGCCGCCCACGCCCTCAGCCTGAACGTCCCCCAGGTCACCAACAACCAGCGGGAATTTTCCCGGGTTCCCGGACTGCATCTGGAAAACTGTGAGGAATAGAACCCGCAGGCGAGCTGGCCTGCCACAAACACCCTGCGTGGTTCGCCTATCCCCATACTGACCACGACAGGAACATCACCGCCTGTGGGTCGGAACTTGTTCCGACAGCGGCTTGATGTCGGAACAAGGCCCGACCCACCAAACCGCCCCCCGCTAGCCGGTATACAATCCACGTCCCCTTTCCCCCTCCCCACACGCCCATGCCCCATTTTTTTCGCCGTAGCGCCTTGGCCCTGGGCCTTGCCACCCTGTTGGGCGCCTGCTCGACCCTGCCGCCGGAGGGGGTGAGCGTGGTGACGCCTTTCGATGTGGCGCGCTACGAGGGCAAGTGGTTTGAAATTGCCCGCCTGGACCACGCTTTCGAGCGGGGTCTGAGCGACATCAGCGCCGTTTATCGCGCCCAGGCCGATGGCAGTATCCAGGTCACCAACCGGGGCTACGACAACGCTCGGCAAGCCTGGCGCCAGGCCGTGGGCCGCGCCCTATTCACCGGGGACCCACAGCGGGCCTCCCTCAAGGTGTCCTTCTTCGGGCCGTTCTACGGCGGCTACCACGTGGTGGCCCTGGATGAAGCCTACCGCTGGGCCATGGTCATGGGTCCGGACCGGGACTATTTGTGGATCCTGGCCCGGGACAAGACACTGGCGCCAGGGGTACGGGAGCGCCTGCTGAGCCAGGCTCGTACCCTGGGGGTGGATGTGCAAAAACTCATCTGGGTGGACCAGGGGCGCAAGGACGATTAAGCTAAAAACCGCTGTTTGAAACGCCGAGACACAGAGGAAAAGCAAGGTATTAGCAGTGCAAGGCGCTTGACCCATTTGGTGAGGCATAAATCCTTGCCATGTCTTTGTTTTCTCGGCACCTCCGCGTTTAATCAACCGCATAATCAAAGCTTGGATGATCGTATAGGCAGGAATGACTTTTCTTGCCGCCTGGCGAGCGACGACGCGGCACTATGCCAAAACGCCCAGGGTGTAGAATGTCGGCATCACACTTTGATGCAACTGCGATGATACTCAAGCCCGCCGATGATAAATTCTCCTCGATAGCCAAACTCGAGGTTCTCCTGAAGACAGGCCGAGTACCCCCAGACAAGGTCGCCTTGGTTGAAAAGGAACTGCGGCTCATCAAGTCCGGCATCAAGGGCGAGGAAGAATCAGCCTACTTGATTGATTTCTACCTCCGCGACAGCAAAAACACCACGGTGCTCCATGACCTTCGGTTCGAGCTGCAGGACGGTCGTGTTGGCCAGATTGACCACCTGTTAATTCACCGCTCCTACAGGTTCTACGTGCTGGAAACGAAGAATTTCTCCCATGGCATAAAAATCACCGATGAAGGCGAGTTCCTTCGCTGGAACGACTGGAAAAAGAATTTCGAAGGCATCCCCTCCCCAATCGCCCAGAACGACCGGCACGCATTAGTGCTGGAGAAGGTGCTCGAGTCCCTCGGGTTACCAGCGCCGACCATCAGGTCCTACATACTGATTGCCCCGACAGCACGCATCGACCGCTCCAAACAGTTTGATTCGTCCATGGTGGTGAAGGCCGACCAATTCCTGGAAGCCCTTGAGAAGGACCTCGCCGGTACCGGTGTGATGAGCCTGCTGGGCGGAATTGCGAAGGCCACCTGGAACGGCTCAGCAGAGGAAATTGGTAGGAAGCTGGGCGCCTGCCACAAACCGATTGTCATCAATTATATCGGGAAGTTCGGCTTGGCCCGACCGCAGGTCACGGCAGATACATTAGAAAGCCCACATATTCCTGCGGCCGTAGTTACTACCCAAACGGCCCAGACACCAGCACTAGCTCCTGCCCAGAGGTCGCCGACCACAACGGCCACTCCGGTTGAGAAGGCGCCAGCGCACGCACCAACGCTCACAGCACAACCGGCCATAGCAGTTGCGCACACCTGCCGGTCCTGCGGCAAGGAGGACCTGACCATCGAGTACGGGAAGTATGGCTACTACTTCAAGTGCCAAGCCTGTGCTGGAAACACTCCCATTAAGGTGGCTTGCGGCAACGCTGACCACAAAGAGCGGCTGCGTAAGGAAGGTCCCCGGTTCTATCGGGAGTGTGCAGGATGCAACTCAAGTTCGCTTTTCTTCGTCAACGCAAAGTAGCCCTTCACGCAATGCATCACCAAGGTTAATTGTCCGGTACAGGCCCGAAATGTTAGCTTGGCGCTCACGACCATAGACAACGGAGGTGGTTGCAAAATTCGAACATGGGGATAAGTGAGCCTCCCTCGAAACTTCGACTTCAATCTCGGCCTTCCAAGCTATATGGGCGAGCGGAATTCGGATTACCAAGGTCTCTTGTCAGGAGTAGACCGTACCTACGCTTCCGCCAATATCGGGGTTACCCATCGTCCAGTATTGGCCGGCTACCGAACTCACGATCGCCAAATCGCATTCCGCAAAGCCGCCGCTCGTGACAGTGGGCGGCGTCAATTACCTTGGCCGGTAAACGTCAATTATCTTGGCCGGTGGAAGCGAGGCATGAAGGGTCTAGCCTTTGGGGTTGATTTTGGGTTTG
>JAYTVW010000046.1:0-29030 GCA_043743785.1 Rhodocyclales bacterium | reverse complement strand
GCAAACCATGGAGCATTTCCTGGCCTGCCACGAGCATGCCTTCGCCGCCTTCCAGGGCCTGCCGGCGCGCCTCATGATCGACAATCTGAAGTCGGCCGTGCTCAGCCGTGTAGTCGGCGAGGCGCCGGTGTTCAATCCGCGCTACCTCGACTTTGCCCGCCATTGGGGCTTTGACATCTCGCCCTGCAACGTCGCCAAGGGAAACGAAAAAGGGCGCGTCGAAAATGCCGTGGGCTATGTCAAAAAGAACCTCCTCAACGGCGCGGACTTCCTCGACTTCAGCGCGGTGAACCCGGCCGCCCAGGTCTGGCTGGCGAGTATCGCCAATGTGCGCATTCATGGCGTGACGCATCAGCGCCCGGTGGATGTGTTCAAGGAAGAGCAAGCGCACCTGCGGCCACGCAACCCCCACCCCTATGACGTCGGTCGCGTCGAAAGCCTGCGTGCCTCCAAGCAGTTCCGTATCGCGCTGGACACCAACCACTATTCGGTGCCAGCCGAGTATGCCTGTCAGCGCGTGACGGTCAAAGCCTATCCCGATCGGGTGTGCATTTACCATCAGGAAAAACTCATCGCCCGCCACGTTCGCAGTTATGACCGGTACCAGGATATCGAGGATCCCGACCATCCGAAGGCGCTCCTGGAACAGCGCCACAACGCCCGCGAGCAGCGCCTGCTGGCGCGCTTCCTGAGCCTGTCGCGTCACGCCCAGGCTTATTACGAAGGAATTGAACAGCGCCGGGTGAATCCGCGCCACCACCTGCGCAAGATCGTCGCCTTGAGCGAGACCTACGGCGTGGATGCGGTGGACCGGGCGATCCAGGACGGCATCGCCTTCGCTGCCTATAGCTGTGAGTACATCGCCAACATCCTGGAGATGCGTGCCCGGCAAACCACCGACGAGCCCGGAGCGCTCTCTCTCACCCGGCGCCAGGATTTGCTGGACATCGAGATAGACCCGCCGGATCTGTCACTTTACGAGGGGCATGGACATGCGCACTGACCGACTGACTACTTCCGGCAACGCCGTCGCCACCGAACCGCTGCTCAGCCAGTTGGCGAGCCTCAAGCTGTCGTATGTGGGGGAACACTTTGGCACCCTGGCCCAGCAAGCCGGCGCCGAACAGTGGCCGCATGTGGACTATCTGGCACGCCTGATCGAAGGCGAAGCCCATCGACGCGAGGACCGCAGCATTCAACGACGGGTGGGCCTCGCCCGCTTTCCGGTCGTCAAAACCCTCGAGCAGTTCGATTGGGGTTGGCCGAAGAAGATCAACCGGCCCCAGATCCAGAACCTCTTCCGCCTGCGCTTCATCGAGGACAAGGGCAACGTGATCTTCATTGCCAACGTCGGCCTGGGCAAAACCCATTTGAGCATTGCCCTCGGCCATGCCGCCTGTCTCTCCGGCTACACGGTGCTCTTCACCACCGCCGTCGATATCATCAACTCCCTCTCCGCCGCCCACGCTCATGGCGGCCTGAAGCGCGAGCTGCGCAAATATCTTCAGCCGCGCCTCCTGGTGATCGACGAGCTGGGCTATCTCCCCATCGACAAACACGGCGCCGACCTGCTCTTCCAGGTCATCAGCGAACGCTATGAGCGCGGCGCCATCCTCCTCACCACCAACCGCGCCTACAAGCACTGGTCGGAAATCTTCAACAACGACAGCACCCTCACTTCGGCCCTCCTGGACCGTCTGCTCCACCACGCCGAAACCGCCCTCATCGAGGGCAAGAGCTACCGCATGAAAGACCAGATCGAAGCCTGATCCCCTCTGCTCAGCCGCATCAGGGGCTCTCTGCGCTCACGAATTCCAGGCCGCCCAGTTCCGCCGAAATTCACGCCGCCGCGCACAACACCAAACCCGCCACCCATTCCGACCTCAAAATAGCCAGTGATTCCACCCGCGATACGGCCCCCCTGGTGGGGGCAAGCCTGGTGAGTATGGCAGGTATCGCACATATATTGCTTTACAGACAATATAGCCCTCCATACAATGTACAGATGAAAGCGAAACTGCTCAGTCGAATTCGTGAAATATTCGGACGCGGCGTTATCGAAGGCGTCGTGTGGGAGGTTCCAGAGCCGGTTCCGCCGTCAGAACACCGCTCAAGTACCGGCTGGTCTATCTGGTCGGCGGCGAGCGCTTGGTGGGCTACGACAACGAACGCGGCAAGGGCGACCACAAGCACATCAACGGCGTGGAGATATCCTATGCATTCGTGGATGTGCCGTTGTTGATCCGCGATTTTCTGCGGGACGTGAAGGAGGTGGAATGATGAACGTGCTTGAAGTGAAGGTCGGTGAATCCGTCGAATCTAGCCTGTCCAAGCTTGGCGAGTCCCTGGACGCCGCGATGACTGGCAAGGCCGCCACGCCGTATTTCGGCATTGGATTCCGCAACATGACGCAGTTCGGAGAGGTATTCACCCCAAAGCGGTGGGAGTTGGTGGAAGCCCTGAAGGCATCTGGTCCGCTCTCCATCTACGCGCTGGCAAAACTACTCCATCGGCACTACAGCAACGTGCACCAAGACGTGTCTGCTCTGATGGAATGGACCGTCATTGAAAAAGACGGCGAGGACCATGTATTCGTGCCTTGGGATGAAATCGCCGTGCACTGGCCGCTGGTAAAGCACGCCGCGTGATGCTGCGTTGGGCCTTGCTGCGCCCATCGGCGTCGAGGCTCATTATGTGAACTGCTGGCCCCTGCGTGGCCTCTGGCAGTCACCCTTGCTTGGCAAGAGGTCGGTGGCCGGAGGCCCTGGAATAGGTGGCTGTTTTGAGGCGGGAACAGGTGGCCGTTTTGCTATCGGAATCGGTGGCTACTTTCAGCGGAATACACACCTCCTGGACATGAATGATCCAGACCAGCCGGGCGAACCTCTTCCCTGCACAGCCCCCAGCATGAGCCATGACCACTGAACAGAGCGCGAAAGAGCAACTGGCGGCCGAACGGGACGCCCACCGGCGCGTGCGGCTTTCAATCATGCAATGGACGGCCACCTGCCTCCTGGCCGGCATGGCGCTACTGTATGTCCTGGCTGTCTGCCAGGGCGGCCCGGCTTGGGCCTGGGTGGCGGCCTTCGCCGAGGCCGCCCTGGTGGGGGCACTGGCCGACTGGTTCGCCGTCGTGGCCCTCTTTCGCCACCCCCTGGGAATTCCGCTGTGGCACACCGCCATCATCCCCGACAGCAAGGATGACATCGCCCGCAACCTGGGGGAGTTCGTCGAGACCCACTTCGTCTCCGTGGAGGCGGTGGTGGCGCGCATCCGCAGTTTCCAGCCTGCCCGCAAACTTGGTGAGTGGCTGATACGCCCTGAAAACGCTGAGCGCCTGGGGCGGATTCTTGCCCAGGCCGCCAGCCTGGTGCTTGCCTCCCTGGACCATGACAGGATTCGCGAGAGCCTGCGTAACAGCGTCGTCGAGCGCCTGTCGCGTTACGACCTGGCGGAGCCCGTGGCGGAATTCGGCACCCACCTGGTGGCGGAAAAACAGCACCACGTCCTGCTGGACTGGGCGCTCACCGAGTCTTCCGGTTGGCTCGACACGGAGGTGGCCCAGAAGCGCCTTGCCAGCATGATCGACGAGGCCCTTGGGGTGGAGAACCGCTACATGAAGCTCATGACCGGCCTGGCCGTCACCCGGCTGCGGGAGGGCTTCAAGACCACGCTGCTGGCCGCCATGGCCGAGCCGGAGCACCCCCTGCGCCAGCGTTACGAGGCCTACATCCAGGAATGGCTGGTGCGCATCCGCACCGACGACGGGGTGCAGGAACGCCTGCGCCGTTTCCAGCATGACACCCTCGCCCAACCCCGCCTGCAAGGCTACCTGGACGGACTGTGGGACGAACTGCGGGGCTGGCTCGAGTTGGACCTGGGCCGGCAGGACCCCCTGCTCGGCCGGCACATGGCCGGACTGGCCCTGGAACTGGGCGGCAAACTGGCCGCCGATGAAACGCTCAAAGTATGGCTCGACGACACCCTGGTGGCGGCCGCCACACCCCTCGTCGTGGCCCATCGGGGCGAAGTTGCCACCTTCATCCAGACCCAGATCGCAGCATGGTCGAAGGAGGAAATGTCTGACCGCATCGAATTGGCGGTGGGCCGCGACCTCCAGTTCATCCGCATCAACGGCACCCTGGTGGGCGGACTGGTGGGAGTAGTGATTCACGGCGCCACCCTGTGGCTGCGCTGATTATTCCGATGGACGTCCCTGCTGCTTGAAAAGGGCGGACGGTGGTTTCGGCATGACGGGTAAAGTTTGACTCAATCTGCCTGCTTTCTGAGAAAAGCGGGAATGTCGTAAGGATCAACGCCGCTCGGGTTCGTGAGAGATTCCGGCAAGGCATCCAGCGCAATCTCGAATGCACTCAGCAAGTTCCCCGGCAAAACAAGGCCAGCCACAGCCTTCTCAAGCAATTTGTGGAAACGTTCGTCGAGGCGGGCGCCCAGGCGATGGGCCGCAAGGGCGCTCAGGAATGTCCACACGACAAGTTTTTCTTCCAGACCCTCCTGAAGCGCCTCCTCGATGATCACCATGATCTCTGTCGGGACGAAGCCGAGTTTCTTGAGGGCCTTCAGGTTTTCCGGCAGGCTGCGGCGGAGGGCGAAGCCCTTCGAGCGGTTCAGACCGTCCAGCAGATCAGCCAAGGGAGGCCAGGAATCGCTCGCCCTGTGCAACCCAGCCGGGCCACGGCCGCTACGCATTACTGCGGGTACATCGAAGACAGAAAAATCCGCCCCCACCGAGGGGCAGCATGGCATAACGCTGCCCACGCAAGCTTTCAAGACCGTCGCTGTGCCGCCCCACCCCGCTGCCAGCATCTGGGGCACCACCTGCAGGGCAGGCAAGCCATCCGACTTTTCGCCCTCGGCCCGCGCCACCGTGATGAGGTAGTCGGTGTCGTCGGTGACGAGCTGATGGCGTACCGCCCAGTCAAGCCGCTCGGCCTTGTCCAGGGCGGGCAACCGGGCGTGGGCCGCCAGGCGCAGCAGGCTGTCGGCCAGTTCCGGAGAAGAACGCAGCATTACCGTCTGCTCATCAATTTCGCCATTGGAAAATCGTAGGGTCGTTTTCACCTGCTCAGGCAAGCCCTCTGCGAAGGCGGTGAAAATCGTCACGGAATCCCCCGCGAAGACAGCAGCCGTTGGCTCCGTTGACCACGCCACCGCCTGGCCCCAATCGAGGCTGATTTCCTCGATGCGCGGTTGCCGCATGCGGTCGAAGTGACGGGTGATGCGCTCGACCATGGCCTCGTTCGGCGTGACCAGTTCGCAGGCACCGCCGGTCTCATCGGCGAGCTTTCTCACCGTATCCTCGGCCACCGCCGCGCCAATGCCGATGCTGAAAATGCGGTGACCGGCCTTCCTGGCCTTGTTGACCACCTTGTCCACCTGCCAGGCTTCCCCGTCCGTGAGCAGGAGAATATCGAGGGCGGCCTCCTTCCCATAGGCCATGGCGGCTTCCAGGGCGGACGCCATTTCAGTACCGCCCATGTCGGGTAACTGGCCCACGAAGTACCGGGCCAAATCCAGATTCTTGCGGTTCGCGGGCTGCAGCGCGGCGTCGAAGCAGACATGCCGGCTGCCGAAGCCGATGAGGGCGAAGCGTTCTTCCGGCCTCAATTTCGCCAAGGCTAGTTGCACCCCTTCCTTGGCCTTGGCCAGGCTGTCCCCCGCCATGGACCCGGAACAATCGATGACGATAACCGTGTCCCTGCCCTCCCCTGCCCGCGCCGAATCGACGGGTGCCGGCAGGAAGTTCAGCGCGGCGATGGCCGTTTCACCAACCCGTGCGGAGATTCCCATGGAGCTCACGGACTGGGGACGTACATCCAGGACAAAATCCCGATCCATGCGGACGTCTCCCGCCAGGGACAGCTGAACCCCCTCTTCAAGCACGGCAAAGCCCACCCGGTGGGTAGGACATTCAAAGGTGGCCCGGGCCAGATCACCCAGCAATTTAACTTTCACGACAAGCGGATACTCGATGGCCGAGTCGGCCTGGGGCCGCTGCCAGGGCTGCATGTTCTTCGGCACACCGTAGCGCGGTGCCAGGGTGGTCGGCAGGCGGTAACGCATGGTGCTGCCGTTCCAGGCCAGGGGCTCCGCCCAGGTCAACCGGACAACCACCTCCTCTCCATCCTTAACATTACCCAGGGTGGCGTTGTAGAGACCCGCCCTCAGTTTCTGCAGGCGGAAGGCGGCGTCACCCTGTTCGATGCTAGCATCGTATTGCGTTTCGACAGCGCGGCGTGGCATTACCTGGCCGGTGTGGGTCTTGCCGCCCAGGTCCACTTCGAAATGCAGCAGCACGCCATCCACCGGCAAGGGGAATGTATAGGCGACTTCCAGGTTGTCACCTGTGTCGTTGCGGTAGCGTTGTTCGAGCCTAGTTGCAGCCATGAGGCCGGCCAGGGTGGCCTCGACGGTAACGCTCTTCAGGGCAATTTGCCGGGCGTCCTCGCGGGAAAGCATGCCGATGGTGTCGTGGTGCATGGCGCGTCCTTTCTTTCAGTCTTGTTTGTTGCGGAGGGCGTCATGGAGGGCGCTCACCTGGCGGAGAAATTCCCGTACCTGTTCCGGTGAAAGGCCGGCCTGAGACGGCTCGACATGCACCTCCAGTCCATCAGCCACCACCAGGTGGCTCCATACCTCCACCGTGCCGGGACCGCGTCGCCGGGGGGGAGGCAGATCCCCGCTGGGAGACGCCAGCAATTCCCGGATGCGGTCAAGTGAAAGGCCCGCGTCCTGCCATTTTCGGATGAACAGCAGCTTCTCAACATGAGTGGTCGTGTAGCGGGCACCCCGGTTGAGCCCCTCCGGGCGATCCACCAAGCCGTTCTGAATGTAGTAGCGCACGGTGCGCTTGGGCATCTCCACCAAGGTGCAGAGTTCATCGAGGCTATAGCTGGGGGCATTCGTCATGGCCATATCGGACTGTTAGCGCCGGATAACTATACACCACCACTTGTGATAGATACTAGTGTCTTATTATAGTGCAGCAAAAGGGCTGCTTCCGCAAACCCGTTTGATGGACAGGGGAGATGCCGTGAGCTGATGGCCGTCGGCGCTCCAGGCCAGGCCGTGGCAGTAACTTTGGCATAAATTCCCATTTCTACGCCGGGGCTGGCGGCGCGTATTACCATCTGGACTTCTCTCAAGTCGACACATCCCCATGGCCACCCTCTGCCCCGGCACGCTCCCCTCCCCCCGCGACGATGGGGGCTATTTCCGGGAATTGCAGGTGGTGGAACACCTGCGGGATGCCCTGCCCGAGCGCTATGAGATCTTTCATAGCGTTTCCTGGCATGCGGTCCATGAGGGCAGCGACCGACACGGTGAAATTGACATCGTGGTTCTCGACCCGTCGGGAAGCCTGCTGCTCATGGAGGTGAAAGCCGGCGATGTGATCTTGCGGGAGGACGGCATGTTCAAGCTGTATTCCAACAAGGAGCATGACGTGGGGCGCCAGTGCCGAATCCAGTACGGCTCCATGCAGAACCGCCTGCACCAGGCTGGCCTCCATCCCTTCCTGGCCAGCTGTCTGGTGCTGCCGGATTACCGGATTCAGCGCGGCGCGGCCGTGGCCGTTCCCCGGGAGCGCATCATCGACGCCGATGATTACCCGAGCCTTGGGAAAAAGGTGCTGCAATTGCTGGCCGGCGGCCACTCCGGCGAGCAGATTGATCGCCTGCGGGAATTCCTCTGCAATGTATTCCGCGTGTCGCCAGACCTGGGCGTCATCCGGGATCAGCTGCGGACAAGCACCCGGCGCCTGGCGGATGGCCTCGCCACCTGGGTGCCCCGGATCACGGCCCCCTCGGGGGTGATGCGCATCCAGGCCACCGCCGGCTCCGGCAAGACCCAGCTGGGCCTGCGCCTGCTGAACGATGCTGCGGTGGCAGACCTCACCGCCTTGTATGTCTGCTTCAATCGTCCCCTGGCGGACCATGTGGCCCGCATCGCATCGCCCCGGGTGTTGGTCAGCAGTTTTCACGAACTCTGCGTGGATCATTACCGCCACCGGATCGGCGAGCCCGACTTCCTGGAAGCCGGCATTTTCGGACGCATCACGGCAGCCTATGTGGAAGAAGGCGCCCAACAGGCGGAGCGCTTCGACCTCATCATCATCGATGAAGGGCAGGACTTTTCGCCCGACTGGGTGGCAAGCCTGCTGCCCCAGCTGAAACAAAGCGGCCGCCTCTACCTGATGGAGGACCAGGACCAGCGTCTTTATGACCGGGAAGCGTTTGATCTCAGCGACGCCGTGCTCATTCAATGTGGCGACAATTTCCGCAGCCCCCGGATGCTGTGCCAGGTCATCAATGCCTTTGGGCTCGCTTCATCCCCCATCGTCGGCCATAGTCCCTACCCTGGAGAGCTGCCGGAATTTCATGTTTACGACTCCGACCACGCCTTGCTGTCCCAGACCGCGCTGGCAGTCGAGGGCTTCCTTGCCCGGGGCGTGGCGCTGGCCGATATCGTGGTCCTGGCAGGCCGAGGCCATCAAAGGTCGGTTCTGCTCAACGCGGACCGCATTGGCCGGTTTTCGACGCACCATTTCACCGGCACCTACGGCCGCGATGGCAACCCGGAGTGGACGGAGGGCGATCTGCTTGTCGAGTCCGTCTATCGTTTCAAGGGGCAGAGTGCCCCGGCGGTGGTGCTGAGCGAAATCGACTTTCCCAGCTTGACCGACGGGGAACGCCGCAAGCTCTTCGTTGGCCTGACCCGGGCCCAGTTGATGGCAACGCTGGTGTTGTCCCGGCAGGCGGAGGCGTGCATCGGAGCGCTGATGTAGCCGACTGGTATTACCCGCGCCTTTCGAAAATGCAATCCCCTGCGCCCTGGCTGGATCAGGCCCCATGCCCTACGCTGCAGGGACAGAAGCACACTGCCGAGCTGGACTATTTTTGGGACAGGCAGACTTGGCCATGGACAGCAGCCTTTCAAGGGACCATGCCTTGGGCAGTATTGCCTCCAGCGAGGCCAAAACGGGTCGCTGAAGGGCGATCAGGGTTCGCTCGTCGATGGACCGACCGACGATGTCCTTCTTCCAGCGCGCGTACGTCACCAGGTCAGTCTCCCGTCGATTGAGATGATTGACCAGGAGATCGGCGGCTAGCCGGCAGTCCGGACTTGGGGTGCCGTTGTTCAGCCCCGTGTGCTGGATAATCTGCAGCTTGCGTGAGCGCTCAGGAATGCTTGTTTCCAAGGTGGAACAGGATTCCCCCCCGAGGGAACGGATAGACCATATCTGGCTTCCCCCTTGCAGACAACTGCCAGCGTAGGAGGCCACGCAGTTGTGCATGGTCCGGCCTTCCGCCACCAGTTCGGCGGCGGTCGTCAAGCCGACCACGAGACGTTTTTCGGTCTCGAATGGCTTGGCGAGGATGGCTGGCCAACACGCGCCCAACCACAGCTGCCGTTCAGCTGAAAAATCGGCCTGTTCACGGATATAAGATTCCCGCCAGCGGCGGGCAATACGGACAAGTCGGGCCGGATTATGCGCAGTGATCAGCGCCCGGACCGCGGTCGCCACCGCCATGGGGTTATTCACGCCCTGCTCGCTTGTCATTCTAAAAAGCAGGGCATCCGTCAGACGGCCAATGAATTCGTCGATGTCGCAGGCGGCCCGCTCCAGTTCCACATCGGCCGCATCGGCCACCTTGTATCCTTGCAGAGCGGCGGCACGCAGCCACAGGCGGTTAACCGTGGCATGGACGGGCCTTCCGGAAATTCGGTTGATCAGGGATACCGTGGCGTTGAAGGACTCCCAGGCCGCCGGGGTCTTGGGGCGCAGGTGTTCGGGAACGTCGGCCAGCACTTTGGTCAGCACCTCCGGTCGTAGCGCCCACTCCGGCCCCAGGCTACCGCCCGGCTGATGGCGCAGCGCACGGATAACTGATTTTGGCACCGTAAAGAGGGTCGCGAGAACATCCACCAAAGGTGGCTTCCCCTCGTCTATCGCGCCCCGGATCGGCTCCAGCCAGGACTCAATCGGCAGGAGCGGCAGCACAAAGGGGAAAATGGACGCCGCCTGAAGCCGATTGCGGCGGGCCATGCAGTCGGGCAGACCGCTGCCCCTGAGATAGTTGTAGGTCGAAGGCCGGATCTGGCCGCCTTCACAAGCCCGGGCCGTTTCAACAATTTTGCCATCAAGCTTACTCAGGAAGCCGTTTATCCCATCCGCCAGGGACTGACGGCATTGGGCTTCCAGTTCCATGCGACCTGTTTCTGCCAGTTGCTCGCCACGGCCAAGCTTCTCCAGGGTTGCATCGAGAAAGACTTCGGCAAGGATCGGCGCTGACAGCCAGACCTTATCCACATCGATGGACTCGTTCACTATCCGGGAAAGAAGGCCGAGGTCGTCCAGCCAGCAGGCACTGGCCTGCAAGGGGGCCAAGGAGGGATCCCGCTCCCCAAGCAAATTTACAATGCTTTCTGCGATGCCCTGGTCAGGTGCGGACTTTGACTTTACGGCCAGGAAGAGGATGCGGCCGGCCGCAGTTTCGATCAGCACATGAAAGCTGCGCAGCCGCGATGTCTTGATCCGGCCCGCCGCCGGAGGAAAGGAAAACCATTGCCGCAGGGCAGGTGTCTCTGGACGAGGATCCCCCATCAGTCGCAGAACTCAGCACAGCCCGCCGGGCAGCGTCCCATGATTTTAGACTCGCCGCAGAGCTCACAGATATGCTGCGAAGCTTCAAAGGCGGCTCTAAATATTTCGAGAATTTCCGGGGTCCTCGGCCGGACATGGAAGCGCAGTGTCCCAAGCTTCTCCTTGACCTGAGTGGCCATCGGCAAGTCTGCCTCCTCCCAACCTTCGGCCTCCCGCAGTCGGTCGCTCTCTGCCTCAATCCTGGCTGAAAAGGCGTCGATCAGGTCGAACCAGCCATCGCCACAACAGAATCCCCTGGACATCAGGTTCTCCTGAAGACTCAGAGTTCGTCCGCGGTAAAGGCGTGGATATCGATCAAACAGGGTCTGGGTATTTTTCTCGTTCATGGCTCACTGCCCTGCCCAAAGAAATCAGTGGGCGGCGGTGATGCCCCGAGGAAGGGTGCCCGTCCGGTCATTGCCGCGATTCCCCTGCAGCCAGCAGATCCTCGGCCATCTTGCCGATCATGTCGGCCATAACCAGTTGTTTCCGCCAGACTTCGGGAATGCCCTCCTCGCCGTAGAAGGCGCCGGCCAGCTGGCCGGTGATCGCCGCCGTGGTATCAGCGTCATCCCCCAGATTAGTGGCCAAGAGCACCGCATCCCGGAAGTTATCTGTCTGGTAAAAGCACCACAGGCTCGCCTCCAGGCTGTCCACCACGTAACCGCTGCCGAACACCCGGTCCCTATCCTTGAACTGATAGGCCCCTGCGGCGATGCTTTGCAATTTCGGCGGGAGATCCAGGGCATGCACTGGTGGCGCCAGCACCGCCATCTTGTCGGCCCCGTTCAGGGCGCGCACCAAGATTTCACCAAACAACCGACTGGCGGCGACGCACTCAACCGCACCGTGCGTGGCGCGGGACTGCTCACCGGCATAGGCCACGGCCTGCTTCGCATCCCGCAGGTAGCGGATCGGCACCGGGGCCAGGCGCATGATGCAGCCGTTGCCGGCGCTGTTGGGGTCGTTGGAGCCCGCGATTGGATCGTCCGTCTCCAGGAAACGCTGCAAGGCGCCACGGGTAGCGATGCCGATGTCGAAGCAGCGACCGTTGCTGCTCATGTAGCCGTTGTGAGCCCAATCCACGTAGCGGCCCATCTGGTCCCGCAGGTCAAAACCCTTGGCGACAAGACTGGCGCCCAGGCACAGGGCCATGGAGGTGTCATCCGTGAATTCCCCCGGTTTCAGCCGGAAGGGGCCGCCGCCGACCATGTCGGTGACGTCCGGGAAACTGCCGCGGGGACGAAATTCAGCGACCGTCCCGACGGCGTCACCCACCGCGAGGCCAAGCAGCGCACCGCGGGTGCGGTTCAGGCTATCAGTTCTCATGAGGATTCTCCTTTTTGATGTGCGGTCATTATCTGCCGTGCACAGGCTCAGTATGTGAGCCCGACGCTGCCTCTTGCTGTCCAGATCAGGGGGAACATCCAGTCCTCTTACTTTCGATCTGATGTGGCCATTTTGGCAGCCTACTGCGACAGCGGGTGTCGTTCACGATGCGTAAAGTGCTGCCATCGCAACACCAGGAGAGAACGAACATGACACGGGACGCACGCAAGCAGGACAGCGGGAACGACCTGCTGAGGAAACTGGGTATCAAGGATTCCTCCGGCCAGCTCCACCTGGACGATGTGGAGGACGACCCCGAGTCCACGACTTCCATCGATGAAGTGGATGCGCTGAAGAGCCGCTTCCAGCAGTTCAACCAGTGTGAAGTCTTGCGCCCCGGCATGGTGGTGACCTGGAAGCTGGGCCTGCGCAACAAGCGTTTCCCCCGCTACGGCCAGCCGGCTATCGTGGTCCAGGTCCTGGCGGAGCCGATCCTTGACGAGGTGGAAAACGCCGGCCACACCTACTGGCGGGAACCCCTGGATGTGGTGCTGGGCATGCTGGACCCGGAAGGGGACATGCTCACCTGGCACTACGACAGCCGGCGCTTCCGCCCGCTCGACAAGGCCTGATTCACGACCTAATTGACAGACAGCTTCCTCCCTGGCCCTTTCGCCTCCCTCCCCTTTCCGGAGACCCCCATGCCCTTCCCCCGCCGTCCCGCCCGCAGCCGGACCGATTCCCTGCCTCCCCCCCCTGCGCAGACCCTCTTCCAGCCCTGGCGCCCGGATCTGTCCGCTGTTCCGGCAGGAAATCGCCGCACCCTGCGCTATGCCTTGGTCCTCATCGCACTCGATGAAGTGAATCGCCAGGACCACGATGTGGTGACGTCCCTGTGGTCCCTGCTTCACCCGCTTTTCGACCTCGGGGCGCTAGAGCAGGCCATCCTCGCAACCCGGGCCGAACACCGGGACAATGACGAAGATGACGGAGACATCGTGGACATGCGGCCCCCGTCCCGCGTGGACATCCGTCCCCTTCTGGCGTGCCGCCTGCAGGGCCGCCATACCCGGGAATTTGCCGAAAAAGTGCTCGACCGCCTGGACCTGGAGGACCTCGGTCAGCGCCTGGCGGCCCTTGACGATGGCCTGCCCACCCATCCCACGGTAGCGCTGCTCGCCGGGTGCCTCGGCCTTGCGGCGACAGAAGCCCGGCTACTCGATTACCTGGAAAAGCACGGTAACGAGAACTTCCGTGCCGTACTGCGGGAATTCCCGGGCACCGATCCCCAGAGCAACCTGGTGCGTATTTCCAGCACGCTCGGGATGGAAATCGAAGAGGTACGGCGCGCCCAGGACCGGCGGGGTGGCCTCAGGCAACTGGATTTCATCAACCGCGGCCGTGGGGCATGCGACCTGGAAGACGCCCTGGCGCCCACGGACTTTCTGCGCGAACTCTTGTTTGCCGCGCCTGCCAGCCGGGATGCCTTGACCGCTGTCCTGTTCGACCCTTGCGAGCCGGGAGAATGGACACTGGCCGACTTTCCCCACCTGGAACAAGCGGCGCGGCGAAGCCTGCCCGTCCTGGCGCAGGCTGCGGGAGATCTGGAATGCGGCGTAAATGCCCTCCTGTACGGTCCGCCGGGCAGCGGCAAGACCGAGTTCGCCCGGGCACTCATCAAGGAGGCCAAACTGATGGCTTTCAAGGTCAAGACCCAGGACGAGGACGGCGATGCTTTGAGCCGCAGCGGCCGGCTGTCCGCCTGGCGTCTCGCCCAGCGCCTGCTCGCCCAGCAGCGGGACGTGGTACTGATCTTTGACGAGGCAGAGGACGTGTTCCAGCGCACGGCGGGAAACTTCATGCTCGCCCTCTTCGACGAGGACGACGGCGCCTCCAGCAAGGACAAGGGCTGGATCAACGAGATGCTGGAAACCAACCCCGTGCCGACCCTGTGGATCAGCAACCGGGTCTCCCACATGGATAAGGCCTTCCTGCGCCGTTTCCTGTTGCCCGTCGCCTTCCACACGCCACCCCGCTCCGTGCGGCGCAGCATGGTGGAACGCCATCTGGGCGGCCTGGGATTGTCCGAAACCCTGCGCACGTTGCTCGCGGAGGATGAAAAGCTCACGCCGGGACAGCTGGCATCGGCGGCCCGGGTCGCCCGCCTTCTGCAAGCAGAGGCGCCGGCACAGGTCGAGTCCCTGGTCCGCGACAGCCTGGCGGCCAGTCGCACCTTGCTGCACGGCAGCCCCCATCCCCGGCGGCGGCGCGGCGGCCTGGAGGCGGACATGGCCTTTCTCAACCTGGGCGGAAACTTCACCCCGGCGCAGCTGGTGACGGCCCTGCATAACCAGGGCCGGGGAAGCCTGCTGTGCTACGGCCCCTCCGGCACGGGCAAGACGAGCTTCGCCGAAACCCTCGCCCGGGCCCTGGACCGGGAACTGGTGGTGCGCCATGCTTCCGACCTGCTCGCGCCGTATGTGGGACAGACCGAGGCCCAGCTCGCCGAAATGTTCCAGGCGGCGGACCCGCGCCGCAGCGTGCTGTTGCTGGATGAAGCGGACAGTTTCCTGCGGGATCGCCGTTCCGCCCGCCAAAGCTGGGAAGCCACCCAGGTGAATGAACTGTTGCAGCAGATGGAGCGCTTCGACGGCATTTTCATCTGTGCCACCAACCTGTTCGCGAGCCTGGACCCCGCAGCCTTGAGGCGCTTCGACTTCAGCGTGGAGTTCCGCGCCCTCACCGCCCCGCAGCGGCTGGCGCTTTTTGCGAGGGAAGTGCACGACGGATCAATGGATGAGGTCGCCCCGGATCACCGTGCCCGCCTGGGAGCGCTGACGCGCCTCACCCCGGGAGACTTCACCACGGTCTGTCGCCAGTTCGACCTGCTCGGAACGCCCCGGCTCCCGAGCGACTTCCTCATGCGACTGGAAGACGCCCACCGCCTGAAACGGCAACTGGAGAAGGAGCCGGTCGCGGCGTAAGGAAGCGGAGACGGCAGCGCCGGCGCTTAGGCCGGCCCTGCCGCAGGCGCGTCCTCGCTCCGGGCGTCACCTTCTTCATCGTCGTCGTCCCCGGCTTCGAGGATGCCTCCGTAATACCGGGTAATGGCCTGGGCCTGGCAGGCCACCGCCCGCCGCAGGGATTCCGGCTCCAGCACCTCCATCTTGTCCCCAAAACCCAGCACCCAGCGGTAAAGGGTGCCGGAAAGAGGCAGATGGGCGGTCACGATGGCAGAGTCGCCGTTGGCCTCAGGTTCGATGCGCTGGTTGCTCGCAAGAACATTCTCTTCAAGGAGCGTCCGCACGTAATCCCGAACCCGCAGCCGCACCCGAACCGGGGTCGGGTCTCGCACGAAATCCGCCATGGCCTTGCCTTGAGCCGTCGACTCTAGCGTAACGCCCGACGGAACTTGAAAGGGCTCCTCCAGCACCAGGGCATCAACGATGCGGTTGAAGAGGAACATTTTGGGAATCGTCTCACCAGCGGCCCGATCCGCCGCATCCAGGGCGATCAGGTAGTACTGGGGTCCCCGCAGGATGGCGCCAATGGGATGCAGCACGCGTTCCCGTTCAGCTTCCCCGTTCTTGCGGTAGATAATCTTGAGCGCCCTGCGCCGCCTGAGCGCCGTGACGATCTCCTGCTGGATCGTGACATCAACCGGCATGCGGGGCATGAGCCGTACGTTGTCCGCCACCACCCGGAATTGATCGGCCGGCAGGTCGAAAAGCGAGGCGGGACCACGCATTTTCGCAACCACCAGTTCCGCCAGGTCGGTGGGAATACCCAGGTGGGCCAGGCCGCTACGGACATAGGACAGGGACGAGCGACTTTGTTCCTCTTCCGCGTCAGGCTCGGCCAGCCGGTAGCGCAGGGTTTTACCTTCCCCCTTCTTCGTGTCGCGAACGATTTTATCCGCTTCGCAAAGCTGCTTCAGATCCCGCTGGATGGCCCGCAGGCGTCCTTTCTCCGACTGGCAGTCTTCGTAATCTTCCGCCAGCTTCAGCAACAGATCCTGGACCGACAGGCTTGGCCTGGGGCTGTCGAAGGCGGGCAGCACACGGCAGATGGCCATGCAGCGGTCGTTACGGGCAAGCGTTGCAGGCAATTTAATCTCTCCTGCGTGGGGAGGCAGAATAAGGCCGACGATTCTCGCATGCGGCAACGATATGGATCTGAATTTTGCGCGGAAGATGACTCACATTTTCACGCGGCCTCAAGTAGCGAAGCATCCACGCGCACAACGACATCGTCCCACGGCACAAACACTCGTCCGGCATCGTCCTTATCAACCAGGGCATGCTCAATCAACTTCTGTACGTCAGCATGCACATTCGAGTAGTTGCGTCCCAGGGTCTTGGCAACGGCATAGATTGAGGCTGGTCCACCGCGCTTGATGGCGCGCAGGGTGTCCAGTCTGCGGGGCGGCAGTTCGGCCAGCAACTCAGCCGCGTTGGCAAAATTCAGCCGGTAGTCACCCGCTAGCAGGGTTTCCCCGGCTTCCATCTTTCCTGCCAGTTCAAGCAGGCTTGCCTTGGTTCGGGTCCAGTCGCTGATCCCGATGATGGCTAAGTTGGCCATGATTATTCTCCAGTCAGCGCATCGACTTCACGGATGAAGTCACGTAGCGTTTGTTGCATCGACACGAACGCAAATGGCGCTTCACGCTCGTCATCGCCCTGGTGCTTGTGGTCACCCTTGCCGGTTTCGTTATCGTAGCGGACCAAGGTTTTCCCGTTACGCCCCGCGTACAGTCGGTACTTGTAGCTGTGGCCGCTCCCCAAGACTGCCGGATCAACTTCCCAGATCACGATTTCAATCACCACGCCATCAGGCCGGGTGTCCTTGTCACGTCGGATCAGTTTCCCGCCCATATGTTGCATTGTACGGATATATCCAGACAAGGCAATACACATGCTACTCCCTCGATTCCAAGCTTATAAGTCCCGCCTCGCCCTGACCGCAGGCAGACTTCATTGCGCCCGGATGGCGGACTTCACCCCTGCTTGGCAAGGGGTAGGTGGCCGGATGCCTGGCGTGGGTAACCGTTTGATGCCGGAGCAGTTGGCTGTTTTGCTATCGGAATCGTTGGCTACCTTCACCGGCATACAGCATCGCCGGGAGTCCCTGGAGGGGTGGTTCGAAACCCTTTCCGAGAACCCTTTTCGCACCTCACTAACGACATGGCGTGTCGCACAGAACTCGCATACTGACGTCTGTGTTCCCCAATGGAGATCGCCTTGTCCCAGATGCCCGCCTTCCTCAACCTCGGCCGCAAGCCCATTGCCGCTGCGACCGCCTCTGCCATTTTTCGCATCGAGGAATACAAGCCCCTCCTCGGCCTTTGGCTCATCGAAATCGCCCTGGTCTGCGACTGGCCCCGCGTCCCGCCCAGCGGTTCCCAGGAGGGAACCTTCTGCGACGCGGACTTTCTCGCCGTCACCGGCCTGAGTGCCCTGCGGGAGCTTTTCCCGGACGAGGACGACGAAGTGGACGGCGACCCGGACCTGGACCTAGACATGCCCGCTCCGCGCGGTCGCGGGGGTCGCCGCAAAGCTCCCGTAGCCACTCAGTTGCCCTCCCGCCTGGTGCGCCCCCTCGTCGCCCTGCTCCGGAAACACCGCAAGTTGCTTCTGAAAGAGGGGGTCACGGCGGATCTTCCGTTGTTCCAGAACGTGGAGCGCCTGGGGCGCCTGCTCAATCTCAACGGCGCAGAGAAGGCGATCCTGAGCTTCGCCGCCTGCATGAGCTGCTTCGACCAGTTCCGCGGCGCCATCATCCCCAACATGACCTCCATCTCCGATGGGGACATGGCGCGCATCGTCGCGGCCCTGGCCGGCTACGCGGAAGCCGAGGTCAGGAAGGCCCTGCGCCGGGACAGTGTGCTCCTCACCTCCGGACTCGTCATTCTCAATGAGGAGGATGCCCAACTGGAAGACAAGCTGCTACTCGTGCGGGAACTGCGGGGCGTGATGCTGGACAATCTGGCCAGCGACGAGGAACTCACTCGTCGGGTGCTACGTCCGGCCACGGCCCCGACCCTTACCCTGGCAGATTTTCCGCACCTTGGCGGCGATGCTGCGCTCTTGCTCGACTACCTGAGGGGCACCCTGGCCTGTGGGGAAAAGGGCGCCAACATTCTCCTCTACGGCCCCCCGGGCACAGGGAAGACGGAATTCGCCAAGGCCCTGGCGGCGGAACTGGACCTCAGTCTGTATGAAATCGCCTATGCGGACGAGGATGGCGATCCCATCGCCGGCGTGCAGCGCCTGCACAGCCTCAACTTCTGCCAGCGCACCCTGCAGGGCAAGGGCAATGCGGCGCTGCTCTTCGACGAGGTGGAGGACGTGCTCCCCGGTGGTGGCCAGGATTTCATGGGCTTTGGACGGGTGCCGGCGGAAAGCAAGGGCGGCAAGGCCTGGATCAACCGCAGCCTGGAAGAAAACCCGGTGCCGACCCTGTGGATTACCAACAATGCCGACATTGACCCGGCCTACCTGCGCCGCTTCGACTACAGCCTGGCCCTGGGCATTCCGCCCCGCCAGGTGCGTTCCCGCATCGCCCTGCAACACCTGGGCGAACACGCCCCGACGCCGGCAGCCCTGGATCCCATCGCTGACCTGGATGACCTTCTGCCCTCCCAGTTGGAACGGGCGGCGCGGGTGGCGCGTATCACCGGCAGCCAACAGCCGGACCTGGCATGGCAACGGGCCGAAATGGCTTTGACGCGCAGTCGCTCCCTGCTGGGCCAGTCACGGACCAGCCTGCGGGCGCGGGTACAGACCGGCTACAGCCTGGATTTTCTCAATACTGATGCGCGGATTCCGGAAATTCTGGCAGGACTGCGCCGCCGTCCCCACGCCAGCTTCTGCCTCTACGGTCCTCCCGGAACGGGCAAGAGTCTGCTGGCGCGCCACTTCGCTGACGAACTGGGCAAGCCGCTCATTCACAAGCGTGCTTCCGACCTGCTGGACAAGTACGTCGGCGGCACGGAGCACCGCATCGCCGCCATGTTTGAGCAGGCGCGGGAAGCGGACGCTGTGCTGGTGCTGGACGAGGCGGACAGCTTCTTCGCCGACCGGGCCGGCGCCCAACACAGCTGGGAGGTGACCCAGACGAATGAGCTCCTGACCCAGTTGGAGTGCTTTGACGGCATCTTCTTTGCCACCACCAATCTCATGAGCCGACTCGATGGGGCTAGCCTGCGGCGTTTCAGTCACAAGATCCGCTTCGGCTTTCTCCAAAGCGATCAGCGCTGGGCCCTGTTTCAACAGGAGTTCACCCGCCTTGGCGGTGCGGCAAACGATGCCCTGCCCCTGGAGGGAGCAGTGCGCCGACTGGAGGAGCTCACCCCCGGCGATTTCTCAGCGGCCATCCGCGGCCTGCGTCTGCAAGATGCCCCGCCGCAAGCCAAGGACTTCCTGGCGGAATTGAGTCGTGAAGTTGGCGCCAAGCGCCAAGGCAAAGGCTCACTCGGATTTGTTTGACGCCAATCCTTTCGGCAGTGTCATGCGGCGAAGGTCGCATGACACTGCATTGCCCTGAATCGACGATACCCCCTCCGCGAAAGGAATGAATATGGACCGCAGCCTCTTTCTGCAATCGGCCAGAACAGGCCTCGCCTGTGGCCCGACGCAATGACGCAACCACCCCGGACTGTGACCGAAGAATCGTATCTGCCGGAGCCGGTAGGGGATGACTCTGTGCAGCCCACTGGCGCCACGCCCCCCCTCACCGTCAAGGTCATCGGCGTAGGCCGCTTCGGCAGCCGCCTGCTGCCCGGCCTGGTGGACAATCCGCGGATCAGCGGCACCCTGGCCATTCACACCGACCAGCGCCTGGTCGCATCCGCCCGGGCAGAGCAAAGCCTCCTCCTCGGGCCGGGCACGTCCCTGGCCGGGAACTGCATTCGAGGCCGGGCGCTGGCCCGGGCGCAGTCGCTTGAACTGGACGATGCCCTGGGTGAGGCGGACGTCTTCCTGGTCGTCGGTGGCCAGGGTGGCAGCACCGGTAGCGGCGTGCTGCCCGAAGTGGCGGCCCTGGCACAGAAAAAGGGTTTCACGTTTGTGCTGACCTCCCTGCCCTTCGCCTTCGAAGCACCGCGACGAAGCCGCGTGGCCGAGCTGGCCCTGCGCCGGTTGTCACGCCTGAATATCCCAACATTCACCCTGCCGAATGAAACCCTCGCAGCCGGCCTCGGCGCCAGGGGCGCGTTCCGCGAGGCGCTGGACATGGGGACTACCCAATTGATGAGCGGCATCCGCGCCTTGTCGGCAAGCGCGGCAGGGCCAGCGCTGATCGACATGGGTCCTGCAGACATTCAGGGGCTTTTCCGGGCCACGCCCAATGCTCGCGGAATCTTTGCCAGTGCCGCTGGCGACGGCAGTGTGCCTTTCTCGGACCTGATGGAACGCGCATTGCGGCAGGCCTTGTCCGGCAACCAGCCCGGAGATACCGGCGCTCTCTTATTCACCATCCGCACTCACCGCGATTACGACCTGCGGATGAACGCGCTTGCCGCAGCCCTCGATCGGGTGCGCCCCCATCTCGGCGATCAGGCCAACATCACCTTCGGCGCCTGGTGCGAGGAGGACGACCTTGCGCCCAGCTGCGTCGTGGTTGACCTGTTTTCGGTAAGCAAAGGCTGAAACGCCTGAAATTCAAACCCAGCGGCACTTGTCCGCCCGTCTCCGCATCAGGGTTTTATAAGGCTCTGTTCTCGTTAAGTAGCGAGGGGCTTATGCCCTGTGAGCCCCGTGGAGCGGATGCAGTAGCAGGATCGCCGCAGACATCGGCAACAGGATCGGCAATATTCATGTCTAAATGTTATCTAGCCACATGAATACAAGGCAGTATAATCGGCGATAAGATCGGCAAATGAAAGGAATTTTAGATGTCTTTCTACACCGAGCCAGCTCAGATTGAGCCTCTTTTCATCGATAGTTCGCGGCCCGTCTATCCTGAACTTCTCGGAGCGGCGTCAGAACTTGTCGAGGCCTCTGCTCGCCTTGACGCGGCCATTCATCCAGCAACCGCGAAAGCACTGTCTGAACTTGTCGCTGGCATGAACTGCTACTACTCGAATCTGATCGAAGGGCATCATACCCTTCCCATCGATATCGCCAAGGCACTGGAGGAACAGGTCAAGGAAGAAGGGAAGCGGGACGTGCGAAGCCTTGCTGAAGCGCACATAGCCTCCGAAAAATGGGCACGAGAGCAGTCTGTCTCAGGAATAGCTGCGGTCACACCATTCCTGCTGGAAATTCATCGACGCTTCTGCGAGCAACTTCCGCAGGAACAGCTTGTACTCGAAGACGGCAGCCTGATGGTGCCGGGCAAGCTGCGGGATCGGGATGTGAAGGTTGGTCGGCATATCGCGCCAACGCATGCTGCTCTGGAGTCTTTTTTAGACCGATACGCTTCCGCCTATGGTCGCAGGATGGAGTGGGCGTCAAAGGGAGGACAGAGCAAACTGGATGGCCTCCTCGCCGCATTTGCAGCGCATCACCGTCTTACGTGGATTCATCCATTCCCCGATGGCAACGGACGGGTGGCCCGAATCGCGCTGGACGCCATGATCCGCCAGTGCGGCGTCAACACCGGATGCATATGGTCAATGTCCAGAGGACTGGCAAAGAACAGCGACGAATACAAGGCGCACCTTGCTGGCGCGGATCAGCCTCGGATGGGCGATCTGGATGGCAGGGGCAACCTGTCCGAAAAGCGGCTTGTTGAGTTCATCATGTTTGGCCTCAAGACTGCGAAGGATCAGGCTCGATTTATGTCGTCGTTGTTCGGGCTGGACAACCTGAAAGCTCGGGTCCACGGGTATTTCTCACGGGTGCGCTTCGATCTGGCGCCCGAGTCCGAATACCTTTACCTTCAGGTCCTCCAAGCCGGTGAATTTGACCGGGGAGAGGCCGCCCGGCTGACAGGGAAAGCGGATCGAACTGCTAGAAACATCCTGCAAGCACTGGCAGAGGAAGGTTTTCTGTTGTCAGATACACCAAAGGGAAAGGTCCGGGCAGGATTCCCTGTTCGGGCGCTCGGGAGTTTGTTCCCGAACCTCTATCCTGCTGGCGATGTGGATTTTCCTGATCAGATGCCTACGACCACCACCGGCAGGGCGAAAAAAAGACGCTAGAGCCGCTTCTCTGTGTTCTAAAGCCAACTGGAATCGCCGCTTTCGCGGTCGCCCTCCATTACCTCGACGGCTGTCCGGGATGGTTTCGCGCCATCGGCCGGACACGCGGCGCCAGCCTCAATCCCACGTCAATGCTGGCTTCCGCCGTCCGAATCTGAGGGCATCTTCTTCAGTTAACGCGAACTGAGCCATATATAGCGTACTTGAGCAGATCCGCCAGAAGCCGGTGACTCTGCTTTGTGTATCGGCCATGGCACGTACGCAAGAACTGGTTCATTGGCGTTGCCATGTTTGCCGAACCTTTGAAGGCATGCCACAGGGTGAACCTGGCCGATCTGCGCTTCGAAACCTGCCGGGCTTCCGGCCCCGAAGGACAGCACGTCAACAAGACCGACTCCGCCGTTCTGGCCACCCACCTGGGTACAGGCATCAGCGTCAAGGTACAGACCCACCGCAGCCAGCATGCCAACAAGCAGTATGCGGTTTTGCTGATCGCGCAAAAGCTTGCGCTCCTGACAACCCAGGCAGAGGGCGAAAACCGCGCCCTGCTGCGCCTGTTCCACCACGGGGTGGAACGGGGCAATCCGCAGCGCGTCATTTACGGGCTGGAATTCCAACCAGTTACCGTGGGACCATCGGGACAGGATACGTCCCCAAGCTTAGCGACACCATTTGTCGCTCATTCTCTCCATACTCTTCTCATCGATGGAGATGTTTCCACCCGCTGAAAGGCGTTCCTCATGTGCAATATCTGGCACGCAGCCGAAGTGTCCCTGGAAAACCTGGTCAAGCATCTAGAAAATTCTTGCTGGAGCCCAGAATGGGGATAGTTCCATAAGCACAGCACCAGAATGCCCTTCGGCCCATGAACCGCAGTGCCTCAGTTTGGAGAACAGCATGCCTATTAAGGAAGTCATAAACACGCAGCATGTTCCGGTCAAGATTTGGACCGCCGATGTGGATGAGAAATCAAAAGAACAGCTCGCCAATATCGCCAGTCTGCCGTTCATTCACCACCATGTAGCAGCGATGCCGGACGTGCATGTCGGCATTGGCGCGACCATTGGGTCGGTCATCGCCACCCACAAGGCCATCATCCCGGCCGCGGTCGGAGTGGATATCGGATGCGGCATGGTCGCTTGCCGGCTGTCCATCAGCGCCAACGAGATCGACGATAAATCCTTGAAGAAGATTTTTGACCAGATCAGCCGCGACGTACCCGTCGGTCGGGCTCAGCATAATGACGACCGTGTCCTGTTGAATGCGGCGCGCCCATTCGAAGCCCGGCTGGATGCCATGACCACCCGGCATCCGCAGTTACTGAAAGCCTTCGGGAAATTCTCGAAGTGGGTGAACCAGATGGGGACCCTGGGTGGCGGCAATCATTTCATCGAGGTCTGTCTCGACGAATCGGATCGGATTTGGGTGATGCTGCACTCGGGTAGTCGGGGGATCGGCAACGCCATGGCGGACTATTTCATCCAGTTGGCCAAGCGGGACATGGAGCAGTGGATGATCCACCTGCCTGATCACAACCTTGCCTATTTTCCGGAGGGAACCGAGCATTTCACCGACTACGTCGAAGCCGTCACCTGGGCGCAGGAATACGCCTTCCAGAATCGCCAGAGCATGCTGGACCTGGTCCTGGCTGCCTTGGCCCGCCATCTACCGGCCTTTGAGGTCACCAGCGAGGTGGTGAATTGCCACCACAACTACGTGACCCAGGAAAATCACTATGGCGCCAACGTCTGGGTTACCCGCAAGGGCGCCATCCGCGCTCAGGAAGGGGATCTTGGCATCATTCCCGGCAGCATGGGGGCGAAGAGTTTCATCGTGCGCGGCAAGGGCAATCTGGAAAGTTTCAACTCCAGTTCTCACGGTGCCGGCCGCAGAATGAGCCGTACCGCCGCCGAGAAACAATTCACTGCATCAGACTTGGTGCAGCAAACTCTCGGCGTTATCTGCCGCAAGGACAAGGGTGTAGTCGATGAGATCCCCGGCGCGTACAAGGATATTGATCAGGTAATGGAAAACCAGAAGGATCTGACGGATATCCTACATACCCTCAAGCAGGTGGTATGCGTAAAAGGATGACAGGAACGACGAGGACGATGCTTCGCAAGAAGCTTCGCTGCTCAATCACGTCGAAGCTGGGAACGCTCCGGAACTGTCCGGGATAAGCTTATGTTACTCAATTTGGGCCTCTTCCTGGATTTATGCGACGAGGACCGTCGTACTGTCTTGTTATTCTTGGATGCCTGACACCCAGAGGATTACCCCATGGAACGCAGACGCTTTTTGCAGACCCTCGGCACGGGCTTGGCTGCCGGTTTTCTGCCCGGGATCATGGCCACGTCGGCCGAGGCCAGCCAGGCGGCTATCCTCACTGGCAACCTGGCACCGCTTGCCGAAGCGAGGCCGGATACGGGGCCCGTCATCAAGCTCATCGGCATCGGCCGCTTCGGCACCCGCCTGCTGGACACGCTGGTGGACCTGCGCATTCCCGAAATCAGCAGCACCCTGGCCATTGATACCGACGATCGGGTGTTGGAACGTAGTCAGGCGGAGCAGCGCTTCGTCCTCGGGCCGGGACTAGCCACGGGTGCAAACTGTAGCCTGGGCCGGGCCCTGGCCCGCCAGCATGGGCCGGAGTTGACGGAAGCCATCGGGCAGGCAGACGTGTCTGATTCTGGGTGGCTTGGGTGGCGGCACTGGCAGCGGTGTCCTGCCGGAGGTGGCGGCGCTGGCCCAAAAGAAGGGCATCACGTTCACGGTGACCACCCTGCCCTTCTCATTCGAAACGCCGCGTCGCGCCCGCATGGCCGACCTTGCCTTGCGCCGACTCTCGCGCCTCGATGTCATGTCGTTTGTCCTGCCAAACCAAGCGATGGTGGAACGCACTGGTCCCGATATCATATTGACGGGGGGGACGAACTCGATTGACGACCAATTGATCAGCACCGTACGAACATTGATTGCCTCCGCGAAGAGCCAGAGCATCGTCGGCCTGGATCTGGAGGATATCCGCGGCCTTTTCTATACCCCCAGCAATGGGGATGACTTTTGCATCGGCAGCAATCCTCTGGGGCAAGCCCGCAGCCGCTTCGCCAGCGCTGAGGGCAACCGGGGTGTGCCTCTGGCATCACTGGCAAGCACAGCACTACAGAACGCAGCCGCTAATGAGTTGCCCGGGAAACCGCAAGGGATTTTCGTCTCAGTGCGCGCCAGCAGCGACTACCAACTGCGCATCAAGGATGTGCTCACCCTCCATAACCTGGTGCATTCCCGCTTTGGCGAGGAAATGACCTTCGCCTGCGGCGCCTGGTGTAGTGAGGACTACCTCGCCCCCGGTACCGTGGCGGTGGATGTGTTTTCAGTACGGCCCGTCTGATGGGCTGGCTCAGGACAAACTCGTTGGTAAGCCGGCTTGCCTGGGTTTGTCCCCTCATTTTGAACCCACCTCGCCGAGTGACTCGCCATGGATAGCCAATTGGCCCACACCGTCATCCCCGTCAGGAACGGGCGCTTCGCCTTGCCCACCGGCTTCAAGGCCGATGACGGTGTGGTCGTGGTGACCGCCGGCCTGCCCCGTTGCCTGCTGTTGTTCCAGACGGCGGAGTGGATGCCCATACGGGAAAAGCTGTTCCATGTCGCGGAAATGGACATCAAGGATGGCGAACGGCAGACGAAACTGTTGATCCGGTTGGTGTTGGGGTTTGCCCGCGAGTGCCGGGTGAACCGGCGGGGTGACATCGGACTTGCCCCTGAACTATTGCAGTTCGCCCGTATTGGAAACGAATTGCAATGGGTGCCAGCAACCAAGGGAATCGAACTATGGAATCCGTCCGACTTCAGTGATGGAAAACGCGTCGACCTGTTCGCCAAACCTCAGGGGCCGGCACTCCCAGAAACATGACAAGTATGCGTCGATCAATGGCAGCGGTGCCAATCCGGGCCATGCGACATTTAATGTCGTGAAATTCCAGATAATTGGGCTTGCTCTACAGCAACACCTTGACCGGCAGGGGTGGGGCTTCAAGTTCTACAAACCTGCCCCGCCCCCCCATTTCAGTATCCGGAGTCCAACAATGTGCGGTTACTGCACTGAACAGATGGCGTTTTCCTTACTTGCCTCAAGCAGTTCCGAGCGCATCGGCAACGCCTTGAAAAAACCGCTGATGGCCATCGGCTATCTCCAGGACTGCTCTGACATTCCCTTTGCGATGGAACTCATGCCGGAAAAATTGGCGGAGGATGGCCAAGCGGCGGGCGTACTTTCCTGCCGGGGGCTGGAAATCCTGGTGAGCCAAGGTTTTGACTCCGGGGCTTACCAGGCACTCCTTGCTTCGTCGGTTTATAGAACCGCACTCGACTCACAGTCCTGGGCGACTGAAGAAAACCTGTATGTTCTTCCGGATTGTTAGCGGCGGTGAAGAAGCGCGGAATATTGGCGCGGGTAGATGGCGGCGGAAGACCAAGTATTCGAGTCGACAAAGAAGGGGCCGGAAACGGCCCCTTGGTATTTGGATGAAGTGCGGTCAGAACGGTGGGTCGTCAGGCCAAGGCTCAATCGGGTGAGGATGGGCGCAAGGAGCGCGGTCTTCGCGGAGCAGTTCGAAGAGGGGCGACTGGTAATGACGCGTGATGCGTTCGATGAGGTCCTCCAGGAGTTCGACGACGGCGAGGGCCTGGCGGGGAGACCACTCGGCATCGATCAGGAAGTCGAGGCCCCCACTCAAGCCGGAAGGCTGATGGGGCGGCGTCATGGTGCTCTCCGGGTCTTGGCCTTGCGCTGTTTGACGCGCTGGTCAGCCCGCTCCTGTGCTTCCTTGAGGCGATAGGACTCGCCCACGATGGGGATGATTTCCGCGTGATGCACCAGTCGATCGATGAGGGCGACGGTGCAGGCGGCGTTGGGGAAGACACCGGACCAGTCGGCAAAGGATTTGTTGGTGGTAATCAACGTGCTCTTCTGCTCATGCCGTCGGTTGATGAGCTCGAACAGCAGGTCGGCATGGCGATTGGAATAGGACAGGTAGCCGATCTCATCGACCACCAGGAGGCTCGGTGCCGCGTAGTAACGCAGCCGTCGGCGCAGGGCGGAATCGCTGTCGAGGGCGGCCAGGTCACCGAGGAGCCCGCCGGCCGTGGTGAAGAGGACGGTGTGACCATGAAGCACGGCCTGGTGGGCGATGTTCTGGGCAATCGTGGTCTTGCCCAAGCCGCTGCTGCCGACCAGGATGGCGTTGCTGGCGGTCTTCAGAAACTCCAGGCTCATCAGCTCCGCGATGGCGGTGCGGTCGCACTGCTCGGGCCACTCCCAGTCGAAGTCAGCCAGGGACTTGAAACTGCCGAGGTGGGCGCCGCGCAGACGCCGCTCCAGGCTACGCCGGCCGCGTTCGGCTTCCTCCCAGGCCAGCAGGGACTCGACCCAGGGACTGTCGGCCAACTCATGCCAATGGGCCAGAAGACCATGCAGATGCAAATCGGCCGCGCGCCGCCGCAGGGATTCAATCGGTGTCATGGGCGGCCTCCGTGAGTTGGTCGTAGGTGTCCAGCCGATGGGGCCGGACCAGCACGTCGCGTTTCTTGACCTGCTCGGACAGGGTGATTTCCACCGGCGGCGGCAATTCCCGGGCCTCGCGCCGATGCTCCAGCGCCAAGCGCACGGCGTTCGGGTGCGGCACATCCCGAGTCAGCGCCTCCTCGATGCCGGCCAGGAGCTCCTCCGCGCCATAGCGATCCAAGAGGCGCAGCAATTCCGTCGTGATGGCAGCCAGGGCGTAGCCGCGCTCGGCGGCCAGGACGAGCAAGTCCCGGCTCCGCGGAACCGCCCGGGCCAGGCGATCGGTGCCCCTCTCCCGGCTGGCCTGGTGTTTGCGTTCGGCCAGGGTGTCGATATGGGCTTTGATTTCGATCTGCTGACCGCGATCAAAGCTGCGCGGGTGGGTGGCCAGGACCGTCTGTCCATCCAGAACGCGCACCTGTTGCGGGTCGGCCACCACCGTCAGGGTGCGCTGCACCTGCTCATGGGGCACGGAGTAATCGTTGAGATCGAAGCGCACGTAGGGCGTCTTGGCCACCTGGACCTCGACCCGTTCCTCCGTTGGGAAGGGATTCGCCGGCAAGGCCAGGAGATGGCTTGCCTCCAGGGCAAAGGCCTCGCGCACCGTCAGGGTGGTGTCTTCCGGACAACGCCGGTCAGCCGCCATGCCATTGCACCAGGCATCGGCCTGGGCGTTGAGGTCGGCCAGATCGGCAAACGTGCGCCCGGCGAAGAAGGCATCCCGGATATAACGAATGGACCGCTCGACGCGTCCCTTCTCATTGCCGCGGGCCACAGCGACCGGCCGCGGCTCATAGCGATGATGGCCGGCGAAGTCGAGCAGTGTGGGATTGAAACGGATGGCCTGGCCCTGGCGTTCCAGAACGGCGCTCTTGAGGTTGTCGTAGAGATGAACTCGCGGCACGCCACCCCAGACGGCATACGCCCCGACGTGACCGCGCAGGAAGGACTCCATGCGCGCATCCAGCGAGAAGCGCAGAAAGATCTGCCGCGACCAGGACAGCACCATGACGAACGCCATCAGCGGCCGGCGCGCACGGCCAATTTCCAGATGCCCAAAATGCCCCCAGTCCACCTGGGACTGTTCGCCGGGCAGGGTCCGCAAGCGCATATACGCCTCCGCCTTGCTCCGGGGCCGGTGCTCGGCGATGAGATGGCGGAAATGGTCTGGCCGGCCTGTGTAGCCGCGGCCCTGCACCATGCCATACAGCCGACTGGCGGTCAGTGTCGGGAATTTCTCCAGCGTCTCGTGGATGAAGGGCAGATAGGTGTCGATCTGCGACGGCCGACGCACGGGTTCCAGACGTGGCAGGCCGGCCTGGGCG
>JAYTVW010000045.1:0-29761 GCA_043743785.1 Rhodocyclales bacterium | reverse complement strand
TGAGGTACATGGTGGGTCCCATGTACCGAAAAAGCGGGGAAATATGGACCGCTATCCCACCGGCGCAGTAGATCAGTCTTAAGTCCGACAGGCTCCTAGGCTTTGCCCATACTACGCACTCACGATGTCAGCGCCCTGACAGGCAAGCACGCCGGCCCGGGCAAGCTCCACCACCAGCCAGTCCGCCAGGGCTTCCGGCCCCAGCCCCAGGTAGCCTTCGTCGATGCGCCGACAGAGTTCCGTGCGGGCGAGAAACAAGGGCAATGCGTCCCGCGCCATGCGCCCCTTCTCCATGAGGTAGAAGGACAGCAGCACCTTGAGGGCGTGCCGGGCCAGCCGCTCGCCGCTGGCCTCGAAAGCGGCCAGGCGTTTGAAGGCCTTTTCCAGGGCACAGCCCACATCGTCAAAGGGCGTTCCATGGCCGGGAATGACCACGTCCACCGGCAGGCGGGCAATGCTCTCCAGGGTCTCCCGGGCGGACGCCAGCCCGTTCGGCACCCCCAGCAGTTCGGAGAAGATCACGCCGAAACCATCGCGCCACAGAGCGTCACCGGAAATCAGCAGGCGCTTCTCCGGGCAATGGAACAGCAGGGCATGCATGTCGTGGCCCGGCGCCGCCAGGGCCATCCAGGAAAGCCCCCCCAGGTCCAATTCGTCACCGGGAGACAGGAGGGCGTCGTGATTGAAGCGCTCCGCCGTCTGGGCCGAGGGCGTGAGCATGAGGGCATGCTCGTCCCAGTCCGCCACCATCTCGTCCAGTCCGGCCGGAATGCTGATGCTGCAGCCGAAGGCCCGCTGCACGGCGGCATTACCGCCGATGTGGTCGGAATGGGAGTGGGTATTGAGCAGGCGGGACAAGCCACGGCCATCCAGGGCGTGGTGCAGCAGGTCCACTGTCTGGGCGGCATGGCTGCCATAGCCCGAATCCACCAGGCTCGCCCCCTCGCCTTCGAGAAACAGGATGTTGTTGGACGACAGCCAGCCCCGTTCGAGGACGAGGATCTGCGGTGGCAGGAGGCTCACGGCGGAGGCACGTCCGGTGTCGGCTGCGGCCGGCTCCCTGTCGGCTGTGTGTGCCCGTCGGCGGGCAGCGCAGGCGGCGGGGCGGCGGCCGGAGCGGGGAAGCTTTCTCCCCGGCGGCCGCAGCCGATGCAATAGCCGAACTCGTCCGTCTGGCAGATGCCGATGCAAGGGACGTCCTCATCGCTCACAGTCCGAGGGCCTCTTTCTGGGCCTGGACCAGGCGCTGGATGCCGGCGTCGGCCAGATCCAGCAGGGCGTTCAGTTCAACGCGGCTGTAGGGCGTGCCCTCCGCCGTGCCCTGGACTTCGACGAAACCGCCGCTGCCGGTCATGACCACGTTCATGTCCGTATCGCAGGCGGAATCCTCCGGGTAGTCCAGGTCCAGCACCGGCACGCCCTGATAGATGCCCACGGAGATGGCGGCCACCAGGTCGGTGAGGGGAATGGTGGGGAGATCGCCTTTCTTGACCAAGCCGTCAAGCGCGTCGTACAGGGCCACGCAAGCGCCGGTAATGGAGGCGGTGCGGGTGCCGCCGTCCGCCTGCAAGACATCGCAGTCGATGGTGATCTGGCGCTCGCCCAAAGCCGTCAGGTCGGTGACGGCCCTGAGACTGCGACCGATGAGGCGCTGGATCTCCTGGGTGCGGCCGGACTGCTTGCCCTTGGCCGCCTCCCGAGCGCTGCGGGTATGGGTGGCCCGGGGCAGCATACCGTACTCGGCAGTGACCCAGCCCTGGCCCTTGCCGCGCAGGAAGGGCGGCACGCTGGTTTCGACGCTGGCGGTGCACAGCACCCTTGTATCGCCGAATTCGACAAGCACGGAACCCTCGGCGTGCTTGGTGAATTGGCGGGTGATACGGACGACGCGGAGCTCGTCGGGATTGCGATTGCTGGGACGCATACTGGTTACCGGGTGAATTTCTGGATGGCGCTGTTGATTTCGCGGATGGCCTTCTCGATTTCCTCGTCGGAAAGATCCGGCAGGGGCGCGCTGTTGGGCGCCCGGGTGAAATTGCCCATGCGGGTGGTGAAGTGGTCCACCGGCATGGTCTGGGTGGAAATCGTCGAATGGCTCTCGCCGACGTAGTTGTCTTCCCAGCGCAGGGCGATGAGGCTCAGGTTGTCGCACTGGGCACCGCCGGCCAGTTCCGCCTTCTGCATGAGACGGCCCACGCCCTGGCCCAGGTCCGGCGCCGTCAGGAAGCGGATCAGGTCGATGTTCTCCAACATGCCCCACACCCCGTCGGTACACACCGTCAGAATGTCTCCCGCATGCAAAGGGGTCTTCTTCGAGAACTCGATCTGGGGCGAATGGGGACCGCCCAGGCAAGAGAAGATGCGGTTGCGCCCCGGATGGTTGAGGGCCTCCTGGGCGCTGATCAGGCCCTGGTCCACCAGCATCTGCACCCGGGAGTGGTCCCGCGTATGGCTGAGGATGCGCCCACCGCGCAGGTGATACAGGCGGGAGTCGCCGGCATGGGCCCAGCAGGCCACGTTGTCCTGGATGACACAGACGACGCAGGTGGTGCGCGGCGCGTCGGTGAGTTTCTTCTCCTCCATGTAGTCCAGGATGGCATGGTGGGCGTTGGTCAGTGCCTGGGACAGGAACAGGAACGGATCCCGCAGGGACGGCCGGGCGTCCCGCTGGAAGGCCTGGGTGATGTACTGCACGCAAATCTGCGCCGCCACCTCCCCATGCAGATGGCCGCCCATGCCATCCGCAATCACCATGAGCAAGGCATCACGGGAATAGCAATAGGCCATGCGGTCCTGGTTGGACTTGCGCTTGCCGACCCGGGTGTCCTGGAAAATCGTAAACTTCATGGTTTCGCCAATAAATCAGTTGGTTCCCTGCGCACGGAAACGCTGGCGCAACTGGCTGAGCCAGGAGGCTTTTTCCGCCGGGACATTCACGATGGGCATCACGGCGACAGCCGGAGGGGCTTCCACGACCTGTTCGGCCAGAGCCTTCTGCAAGCTATACACGCTCTGGGGCCGATCCAGGTGGTCCAGTTTGAGGCACCAGTCGATGGTGTCCAAGAGGTGTATGGAGTAGCGATCCGACCAGCGCTGCACCGCCGACACCAGTTGATCCTTCTGCAGGCGCTCATCCGCCGGCTGGGGCGCCACGCCCGCCAGGCAGGCATACATGCTGGCGCCAATGCTGTAAATATCGCTCCACGGCCCCAGCATATCCCGCTGGCCGTACTGTTCCGGCGAAGCGTAGCCCGGGGTGTACATGGGTTTCAGGTAAGGCGTGTCGGACGACAGGGTCTGCCGTGCGGCGCCGAAATCCAGCAGCACCGGGTTGTGGTCACTGCGCAGATAAATATTGGCCGGCTTGATGTCCAGGTGCAGGAGTTTCCGGGAATGCACCTCCCTGAGGCCATTCAGCAGGCGCGAGAACACCGAGCGCAGGAAGACTTCCTTGACCTTGGCCCGGTGCCGATGCATGAACTCCTGCAGGGTGCAGCCTTCCTCATAGCGCATGACCATGTAAACCGTCTGGTTCGCCCGGAAGAAATTCAACACCTGAAGGACGTTCGGGTGATTCAGGCCGGCCAGGGAGCGGCCTTCCTCGAAGAAACACTTCATGCCGTAGTTAAAGGCAGCCTGATGCTCCTCCGTGATATCCGGCGTCACCGCGCCCGTGGTACGCAGGGCCAGGGCGTTGGGCAGGTATTCCTTGATGGCAACCTTGGTGCCCGCCGCGTCCAGGGCCAGATAGACGATCGAGAAGCCCCCCAAGCTCAGTTGGCGCTCGATGCAGTACTGCTCGAGTTGAAAACCGGGCGGCAGGGGCTGGTTGGTCTGGGCGGTCATGGGTGGCAAAGCTGTGATAGCCTTGGCGTCCTTCGAGGGCGAGGCAAGTCCGGATTTTCGGGGTTTGTCGCCATACTGTAAAGCGACGACTCACGAACAAGGCAAATCAATTGCCGGAACACCTCTCAGCACCGCCGAATTCATAAGCTTGGCATGCGCCGCCCGCCTCACTTCTTTTCATACGGACACCACCATGATCCACAGCATGACGGGCTACGCCGTCCAGTCCCGCGACATTGGTCGCGGCACCCTGCATCTGGAACTACGCAGCGTCAATTCCCGCTACCTGGACATCAATTTCCGCATCGGCGAGGAACTGCGCCTCTTGGAACCCCTGCTGCGGGAACGCATCACGGCCCGCCTCAACCGGGGCAAGGTGGAATGCCGCGCCAACCTGCTGCCCACCACCGCCGCCCCCCGGGAACTCTCCCTCAACGCCGGCCTGCTGGCCCAGTTGCAGGTGCTGCAAACCTCGGTGCGCGGCCAACTGCCCGACGCCCAGCCCCTGTCCGTGGCAGAAGTGCTGCGCTGGCCGGGCATGCTCGGCGACGACAACCTGCCCGCCGACACCCTGCTGGCAGAAGCCGCCACCCTCATCGACGCAGCCATCGACGAATTCCTCGCCACCCGTGCCCGGGAAGGCGACAAGCTCGCCAGCGCCATTTTCGAGCGCGTCGCCCGCATGCGGCAGCTGGTGGCCGAAGCCGGCCCGCGTCTCCCCCTGGTGCTGGCCGATTACCAGGAACGCCTCGCCGCCAAGCTCAGGGAAGCCCTCGCCAACGCCGAAGAGGAACGCATCCGCACGGAAGTGGGCCTGTTCGCCGCCCGCATTGACGTGGCGGAAGAAATCACCCGCCTTTCCACCCACCTGGACGAAGTGGAGCGGGTGGTGAAGAAAGGCGGCGCCGTCGGCAAGCGCCTGGATTTCCTCATGCAGGAACTCAACCGGGAAGCCAACACCCTGGCCTCCAAGTCCGTGTCCACCGAGATCACCGCCATCGGCGTGGAACTCAAACTGCTCATCGAGCAAATTCGCGAACAAGTGCAGAACCTGGAATAGGGTTTCGGCAGGCCTCCCGCCTGCCCACTGTCCCCATGGCAACCATTATTCCGGAGCGCCCCATGGATTCCCAAGGAGCCCCCATGAATGCAGTCAGGGCAATTCATCTGGCCACGGCCCTTGTCACGGCGCTACTTTCCGCTGGCAGCGGTGCAGAGGATGCGACTCGGGCCGGAACCGCCGGCCAGGCCCCTGTCTTATGTTCCGCCGAGCGCGCCCTGGTTTACGTAAGGGCTGCGGACGAGGCCACGGCTGGACAGCATTGGATGGCGGCATGGACAGCCTATGGCAAAGCCGAAGCGGCATTGCGTGAATTGATGGCTCGCTGCCCCCAACCGCTCGCCGGGCGCGCGGAAGCCTTGCTGGCATCCCTGCCCGAGGACAAAGCCAAAGTGGATGCCATCATCCAACGCACGGTCTGTCCCCAGAACATGCAGCGCGCCGCGACCCTGGGCAGCCAATTGGAAACCTTGCAACGGGAAAACAAGGACTGGGCGGCAGTCGGGCGCCTGGCGGGGGAAGTGGAAAGCGCCTGGGGCGAGGCGGTGGCCGTTTGCCAGGGAAACAACCGTACTAGCGCCGAAAAAAATAAAACGGATGCCGCCCTCCTGCGCACCCGCGCCGCCAGCCAATTGGCGGAAAAAGCCTGTGACCCGGCATTTGCCGAAGCGGAACGCCTGGAAGACCTGGCCCACGGCGCCTGGATGGAGCATCGCTGGGAAGACGCCAGGGCGTCATACGAAAAATCACTGCCCGCATGGAACAAGGCCGCGGCAAACTGCAGCGGCGCACGGCAGGGACGCGCCAAGCGTATGCAGGAAAATACCCAGGCGCAGATGACGGCCAAGCCGAATGAAATCGGCAGCGGACTCCTTGCCGCCGCTCTGCCGGCGGCCGATGTCCAGGAGATAACACGCAAAGTTGGCGACACCACCTTCTCCGGCCGCTTTCAGCTTGATGCGTCCAAAACGACGCTCAGCGGGCAGGGCAGGGTCAGCTGGGACAATGGCAATGTATTCGTCGGCACCCTCGTGCAGGGCAAGGCCGAGGGCCGGGGTTCCATGACCTGGAATAACGGCAACCGCTACGAGGGAGACTGGCGCAACGATCAGCCACACGGCAAGGGCCACATGAGCTATGCCAACGGGGATAAATATGAAGGCGCATACGCCTTGGGCACGCCCACCGGCAAAGGCCGCTATAGCTTTGGCAGCAGCGGAGACCGCTATGAAGGGGAAGTCAGCAATGGTAGCCCGGACGGATGGGGCACCTACACCTGGAAAAGTGGCGACCGATTCGAAGGCAACTGGAAGAACGGTCTGAAAACCGGCGCGGGACGCTATACCTGGGCAAGCGGTCAATCCGAAGAAGGGCAGTACGTGAATGATGAAAAGCTGCCCGCCCCACCTCGCAACTGAGAGGCTGTAAAAACCTCGACATCCACCACAAAGGCCCGGTTCATCCGGGCCTTTTCAATTCACGTCCCCGCACCACCGCCCCCACCCTCCGCAGAAGAGTTTCATCTCGTTCGCCCATTTCTATCCGGGCGTGAATTCGGTCACGGCGCCTGCCGGCGACCTCCGGTAACTTGGGGCCAGAAGGAAAACCGACAAAAGCAGGAGCAGACGGGGACTGCCAGGCCTTGCCCGCCCCCGCCCACGGAATCGAAAGGAAGCATCATGCGCATGGGACCCCAACTCGAATTCGCCATCTACAGAATTGATGACGCCAGGTACCTGATCCACGGCTGGCTGGTCAAGCTGAGCCGGCGCAAGGTCGCCTATTGCAAGTTGTTCAGCGATGCCACCTGCCATGGCGAGGAAGGTGCCTTGGCAGCGGCCCGGACTTTCCGGGATGGCATCACCGGCACGAACTCCCGGCGCAGGCGCCCGGCCACGTGCCCGACGAACCCGGGAAACTATCAGCCAAGCACGGGGCAGCGGCTCGAACGAAGCGCCTGACCGGCGCGGCTTTGGAATCCGCCCCCGACCATGAGAGCCATGCCGGTTTCCCCTCACCCCCACCCCCTCTCCCGGAGGGAAAGGGGAGCGCAGTGAGTCGCTGACGCGACTTTCACGCCAAGCGGCTGCTTCAGAGTTCTTTCTTCTCAGACAGCCACTTGGTCACCGGCTCAGGCTCGTAGGCGGCCATGGCGGCCAGCAAGCCGGCAGGCCGGGTGTCCGCCAATACCAGTTCCCGGTTCTGACGACGCAGGAAACCCTCCACCACCGCGTGGTCGAACAAGCCTAGCAACTGGTCAAAGAAACCATTCACATTGAGCAGGCCACAGGGCTTGCTGTGGAAGCCCAGCTGGGCCCAGGTGATGATTTCGCAGAATTCCTCGAAGGTACCGAAGCCGCCGGGCAGGGCGATGAAGCCATCGGCCAGTTCCGCCATGCGCGCCTTGCGGGTATGCATGGAATCCACCACTTCCAGGCGGGTGAGTGCCCGGTGATCCACCGGCTTGCCGGCCACTTCCCGCCCCACCAGGGACTCGGGAATGACGCCGATGACCGTGCCCCCCGCTTCCATACAGGCATCCGCCACCACGCCCATGAGGCCGATGCTGCCGCCGCCATATACCAGTTCGATACCGCGCTCCGCCAGGGTCAGCCCCAGTTCCACCGCAGCCTCCCGGTAGACCGGCGCATGCCCCGCACTGGAACCACAGAAAACACAGATTCGTTTCATGATGCAAATTCCACCGCAGAGGCGCAGAGACGCAGAGACGCGGAGAAAAACAAAGAAAACCCACGCCGGGTCTTCTCTGCGCCTCCGCGTCTCTGCGGTTCAATTGATTTTCAAAAACCGCCTTCGGCAAGCAACTGCTCGATCTGGGGCAGGCGGTCGACGCCCCAGAAGGCCTCATTCCCCACGAAGATGAAGGGCGCGCCGAAGACCCCGCGGGCCAGGGCGGCGTCGCCTTCCATCTTGAGCCGCGCCTTGAGAACTTCACTCTTCAGGGCTGCCGCCAGGGCAACGCTGTCGGCCCCCTGCCCGGCCGCCAGTTCCAGCACCAGGGTCGGATCCGACACGTCCCGGTTATCGACAAAGAGGGCACGGAACACGGCGTGTGCAAAGGCCCGGGCCAGGCCGCAGTCCTGTTCGTGCAGCCAGTAATAAGCCCGCGCCGCCACCTGGGTGGCCAGCGGGAACTTGTCCGGCATGCGGAAGGGAATACCGAGGAAACGGGCTGAGCGGGCGAAATCATGCCGCGAGTAATCCCCCTTCACCGGGATCTCGGTGAGCGGCGCGGTGCCGGTGGTCTTGAAGGCCGGCCCCAGCAGGATGGGCCGCCATTTCACCTTGCGGCCGTATTTTGCCGCTAGATCGTCGATCTTCTCGCTGGCCAGGTAGGCGTAGGGCGAAGAAAAGTCGAAATAAAAAACGAGGGACTCGGACATCAGCGCTTGCTCCTTCCAACGACTGTTATTCACCGCAGAGGCGCAGAGGCGCGGAGAAAACCCAACGCTGCCTGGCGCATTATCCAAGCCGTAAAACCGCCCGTACTTGAGCGGGTCTTCCTCTGCGTCTCAGCGCCTCTGCGGTTCAAATAAATGAATGTGCCAGATCTTCACGTGTTCTCAAGGCAGAGCCGCGAGAGAACGGCGGTAACCTGCATTCAGTTCGTCATTGTTGCAGGCGGTGATTTCCATGTCTTTCACCAGGCCGTTGGCCAGGCTGTAGCACCAGCCATGCACGGTCAACTCCTGGCCCTTGTCCCAGGCATCCTGGACGACGGTGGTTTCCGCCACGTTCATCACCTGCTCGATGACGTTCAGTTCGCACAGACGGTCATGCCGATCATTGATGTCCGAGATGGACTGAAGGTAATGGTCGTGCTTCTTGGCCACGTCCTGCACGTGCCGCAGCCAGTTGTCCGCCAGCCCCACCTTGCGCCGGGTCAGGGCCGCCCGCACACCGCCGCAGCCGTAATGCCCCACCACCATGATGTGACGCACGCCGAGCATTTCCACGGCGTACTGCAACACCGACAGGCAGTTGAGGTCGGTGTGCACCACCACGTTGGCCACGTTGCGGTGCACGAACAATTCGCCCGGCTCCAGGTCCACGATCTCGTTGGCCGGCACCCGGCTATCGGCGCAGCCAATCCACAGGTAGTCCGGCTCCTGTTGCCCGACGAGTCGACCGAAGAACTCGGGGTCGCGCACCTGCATGCGCTTGGCCCAGGCCCGGTTGTTCTCAAAAAGTTTGTCCAGCTTGTCCATGCAATATTCTCCAGAGGTTATGTCGCGCTCTTGTCCTGTTGAAACAGGCTCTTCTGGCGCGCTCCTCCACACCCCCCGGTGCGCTACTTATCCTGTCGGCTTGTGCTGCGCCTTGACGACGGTCGGCGCGCCAGCTTCTTTCCAGGCCCCGTAGTCGCCGGTAGGCGATCTTCCGCAGGTCCGTGGCGCCAGCGCAGCCCGGGACGAACACCCGGGAGCCTGTCAGGCTGGCAGTAAAGCACGAATTCCGGCTTGTCTGGACAAAGGAGGGGCGGCGGCGGTGCGCTGTGCATAATCGGTTAGAATGACTGATTTTTCGCACCGACACCGTCCCGGAGCGACAGAAGTTAAGCAGATTTCAAGCGACAAGGCAATTGCGCCGACTCCCTTGCGGGGAGTCACAAAGACCAAGACGCAAGGCCGCCGGAAAACCCACAGGAAGACAGAGAGCATGGACTACCCCTTCCAGGAACTGCCTGAAGCCGGCACCAGCCTGCCCGTTGCACCGGGCGTGGACTGGGTGCGCATGCCCCTGCCCTTCGCCCTGGACCACGTGAATGTCTGGCTGCTGGCAGAGGATGACGGCTGCACCCTGGTGGACACGGGCATCGCCCTGAGCACGGTAAAGGCCTGCTGGGAAAACCTGCTGGAAAACCACCGGCCCCGGCGCCTCGTCGTCACCCACTTCCACCCGGACCATCTTGGCCTGGCGGCCTGGCTGATGGAACGTCACGACCTGCCCCTCATCATGACCCTGGGGGAATACCTCACGGCCCACGCCGCCCAGAAGGAATTCGGCGGTGTCGGCGTGGCGGCCATGCTGGCCCAGTTCCAGCGTCACGGCCTGGACGACACGCGCCACAACGCCCTGGTGGCTCGCGGCAACGCCTACGCCCGGGGCGTACCGGATCTGCCGGACAGCTTCACCCGCATCAAGGATGGCGAAACGCTGCTTATTGGCGGCAGGGACTGGCGCGTCATGACCGGCTACGGCCATTCGCCGGAACACGCTTCCCTTTACTGCGACGAACTGCAGGTGCTGATCTCCGGCGACATGCTGCTGCCGCGCATTTCCACCAACGTCAGCGTATTCGCCAATCTGCCGGACGCGGACCCGTTGCAAGACTTCCTCGACTCCCTGCAGCGCCTCACGGCACTGCCGGAAAACACCCTGGTGCTGCCGTCCCACGGCCGTCCATTCAGGGGTTTGCATCAACGTGTGACGCAGTTGGCTGCCCATCATGCGGAGCGTTGCGCTACACTTCTGACTTCTTGCAGTGCACCAAAAAGTGCCTGCGAGTTGCTGGAAACCCTTTTCCCACGGGAACTTGACACCCATCAGGTGCAGTTTGCCATGGGAGAAGCCATCGCCCACCTCAACCACCTGGAGCAAGCTGGATCGCTCAAAAGGGTGGAGGGCGGCGACGGCATTTGCCGATTTGTCAAAACTTAACGACTCAGGAGAGTGATTAATGGCTGCCCCCACCCAAGATACGGTAAAACCTGACCTGCCCGATGCCAAGGATGTGGCGAAGACCTATGCCGAGGTGGCGGAACGTGCCTCCAAGCTCATCACCGAACACATGCAGCGCCAGATGAAGAAGGGCATTAGCGCCCCCACAGACGAACTGGGCATCGCCCAATCCTTCATGGACATGATGGGCAAGCTGCTAGCCAACCCCTACAAGCTGGCCCAGACCCAGATGAACATGGTGTGGGATTACTTCTCCCTGTGGCAGCACTCCATGATGCGTATGGTCGGCGTGAATGGTGACCCCATCGCCAAGCCCCTGAAGGGCGACAACCGCTTCAAGGACGCCGAGTGGGAACAGCATTTCCTCTTCGACTTCATCAAGCAGTCCTACCTGATCACCGCCCGCCACGTCCATGACACCGTCAGCAACGTGGAAGACCTGGACGACTCCAGCCAGAAGAAGGTCAGCTTCTACACCCGCCAGTTCATCGACGCCCTGTCCCCGTCCAACTTCGCCATGACCAATCCGGAAGTATTCCGCGAAACGGTGAAGAGCAACGGCCAGAACCTGATCAAGGGCTTCAACAACCTGCTGCGCGACATCGAAAGCGGCGACGGCCAGTTGCGCGTGCGCATGACCGACACCACCGCCTTCACCATGGGCAAGAACGTCGCCACCACGCCGGGCAAGGTGGTGTTCCAGAACGAACTCATGCAGTTGCTGCAATTCACGCCCACCACCGAGAACGTGCTCAAGCGCCCGTTCCTGATCGTGCCGCCGTGGATCAACAAGTACTACATCCTGGACCTGCGGGAAAAGAATTCCTTCATCAAGTGGGCCACGGACCAGGGCCACTCCGTCTTCGTCATCTCCTGGGTGAACCCGGACGAGAAGCAAGCGGAACTGGGCTTCGAAGCCTACGTGGAAAAGGGCACCCTGGCGGCGGTGGATGCCATCATCGAGCAGACCGGCGCGAAGGAAATCAACGCCGCCGGCTACTGTCTGGGCGGCACCCTGCTCACCACCACCCTGGCCTACATGGCCGCGAAGAAAGACAAGCGCATCGCCTCCGGCACCTTCTTCACCACCATGCTGGACTTCTCCAACCCGGGTGAACTGGGCGTCTTCATTGACGACAAGCAGGTCTCCAGCCTGGAAAAGAAGATGGCGGAACGAGGCTTCCTGGAAGGCACGGACATGGCCGGCACCTTCAACATGCTGCGCGCCAACGACCTGATCTGGTCCTTCGTGGTGAATAACTACCTGATGGGCAAGGACCCCTTCCCCTTCGATTTGCTCTACTGGAACTCCGACTCCACGCGCATGCCGGCGAAGATGCACAGCTTCTATCTGCGCAACATGTACATGAAGAACCTGCTGAAGGAGCCGGGCGGCATCGAGATCATGGGCACGCCCATCGACATCTCCAAGATCAAGGTACCTTGCTACTTCGTGTCCACCATCGAAGACCACATCGCCCCCTGGAAGAGCACCTTCGCGGGTGCCTCCATCATCGGCGGCCCGACGCGCTTCGTGCTGGGCGGTTCCGGCCACATCGCCGGCATCGTGAACCCGCCGTCCGCCAACAAGTACGGCTTCTGGACCAATCCCACGGCCAAGCTGACGGGCGATGCGGACGAATGGTTCAGCGGCGTCACCCAGACCGCCGGCTCCTGGTGGACCGACTGGCAGCAATGGGTCACCGCCCACAATGGTGACACCGTGCCGGCCCGTGATCCGGTGAAGGGCAAGCTCGGCGTCCTGGAAGACGCACCTGGTTCCTACGCCAGCCTGCGCCTGGACAGCGCCAAGAAGAAGGCCTGATAGAACAGGTGTTTCATCATGAAAAAGGGGCCGCAAGGCCCCTTTTTCTCGTGTGGGGCCGGATTCATCCGGCCAGGGCATGCGATAAAGGCTATGGCGGGTTAAAACCCGCCCTACAAGCCCACCCCACTCTGTGCCAACATAGCCACCTTGGAATTGAGGGAGATCATCCATGCGCCTGGACGACGAGCGGGAAAGCGATAACGTGGAGGACCGTCGCGGGGACGGCGGCGGTAGCGGCATCGGCGCCGGAGGAGTCGGTATCGGCACCATCGTGCTGGCCTTGGCTGCCAGCTATTTCTTCGGCGTGAATCCCGCCACCATCATGAATCTGGCCTCCCACCAGCAGGCGGCGCCCGTGCAGCAGCAAGCGGTCCACAAGCCGCCGGCCAACGACGAAATGGCCAAGTTCGTCTCCAAGGTGCTGGCGGACACGGAAGATACCTGGCGGGACATTTTCAAGAAAAACGGCAAGACCTACCAGGAACCCAAGCTGGTACTGTTTTCCGGCCGCACGCCCACCGCCTGCGGCACCGGCCAGACCGCCATGGGGCCTTTCTACTGCCCCGGCGACCGCAAGGTGTATATCGACCTAGCCTTCTACAAGGAGCTGCAGACCCGCTTCCACGCCCCAGGCCAGTTCGCCGAAGCCTACGTCATCGCCCATGAAGTGGGCCACCACGTGCAGAACCTGCTGGGCATTTCCGCCAAGGTGCATGCGGCCGAACAGCAGGCCGGCAGCAAGGCGGCCGCCAACGCCCTGTCGGTGAAACTGGAACTCCAGGCGGACTGCTTCGCCGGGGTCTGGGGCTACCGGGCCGAGCACATCGGCCATCGTCTGGAGCCGGGGGAAGTGGAACAGGCCCTCACGGCAGCCAGCGCCATCGGCGATGACACCCTGCAGAAACAGGCCAAGGGCTATGCCGTGCCCGACAGCTTCACCCACGGCGCCTCCGAGCAGCGGGTACGCTGGTTCAAGCGCGGTATGGAAAGCGGCGACGTGAAGCAATGCAACACCTTCAAGGCGGCGGACCTGTAAGGATAAATAGCTGGCAGCGGCATCCGCGGGACTTGCCTTTATACTGACGCACAGCGTTTTTCCCCATGGATGCCATGTACCAGAGCCATTTCGGCCTCGCCGCCGCGCCTTTTTCCATTGCGCCGGATCCGCATTTCCTCTACATGAGCCAGCGCCATCAGGAGGCCCTGGCCCATCTGCTCTACGGCTTCGGCGGCGACGGCGGTTTCGTGGTGCTCACCGGGGAGGTAGGAGCGGGCAAGACCACCATCTGCCGCTGTCTGCTGGAGCAGATTCCCGAGGACTGCGATGTCGCCTACATCTTCAATCCCCGGCTGACGGTGGAGGAATTGCTGTCCACCCTGTGCACGGAAGCGGGTATCGAGATTCCGGTGGGCACGGCGGGGGTCATGGCCTTCACGAATCGCATCAACGCCCACCTGCTGGACGCCCATGCCCGGGGCCGGCACACGGTATTGATCATCGACGAAGCCCAGAATCTCGCAGCCGAGGTGCTCGAACAGTTGCGCCTGCTGACCAATCTGGAGACCAACGAAAAGAAGCTGCTGCAGATCATCCTCATCGGCCAGCCGGAACTGGCCGCCATGCTGAAACGGCCGGAGCTGCGCCAACTGGCGCAACGGGTCATCGCCTGGTACCACCTGGAACCCCTCAGCCCGGCGGAGGTGGGGGCCTACGTGAATCACCGTCTGGAAGTGGCGGGCACCACGAGGGGGCTGTTTTCCCCGTCGCTGATGGGCCGTCTGCACCGCCTTACCGGAGGCGTGCCCCGGCTCATCAACCTGGTATGCAACCGGGCACTCTTGGGGGCCTATGCCCAGGGGCGGTCCAGCGTCAACCGGGCGACCTTGATCCAGGCGGCACGGGAAGTGTTTCAGGGGGAGAAGCGGAAGTCGTCCGGTGGGCGCCGGCTCGCCCTGGCGGCCCTGGCCGTTGCGCTTGTTGCCCTCGTTGCCGTGGCGACGATCCGGGGGAGATTTCAGCAGCCGCAGGCGCCCGCCGCGACACCAACGGCAGCGCTGCCCCCCGTCGCGCCTGTTCAGCCGCCGGCCCCCAAGCCGGTTCCGCCAGAAGCATTTGCCGACCTGGCCTGGCCCGTGGACGAGCCGCGCAAAAAGAGTTTATCCATGGCCTTCGCCACCCTGTTCAAGGCCTGGGGCGAGGAATATCCCGGCGCAAATCCCTGCCGTGGCACCGAGCGGGTGGCCTGCCATTCCCTGCGGGGAGGCTTGATGGAGCTGCGGCAACTGAACCACCCCGCCGTTTTGCAATTTCAGGACGGACAGGGCGGGACGTTCTACGGCACCCTGGCGGCCCTGGACGAGCACTCCACCAGCGTGATTCTGGGGAGCAAGACCCTCAGGGTTTCCCTGGATTCCCTGGCCTCCCACTGGACCGGCCGCTACACCCTGTTGTGGCGCAAGCCGCCACCGGGACTGGACAGAATGCCGCCCGGCCAAGGAGGCCCCGCCGTGCAATGGCTGGACAGCCAGTTGGCGCGGGCGGAAGGCAAGCCCGCCGCCGCCCACGCCCTGTTCGACGGGGCACTGGTGCAACGCTTGCGACAGTTTCAGCTCAACCAGGGCTTGCCTCCCGACGGCAGCCTGGGGCGCCTCACCCTGGTCTACCTGACAGGGGCGGGTGACGCCGCAGCCCCTGTGCTGCAGCGCGATTCAGGGAGAAAGTAGCCATGTCTTACATTCTGGATGCCTTGCGGAAATCCGAACAGCAACGCCGGCGGGGCAGCGTCCCCACCCTGAAGGCCGAACCGACCGCGCCAGCCCCCGCCCGGCCGCCGATGCTGGTTTACGGCCTGGTCGGCGGACTGGTGCTCGCCGCTGGGGTGCTCATCGGCTGGCTGCGGCCCTGGCAGACGGCCCCGTCCCCCCTTCCGCCGCCTGCGCCGACGCCGCTGGCTGTCACGGAGGTAGCGGCGCCTTCTATCGTGGCGCCGACAGAACCGGCGCCGCCAACACTGCCGCCCCGGGTGGAAGCGGAATTACGGGCAATGGGCCGCGTCACAGCAACAACGGCCATGACGCCCGCCCCCGTCACCGCGCCAAGGCCTACGTCCGCCCCCGCCCTGGCAGCGGCACCGGCAGCGGCACCGGCACCGGCACCGGCACCGGCACCGGCACCGGCACCGGCACGCGCCATGATTGCCCCGCCGGCCGCTTCCGCCGAACGAGAGGATGCCCCCCTCGCCGTCGCCATCAGGAAGTCCGTGATTGCCGATGCCGACAGCCCGGGCAGCGCGACGCCCCCGAGTCACAAGGACGCAAGGCCCATGGCCCAGGTGGATTTGCCGCCGTCCATCCGGCAGGAAATTCGCGGCATGGTTGTCGTCATGCATGTGTATTCGGCCAAGCCCCGGGAGCGGCTCGTAAAAACCAGCGAGCGGACGCTCCAGGAGGGGGACGATGTAGCCCCAGGCCTCCGGCTTGAGGAGATTCGCCCCGACAGCCTGGTTTTCAACTATCAGGGCCAGCGTTTCCGCCGGGATTTGAAGTAGGCCGGAGCCCGCCAAGGCCTGGCGCTTGCCGTTACAATGACCCACTTGCCGTTTCCCGGCTCATATAAACCTAAAAACTCAGTTTGAAACGCCGAGACGCCGAGACGCAGAGGAAAGACAATAAGCTTCCGGCGTAATCGGCTTCACCCGTTTGGTGAGGCACAGATATCTTCTAAGCCTTTGTTTTCTCGGCGCCTCTGCGCCTCGGCGTTTAGTAAACTGCCTTTTCAAGGATAAAAAAACCGCCATGAACCCCCTTCTTGATTTCTCCGGCTTGCCCCGTTTCGATGCGGTGCTGCCTGAACACGTCACCCCTGCTGTCACCCAGCTCCTGGCCGAGTGTCGCACCCTGGTGGACCAGCTCATCGCCGACCCTGCCGCCCCCACCTGGGATAATTTCTCCGCGCCCTTGAACGACGAGGGCGAAAAGCTCTCCCGGGCCTGGGGCATCGTGGGCCACCTGCATTCCGTGAATGACGTGCCGGAATGGCGCGAGGCCTACAACGCCAACCTGCCGGAAGTGTCGAAGTTCTACTCCGAACTGGGGCAGAACCTGGCCCTGTTCGATAAGTTCAAGGCCATTCGCGAAGGCGCCGAATATGCCGGCCTGTCTCAGGCCCGCCGCGCCATCCTGGACCACGAAGTACGGGATTTCCGCCTCTCCGGCGCCGAGTTGCCGGAAACCGACAAACCCCGCTTCCAGGAAATCCAGGAACGCCTGGCGGCCCTGTCCGCCAAGTTCTCCGAGAACATCCTGGACGCCACCAATTCCTTTTCCCATATGGTCAGCGATGCGGCGGGCCTGGCCGGCTTGCCGGAGGACGTAAAGCAGGCGGCCCGGGAAAGGGCGCAAAAGGACGGTCTCGAGGGCTGGAAATTCACCCTGCACGCCCCGTCCTACATGCCGGTGGTGCAGTACGCCGAAGATCGCCGCTTCCGGGAAGCCCTCTATCGGGGCTACGTCACCCGGGCCTCCGAGATCGTCAGCCCCGGCAGCAAGCTGGAGTGGGACAACTCCCCCCTCATGGTGGAAATCCTGCAACTCAAGGATGAAGAAGCCAAGCTTCTCGGCTACCCGTCCTACGCCCACGTGTCCCTGGTGCCCAAGATGGCCGACACGCCGGAGCAGGTGACGGCCTTCCTGAAGGAACTGGCCGTCAAGGCCCGTCCTTTCGCCGAAAAGGATCTGGCGGAACTGCGGGAATTCGCCGCAAGCGAACTGGGCCTGCCGCAGATGGAATCCTGGGACGTGCCCTATGCTTCGGAAAAGCTGCGCCAGAAGCGCTACGCCTTCTCCGAGCAGGAGGTAAAAGAGTATTTCCCCGAGCCCAAGGTGCTGGAAGGTCTGTTCAGAGTTATCGAGGGCCTGTTCTCGGTAAAGGTGGAGGCGGACACGGCGCCGGTGTGGAACCCGGAGGTGCGCTTCTTCCGCATCAATGATCAAGCCGGCGAACTGGTGGGCCAGTTCTACCTGGACCTCTACGCCCGGGAAACCAAGCGGGGCGGCGCCTGGATGGACGAAGCCATCACCCGCCGCGCCACGCCCAACGGCATCCAGAAGCCGGTGGCCTACCTGAACTGCAACTTCCCGGCTCCGGTGGGTGGCAAGCCGGCCACCTTCAGCCACGATGACGTGATCACCCTGTTCCATGAAACCGGCCACGGTCTGCACCACCTGCTGACCCGGGTGGAGGAACTGGGCGTGTCCGGCATCCGCGGCGTGGAATGGGATGCGGTGGAACTGCCTTCCCAGTTCCTGGAAAACTTCTGCTGGGAATGGGATGTGATCAAGGGCATGACCGCCCACGCCGATACGGGTGAGGCCCTGCCCCGTCAACTCTTCGACAAGATGCTGGCGGCGAAGAACTTCCAGAGCGGCCTGTTCATGCTGCGCCAGGTGGAATTTTCTCTGTTCGATCTGCTGGTGCACTGGCAGTACGACCCGCAGGGCGAGCAGACCATCGGGCAACTGCTGGAAACCGTGCGGGACGAAGTGTCGGTGCTGCGTCCGCCGGCCTTCAACCGCTTCCCCCAGAGCTTCTCCCACATCTTTGCCGGCGGCTACGCGGCGGGCTATTTCAGCTACAAGTGGGCGGAAGTGCTCTCCTCGGACGCCTATGGCCTCTTTGAGGAAGCCGGCGAGCAAAAGGGCAGCGTGCTGGATGCGGAAACGGGCCAGCGCTTCTGGCTGGAAGTGCTGGCAGTGGGCGGCAGCCGCCCGGCTATCGAATCCTTCAAGGCCTTCCGTGGGCGGGAACCCAGCGTGGACGCCCTGCTCAGGCATAATGGCATGACTTCCGACTAACCGTCATGGCTTCGGAATCCGCCTCCGAGAATGGCAGCCATGCCGGTTTTCCCTCACCCTCAGTCCCTCTCCCGGCGGGAGAGGGAAGCGTAGTGAGTCGCTGGCGCGACTTTCACGGTAAGGACCACTCCATGTCCAGGCTACCGCGACTCTTTCTCTTGCTGCTGCTCTTGCCGCTGGCGGCGTCGGCTGGTGTTTACCGCTGGCTGGACAAGGACGGCAAGGTCCATTACTCGGACAAGCCGCCGCCGCCGGAAGTGTTGAAGATGGAGGAACGGAAGCTGCGCCAGAACGTCATCGACACCGCCGGCCAGCCCTACGCGGTGCAGAAGGCGGCGACGGATTTTCCTGTGACGTTGTACACCGGTCCGGATTGCGGCGCCGCCTGCAATGGGGCCCGCGCCCTGCTGAAGAAGCGCGGCGTGCCGTTCTCGGAAGTTTCCCTCGTCACCGAGGAAGCCGCCGCAGCCTTCCGCAAGCGGGCCGGCGACGGCCCCCTGCTGGTGCCCGCCCTGGGCGTCGGCACCCAGGTCCTCAAGGGTTTCGAGGAGGGAGGCTGGAACCGTCAACTCGACGAAGCCAGCTATCCCAAGTTCGCCAGCCCCGGGGCTGCCAAGCCCCAGGCGGCACCCGTAGCGCCAGCGGGTGACAAGGCCGAGCCGAAGAAATAGGGCGGAATGCGGGAATCAAAAAGGGCGCCGCGGCGCCCTTTTTGTTGGCCTGTCGTGACGGTTCAGGCGAACTTGCGGCGGCGGACGCCCAGCAAGCCGGCGAAGCCCAGGCCCAGCAGGGCCAGGGAAGCGGGTTCGGGCACGGGTTGTATTGCCGAAGCAACGAGCTGCACGTCGTCCAGATAGTTGTATCCGCTATTCATGTAACCCTCGAACTTGATTGTATCCGAGCCAGTGCCGACCACTGTATAGCTGTGCTGCGTCCAGTCGGTCGTGAGCTGGCTGGACAGGTCCAGCAGCAGGGTGCCATTCCAATACACCACGTACTTTTGGTTCGCATAACCTCCGGGGTCTGTACCCAGGTTGTCGCCCGCCAGCTTGAGCCAGAAGCTGAAGTCGTAGGTCGTGCCGGCCACGTCACTGATGGCCTGGGACACGCCCGCCAGGCCCTGGAAGACTGGGACGCCGCTGGGGTTGTAGTAGTTGGGCGAGTAGTTGCCGTTCCGCACCCCGTAACCGCCCGATTTCGCCGCCGAAGTGCTCACGTCATTGAAGCCGGGGAGGCTTGCCCACAAATCTAACTGGTTCCAGGAAGCGGTGTTCCCGGTTTCGAAACCGCAGTTCTGGACCAGGTTGCCGGTCGCCGACTCGCAAAGGGCGGCATTGGCGCCGGACGAGAGACCAAGCAGACCGGCCGTGACGAGAGTGATGAGGGCGTGGGTTTTCATGGGCGCTCCAGGAGTTGGTATTTTCGAATACTCAAAGCAATAATCCAGCCAATGATATAAATCAATGAGTTGAACCAGGTGTGCTTGAAAGTTTCGTTGTGGGTGTAAAGATTTTCGACTCGGGCAAAAGTCATAGTCTTGCTTGTCCTTGTTCGGGTGTTTTTTCAACCAGCTGAATACAAAAAGAAAAGTTTTAAAATGGCGGATATCTCACCTGCAACCGGGGAATAATCCGGTTCCGTTGGCTGTAAGAAATTCCGACATGCGGGAATCGAGGTGGGAATCGGAGTTAGACTCGTTCAAAGACTTTCTTGAAGCGACGGCAGGATGTTATAAGCCTCCGATTTCTCCGCGCCTCGGCGCCTCGGCGTTCCAGACCTCTTTTCAAGAATGAACACTCTCTCCTCCCTGCGCGCCGGCAAGCTGGCGGGTACCAAGCGGCTGGACTTGTCCGTCGGACTCACGGAATTCCCGCCGGAGATTTTTGAACTGGCGGATTCCCTGGAAATCCTCAATCTCTCCGGCAACCGGCTCACCCACCTGCCGGAGGATCTGCCGCGCCTCCACCGGCTGCGGGTCATCTTCTGTTCCGACAATCTCTTCGAGACCCTACCGGAAGTGCTGGGGGCCTGCCCTGCCCTCTCCATGGTGGGCTTCAAGGCCAACCGCATCCGCCGGGTACCGGCGCAATCACTGCCCCCGGCCCTGCGCTGGCTGATCCTGACGGACAACGCGGTAGAGGAACTGCCGGCGGAACTGGGCCGCTGCAGCCAGCTGCAGAAACTCATGCTGGCAGGCAACCACTTGAGCGCCCTGCCGCTGGAAATGGCCGGCTGTACCGGCCTGGAACTGCTGCGCATCGCCGCCAACCGCTTCACGGATCTGCCCGACTGGCTGCTGACATTGCCGCGCCTGTCCTGGCTGGCCTACGGGGGCAATCCTTTCAGCGACCTGAGCGAGGCGGCGGTACTGGCCCGTCACCCCATCGCGCCCATTGCCTGGGACGACCTGGAACTGACCCATCAGCTGGGGGAAGGGGCCTCCGGGGTGATTTATCACGCCCAGCGGCGTTCGGGCCTGGCGGACCTGCCGGACGTCGCGGTGAAGCTGTTCAAGGGAGCCATGACCAGCGACGGCCTGCCCAGGAGCGAAATGGACGCCTGCATCAGCGCCGGACGCCACCCCAACCTGATCCCGCTGGAGGGCCGCATCCTGGATCACCCGGAAGGGGCGGACGGTCTGGTGATGGCCCTCATCGACAAGCGCTTCCACAACCTGGCGGGGCCGCCGAGTCTTGCCTCCTGCACCCGGGACAGCTACGGGCCAGACATCCGCTTCAGCCTGGATGCGGCGCTACGCATTGCCAGCGGCATCGCCTCGGCGGCTGGCCACCTGCACGCCCAAGGCATCCTGCACGGCGACCTCTACGGCCACAACATCCTGCGGAACGACCAGGGGGACTGCCTGCTGGGGGATTTCGGCGCCGCGTCGTTTTTCGTGCCGGAGGACCGGCCCCGGGCAAAAGCCCTGCAACGCCTCGAAGTGCGCGCCTTCGGCTGTCTGCTGGAGGAACTGCTGGACCGCTGCCCGGCAGCACCGGACGCGCTTTGGGCATTGCAGCACCGCTGCGTGGATGCAGATGTGGGGAGAAGACCGCTGTTCGGGGAAATCGGAGATGCGTTAGCGGAGAGCAGTGAGTGGTAAACCTAAAAAACTCTGTTTGAAACGCCGAGACGCCGAGACGCAGAGGAAAAACAAGAACTTGGCAACGTAACGCGCTTCACCCGTTTGGTGAAGGCCAAAATCCTTGCCATGTCTTTGTTTTCTCGGCGCCTCTGCGCCTCGGCGTTTAGTCAACTGCCTTTTTAAGGGTAAATCACCACGCGCGGAGCACGTGCATACCTCCACTCCTCACTCCTTACCCCTCACTCCTCACTGTTTTTTTCCGATCTTCGATTCCGTACCGGCAATCAGCTTCTTGATGTTGGCCTGGTGGCGCCAGGTGAGCAGCAGGGAATTTACGATCACCGCCAGCACGCCCCAGCCATTGTCCAGATAAGACAGGGCCGCCAGGGGGGCGGCAGCGGCGGCCAGCAGAGCCGCCAGGGACGAGTAACGGGACACCAGGGCCACGACGAACCACACCAGGGCCACCACGCCAAAGATGGCCGGGCTGAGGGCCAGCATGACACCGGCGGCAGTGGCCACGCCCTTGCCGCCCTTGAAGCCGAGGCTCACGGGAAAGACATGGCCGAGGAACACGGCTACCGCCGCCAGAGCCACCACCTGGCCATCGAGTCCGTAGCCCGGGGCGAAGCGGGCCGCCAGCCACACCGCCAGCCAGCCCTTGGCCCCATCCCCCAGCAAAGTCACCAGTGCCGCCCCCTTGTTGCCACTGCGCAAGACGTTGGTGGCCCCCGGGTTGCCCGAACCGTAGGAGCGCGGGTCCGCCAGGCCGAAGAGCTTCGACGAGACGAGGGCGAAGGGCACGCAACCGATCAGGTAGGCGGCAAACACGAAAATCAGTGTGGTCATGGTAGATTGGCGAGAATTTTTCGAATTCTAATCGAACTGAATCCCATGGACGCCATTTTCATCGAGGACCTCCGCCTGCAAGCCTGCGTCGGCATCTACCCCCGGGAGAAGGTCGGCCCCCAGGGTATCGAACTGCAGCTGGAAGTGGGCATCCCGGACGGTGCCACCGCCCACGACGAAATCGCCGACACTATCGACTATGCAGAAGTGGTGGCCCGCCTGGAAAAGGAATTCGCCCAGCGGCATTTCAATCTGCTGGAGACCCTGGCGGAATTCGTGGCCACCCTGCTCCTGGAAGACTTCAAGGCCCCCTGGGTCAAGCTCAGCGTCGCCAAAATCGGCATCATGAAGAACGCGCGGCGGGTCGGTGTGAAGATCGAGCGGCAGAAGGCGTAGGGTCGGGGCGCTATAATTCGGCGCTCCTGCCGCCCGCCGAAAACATCGTGGATATCCAGCCCCATCTCGACCGCCGTTCCCGCCTGATTAAAGCCATCGGCTTAGGCCTAGCCCTCATTCCCACGGCGCCGGAACGGGCGCGCAACCGGGATACCCACTACCCCTACCGCTTCGACAGCTATTTCTGGTATCTCACCGGCTTTGACGAGCCGGAGGCGGTGTTGGTGCTGGTGGGCGGCGATGCGCCGAAATCCATCCTGTTCTGCCGCGACAAGGATCCGGAGCGGGAAACCTGGGACGGCTTCCGCTGGGGGCCTGCCGCCGCCCGGGAAGCCTTCGGTTTCGACGAAGCCTGGTCCATTACGGAGCTGGACGCCAAACTGGTAGACCTGCTGGCGGACCGGCCGGCCCTCTATCATTCCCTCGGCTTCGATGCGGACTGGGACCAGCGGGTCGTCGCCGCCTTGAACAAGGTGCGCGCCAATGCCCGCAGCGGCGTCAAGGCACCCTCGGATGTGCGGGACGTACGCCAGGTGCTGGACGAAATGCGCCTGGTGAAGGATGCTACTGAGCTGGCCACCCTGCGCCGCGCCGCCGACATTTCCAGCCTGGCCCATGGCCGGGCCATGCAGGCGACCCGGCCGGGGCTGTTCGAATACGAAATCGAGGCAGAGTTCCTCCATGAATTCCGCCGGGGCGGTTCCCAATCCCCGGCCTACGGGAGCATCGTGGCGGGGGGAGCCGGGGCCTGCATCCTGCATTACGTGGCCAACGACCAGAAGCTCAAAGATGGGGACCTGATGCTCATCGACGCGGGCTGCGAGCTGGACGGCTACGCCTCCGACATTACCCGCACCTGGCCGGTGAACGGGCGCTTTTCCCCGGCCCAGAAACAGGTATATGAGATCGTGCTGGCGGCCCAGGTGGCGGCCATCGCCGCCATCAAGCCCGGCGCCACCTGGGACGACCCGCACCAGGCGGCCCTCAAGGTACTGGTGCAGGGCCTGGTGGACCTGAAACTGCTCACGGAAAGCCTGGAGGCCGCCCTCGAGAGCGGCAGCTACAAGCGTTTCTACATGCACCGCACCGGCCACTGGCTGGGCCTGGACGTGCATGATGCGGGCGAATACAAGCTGGACGGCGCCTGGCGAACCTTGCAGCCCGGCATGGTGCTGACGGTGGAACCGGGCCTCTACATCCAGGCCGCCGACGACATACCGGAGGCCTTGCACAACATCGGCATCCGCATAGAGGACGACGTGATCGTCACGGAAACAGGTTGCGAGGTTTACACCACGGCCCCGAAGACCGTGGCGGAAATTGAAGCCGTCATGGCGGAAGTCCGGTAATTGTAGGTTGTGCCAACAGGCACAACATGGTCGAAATGCGTTCGCGCAATGCGTTGTGCCTGGCGGCACAACCTACGGGTTTATTGGCAAACTATGTCTCAACAAATCCTTATCGTCGGTGCCGGTCCCTTGGGCCTGTGCCTGGCCCTGGCCTTGAAGCAGGGTGGGCTTGATCCGCTGGTGGTGGATGCCCGGGAAGCCGGCGCGGCCAGTGGCGACCCACGGGTGCTGGCCCTGTCGCCGGGAACGCAACAGACCCTGAAGCGCCTGGGGGTGTGGCCACTCCTTACGCCCACGGCCATCGACACCATTCACATCTCACAAAAGGGCGGCTTCGGCCGGGCCAAACTCTCCGCCGCCGACTATGGACAAGCGGCCCTGGGCTACGTGCAGGAGGCTGGCGCCCTGGCGCAAGTGCTGGAGGCCGCCTGCCGGGAACAGGGCGTGGCCTTCCGCCATCACTGCAAGGTGGCCGGCGTATTCCCGGAAGGGGCGGCGGCGCGGGTGGTTCTGGAGGATGGCGAAACTTTATCAGCAAACCTGTTGGCCTGGGCCGAAGGGCGCCTGGATGAGGGCAAAGGCGTCATGGTGCGGGATTACGGCCAGCACGGCGTGATCACCCTGGTGCACACCGCCGAACCCCGGGGTCGGGTGGCTTTCGAACGCTTCACTCCGGACGGCCCCCTGGCGCTCCTGCCCTGCGGCACGGGCTACGCCGTGGTGTTCACCGCCGCACCGGACGTGGCCCGGGACCTGCTGGCTCTGGATGAGGCCGCCTTTCTCGCCCGGCTGCAGGCCCAGTTCGGCGAGCGTCTGCATTTCACCGCCGCCGAACCCCGACATGCCTATCCCCTGTTGCTGAAAGTCCGCACGGAGCCGGTGGGGCCGCGCCAGGTATGGCTGGGCAACTCGGCCCAGACGGTGCACCCGGTGGCAGGCCAGGGCTTCAACCTGGCCCTGCGGGACGCCTGGCAACTGGCGGACCTGGTGCTGAAGACCGGCGGCGATACCGGCGCGGCGCCCCTGCTGGCCCAGTATCACGGCCACCGCCGCCTGGACCGGAAGGGCACCATCGGCTTCACCGACCTGCTGGTGCGCCTCTTCAGCAACGCCAACCCGGTCCTCTCCGCGGCCCGGGGTACGGGCCTGTTCCTGCTGGACGTGCTCCCCCCGGCAAGGGATTTCGTGGCCCGCAGGATGATGTTCGGGGCGCGAGCCTGGTAGGTGGGACCGGTAAAATTTTCCCACACCGGAAGGCGCCACTGACTCCTGATTCCTGCATCCCGAATCCTGCTTTTCCCTCTCGTTAAAATCTCTCGCCCCCCGAAACGCCGGACGGACTTGGGGTAAAATGCGCGGCTTCTCTCGACTCCCGTGTGGTCATGCAGTTCTGCGGTTTCACCTTGCGAAACAACCTCTTCGTGGCGCCCATGGCCGGCATCACGGACCGGCCTTTCCGCCAGTTGTGCAAGACACTGGGGGCGGGACTGGCCGTGTCGGAGATGGTGACGTCCAACTCCCTGCTGTATGGCAGCGCTAAGACGAAGCGCCGCGCCAACCACGAGGGCGAGGTGGCGCCGGTGTCCGTGCAGATCGCCGGAGCCGACCCGCAGATGCTGGCCCGGGCCGCGCAGCACAACGTGGATAACGGCGCCCGCATTATCGACATCAACATGGGCTGCCCGGCCAAGAAGGTCTGCAACGTGATGGCCGGCTCGGCCCTCATGCAGGACGAAGTGCTGGTGGCGCGCATCCTGGAGGCGGTGGTGTCCGCCGTGCCGAGCACCCCGGTGACGCTGAAGTTCCGTACCGGCTGGAACACGGAAAACAGGAATGCCGCCACTATCGCCCGCATCGCCGAGGAATCCGGCATTCGGGCCATTGCCATCCACGGCAGGACGCGCGCCTGCCAGTACCGGGGCGACGCGGAGTACGACACCATCGCCGACGTGAAGAGCCGGGTATCCATTCCCCTCATTGCCAATGGCGATATCACCACGCCGCAAAAGGCCAAGTTCGTGCTGGAGTACACCAAGGCCGACGGGGTCATGATCGGCCGGGCGGCCCAGGGGCGACCCTGGATTTTCCGCGAGATCGAGCATTTCCTGCGGACCGGCGAAGTCATGCCGGCGCCCCTGGTGAGTGAAATCCATGCCGTCATGCGCCAACACCTGGCGGACCTCTACGCTTTTTATGGCGAGGAAACCGGCGTGCGCGTGGCTCGGAAGCACATCTCCTGGTACACCAAGGGCCTGGTGGGTTCCGCGGTCTTCCGCCACAGCATGAACACCCTGCCCACGGTGGAGGCCCAACTGGCCGCCACCGATGAATTCTTTGCGCGCCAGGCCGAAGCGGGCGAGCGTCTGTATTTCCTGGATGGTGGCACTCCCGCCGATCCGGCCGAGGAGCTGGCTGCATGAATCACGACATCAGTATTGCGGAGTGCGTGCGCCGCAACCTGGAACGCTATTTCCGTGACCTGGACGGTGAAAAGCCCGGCGCCATCTACGACATGGTGCTGGCCCAGATGGAGAAGCCCATGCTCGAAGTCGTTATGCGCCAGGCCAACGGCAACCAGACCGTTGCCGCCCAGATCCTCGGCATCAACCGCAACACCCTGCGGCGCATGCTGACCCAGTACGAATTGCTGTAGAGATTTTGAAACGCCGAGGCGCCGAGGCGCCGAGGAAAAGCGAAAGTCCTTGAAGAGCCGATCGGTAACGGGTGTTGGGGAAATGGAAGATTTTCTCTGCGCCTCGGCGCCTCGGCGTTTAATTTGCTTAATCGGCTTCGGCCTTTAAACGACACTTCCTGCCATGAAAATCACCCAAGCCCTGATCAGCGTTTCCGACAAAGCCGGCATCGTCGATTTTGCCCGCGCCCTCGTCGCCCAAGGCGTCAAGATCCTGTCCACCGGCGGTTCCGCCAAGCTGCTCAGGGAATCCGGCCTGCCCGTGACCGAAGTGGGCGACTACACCGGCTTCCCGGAAATGCTCGACGGCCGGGTCAAGACCCTGCACCCGAAGGTGCATGGCGGCATCCTGGCCCGCCGCGATCTGCCGGAACACCTGGCCGCCATCGCGGCCGCCGGCATTCCCCCCATCGATCTGGTGGTGGTGAATCTCTACCCCTTCCAGGCCACCATCGCCAAGGCCGGCTGCACCCTGGAAGACGCCATCGAGAACATCGACATCGGCGGCCCCACCATGGTGCGTGCCGCGGCGAAGAACCACGGCGGCTGCGCCATCGTCACCGACCCGGCGGACTACACCCCGGTTCTGGCGGAAATCCAGGCCGACGGCGGCCTGGGCGACAAGACCCGCTTCAATCTTGCCCGCAAGGCCTTCACCCATACCGCCCGTTACGATGCCGGTATTTCCAACTACCTGACGGCCCTGGCCGACGACGGCAGCAAGCAGGATTTCCCGAACTGCTTCCAGTTGGCCTTCGACAAGGTGGAAGACCTGCGCTACGGCGAGAATCCCCACCAGAAGGCCGCCTTCTACCGGGAACCGGTGCCGGCGGCCGGCACCATCTCCGCCTACGTGCAATTGCAGGGCAAAGAGCTGTCCTACAACAACATCGCCGACGCGGATGCCGCCTGGGAATGCGTCAAGGCCTTTGACACCACCACCTGCGTCATCGTCAAGCACGCCAACCCCTGCGGCGTGGCCCTGGGCGCCACCGCCGAGGAAGCCTACAAGAAGGCCTTCGCGACGGACCCGACCTCGTCTTTCGGCGGCATCATCGCCCTCAACGTGCCCCTGGATGAGGCGGCCGCCAAGGCCATTTCCGGCCAGTTCGCCGAAGTCATCATTGCACCGAGTGTGACGCCGGCCGCCCGGGCGGTCTTCGCCACCAAGCAGAACCTGCGGGTGCTGGAAGTGCCCTTGGGCAAGAACGTGGCACCCCAGCTGGAATACAAGCGGGTTGGCGGCGGTCTGCTGGTGCAATCCGCGGACTTCGCCCCCATCACGGCGGCGGATCTGAAGATCGTCACCCAGCGGGCCCCGGATGCGCGGGAGCTGTCCGACCTGCTGTTCGCCTGGCGCGTCGCCAAGTTCGTCAAGTCCAATGCGATCGTTTACTGCAAGGATGGCGTCACCGTGGGCGTCGGCGCCGGCCAGATGAGCCGGGTGGATTCCGCCCGTATCGCTGCAATCAAAGCCGAAAACGCGGGTCTGACGGTGAGCGGTTCGGTGGTGGCATCCGACGCCTTCTTCCCCTTCCGCGACGGCCTGGATGTGCTGGCCAAGGCGGGTGCCACGGCGGTAATCCAGCCCGGCGGCTCCGTGCGTGATGCCGAAGTCATCGCAGCGGCGGACGAACAAGGCATCGCCATGGTGTTTACCGGCTTCCGGCATTTCCGCCACTAATGGTGGTGCGTGAGGGGTGAGGGGCGAGGGGTAAAACCTCTCCACCTCCCCGGATCCACTCCTCACTCCTCACTCCTCTCCCCTCACGCCCTTACAAACATGAAAATCCTCGTCATCGGTTCCGGCGGTCGTGAACATGCCCTGGCCTGGCGCCTAGCCCAAAGCCCGCGCCTGCAGAAAATCTTTGTGGCGCCGGGCAATGCCGGCACGGCCCATGAGGACGGCTTGACCAACGTACCCATCACGGATATTGCGGAATTGCTGGCGTTCGCCAAGCGAGAGCATGTGGCCCTGACGGTGGTCGGGCCGGAAGCGCCCCTGGCGGCCGGCGTGGTGGACGCCTTCCGCGCCGCCGGTCTCAAGATCTTCGGGCCGACCCGGGAGGCGGCCCAGCTGGAATCCTCCAAGGATTTTGCCAAGCAATTCCTGGTGCGCCACGCCATTCCCACCGCCAAGTACCAGACCTTCTCTGACGCGAAAGAGGCCCACGCCTACATTGACGCCGAGGGCGCCCCCATTGTCATCAAGGCCGACGGCCTGGCGGCGGGCAAGGGCGTGGTGGTAGCCATGAGCTTGCAAGAAGCCCACGACGCCATCGACATGATGCTGGTGGGCAACAAGATGGGGGACGCGGGTGCCCGGGTGGTCATCGAAGAGTTCATGGAAGGCGAAGAGGCCAGCTTCATCATCATGGCCGAAGGCCGCCAGGCCCTCACCATGGCCACCAGCCAGGACCACAAGCGCCTGAAGGACGGGGATCTGGGCCCCAACACCGGCGGCATGGGGGCCTATTCCCCGGCGCCCGTGGTGACGCCCCAGGTGCACGCCAAGGTCATGCACCAGATCATCATGCCGACCCTGAACGGCATGATTGCCGACGGCATTCCCTACTCCGGTTTCCTCTACGCCGGCCTGATGATTGACGCCGCCGGCAACCCGCGAGTGGTGGAATTCAACTGCCGCATGGGGGACCCGGAAACCCAGCCCATCATGATGCGTCTGAAGACGGATCTGGTGGACCTGGTGGAAGCGGCCGTGGATGGCAAGCTCGACCAGGTGGAAGCGGAATGGGATCGCCGCGTGGCCCTGGGCGTAGTGCTCGCCGCCCATGGCTACCCGGACACTCCCCGCAAGGGCGACGCCATCACCGGCCTGCCGAAGAATCTGGTGGATGGTCACGTCTTTCACGCCGGCACCGCCGAGCAGGACGGCCACGTGGTCGCCACCGGCGGTCGGGTGCTGTGCGTCACGGCCCTGGGGGACAACGTCAAGATGGCCCAGAAGCGCGCCTACGAAATCGCCGACGCCATCCATTTCGACGGCATGCAGTTCCGCCGCGACATCGGGCACCGGGCGGTGAAGCGGTAGTTTCTGAAAACCACTTGAAACGCCGAGGCGCCGCGGCGCCGCGGAAAA
>JAYTVW010000044.1:0-6646 GCA_043743785.1 Rhodocyclales bacterium | reverse complement strand
ATATAGAACGCCGGCTTGTTGTGGTTTAAAACCGCCACGGGGCGATTGTTCGCTTCCCGCAGGACAGCCGCCGGGTTCTTCTTGAATTCCGACATGCTGACTGTGGCATCGGTAAGTATGGATTGCATGGCCGCCTCCTTTAAGAGAGCCGATTATAGCTACAAATTTAGCTCTATTCAAAGCATCCCCGGGCAGCATCCTGGGACACAGGAAGCTTGGTAGTTCTCAGGTTTTCTTCGCGGCTCCTCTGCGAACTTGGGGGGCACGAACGTGTGTGTGTGGGGGCAGGTCTTGGTTGCGGCTAGGCAATGTCGCGAAATCTAGCGGGTGGAAATCCCGACCTGGTGACCGGTATCCGACGAGGCGCTGACCGCGAGCACAGGGGGCACGCGAGCACAGGAGCACAGGGTCAAGCACAGGGGGCTGGTTAAAGCAGCTTCGCAAACTCACTTTAACCCCGCCTCCTCGGCGGTGGGAGGCCGGCTAGATGATTTTCAGGTCTTGTCTTTTGCTCGAGGCAAAAGACAAGACCCCGTTTGCTTATTTCTTGTTCTGGGGCGTGTGCCGGCAATTTTCGGCGTGAGTTTGTCGATCGCACTCGTGGGGTTGGTGAAACCACTCGTGGGGTTGGTGGGGCCACCCGTGAGTTCACCGGTATCGCGAGTGGTGTTGCCATGGTTCAGTCGTGAGTGCATCAGGGGCACGCGTGAGTTTGGCAAACTCACTCCGCGCCGGGCGACATGACGCATCGGGCGTCAGCAGGTACGTCATGTCAAGGCAGTTTTATCGCCAGGAAGCCGGTTCCTGCGGTCTGGATGGCCATCGGGGTTGCCTGCTTGCCGAAGGCTGAGAGGCTGTGAAGATATCGAAGAACGATTGGAACCGCAGAGGCGCAGAGGCGCAGAGAAAACCAGTGGCAATATTCACTGAATCATTGAGGTAATCCCCCGGCTCTGCCGGGGGATTGTCACTAAAGCCTGTGCCAAATGCTACGACTCTAGACCTGACCCCCAGCCTCGTCACCGTTTTCTCAGCCGCAGGGAATTGGTAATTCGAGTCTGACCCCAATATTTGGGTAATTCGAGTCTGACCCCAATATTTGAGGTGCGGGAATTGAAATGACGAGGGCCGGTCACTGTGGGTGTCCCGGCCCTTGTCACGTCTGTGGAGCGGTTTCAGTCCGCCGGCTTACCGTGAAAGTCACACCAGCGACTAAAACGCCCACGGGGCATTTTATTGTTGGCTCTGATGTAGTTGCTACAGCAGCTATTGTCTGCCTGGCTCACACATATCTTGGGTTGCCGGTTCGCACCCGCCTGTGCAACGAACCGTGCCAATTATGTCAACCCCAGCCCCCCCACCAAGCACCCTCGAGCAGTGAACGGTACCAATTATGTCCTTTTTGCACTGACCTTTTCCGCATACTACTGCGCGGATTATGTTTGGCTCAGCGCCACCAGAAGGGTATTTTGAACAATAGACCGTGCCAATTATGTCAGCTGCGCACTCAGCATGAGCAGATGTTGAAATAATGCTCAAGCCAAAGATGATGGCATATATAAATTTCATGAATGCTTGCCTCGAATTAAAACGGTCTGAAATTGGGGGCACTGAAATTGGGGTCAGACTCCAGCGGAAACTGGGGGCAGACTCGAACTTTCTGCAGAAACAAAAAGCTGGGGTCAGCCATTGGAGGCGGGCCTCAGCTTTTCGCCATGGGTTCGTTCCTGGTCGACAGGCTCCATGCCCTTCGACGAAACCCTTCACGGCCCACCCTTATACCCTGCGTCCCTCACGGCATGCAAGCGTCCCATACCTAAGTCATAGGAATGGCCGGCCCCATGCTGCAGGGGCACGTCGGCAGGTGGCGGCTTTCGTCGCCGGGAAAGTGCCTGGAAGCGGGGACCACGCTGCCCTGTCGGCGCCAGTTTGCTGGCGATGGGCGTTCGGAGATGTCTCGGCGGTCGCTATCGCGAGTTCGTAGGGTGGGCAAAGCGTAGCGTGCCCACGCTTTGCCGGCACGGTGGGCAGATGAAGCCTTCCCTCCCTAGCGCTTCGCACCTTTGCGGCGAGGTCTTTCTCGCAGGTTCCCGCCCACCCGGGGGGCGGCGCGGCACATGCAATCATTCGTTACATTCCGCGCATATTTGCTAAAACTTCCCTTGCCATGATGCGGTCCGGGACGAAAACAAGAAGTGGTGCCCGAGGACGATGGCGCCGGTCCCTTTCAACCATTATTCAATTCCGGAGGAGATGCACATGACGAATCCCTATAGTTCTGGTCTGGACAAGAACGGCGCCAACTACGTACCCCTGTCGCCCCTGAGTTTCCTCGAGCGCACCGCTTTCATTTACCCGAAGCGTATCTCGGTCATTCACGGTGATCTGCAATACACCTGGGGCCAGACCTTCGAGCGCAGCCGCCGCCTGGCGTCGGCCCTGAAGCGCCATGGCATCGGCTTCGGCGACACCGTGGCGGTGATGCTGCCCAACGTGCCGGCCATGTTCGAGTGCCACTTCGGCATTCCCGCCACCGGCGCCGTGCTGAATACCCTGAACACCCGCCTGGACCCGGAAGCCATCGCTTTCATGCTGGACCACGGTGAAGCCAAGGTGCTGATCACCGATCCGGAGTTCTCCGGCATCGTCGGCAAGGCCCTGAAAATGATCAGCGGCAAGGCGCCTCTGGTCATCGACGTGGCGGATGCCACCTACACCGGCGGCGAAATGCTGGGTACCGTGGAGTACGAGGATTTCCTCAAGGAAGGTGATCCCAAGTTCCCCTGGACCCTGCCGACGGACGAGTGGAACGCCATCGCCCTCAACTACACCTCCGGCACCACGGGTAATCCCAAGGGTGTGGTGTATCACCACCGTGGCGCCTACCTGAACGCCGCCTCCAACATCATTTCCTGGGGCATGCCGCAGCACTCCGTGTATTTGTGGACCCTGCCCATGTTCCACTGCAACGGCTGGTGCTTCCCCTGGACCATGGCCGCCAACGCCGGTACCAATGTGTGCCTGCGCCAGATCACCGCCGCCGCCATCCTGGGTTCCATCAAGGCCAACGGCGTCACCCATTACTGCGCCGCCCCCATCGTGCATGGCATGCTCATCAACGCGCCGGAAGAAATGCGCGCTGGCATCGACCAGAAGGTGTACGCCCTCATCGCCGGTGCCGCGCCTCCCGCCGCCATCATCGAAGGCATGGAAAACCTGGGCGTGGATATCACCCATGTGTATGGTCTGACCGAGACCTATGGCCCGGCTTCCGTGTGTGCCAAGCACGTGGAATGGAACCGCCTGCCCATCGCCATGCGCGCCGAGCGCAACGGTCGCCAGGGTGTGCGCTACCACATGCAGGAAGCCATCAAGGTGATGGACCCGAACACCATGGAAGAAGTGCCGTGGGACGGCGAAACCATGGGTGAAATCATGTTCCGCGGCAACCTGGTCATGAAGGGCTACCTGAAGAACCCGAAGGCCTCCGAGGAAGCCTTTGCCGGCGACTGGTTCCACACCGGCGATCTGGCGGTGGTGCATTCCGACGGCTACATCAAGATCAAGGATCGTTCCAAGGACATCATCATCTCCGGCGGCGAAAACATCTCCTCCTTGGAAGTGGAAGATGCCATCTATCGCCATCCCTCGGTGATCGCCGTGGCCGTGGTGGCCCGTCCGGACGACAAGTGGGGTGAAGTGCCCTGTGCCTACATCGAGCTGAAGGACGGCGTGACCGTCACCGAAGCCGAGATCATTGAGCATTGCCGTGCCCACCTGGCCCGTTTCAAGGTGCCCAAGCAAGTGGTCTTCGGCGCCCTGCCCAAGACCTCCACCGGCAAGATCCAGAAATTCGTCCTGCGTGCCCAGAGCAAGTCCGCCTCGGCCATCGATTAGTCTCTCTCCTCGGTCCCCACCCGCTTCTTCGGAAATTTGGGTGGGGCTCTTTTTTCGCCGGGACTGCAGACCACAAAAATAATTAGGAGACAGGCATGAGTCGGGAATCCATGGAATACGACGTGGTGGTAGTGGGAGGTGGGCCTTCAGGCCTGACCGCCGCCATCCGTCTGAAGCAACTGGCGGCGGCAGCCGGCCAGGAAATCAACGTGTGCGTGCTGGAGAAGGGCGCCGAGATCGGTTCCCATATTCTTTCCGGCGCGGTGCTGGAGCCTCGCGCCCTGGCGGAACTCTTCCCGGACTGGCAGGAGCGCGGCGCGCCGCTGCATACGCCGGTGGTGGAAGACCGCTTTCTGTTTCTGACGGAAGGCCGGGCCATTCGCCTGCCCACGCCGCCGCAAATGAACAACCACGGCAACTACGTCATCAGCCTGGGCAACTTCTGCCGTTGGCTGGCGGAGCAGGCGGAAAGCTTGGGGGTGGAAATCTACCCGGGTTTCGCCGCAGCGGAAATTCTGTATGACGAGTCCGGCGCCGTGCGCGGCGTGGCCACCGGCGACATGGGCCTGGGCAAGGACGGCCAGCCCGGCCCGAATTATCAGCAGGGCATGGAGTTGCTGGCGCGCCAGACGGTGTTTTCAGAAGGCTGCCGTGGCTCCCTGACCAAGCAGTTGTTTGAACGTTACAAGCTACGGGACGGCGCCGATCCCCAGACTTACGGCATCGGCATCAAGGAGCTGTGGGAAATCGACCCGGCCAAGCACAAGCCCGGCCTGACCATGCATACCGTGGGCTGGCCCGTGACCAGCGACGTGTATGGCGGCTCCTTCCTTTACCACTTCGAAAACAACCAGATGGTGGTGGGCTTCGTCGTCGGCCTGGACTACAGCAATCCGCATCTATCGCCCTTCGAAGAGTTCCAGCGCTGGAAGCAACACCCGGAAATCAAGCAGTATCTGGAAGGCGCCCGGCGCATTTCCTACGGCGCCCGGGCCATTTCCGAAGGCGGCCTCCAATCCCTGCCCAAGCTGACTTTCCCCGGCGGCTTGCTGGTGGGCGATACGGCGGGCGTGCTGAATGTGCCCAAGGTCAAGGGCACCCACACCTCCATGAAGTCGGCCATGCTGGCAGCGGAAGCCCTGTGGGAACTGTTGTCCGTGGAATCGACCAGCAAGGAAGCCGTTGCCTACCAGGACAAGTTCGACAAGAGTTGGCTGCATGACGAACTGCATCAGGTCCGGAACATCCGCCCGTCCTTCCGCTGGGGCCTCTATGGTGGCATCGCCTACTCGGCCATCGACACCTATTTGTTCCGTGGCAAGGCGCCGTGGACCCTGAAGAATCACGCGGACCACACGGCCCTGAAGCCGGCGGCCCAGTGCACCCCCATCGTCTATCCCAAGCCGGACGGGGTCATCAGCTTCGACCGCCTGACTTCCGTGTTTCTCTCTGCCACCAACCATGAGGAACACCAGCCCTGCCACCTGCGGCTGAAGGATGCCAGTGTGCCCATCCGGGTGAACCTGGCGATCTACGATGCGCCGGAGACGCGCTACTGCCCGGCGGGGGTGTATGAAATCCTGCGGGAAGCGGACGGCAGCAATCCGCGTCTGCAGATCAATGCCCAGAACTGCGTGCACTGCAAGACCTGCGACATCAAGGATCCGACCCAGAATATCAACTGGACCGTCCCCGAAGGCAGCGGCGGGCCCAACTATCCGAATATGTAACAGAGCAAATGCGCTCCCTCCCCTTCAAGGGGAGGGCAGGGGTGGGGATGGGGTTTTCTGGGATTTGAAGGCAGCCCCATCCCCCCTCCAACTCCCCCCTTGAAGGGGGGAGAGCAGCCTGACCGCAATCGACAAAGGAAGAAAAATGGCCTACACCATCGACCAGATCACCCCCGGCCTCAGTGCCAGCATTGCCAAGACCATCACGGAGACGGACATTGTGCTGTTTTCGGCCGTGTCCACCGACGTCAATCCCGCCCACCTGGACGAGGAATACGCCAAGACCACGCCCTTCGGCGGCCGCATCGCCCACGGCATGCTCTCCGCCGGCCTGATTTCCGCCGTGCTGGCCAACAAGCTGCCCGGCGCCGGTACCATCTACCTGGGCCAGACCCTGTCCTTCCGCGCCCCGGTACGGCCCGGCGACACGGTGAAGGCCACCGTGACCGTGAAAAGCGTGGTGCCGGAAAAGCGCCGCGTCATCCTGGAAACCGTGTGCACCGTGGGCGACACGGTGGTCATTACCGGCGAAGCCACGGTCATGGCGCCGGCCGCCTGAGCAGTGGGTAGGAAAGCGGGGCCGCCAGGCCCCGACTAATAAGATTTCAAACGTTAATAGGAGAGTAACGATGCAACAACAAAATGTGACTGAAACCAAGATCGTCATGTCGGATCCGACGGCACTGGGCGTGTTCGGCCTGTCCATGGTCACTTTCGTCGCCGCTTCGGCCAAGATGCATTGGACCAACGGCGTCACCTACCTGATTCCCTGGGCCTTGTTCCTCGGCTCCATCGCCCAGATCTGGGCCTCCAGCATCGACTTCAAGAAGAACAACTACTTCGGCGCCATCGTCCTGGGGGCCTATGGCCTGTTCTGGATTGCCGTCGCCATGCATTGGGCCATCGGTCTGGGCTGGTTCGGCGTCATCGACCCCACCAAGGCCGACCCGAAGCAACTGGCCTTCGCCTGCATCGGCTACTTCATCTTTTCCCTGTTCATCATGGTGGCCGCCTTCGAA
>JAYTVW010000043.1:0-6390 GCA_043743785.1 Rhodocyclales bacterium | reverse complement strand
TGAGGTACATGGTGGGTCCCATGTACCGAAAAAGCGGGGAAATATGGACCGCTATCCCACCGGCGCAGTAGATCAGTCTTAAGTCCGACAGGCTCCTAGCCCCTAGCCCCCCATGCTCCTCAAACTCATCCTGAAAAACGCCCTGCGCCACCGCTTGCGCACCAGCCTCACCCTGGTGGGACTGGTGGTGGCGGTGGTGGCCTTCGGCCTCTTGCAGACGGTGGTGGGGGCCTGGTACGCCGGGGCGGAGGGGGCGTCCACGGCCCGGCTGATCTCCCGCAACGCCATTTCCCTGATCTTTCCCCTGCCCCTCACTTACAAGCAGAAGCTACGGCAGGTAGACGGCGTGCGCGGCATCGCCATGGCCAACTGGTTCGGCGGCATCTACAAGGAACCGAAGAATTTCTTCCCCCAGTTCGCCATCGACGACGCCTATCTGGACCTCTACCCGGATTACCGCCTGAACGAAGGGGAGAAGACCGAGTGGCTGCGGGACCGCAAGGGCGTGGTGGTAGGACGCAAGCTCGCTGAAACCTATGGCTTCAAGCTGGGCGATCAGATCACCCTGAAGGGCACCATCTTCCCGGGCAACTGGGAATTCGTGGTGCGCGCCATTTACGACGGCAAGGAGAAGACCACCGACACTTCCCAGATGTTCTTCCACTGGGACTACCTGAACGAGACCCTCAAGAAGAGCGTGCCGCGCCGCGCCAATGCGGTGGGGGTGTATGTGCTGGAACTGGCGGACCCGACCCGGGCGGCGGAAGTGAGCCGGGAAGTAGACGCCCTCTTCAAGAACTCCCAGGCTGAAACCCTCACCGAAACCGAAAAAGCCTTTCAGCTGGGTTTCGTCGCCATGACGGAGTCCATCGTGGTGGCCATCCGCCTGGTGTCCTTCCTGGTGATTTTCATCATCATGGCGGTGATGGCCAACACCATGGCCATGACCGCCCGGGAACGCATGGCCGAATACGCCACCCTCAAGGCCCTGGGCTTCGGGCCGGGCTTCGTGGTGCAGCTGATCCTCGGGGAATCCCTGGCCATCGCCGGCATCGGCGGCGGCATCGGCATCCTGCTGACCCTGCCCATCGCCGACGCCTTCGGCAGCGCCATGGGCTCCCTCTTTCCGATCTTCCAGGTGTCTTCCGGCACCATCCTCCTGCAGGCCGCCTGCGCCCTCGGTGTCGGCTTCATCGCCGCCCTCTTCCCGGCCTGGAAAGCGGCCAGGGTCAGAATCGTCGAGGGGCTGCGGGCAATCGGATAAAGGTAGGGCGCATTAAGCGAGAGCGCAATGCGCCGACCTGCTGGGGGAGCGGACCCTATCCCCGATGTTTCAAATATCGCGGACAGGGTCCGCGCCTACGCATCCCGCCAAGCAACCCGGACTGATTGACCATCATGATCGTAACCCTGCAAACTCTGCCCGCCACCCGGGTGGCCTACCTGCGCCACACCGGCCCTTACGGCGACGCCGGCATTCCCGCCACCTGGCAGCGCCTGGAAGCCTGGTTCAAGGCCGAGGGCCTGGCCGGGACGCGCCGGGAGATGTTCGGCATCGGCCTGGACAACCCGAGCACCACGCCGCCCCAAGCCTGCCGCTACGACGCCTGCGTCGCCGTGGACGCGGACTTCCAGCCCAAGGGCGAAATCCAGCTACAAGTCATCCCCGGGGGCCTCTGCGCCTGCACCGACTTCCTCGGCACCGCCGCCGACATCGCCGGAGCCTGGACCCGCTTCTGCCGGGACTGGCTACCCGCCAGCGGCCACCAATTCGATACCCGCCCCTGTTTTGAGCACTACGGCCCGGACTTCGACCAGACACCCGAACCCGGCCAATTCCGCTGCCGGTTATGCATTCCGGTGCGGGAAAAATGAGCGGAACGCACATACCGGCGATGGCGCGGCCATTCGCCACCAATGCAGGATAGAATTCCCCACCACCTGAAGCCGGGACACGCCATGCCGCCCTCCGTATTGCTCGCGCAGAACCTGCAAGAGATTCTGCGGATCGTCTCAATGCTGGATCCGCCGGCACGGGCTTGATGGATCATGCGCTGGCCTCGCCCTGATGAGGATAAACTCCCGCGCCTGAATGCCAATCTTGCGGACTGCGTCAGCATAGGTGGTGATTTCCCCATGGAGGGAACCGAGCGCGCAAGGATTTCCCGCAGCCTTGGTGGAGAAAATTGATCGGAAAGGAACACGAAATGCCAACCATCAGCATGTTCTACGGCATCCTGGTTGCCATGTTGTTCGAGGACAACGACCGCCACAATCTACCTCACATCCACGTTCGCTACTCCGGCGAGAAGGCATCCGTCGCCATTGAGGATGGGCGCGTACTGGCAGGCAGCATCCCGGGCAAGCAACTGAAAATGCTGCAAGCGTGGATAGAAATTCATAAGGACGAGCTGTTTGCCGACTGGGAACTGGCCGTCGCCGGAGAACAACCCTACCGCATCGCGCCGCTGCAATAAGGAGGTCCCCATGGATATCCTGCTGGATGTGGTGAAGGTGGAAGCCAAGGCGGACTACACGCTGCACCTGGAGTTCGAGAACGGTGAAAAGCGCATCTTCGACATGGCGCCCTACATGGACAGAAAACCCTTTACCCGCTTGAAGGACTCCCCCTTGTTCAAACTAGCCTCAATCGACTATGGCACCGTCGTCTGGCCCGGCGACATCGACATCGCCCCCGAAACCCTCTACGACCGCTCCCTGCCAGCGTAAGCCCTCCCGTACAAACGCCCCCGCCTGCTCGGAAACATCCGGACGGCGGGGGCGTTTCACTTTCCGGGTAGAGGACGGGCATCATTTCGCCTGGGCGCCAGAAATAGCATGGCGTGCGCCTGCTCAATGTCGTTCATCCTGGAAACCTCAGTTTGAACCGCAGAGGCGCGGAGGCGCAGAGGAAAAACAAGGCGTTACGCTCAAAGTGGCATTCACCCAACGGGTGAGGCCGAAAAGTTATGTAAGTCCTGGTTTTCTCAGCGCCTCTGCGCCTCTGCGGTTTAACAACTGCTTTTTCTAGGTTCATGCAGCACCCGGCCTTCCCGGCAGGCACGGCCAACCACATGGTTGAGGGAATTCTTGCGGGACTCGAACTCGTCCCGGCTAGCCAGCAGGATATCTTTTGACACATCCAGCTTGCGCAGGAGCATAGCCGGGGCATCTCAAGGCGCCGGCTGCGTTGCGGGGAAAACGGCTCCTTTTCCACCGATCCACGTCGGAATCCGGCCGGGCGCCCGCCCGTGCCCCCAACAGGATGATGGCCTCCGGCTCGCCCCGACCAGACCACCCTTCTACCTCAGCAGCGCTTCTTCGTCGTAAGCCACGGAAAACCTCCCCCATCCAGAACTCATGATCAGAACCCGCCGGGTGCATGGCGCCCCGGCGGATGCCGTGGTAACGGCAGAACGGGCAAGCGGCCCCTGGCGCCGCCAGGCCATCACGAAGCTGAATAAGGGGTCCGTTGAATTTAAAGGGACACCTATGGCGCCGACTGTGGCAGAAGTCCATGCTGTTGAACTTAAGACATGGATATGTTTTGCATGTTTTCAAAAACGCGTCACGCAGCACTTGTCATTACGCACCAACAAGGTGAAACGATGACAGTGCCAATGCGAGAAGTAAATTTGCCGGTGGAGCACGCAGACAGACGAGGGACTCACAAGTGGGGGCGGGCTGATGAGGCTGAAAGCGATGTGTTCATGCAAGACCTGACCCCGCCGCCCCCTGCTGGCGTGGGTGGCGACGCGGACGACGGGAACTCAATACTCCCCGACCACCTTGTCCAGCGCCGGTTTGATCTTGGCCCGGTCGGAGACGCTCAGCGTGCCGACCGGATTGAGCAGGCGCCCGCTATCGATGGCGAAAATCTCGTCGGCGGAGAGTACAAACAAGCCCTGGCCGGGCACTTCCACCCACGGAGCCAGGATTTCCACGGGCTAGGCGTTGGCGCGCAGGGGCATGACGACGGTGGCGCCGGTACGGCCGTGGTCGTTCTGGATGGCGACCAGATAGGGAATCTCCAGCTTCTTCATGCCGGGATTGGGATAGATATCGAACTGGGCCACGGCTCAAATCCGCTCGAACTCTTCGCCCGCGAGGCCGGTGGCGGCAATGTCCCGGCCGTGGGCCGCCAAGGCTTCGGCATTCCTTTCCACCCAGCTACGGCTTTCCAACTCGTCGAGAATGCGGGCAAACAACTGCTCGGCCTGGGCCGATAGGTTGATCTGCTGCTTGTAGGGTTCGAGACGATCCAACAGATTCTGGTTGATTGACAAGGACAGGCGGCCTTTCCGGGCCGATACGTCAAAAGAGAGGCTCATGCTTGGTCTCCACGCATATTGATGCACATGACCATACGCATTTAGGCCAGGCCGAGGCAAATCCAGATTTTCTGGTGCGGCCTACGGCAATGAACAAGACGTCAGGGATGCCGCAACTGCTCCAGCATGGCCGTGCGCAGGATGTCGTTCAGGCGGCTTTGATAGCCGCGGCCCTGGCTCTTGAGCCATTCCAGTACGTCGGCGTCGATACGCACCGGCAGCTGCTGCTTGATGGGCCGATAGAACTTGCCACGGGTCGCGCCTTGCCAGTCGCTGGCGCTGGAGGCGGGAATATCCGAAAAATCCACCTCAGTCTCAGGCAAGGCGGCCAGCGCCGCCAGTTCCTTGCGCATGGCTTCAGGTATTTTGTTCATATATTTTCCTTTTGTATCCGTGCGACCATTCTCCAGCGGTGCCACGCTTCTCCACGTGAAGGGGGCAAGGTCATTCGCACCAGTGTCGGAATAAATTCCGACTCACAATACCCCAATCACGACATGGAAACGCCCCCGCCACCCAGTTTTCACTGAGCCGACGGGGGCGTTGCTTTTGCTTATTACCGGGCCGAAGCCCGGCATTCGGCGGGAGTGCTTACATCTCGACCGTAGCAGCCTGTTCCACGAACTCGGCAATCTTGTCGAAATTCATGTAACGGTACACTTCGGCGGACTTTGCGTTCACCAGCTTGATCTGCTCCATGTACTCTTCCTTGGTCACGATGCGGCCGGCCAGGGCGCACATGGCGGCCAGTTCGGCGGAACCGAGGTACACCTGGGTGTCGAGGCCCAGACGGTTCGGGAAGTTACGGGTGGAGGTGGAGATCGCGGTGGAACCCTTGCGGATCTGGGCCTGGTTGCCCATGCACAGGGAACAGCCGGGCATTTCCATGCGGGCGCCGGACTTGCCCAGCACGCCGTAGTAGCCTTCTTCCGTTAGGATGAGGGCATCCATCTTGGTCGGGGGGGCGATCCACAGGCGGGTCGGGATGTCGGAGCGGCCTTCCAGGACCTTGGCGGCAGCACGGAAGTGGCCGATGTTGGTCATGCAGGAACCGATGAACACTTCGTCGATCTTGGCGCCGGCGACTTCGGACAGGACCTTGACGTCGTCCGGGTCGTTCGGGCAGGCCAGGATCGGCTCGGTGATTTCGGCCAGGTCGATTTCGATCACGGAGGCGTATTCCGCATCGGCATCGGGCTGCAGCAGGGTGCCGTTGGCGATCCAGTCTTCCATGGCCTTGATGCGGCGCTTGAGGGTGCGGGCATCCTCGTAGCCGGTGGCGATCATCCACTTCATGAGCGTGATGTTCGAGGTCATGTACTCGACCATCGGGGCCTTGTTCAGGCGCACGGAACAGGCGGCGGCGGAACGCTCGGCGGCGGCATCGGAGAGCTCGAAGGCTTGTTCGACCTTCAGGTCCGGCAGGCCTTCGATTTCCAGGATGCGGCCGGAGAACACGTTGATCTTGTTCTTCTTCTCGACGGTCAGCAGACCCGCCTTGATGGCAGCCAGGGGAATGGAATTCACCAAGTCACGCAGGGTGATGCCGGGCTGCATTTCGCCCTTGAAGCGCACCAGCACGGATTCGGGCATGTCCAGCGGCATCACGCCGGTGGCCGCGCCGAACGCCACCAGACCGGAGCCAGCGGGGAAGCTGATGCCGATGGGGAAGCGCGTGTGGCTGTCGCCACCGGTGCCGACGGTGTCAGGCAGCAGCATGCGGTTAAGCCAGCTGTGGATGATGCCGTCGCCCGGACGCAGCGGGATGCCGCCACGGTCGCTCATGAAATCGGGCAACTCGTGGTGCATCTTCACATCGACGGGCTTGGGGTAAGCGGCGGTGTGGCAGAACGATTGCATGACCAGATCAGCCGAGAAGCCCAGGCAGGCCAGGTCTTTCAGCTCGTCGCGGGTCATCGGGCCGGTGGTGTCTTGCGAGCCGACCGAGGTCATTTTGGGCTCGCAGTAGGTGCCGGGACGAACGCCCTGGCCTTCTGGCAGGCCGACCGCGCGGCCGACCATTTTTTGCGCCAGCGTGAAGCCACGGCCGCTGTCGGCC
>JAYTVW010000042.1:0-20989 GCA_043743785.1 Rhodocyclales bacterium | reverse complement strand
GACTCCTGGAAGCCCGGCCGGACGCTGGCTTCGAAACGCAGCTTGGCCAGCTCGTCGTTCACCAGATTGCGGTCCCAGGCGAACAGATCCAGCATGCGGCGCATTTCAGCGATCGAAGGCTCATAGCCCCACACGTCATCCAGGGCCTGGGTGATCTTGAACGGCACCCCCACGCTACCCATGAGTACTAGGCGCCGCACCCGCTGGGGGTGACGGATGGCCAGGGCCAGGGCCAGGGCACCGCCGAAGGAATTACCGATCAGGTCCGCCTTTTCCAGACCAAGGGCATCCATGAGGCCCACGGCCTGATCCACCCAGGCGTCCATGTTGTAGTCGGAAACGCCCCGACGCTCGGAATAACCGAAGCCCGCCATGTCCGGCGCAATGACGCGCCGGGACTCAGCAAACTTCGGCATCACCAGCCGCCAGTTGGCCCAGGCGGACACGCCGGGGCCGGAGCCGTGGATCATCAGCACCGGGAAACCGCTGCCACTGTCGTGGTAGTTGGTTTCGATGCCGTTGGCCTGGATGCGGCTGGCGATTTCGGGATTGGCGTTCATGCGGGTCTCAGAGCTTGATGCAGACGTTCTTGAGTTCGGTGTAGAACTCGAGGGAATGCACGCCGCCTTCACGGCCAATGCCGGACTGCTTGGAACCACCGAAGGGAGTACGCAGGTCCCGCAGGAACCAGGAGTTCACCCAGGCCAGACCCACGTCGATGCTGGCGGCCATGCGGTGGGCACGGGCCAGATCCTTGGTCCAGATGGCGGTGGCCAGGCCATACACGTTGTCGTTCGTGCGGCGGACCACTTCCTCTTCCGTGTCGAAGGGCTGGATCAGGGTGCAGGGGCCAAACACTTCTTCCCGGGCCACGGAAGAGTCGTCGCCGATGCCGGTCCAGATGGTGGGCTGAACCCAGGCGCCATGGGCCAGGTCGCCGGGCATGTCGGGCACGCCGCCGCCGGTCACGACGGTGGCGCCTTCCGCCACCGCCTTGGCGTAGTAGGAGAGAACCTTGTTCTTGTGTTCCTGGGAGATCAGGGGACCGATACCGCTGGCGGCATCTTCCGGCACGCCGGGCTTCAGGGCTTCGGCCCCCAGCTTCAGGGCGGCGACGAATTTCTCGAAAATGGGCCGCTCCACATACACCCGCTCCGTACCCAGGCAGACCTGGCCGCAATTCACGAAGCAGGAACGCAGGGTGCCTTCGATGGCGGCGTCAAAATCCGCGTCGGCAAAGACGATGGCGGCGTTCTTGCCGCCCATCTCCAGGGACACGGGACGGGCACCTTCGGCTGCGGCCTTCATGATGGCGCTGCCGGTGCGAGTCTCACCAGTGAAGGTGATGGCATTCACCTGGGGGTGGGTGGTGACGAATTCACCGGCGGAGCCGGGGCCGAAACCATGCACCACGTTATAGACGCCCTTGGGCACGCCGGCGGCGTTCATGACCTCACCCAGCAGGGCGGCGGTCTGGGGAGTTTCCTCGGAGGGCTTCACCACCACGGTGTTGCCACAAGCCAGGGCCGGACCCACCTTCCAGGTCATCAAGAGCAGGGGCAGATTCCACGGGCAGATCACGCCCACCACGCCCACGGGGCGGCGGATGGAGTAGTTCAGGGCACCACGGCCGTCCGGGGTGGCCATTTCAAAGGCTTCCGTCGGCACGTTCTTCACCACGTCGGCAAAGACCTTGAAGTTGGCTGCGCCGCGGGGGATGTCGATATGGCGGGCCAGGCTCATGGGCTTGCCCGTATCGGCGCACTCGGCGGCCAGGAATTCATCGAAGCGGGCGTTGATCCCGTTGGCCACGGCGTAGAGGATATCCACACGCTCGGCCACGGTCATCTTGCCCCAGGTGCCGTTCAGGGCCGCCTGGGCGGCCGCGACAGCGGCGTCCACTTCAGCCTTGCCGGCCTCATGCACATTGCCGATGACGGCATTGTTCAGGGGCGAACGTTTTTCGAAGGTCTTCTTCGTGGCGACAAACTCGCCGTTGATGAAGTTGAGGATTTCTTTCATTTTTCTTCCTTGCGTAGGTCGGGTTTCAACCCGACGGATGCTTCCCTGCTCGCCGATGTCGGGTTAAAACCCGACCTACAAACCAATGGCCGCGAGACCTGCCCGGGCACATTCCTCGTCCTGGGCCTCGGAGGCACCGGACACGCCGACACCCCCGATCCAGTCCCCCTCCACGGAAATAGGCAGGCCGCCGCCGAAGACGATGAGGCGGGGCTGGGCCGAAAAACCCAGCTTCATGCCTTCATCGTGTCCAATGGCGCCCATCCAGGCCTTTGTCGGGAAACCGAAGCTCGCCGAGGTGTAAGCCTTGTCGATGGCAATCTGGATGGAGTGGATGAAGGCACCCGGCTGGCGCAGGAAGGCCATCAGATTGCCCCCCCGATCCACCACGGCCGCATTAATCTTCCAGCCATGCGCTTCGGCGTAGCGCACCGCCGCCTGCACGGCGGTAGCAGCAGCCTCGGCACTGATGCCCGGCAAACCCTCGGCGACCTTCATCAGGACACCACGGAGAGGAAGGCTTCGTTCAACTTACGGTCGTGATAGAAGACGCCCGCCCCCACTTCATCCATGGTCCAGGTGATGGCTTTGTGGTCCGGGTAGCACTGGTAGCCGCCGCAGAAGGTCTCGAAGCGGTTGCCGGAGGGATCAAAGGCGTAAATGGTGGTGCCGCGGGTCACGCCGTGGCGGGTCGGACCGATGTCGATGGACACCCGGTTCATGGACATCAGGTCAGCAGCGCGCAGCACCTTTTCCCAGCTTTCCAGCAGGAAAGACACGTGGTGCAGCTTGCCCGGCTCCGGATGACGCACGAAGGCGATGTCGTGGGCCTTGATGGAGGTGGACAGCCAGATGGCCAGGTCGGTCTTGCCGTCTTCCAGGACGATGTGTTCCACCAGGTAGAAACCCAGCACGTCGGTGAAGATGGCCTGGGCCTTTTCGATGTCCGGGCCGTAGAGCAGGGCGTGATCCAGGCGGATCGGGGCGATGCCGTGTTCGGCGGCCGGCACCCAGGCTTCCGGGTTCACGTAAGACTGACCGTTGCCCACGTCGTCCTTCTGGGAGTACAGCTCGATGTCGTGGCCGGTGGGCAGGGTGAAGCGCACGCGCTCGCCGGTACCCAGCAATTCGCCAGCGGGGATGCGGGAGGTGGCCACGCCGTAGGCGTTCAGGTCCTTGTCCAGCTTGTCCAGGGTGGCATCGGAATCCACCTTGAAGGCGAAGAAGTCCATGCCGGCCCGGTCCGCCTGACGAATAATCAGGCTGTTGTGGTCCCGCTCATCCCAAGCCTTGAAATACACCCGACCCTGTTCGTCCCGGCCGGTTTCCACCAGGCCCAGCACGTTCTTGTAGAAGTTGATGCTTTCGTCCAGATCCAGGACACGCAGGGCCATGTGGCCGGGACGCAGTACTCCATTCATTGCCATGTCTCACTCCTCTTAGTTAGCAGGGGGTACCCCCCGTCTGTTTGCCCGGAACCGTCAGTTCCGGATCAATCTCGTTATAGGTATAACGATAATCTCGATATTTCTCGACGTCAACAATATTTCTCGATATTTTTAGTTTTCTGCAGAATTATTTTGGGACGTAGAATGTGAGGCATAATTACGGCGCCCGGGAAGCACCGTTTTTCCCCTTAACATCAACCCTCTGCAGGCCTTCAAAATGTCCGATCCGATCCAGAGCCAACCTGAAGCAACGGTCGAGGTTCCCGGCGATCTGCCCAAGACCCTGGTGGAGGGGGCCTATCGCCAGTTGCGGCGTGACATCGTCGAGGGCCGCCTGCCGCCGGGCAGCCGCCTCAGGGTGGAGCACTTGAAGGACGACTACGGCGTGGGCGCCGGCACCCTGCGGGAAGCCCTGGCCCTCCTGGTGTCCGACACCCTGGTAATCACCCAGGGCCAGCGCGGCTTCCACGTCGCCCCCATTTCACTCTCCGATTTCGAGGACCTGACCAACACCCGGGTACTACTGGAGACCGAGGCCCTGCGCCAATCCATGACTGCGGGCGACGACGAATGGGAAGGAAGCCTGCTGGCCGCCTTTCACCGCCTGACCAAGGCCGAGGAGAAACTCGCCACCGACAGCGCAGGTACCGCCAACGAATGGGAAGAGCGCAACCGGGTATTTCACGAAACCCTCATTTCCGCCTGCCACTCCAAGTGGATCCATCATTTCCTCAGCATTCTCTACCGCCAGTCCGAGCGCTACCGCCGCCTGTCCCTGTCCCACTCCACCCTGCCCCGCGACGTTCATGCGGAGCACACCGCCATCTTCGAAGCCGTCCTGGCCCGCAAGACCGACGAGGCCTGCGGCCTGCTCGCCGATCACATCCGCGCCACCCTCGTCACCATCCGCCAACTACCCGCCGACTGCTTCAACAACCCGGGCAAGCCCGGCAAGTAGGACTGGCTACGCGGCGCGCTTTTCGCCGCAGACCGCCTTGACCAGCTTGCCGATAACCCGCACCGTCAGGTCGCCCGCCGGGCGGATACGGCAGGCCAGCACCCGGTTCTCAGCCAGTTCCTCCAGGGACACGTGCTCCCGGCTCATCACCCGCTTGGTGTACTCGCCGGACACCACCTGAATCTTGCAGACCCCGCAGCCCCCTTCCCGGCAGCCCACGGGAATGCCCCGGCGTCCCAGCTTCTCCATGCCCCGCAGCACGGATTCGTCGGAAGCGCAGCGAAAGCTCTCCCCCGTCTCCTCCACCGTGACCGTGTAGATCGTTCTTGCCATGTGAATCTCCCTGTTGACCGGAAAACGGTAAGCGGTGAGGGGTGAGCGGCACGTTCCGCATCTCCTCGCTCCTTACCGCTCACCACTCACCCCATCAGATCTTCCTGAACAGCGGACTCCTGACCTGCTGGGCATCCGCTGCGGAGAAGAATTTCTCCGTGTAGATGTCCCGCTCAAACAAGCGGCCCTGCATGAGGGTGCTGATGCAGGCATCGATCATCACGGGGGGACCGCACAGGTAGGCCTTCCTGCCACGGAAGTCGTTGTCGAAGGCAGCCTTGGCCGCGTCATGCACGAAACCCCGAAAGCCCGTCCAACCCGAATCTTCCGGCTCAGAGGAGAGGGCCGGCACGTAGGTGAAGGAGGGGTTGTTCTCCGCCAGCGCCAGGAACTCGTCGTGGTAATACAGTTCGCCCCGATTGCGGGCGCCGTACACCAGGGTGATGGGCAGTGCCGAGCCGGTTTCCAGCAAGTCCAGGATCATGGAACGGGGGCTGGAAAGCCCCGAGCCGCCGGCAATGAACAGGGAAGGCGTATTGGCCGACTTCTTGACGAAGAAGCGCCCGTAGGGGCCGGACACGGTGACCGCGTCGCCTGCCTTGAGAGACTCGTGAATCCAGGTGGTACCGCGGCCGCCGGGCACGATGCGGATGTTGAGCTCGATCTCATCCGGGCTGGCGGGGGAGCTGGCCAGGGAAAAGGCCCGGGTCATGCCGGTTTCCAGGGGAATCGCCAGATTCACGTACTGGCCGGCCTGGAAGTCCAGGGGCGTATCCAGCTTGATGAACAGGGCCTTGATGGTGGGGGTGAGCTGCTCGATGCGGCTGACCGTACCGGCGAAATCCCGCACGGGGATGGAGCGGGCGTCCGGGTCATGGTCCACATCCGCCTCGATGGTGGTGTCCGCCAGCAGGGTGGCGGTGCAGGCCAGGCACTTGCCCTCGTCCCGTTCGTAATCCATGAGGGCGAAATTGGAGGCCTCGCCGTGGTCCACTTCCCCATCCAGCACGTCCACCTTGCAGGTGGCGCAGAGGCCGTGGCAGCAGGCATGGGGCAGCCAGAGGCCGGCCCGCAGGGCCGCATCCAGCATGGTCTGGCCCTCTTCGACCTCGATGGTCTGGCCGAGGGGCTCGATGGTGAGTTGGTAGCTCATTTTTGTAGGTCGGGTTTTAACCCGACATTCCTTCAATTTATCGGGCGAAAGCCCGATCTACGGGTCGTGGGGCCGGCTTGGGCCGGCCATGGCGGGTTAAAACCCGCCCCACGAATATCAGGACGCCGAACCCTGGATGCCGTTCAGACCCGGAGTACGGAAGCGGATGACGTCCTTGTGCTTCAGGCCGTTCTCCGCCAAGGTCTTGCCGAAATCCGGCTGCCAGGGCTGGCTGGACTTGAGCCACTCCACCTTGCCCCAGTCCACCTGGGCAAAATCCGGATGCTGGCTATAGGCACCGGGCAGAACGCCATCCAGCAGAGCCTGGAAAGGCATGTCCGGCGGCAGCGGAAAGGCGAAGGGTGCGCAGAACATCAGGTGCTGATCCCAGCCCACGTAAAGCAATTGGGCGCCATGGAACTTGTCCTGCGTGTCCTTGGGCGCGAATTTGTAATCCTTGAGTGCAGTCACTGCCATGAAAATCTCCTTAACGGCGTGAGGGGTGAGGGGTGAGGAGTGAGGGGTAAAACCCTCGGGTCTCCAAGCACCGCCGGCACTCCTTTGCCGATATGCAAGCAATCTTTGAATGAAACGAGTTATTCCCCACCTTGACGAAAGGAGACGAGAGAGAAAAAAGTGAAATTGGCAAATCGGAGGCGGCGCTTTTACTCCTCACCCCTCACCCCTCACCCCTCACGCTTTTCACCCCCTCACTCCTCACGCTGTTCAACCGTTTTTCGTGGCCATGTCGCGCCAGGCGTTGAAGTTCTTCTGGTCCTCGGAGCCCTTGTAGTCACCGGTGTCCTCCGGCGTGAAGTGGTAGTACTTCAGCACCGCTTCGATGGGATTGAAGCCTTCCACCGTGGGGTCCGTACCCTCCGGGAAACAGTTGCCCTGATAGATCTGGTGCACCGGCAGCCAGGCCTGGACGTACTTTTCCGGCTCAAAATCGAAGATCTCCTTGCAGCCATCGGAGCAGAAGTGATACTTCTCGCCCTCATAGTCCGACTCCCGGTAGCAGATCTGGGTCGGGTCTGTGGGTTCGGTGAACACCATGGGGATCTGGCAGGTCTGGCACAGCATGGGCAGGGTGTTATTGAAGAAACGCCGGCCTTCCGCCTCTTCCTTGGCCCAGTGCTCGATGCGCGGCCGGTAGTACTTGTCGAAGGTGTTCGGGTACTTGGCGGACAGCCAGTCCATTTCCTCGGCGGTGGGCAGGGTGGTGTGGAACATGGAGGCGTGGCTGTGCTGATAGAACGTCGCCCAAACCTGGTGGGAGATGTGTTCCTTCTCGATGGTGGCCTGGCCCACGCACTTGGGCACGGTGATGCCGTAGCGGGCCAGATCGCCGAAGAGGGCGCCGCCGTTCTGCTCGAAATAGATTTCCCAGGCTTCCTGCCAGCTCATCACGCGCTTCGGCAGCAGATAATCCATCATCATACCCACGAGGCCCAGCACGCGGGTGCCGCGCCAGGTCCACTTGTCGATCCAGCGCTGCACGATGGGCAGGTTGTCCGGATCCTGCTCCAGCATGAACTTGATGCACTCCAGGCCCAGGGTCATGTGGCGCGCTTCGTCCGACTGGGCGGAGAAGCCGAAGGTGGTGGCCGCCATGTCGCCGTTGTAGGCCGCGCCGGAAATGAAGGGCACGAACAACAAGTTGGTGAGCACGTACTCGAAGGAGAAGCCAATGGCGATCATCCATTCGAAGGGGCCGGCGGAAATGGCATCGTCGAAGAAGGATTTCGGCACGGACAGGAACCACACCCGGTCCAGCATGTGGCGCGGGTCGTGGAAGCCGTTGTAGAACTTGTTGTAGTTACTCATGGAGTGGAACTGGGTCTGCTGGTGGCGGACCTCGTCCAGGGACTGCATCTGGCAAGCCACGCGGGGGCCGACGCCAGGGAACTGGCGGCCGGCCATGGCGAAGCCGCGGTGCGCCATGTACTCCAGGGGACTGATGCCGTTCAGGAACAGCTTCAGGCAACTCAGATAGCGCGCATCCGTGATACCCAGGTGGCCATTGTTCTGGGCGAAGGCATCGATGATGGCGTAGAGCTTTCTTTCCTTTTCCGCCTGGTACTTCCAGTAGGCGTCCATGGTCATGCGGAAGGGGTCTTCCCACTTGTCCCAGTCGTGGATCTTGATGCCTTCGAATTCAGCGAAGGGGAATACCTTGTCCATGGGCTGATAGGTGGTATCCCAGCCCAGGCCCCGGGTCATGACCTGATAACGTTCCTTCAGGCCCAGCTTCTTATTTACCTTGACGTCCATTTGTCTCGCTCCTGTTTTTCATTACAGCCGCCTGGGCGGCTCTCTTGTCTCCCCTCGCCCTCCGGGAGAGGGGCCGGGGGTGAGGGCGGGCATGCGCCCGCTGGTCGGCTCAGTCCCAGCTCAGGGTGAATTCGTCGTCGGTCTCGTCGATATGCCCCGTCAAGGTGATGAGGTAAATCTGCATTTCCTGCAGGTCGAAGGAGCGGCCGAGCTTTTCTTCAATGGTCGCCCGCTTGATGGTCAGGCTGCCTTCAGCGTCGATCTTCACCATGGCCGGCTGCTCGTTGGCGATGGCATGCGGGTTGTCTTCCAGGACCGCCTCGACGATGCAGCGGCTTTCCTCGGTCCTCTGAAAGGCAATGAATACATTCGACATGGGTGCTCCTTACAGGGACAGACCGAGCTTGGCGGCGCGGCGGTTGAGTTGCTCGACGATTTCGGACATGACGCTCTCGGCGTTTTCGCCAAGGGCCTTGGCGGCGACAGGGGCCAGGGCCACCTGGGCACGGTCGCGCCAGGCGGTGAACCAGCCGGACAGCAGGGCCTTGTTCGCGGGATTTTCAGCCACGGCGATCTTGATGCAGGCATCCACCCACTTGCTCACCTCGGTGAACCATTCGGCCTGGAAGCGCAGCAGCATGGACACGGTGGGACCGGCCTTGGCCGCCAGGGCGTTGTCGAAGTGCTGGTAAATCAGGGGGTAGAGGAGGCCATCCAGGGCCAAGTTCTGGGCCACGAAAAGCTCGAACCAGTCCTTCACCACGAAAGTGTCTTCCACATAGCGACGCAGTTCCTGCCAGGCGGCGCCTTCCATCCAGTCCGCCTTGGCGACATCCAGGCAGGCCGGGCCGTCCAGCAGCAGGCCCACACGGGTCAGGTACTGGGCCATGCCCAGGTGATCCATGGCGGCATACAGACAGGGCTGGGTGATGGCGCTCAGGTAGCCATAGGAGGTAATGAAGGTGTTGTTCATGTTGCCGCCCCACTCCACGTGGCGCAGCGGAATCAGCACCTCCAGGGCCAGCTTGCGCTGCTCCGTCGGGTAGTTGGCAGCCAGACCCCGTTCCTCGACGAAATCGAAGTCGGACTCGGCCGTTTCCTGCATCTTGGCGCGGGCCAGGGTGTAGGTGCCGTAGTAGAACTGGCGCGGATCCCGGTAGGCGTTCCAGTCCTTCATGGTGATGGCGGTGCGGCTCGCGTCGAAGATCTCGTGTTCCGGATCCCACAGGGGCCGGTAGTGGAAATTGTCTTCGGGCTGGATGCCGATGGTGCCTTCCAGGTAGCGGGACGCGGCCTTGTCCGGCCCGACGTATTTCGCCACATTGTCGAAGGTCTGGCGCAGGGGCTTGATGCTGACCGTACGCAGGTCGATTTGCATGGGTGTCTCCTCCTTGTATTTTTTGACCCCGGAAACCCGGGTGTTAACTACTTGAAACGCTGAGTGGTCGCCTGCTTCATGCGCCAGTCCCAGTCCTCCGGGTTGTCGGCAGCGGGCCTGGGCCCTTGCAGCAGGATCACCTCATTGGTGGTGCAGAATTCCGTGTAGGCCGCCTCCGGCATCAGCAACTCCACGAAGAGTTCCGGCTCGCCGATGGCGAAATCGAACTCGACGAGACCGTCCGGGCGCTTCCCGGTCAGCCGCACAAACTTCTTCGAAACGTCGATGTTTTGCTCACGCATGGGGTTCCCTCCACCGGCCTCTTTGCCGGTTGCGAATGGACCTATATCAAGGTCCGTGCCAGCCTCCGGACCTTCCTGATTTAATTGAGAAAGTTGTTTTATATGCGAGAATACGCAAAATATCGAGAATTAAAGAAGTGATCAAATACTCTACTGCACTGCAAAATAAGTGATGAAATGAACAGGGCAATCCTGCCGTAGAGCAGGTGAGCCTCAGCGAGCGCACCGCCGTCGGCGGTATGATCCGGATTCAATGGTTTCCCCCCGCGCCCCAGACCGGCACAGACCGGCGGCGGCGCGGACCCAAGGGAACACCGAGGAGGAGAGAAAACATGGGACACATCAAGTACCCGGAGGCTCACGACCTGCGTAAGCTCGTGCGCTTTTCCGCCGATGACGGCCTCATCTGGCTAGCGGAAAACCGCATGCTGCTGATGCACGTGGCGGGCATGGGCAGCTTGCGCAAGGAGCTCATCAACAACATCGGGCCGGAGCAAGCCCGCCGCATCCTCACCCGCATTGGCTACGTGGCGGGCCTCCGGGATGCGGAGCTGGTGCGCAAGGTGCGCCCCAGCCAAAGCCTGGTGGACGCCTTCTGCGCCGGACCCCAGCTGCACATGCTGGAAGGCAGCGTGCGGGTCATCCCGGTGGCCCTGCGCATGGACCTGCTGGGCGGGGACTTCTATGGCGAATTCCTGTGGGAGCGCTCCTGGGAAGCGGAAACCCATCTGCAGGAATTCGGCCCGGCCGACCACCCGGTGTGCTGGATGCAGATCGGCTACGCCAGCGGCTACAGCTCAGGCTTCGCCGGGCGCTTCATCCTGTTCAAGGAAACGGAATGCGCCGCCTGCGGTACCAACAATTGCCGCATCGTCGGCAAGCCGGTGGAACAATGGGAAGACGCGGACGAGCACCTGCCCTATTACAAGGCGGATTCCATGGTGAACCGCATGCTGGACCTGCGCCATCAGGTGGACGAACTACGCTCCACCCTGGTGGACGCCACCGCGCCGCCCAGCCTGGTGGGGGCCTCGCCGGGCTTCAAGCGGGCCTACGACCTCATGCAGCGGGCCGCCGGCACCCAGGTCAGCGTGCTGCTGCTGGGGGAAACCGGCGTGGGCAAGGAACGCTTCGCCCGTTGCCTGCACCAGCTCAGCCAGCGCAAGGACAAGCCCTTCGTGGCGGTGAATTGCGCCGCCATGCCCCACGACCTGATCGAATCGGAATTGTTTGGCGTGGAAAAAGGCGCCTTCACCGGCGCCCACGCCTCCCGCATGGGCAAGTTCGAGCGGGCCGACGGCGGCACCCTGTTCCTGGACGAGATCGGCGAATTGCCGGCCGCCGCCCAAGCCAAGCTCTTGCGGGTGCTGCAGGAAGGGGAAATCGAGCGCCTGGGGGATGAGCGCACGCGCAAGGTGAACGTGCGCCTGGTGGCCGCCACCAACGTAAACCTGGCCCAGGCCGCCAAGGAGGGACGTTTTCGCAACGACCTGTACTACCGGCTCAACGTCTACCCCATCGAGATTCCGCCCCTCAGGGAACGTAATTGCGACGTGCCGACACTGGTGGATGCCATGCTGGCCAAGTTCAGCGCCCTGCACGAAAAACGGGTGGCGGGGGTGACGGACAAGGCCATGCAGGCGCTCAAATCCTATGCCTGGCCCGGCAATATCCGGGAACTGGAGAACCTCATCGAGCGCGGCATCATCCTGGCGCCGGCCGAGGGCTGGATCGAAGCGGAGCACCTGTTCATGGCTGTGCAGGGCGTGGCCGAACATGGCAATCCCATCGGCCCCACCGGCAAGCTGGAGGAAGTACAAGCCCCCGGCATTTCCGGCATGTGCGACACCCTCTTCCAGTCCGGCATGAGCCTGGACCAGATCGAAGACATGCTGCTGCAGGAAGCCGTGAAACGCGCCGGCGGCAACCTCGCCGCCGCCGCCCGCCAACTCGGCCTCACCCGGCCCCAGCTCAGCTACCGGCTAAAGAAAGGCGGCAGCGAAGGGGCGGATGCCATGCCCCACTGAAACGCACCGCGCCTAAAACGCCGCGGGGAGGCTTCCCAGCCCCCCGCGCACCGGCGTTTCTATGACTTTGTCCATATTCCTTTCGCTTGCCGCCTGGGCTATGCTGCGCCGCGTGGGCTAACAGCCTCCATCAGCATCACCGGAGGCAGGGATGAACAAGCGGGAACGGCTCTACAAGCTCCGACAACTGCTCGGCACCCGCCGAAGCCTTGCCACCGCAGACCTCCTGCATGCCCTCGGCGGCATCTCCCGCGCCACCCTCCCTTGCGGCCCTGCACCAGCCTTAGCGTGGAAGTCGCGTCAGCGACTCACTGCGCTCCCCTCTCCCTCCGGGAGATGGGTTGGGGGTGAGGGAAACGGGCATGGCGCTGACTTCCATGAACAGTGGACGGGATGGGCGGGCCAAGCCGCTTCTGATATGCTCGCGCGCTCACCAAAAATGCAACACCCGCCGCAAGCCGACCCGCCCCCAGGCATATCACAGCCAGTCAGTTCACGGCCGGATTCAAAGGCGCTTCCCGCCCGGACCAAGCGTTGCAGCGGAGTGGATGCTCTATACGGCGATAGCCAGAACAAAAACTTCAGAATGCCAAAATCGATATCCATCCAGCGCAAGATTGCCCGGCTCAATTCAGGCAACCCACCGCGACTGATGGACCTGTTTGCCGGTTGTGGCGGCATTTCCCTCGGATTTGCAACCGCAGGTTTTGAACTGGTGGCGTCCGTCGAATTCGACGCCCGGGCCGCCGAATCTCACGGGGCCAATTTTGCGGGTATCAATTATCAGGAGTCGTTGTGACCAAGGGCAACAATTGGAGTGACATAGAGATCACAGCGACGGTAGCCGATTACATGAGAATGCTGACGCTTGAACTATCGGGACAACACTACAACAAGACTTCCCATAGGCGCGCATTACTTGAACTCCTGTCCGATCGGAGTAATGCAGCTGTTGAGTTAAAACATCAAAACATCAGCGCAGTACTTCGCGATCCGGATTGCATATGGATACCTGGGTATAAGCCGAGAGGAAATTACCAGCAAGCACTTTGTACATTTGTGGAAAACTGGATAAACGACCATCCAGAGTTTGATGACGTATCGCAATCTGCCGTTGAAAAACCAGCCTTTGCACCCAGCTCAGTAAATTTTCAACGCTTTATTGTTGAGGCCCCAAAAACAGCCGATAAAGCAGCCGAACCCAAGAGCAACTACGCGATTCCCAACAGAATGGCATCAAAGCGGGACTATACAGCGCGAGAAGCACGAAATGCAGCACTTGGAAAAGCGGGGGAATTACTAACATTGGAGTATGAAGAATTCCGTCTCCGTTCCGCTGGAAAAAAGCAGCTCGCGGAAAAAATAGAGCATGTATCGTATACTCAAGGAGACGGACTGGGCTTCGATATTCTCTCGTTCGAATTAACAGGAAAAGAACGATTTATCGAAGTCAAGACAACTGCTTTTGCAAAAGAAACTCCTTTTTTCGCCTCTCGAAATGAAGTTGATTTCGCACGTGAGGCATCGACCCAATTTCATCTATATCGCCTCTTTGACTTCAGAAAGGCCCCAAAACTATTTTCTCTTCAAGGCGATATTGAGCGGCACTGTTCCTTGGATCCCATAAGCTATATCTGTCGATTCTGATTGCAGAATTTTGGTTAGCCAGAACGACCGGAAACGGGGTCAACTGGGATGCGTTGTCGGGCTGAAGCCCGACCTACGTGCAGCGCCTCACCTCCAGGCCGGCTCACGTTTCACATTTCACGCTTCACGGCACCGGCCTTCCCGGCCCGGTCTTGACCGCCACCGCCCCCGGCCCGTCTACCTCGAACACTTCCCACAGGGGAATTTCCAGGTTGTCGAGGGTGATGAAGATCAGGGTTTCGGTGGCACTGAAGAGAGTGCCGGCATCGAAGCGGCCGGTGTCCGGGAGCAGCAGGAAGCGGCTCGCCACCAGATCGGTGGGATGCACCAGCACGTATTCCCGTACTCCGGCGCGCTCGTAAAGGGCTTTCTTTTCGCGCTGATCCAGGGCTGCGGTGGTGGGGGAAAGGACTTCCACCACCACGTCCGGGGCGCCTTCGATGTGGCTCGGGGTGATCTTCGCCTTGTCGCAAACCACCAGCACATCGGGTTGCACCACGTCGAAGTCGGAAAGCCGCACATCAGTGGGGGCAATGAAAGGCTGACAGGGCCTTCCCTCCAAGGCGCGTTCCAGGCGGGAGTAGAAGCGCGCCGCTACGGTTTGGTGCCTGATGGTCGGTGCCGGCGACATGGCCCAGGCCACACCATTGATCAGTTCCCAACGCCCATCATCGGGCCAGGTCTGATAGTCCTGCCAGGTGAAACGGACGTCCGTCTTTTCAATTACTTGCGGAACCATGGCTTGCCTCCCGGGGCTTTGCAGCACAGGCGCGATGATAACGCTGATCCATTCTGGTTGTGTGGGTCGAAACGTGTTCCGACAGATGCCCCGCGCAAATCCCCGGGCAGGGTTGTCGGGATGAATCCCGACCAGGACGGGTGGCGAAGGCGCGGACGCTGCGGGAAGCTGAAGCCGCCGACGGCCGCTTATTTCACGGTCAGGAACCAGGCCATGCGGGCGGACAGGCGGGGCATCACCACGTAGGACATGAGGATCGCCACCAGGGCCGTGAGGAGAGCCGTGCGCAGCAAAAAGGGCAAGGGGCCAAGCCAGGGGGCCACGAAGAAGAGCAACAGGGACACGGTGGGAAAGATGCCCATCCAGCTCACCAGGGTCATGCGCCAGCGGGGCGGCCGGGCGGCCACGGGGATCACGGCCGGGGCGAACCAGGCCTCCAGCCCCGTCAGCATCTGATAACCCGGATCGCCTTCCGCCACTACCCGCAGTTTCGCGTGCCAGCCGGCCCGCACCGCAGAATTGTCCCAGCGGAGGATGTCCTCTTCCGTGGAAAAACGGAACACCACCTGGTATTCCCCACCCGCTTCCGCCGGGGGGAACAGGCTGCCGGCCACGAAACCCGGAAATTTCCGGGCATCCTCAATCATGGCCCGTACCAAGGCCTCGTAGGCCTCGGCGCAACCGGGCTTGGCCCTGCGCCGGGCGATGCGCGCCACCGTGTCGCCCGGGGCTGCCGCTGCAACCGCCGCAGCGGGTCCGGATCCGTTTTCGTTTGCCTTGCTCATTCCGACTCCTTCATTTGATCGTGACCGCTCCAGCACACCCGGCAACTCCCGTCATGGGACTCGCACAGGGCCGGCAGGTGGCCTGTTTCCACCAAGCGGGCGAATACGGCGAACGCCGGCTCCCGATCAGCGAAGCTCAGGGAAGCGGACTCGGCCCCCTCCTCCAGGCAGGTGGTGCAGCCGGGGCCGCCGTAGCAGGCCCGGTTCATCGGGCCGCTCCGGGGGCGCTCTCCAGCAGACCTGCGATGGCCGTTTTCAGCGCCTCGAAACGGGGCCGCAGGTCTCGCGGGATGCTGGTCTTGGGGGACTCCAGGTCGCCCCGCTCTGCCGGCGCCAGACAGGCGTCCCGCACGGTCCGGTATTCAGCCAGCCGGGACAGGAGCGCCCCGACGGCAGCCACCGGGCGCCCGCCCGCGTCACGGCGCAGGGCCTCCATGCAACGCAGCAGTTCCGTATCCAGCTCCTTGACCCGGGCCAGGGGCGCCAGCACGTCGGCCCGGCTGCGGGAATTCATCACCAGAATGTTGTTGGCACGCATCTCCTCCAGCACATCCTGCAGGGCCAGCAGGGGATCCCCCTGCCCCCCCAGGTCCGCCACCGCGTGATGGATGGCGCTGATGCGCATCTGCACGCTGCGCACCAGGCCATTGCACTCCTCCACCGTGCCACGGGTGACGTTGGCCATATCCGATATCTCGCCGATATGGCTGGCAATGGTGGCCGCCACCTGCTCCTGCTCGGCGGACAGGGCCGCGATGGCCCGGGTCTGCTCCATCGTCACCGCCGAGTCCCGGGTGATGCCGGTGAGGGAGCTGGCCGCCTCGTCCGCGTGGCTCACCACCGCTGCCACCCGCCCGTCCGTGCGGCTGATTTCCGTATGCAGGCGCTGGGTTTCCTCGTTGATGCGCTGGATCATGCCGGCGATTTCCAGCGTGGCGGCGTTGGTCCGTTCCGCCAGCTTACGCACCTCGTCGGACACCACGGCGAAACCCCGGCCGTGCTCCCCGGCCCGGGCAGCTTCGATGGCGGCGTTCAGGGCCAGCAGATTGGTCTGCTCCGCGATGCCCTGAATGATGCGCACGATGGCGCCGATCTCATCCGAGCGCTTCACCACGTTGTCCAGTTGCACCCCCAGGCCTCGCACCGCCTGGGCCACACCACCGATCTGGCGCGCCGCTTCCGCCACCTTGTCCTCCCCCAGCCTGGCCAGCTCATGGGAGCGGGAGGCGCTCTCCAGGCAGATGCGGGCGCTGTCCGCCACCTGCTCGATGCTGGCGGAAAAGCTACGCACCGAGTCCGCCGCCTGGCCGATGGCTGCGGACTGGCGCTCCACGCCCCCGACCACTTCTGTAAAGCGGGACGTGAGGGTCGCGTTGGCCTGGGTCAGCTCCCGACCTTCCCGGCCCAGGCTGCCCAGACGCTGCTGCATGGCTGTCTGCTCGACTGCCCCACCCGCCGTCGTCGCCGCCGTGGCCGCATCCTTGCGCACATGGGACCAGGCATCCACCACTTCCCAGACCAGCAGTACCGCCAGGCCCAGCCCCCAGACGGGCCACCAGACGGGCTGGCAGAAAGCGGCGACCAGCAAGGCCCCCAGCAGGATCAGGCTGCGGACAGCCCCGCGGACGTAAATATTCATGGTTCTCCTCCCGGTATCGACCGTATAATTATTCTTGCGAAAACCGAGATTATATATTTTTCTCGAGTTTATCCAGAGCCGGGAACGCTGATGTTGCTCGGGGAGGAAACATTTCACGGAATACCCCCAACCATGAGCACCTCTCCTCACCGCCGCGCCATCCTGTTGCTGTCTTTCGCCGCTTTTGCCGCCGGCAGCAGCATGCGTATCTGCGACCCCTTGCTGCCGGAGTTCGCCCGGGCCTTCGACGTCAGCGCGAGCCTGGCGGCCCTGAGTATTTCCGCCTTCGCCCTGACCTACGGCCTGATGCAGGCCTTCTACGGCCCGATGGGGGACCATCTGGGCAAGTACAAGGTCATCGCCCTGGCGGCCCTGGCAGGCGTCGTCGGCAACCTGGTGGCCCTCGCCGCCCCCAGCCTGCCCTGGCTGGTGGCCGGACGCATCCTCAACGGCGCCACCGCCGCCGCCCTCATTCCCCTGTCCATGGCCTGGATCGGCGACCACATCGACTACACGGAACGGCAGACCACCCTGGCCCGCTTCCTGTCCGGGCAAATTCTCGGCTTGATCGCCGGCCAGGCCCTGGGGGGCCTGCTGGCGGACACCCTGGGCTGGCGCTGGTGCTTCGGCTTCCTGGCAGGGATTTATCTGCTGGTGGGACTGGCCCTGCTGCGGGAATCCCGCGCCAACCCGGAGGCCCCGGCGGCAGGAAAGCGCCCGGCCTTCGGCAAGCAACTGCGCTCGGTGCTGGCCCTGCCCTGGGTGCGGGTCATCCTGGTCACGGTGTTCGTCGAAAGCGTGGCGGTCTTCTCGGTGCTGGCCTTCGTGCCCAGCCACCTGCACCTGCACTTCGGCCTGTCCCTGGCCGCTGCCGGCGCCATCCCGGCCACCTTTGGCCTGGGGGGCCTGGGCTACGCCTTCCTGGCCCGGCGGGCCGTAGCCCACCTGGGGGAGAGGGGACTGATCCTGGGGGGAGGAACATCCATGGTCGTGGCGGGCCTGCTACTCGCCGCAGCGCCTCATTGGGGCTGGGCGCTGCCGGCCGCCTTCCTGCTGGGGGCCGGCTTCTACATGTTCCACAACACCCTGCAAACCCACGCCACCCAGATGGCCCCCGCCCAGCGCGGCACCGCCGTCTCCCTCTTCGCCTCCGCCTTCTTCCTCGGACAGTTCACCGGGGTGGCAGCCGCCTCGCGCATGGCGGAAAGCTGGGGCCACCGGCCAGCCTTCGCCCTCGCCGCCCTCATCGCGGCAGGGGTGACGGTGTGGTTTAGCCGACGACTGGCAGGGCGGGTTTCCGCCCCGTAGGGCGCATTAAGCGCAGCGCAATGCGCCGCCCGTCATCCGCCAACTGAGCGCTTGTGAAATATTTGAAAACGCACTGAACCGCAGAAGCGCAGAGGAAAGCCAAGCCAGATCCCCGCTCTGGATTTATGTCGGCTTTGAAGTCAGCACTCTCTCAAGCCCTTGAATTCTCCGCGCCTCTGCGCCTCTGCGCCTCTGCGGTTCAATAACGCCTTTTTGGGACTAAATCTGACCCTTTGAGCCTCGGGCTGTTTTCTTTGGGCCACCGGGCTATTTCGGCGGGTTTTGAATATTTCGCAGGCTCTGACGCCACGCCTCTATCCTCCGGCTAGCCACGCCCTGACGAACCTCCCCGCCCATCCCCGGCTGTCCATCTAAACCTTCGTCTAATACCGCACTCTCGAGATTCTCTGTAACTTTCGACAAATGCGGCGCATCGACAAACTTCGATCCGCCGTGTGATTCGGGCGACACAGATCGCCTCGCCCAAGGAGGCTGCGGGGGCTCCCGCGTCGCATAACCAAGGAGACATAGATGGCTTTACTGAACCGGATGGACTGGTATGACCTGGCCAGGACCACGAACTGGACGCCGAAATACGTAACGGAAGACGAGCTGTTTCCGCCGCTCTTGGCGGGGGCCTTCGGCCTGCCTCAGGATGCCTGGGAAAAATACGACGAGCCTTACAAGCAGACCTATCCGGAATACGTGAAGGTGCAGCGCGACAAGGATGCGGGCGCCTATTCGGTCAAGGCCGCCCTGGAACGCAGCCGGATTTTCGAGAATGCGGATCCGGGCTGGAAGTCCGTCATGAAGGCCCACTACGGCGCTATCGCCCGGGGCGAGTACGCCGCCGCCAGCGCGGAAGCCCGCATGATGCGTTTCTCCAAGGCCCCGGGCATGCGCAACATGTCCACCCTGGGCTGCCTGGATGAAATCCGCCACGGCCAGATGCAACTGTATTTCCCCCATGAGCACGTCTCCAAGGACCGCCAGATGGACTGGGCCTTCAAGGCCTACGACACCAACGAGTGGGGCATGATCGCGGCGCGCCATTTCTTCGACGACATCATGATGACCCGGGACGCCATCAGCGTTTCCATCATGCTGACCTTCAGCTTCGAGACCGGCTTCACCAACATGCAGTTCCTGGGCCTGGCGGCGGACGCGGCGGAAGCCGGCGACCATACCTTCGCCAACCTGATCTCCAGTATCCAGACCGATGAATCCCGCCACGCCCAGATCGGTGGCCCGGCCCTGAAGATCCTCATCGCCAACGGCCAGAAGGCGGAAGCCCAGAAGCGGGTGGACATCGCCGTGTGGGGCGCCTGGAAGCTGTTCTCCGTGCTCACCGGCCCGATCATGGATTACTACACGCCCCTGGAGCACCGCAAGCAATCCTTCAAGGAGTTCATGGAGGAGTGGATCGTCGCCCAGTTCGAGCGCTCCCTCACCGACATGGGCCTGGACCTGCCCTGGTACTGGGACATCTTCCTCAAGGATCTCTCCGAGACCCACCACGGCATGCACATGGGCTCCTATTTCTGGCGCCCCACCGTGTGGTGGAACCCGGCTGCCGGCGTGACCCCGGCGGAACGGGACTGGCTGGAGCAGAAGTACCCGGGCTGGAACGACACCTGGGGCCAGTGCTGGGACGTCATCATCGACAACGTGGTGGACGGCAACATGGCCCAGACCTACCCGGAAACCCTGCCCTACGTCTGCAACATGTGCCAGTTGCCTATCCTCGGCACCCCGGGCAAGGGCTGGAACGTCAAGGACTACCCCCTGGAATACAACGGCCGCCTGTATCACTTCGGCTCGGAAGTGGATCGCTGGGTGTTCGAGCAGGAACCGGAGCGCTATGCCGGCCACCTCTCCATCGTGGACCGTTTCCTGGCGGGCATGATCCAGCCCATGAACCTGGAAGGCGCCCTGAAGTACATGAACCTGGCGCCCGGCGAGTGCGGCGACGACGCCCACAACTACGCCTGGGCCGAGGTTTACCGCGCCCTGCGGGCCGAGAAAAAGGCCAGCTGAGCTGAAAGACGTATTTGACTAAACGCCGAGGCGCAGAGGCGCCGAGAAATCAGAGAAACACATCGCCCTGCTCACTCCCCTAGGTAGTGAGCAGGGATTGACTGCCGAACCCTTGTCTTTCCTCGGCGTCTCGGCGTCTCGGCGTTTCATTAAGGTTTAAGGAGATTATCGATATGGCTTTGTATCCATTGACTTCCAATTTCGAAGGCGACTTCGTCCTGCAACTGCTCGCCATCGACAGCGAGAACACCATGGACGAGGTGGCTGCTGCCGCCGCCGTGCATTCCGTGGGCCGCCGCGTGCGTGCCCGTCCCGGCCACATCCTGCGGGTGCGTCGCCAGGACGGCGCGGAATTCCTGCCCCGCGCCATGAAAGTTTCCGAATCCGGCTTGAAGCCCACGGAAACCATCGAAATCATCTGGGAAGCGCCGCAGGCCTGAGGGCGTGCTGATTGCCGGACTAATTCAGGAGATAGGCATGAGTTTTACCAAGGTATGCACGGTCGATGATCTCTGGGAAGGCGAGATGGAAGCCTTCAGCGTCAATGGCCACGAAATCCTGCTGGTCAGCGCCGAAGGCGGCGAGATCAAGGCGTTTCAGGGCATTTGTCCCCACCAGGATATCCCCCTGGTGGAAGGCAAGTTCGACGGCAAGAAGGTGATCTGCCGCGCCCACCTGTGGCAGTTCGACGCCGCAACGGGCCTGGGCATCAATCCTTCCGATTGCGCCCTGGCCGAATACCCGGTCAAGCTCGACGGGGACGATGTCTATGTGGAGACGGAGGGCGTGGAGCCTCTGTTTGCCCATTCCTGAACGGAATCAGACCTTACCGGCGCAGCAGATTGGCGCGCCGGTCAAACAGAAAACAAGGAGCAAGCGATGAGTATTACGAGTTCTGCGCAGGCCTATCACAACAACATGGTCGGTCCGGTAATGCGG
>JAYTVW010000041.1:0-65453 GCA_043743785.1 Rhodocyclales bacterium | reverse complement strand
GCGCCCGCGACCTTTCCCGCCAGTCGCTCCCCTTCAACACGATTTCCTTCAGTCGCCGTCGCTCTTCGTCCGTTAACTCCAGTGCCTGAACCCGCATTCCGCCTTCACCATTTCGAAAAATTAGCCCAGAGCATACAGCAGAGGAACTATTCCGGAAGAGCTTACGAAGCCCGCTAACTTTTCAGAAATGGGCAAAGCCGGTGAGCGCAGCAAAGCTGCATCAAGCAAACCCCGGACCGTTGCAGTCCATGATGCGCATCGTACTTCACCGCCGCCACGGTCGGGCCAAGGCCAGGAATTCATCGCAGTCTCTGGCTGACTTTCCCGCTAACGTAAGCCAGAAGACAAACTGAAGCCGCCACGGCCCCATCCGCCTCAGTTCGGCACTTCCCGCCAGGACACCCGGCGGGCCGGCTGGCTCAAGATGTTCTGCAACTGCAGGGTCGCCCCCACGGAAGTGGACACCAGCCCCACGACCCGACCATCCGCCAATTGCACCAGGGTGGGTCGGCTGGCCATGACATTGTCACCTGTCACAGCATCGAGAATGAGCTGATTGACGAAAGCCGATCCCGCAAATGCGCCTCCGGTCTGGTAGTTCAGTAGGTAAAAATAGCTCTTGCCGCCGGGCTGGCAAGGGTCCGCAACCGGCTGGTTGCTGGTGAATAGCAGGGCGCCAAGGGCGACCACCGGCGAGGTAATGATGCGCTCCCCCGCTGGCAGATCGAACACCCAGGCATGGGCATTAGCGGATGAGAGCAGGGAGGCCTGCAGGCTAGGGCTGAAACAGCGTGTCAGCGCGGATTGCACGGTGCAGAACTGATTGCTGAAGTCGCAGGAGTTGCTGGCATTGCCACTGCTGGCGGTGCAGTCACCATTGATGAAATAGCTGTAGGCTGTTCCGTGACTGGCGTTGTAACTATTCTGGCGGGCCAGAATATCCGCCCGGGCCGGCGAATTGTAGCTTGAGGCGCCGTCATCCATCAGGCCATACATGCTTTGCCCAACGTAATTGGCATCTCCCTTGAAATTGGCGCTGGCCGGCACGTCCTGCGTGCCGAGGTACTGGCCGGTACCCGCAAAAACCATGGTGGCACCGCCAATCGACGCCAGGTTAAGCTCCGCAGTGACAGGCTGGGGCTTGCCGCTGGCATCCGTCAGGGTAGCCAGCTTTGTCGCCGTCCAGGTGCTCAGTTCCATGCTGGCCGCCGGATTCGCCGGGCCGAACTTCCAGACATAGCCTGAGATATCCCCGGCATAGACGCCGGCAATGGTCTGATCCTTGGCGGGGTCGCTCACGCTGGCGGCCAGATAAGCCATGCCGCCCGGCGTCAGGCTGGACGCACTATTGTTGGAAATATCCTTCAAGCAATCACCTGTCTTGGCATCCAGCACATACAGGTGCCCCTTGGTGTCGGCATTGCTATAGCCCGAAGCGACCATGACCACCCACTTCGAGCTGCCCCCCGAGGTAACCTTGCCGATTACCGGACGACCGTAGGTGTAACCCACATTGGCAACGGTGCCGCTGCAGTTGGTGGAATCGGAACTCGGATTTGGAAAGGTCCACAGCACCTTGGCGGCAGTGAGGCTTTCGTTCGCTCCCGCCGTGGGCGTCGTCACGTCCAGGGCATAGTAGCCCTTGCCGCCCTTACCCAGCCCCCCCGTCAGAATGGTATGCCAGTCAGAATCGCCCCCACCGAAGTTGGCATCACCGAAGGTCGGCGTGGCATTGACATAATACTGGTGAGAATAAGACTGCCGGGCCAACTGGTTCAGCGTGGGCAACACGAAACCCGGCACATAGGCCCAGCTTTCAACACCGGCGCCCGTACCCGGCCCCACCAGGAAGGCGTGCAGCATGCCGTCGTTGGCCCCCTGGAAAACCACGCTGGTCCGATTCGCCTGGGTGGCTTTCCAGACGGCATAGCCTGTATCCGCGTAGCTGGTCTGGGGCGGACCGATGACGACGGCTTCCGCATCCACCACATCCCCCAGGGGATACCAATAATCGATGGTATTGCCATTGCGGAAACGGCAGCGGTAACCAGAGGAGGCGCCCGAGGCGCAGTTCTCACCGCTACTCTTGCCGCGCAGGAAATCCACTACAGCGGAGGCATCGCCGCCATACACGGCAAGCTGGCTGGCAAGGCCTGCCGTATTAAGGTCGGAATAAGTGAAAGGAATGCCGGGAGCAGCGCTGCCGTCCCCTTTGTCGCTGACAATGATGCGACCGGTGGCATTGTTGGCCCCAGGCACCACGGCGCAGCCGTTGCTTGGGAGATAACTGGGGCACAGGGTATTGCGTAACTGGCACATTGCGGACCAGCCCGCGTTGCCCGCATCGGTTGCGGTGCACGTCGTTGTGGGCGAGGCACTTGCCGGCTTCAGGCTGTAGGTGGCAATGATGCCGGTGACGGGCGAAATCGGACTGGCCGTCAGTTCGCCCCACCAGCCCGATGTATTGTAGGAGGACTGGAAGGCATAGCTGGTACCGGTCTGGGATACCTGTGTATTCGCCACAGCCACTGCCGACTCGCTACCGGAAAGCTGGAGGATGTCGGTAAACAGGCCGCTGAAGGCTGATGACAAAGTAGTGCTGTTTCCGGTGGACAACAACTTGCCATGGCCATTTACAGCGGCATGCGCCAGATCGTCCACAGAGGTGTAAGTCTGGGATAAGGCCGATATCGTCACAGAAGTAAATGTAGAAGGCGATGTACTGTCGTCCTCACTGTTCAATGTTGTGGTCGAAGCCGTATTGCTTACAGAGGGTTGGGGCCAAGTATTGATGCCCCGGTTGAACGCGGGCAAGGTGGCGGTCTTCGAATAATCATACTGCCCTGCCAGAGCCAGGCTGATGACATTGGTAGTGACATGAGGCCAGTAGGCCAGGTCGCTACCAAAAGGGGGCACCCCCTGTTTTCCGCTACCGTCCGGCTTGGGCACGTCAACAGCCACGCCGCTCGTGGTCCGGGTGTTGAATTCCTGATTCAGGTCATGGGACCAGTAATACAGGGCCAGATCCGCCATGGACGTTTGCGGATTCGCCCCATTGAACACCCCGGCGTAGAAATTACTGCTGGGCGCCTTGAAAGGGTACGGCCAGGACGCATCGGAGGGGCTGATGGTCACGCCGGCCACGCCGCTCCCAGTCAGGGGATAGGCGCTTGGATCATAAAAGGAGGATACGTAGGAAGGAAGGCTGACCTTCGCCGAACTGAGCTCGCAAGGCGTGGGGCCAGCACTATAGGAGGCAGCATAGGGGTCGGCGCAGGCGCCTGCCGTGCCACTAAGGTTGGGGAGTGCCGGCTGCCCCGTGATCCCTTGGTAAGGCGTAGTGGCGACCAACACGAGGCCGTTGGCCTGGCAGGAATACATCAAGGGGCCGGTACGGTTAGTCGCCACCAGGTTTCCCTGAGCATTGGCAACCGTCAAGTATTGGGAATCCGCACCGGTGTTGGCCGTGGTATTAGCCTGCACCTGGGTCATGTAGCCCGAGGCCGGGAGGCTCGGATCCGGCAGGCTGCCGACAAACCAGAGGTAGAGGTTATGCAGCGCCCCGACGTAATCCGGCAGAAGGGTCAGGCTCGTTTGAATCTTGGCAAGCTGGTTGTACCACTCGGCCTTGTGGGGCGGCGTCGCACTGTCGGTGAAGTCGCCGATGGCGGAAAAATAGTTGGCGGTAGCCGTGGTCGAGGCGCCAAAACCAATTTGCGTCCCATCTACGCCATTGGCGAGGGCGGCCAGACCGACCCGGAAATTGCCATTCAGGTTGGCGGTATACATGGCGAGGCTGAGGGAAGTCTTGAGCGCCAGCAGACGGGTGCGATAGAAACTATGCCACATCGCAAAATTGGTGATGTTCTGGGCCTGGGTCTTGCCATTGGAGGGACTGGTGCCGAAATGAATATCGGCGGCATCCGTAATGACATGGCGGGAACCGTCCGGGTCAAAGAAGTCCGCCGGGCCAGGATTGGCATAGACCTTCAGGCCACCGGTGTTGAACTGGCAAGGATTCCAGGGATAATTGGGCGTGAGAGCCTGGCTTGCCACGTCGCAATACAGGGGGGACGACCAGTTTCCTGGCAGATCCTGGCCCAGCGGGCACCAGAAATCGCTGACCAATTTGACTGTGCCCGTCACGATTCCCCCGACCGGGCAGCTGTTGGCACTCGCGCCGGTGGAGCAGGTGGGTCCGGCAAACCAGGATGCGCCCATGCAACTGGGCGGATAGTAACTGGTGTGATTGCCCGGACTGTCCGGGCAGTTGGTTCCCACAACACAGGACACCGCGTAGGTGATATTTGAGAGCGGATATTTGTAGGCGTATTGCCCGGCGAAAGCATTCCCGCTGTCGGCGGGCGCATATATCAGCGCCGTGCCGGTACCATTCGAATTTACCGAGGCCCCGGGCGGAATGGCCGGATATTTCGTGAACAAGCCCACCGAATAAGGCATGGTGACGACCAAACCACTCGTGTCCACGATTCCTCCCAGAATCGGCGTATACGGTCCCACCGGATAGGTGCCACGGGAGGACCAGGGCATGAGTTGCCCACTGATCCGGGGGTAGGGGGCCGTTGAGAAACTCCTGCCCAGATCGACACAGCCGACGCTCGGGTTGAAGCCATCCACCCAGGCACACTTCACCGGATCCGTGCAATTGCAGCCCGCCGTCTGGGCTGCGGCAGCACTGGCATAGAGCGTTTGGGGCAAAGACATGAGGGCCCCATTGCCATCCCGAGGCTGGATATAAGTCACCGTGGGGTCGTAATAGAACCGGTTGAATACGTCCGTGCACAGGCCTGGCGGAGTCGTTTTTATATTCGGACAGGAATTGCTGCCCCCCCCCAGGGTGCATACGCCCGTGGTGGCGCAACTATTGCCATTGGCATAGACCCCAGTACCACGGTAATGCCAGTCCGTATCGCCATAGGCGTTCCAGTTCTGTACCTGCACAGTGTTGCTTGTGCCGTTTTTCTTCAGAAAGTACGTCGTGGACTTCTTCGCCGTACCGACTTTTGTCATGTTCGCCAGCGCGTCGCTGAATCCGTCCGGCGAATAGGTTGTTTGCGAGCGCTGACCATTGTCCAGCAGGAAGAGGATGTTCGGCTTGGCCCGGTTCTTCGTGCGCAAGGGCAAATCGGCTAACAGTGTCGAATCGGCTCGAGCCGGCAGGGCCATGGCGGCCACCAGGGCGGCCACGCACAGCAGCAGCATTCGCCCGGAAAAGGCAGAACCGCCCAGGGCCAGCCAACGGGCACGGCAGAACGCAATAATCTTGCACAACATGGCTTTGTGTCCTTCTCTGCAGCCCGGCGGGGACATGCTCAGTTCTTCATCAGGATCGCCTGCACCATGGTGGAGGTGTTGCGCGGCCCATTGATGCGGATGGTGGCGCGATAAGCAACTTCGTTGGCCAGTACCACCGACCCCAACAGGGCCGACTTGCTCTCCTGGGAATTGCCGAGGGCGATAAGCGACATGCTAAAACAGGCCGAGTCCACGTCCGCCGGCCCCACGTCCGTCGCGGAGTGGGTCGCATCGCACAGCCGCTCAATGACGTACTGGTAGGAGTAGCCGCTTCCCAGGGCGACAAAATTAATGTCCGTGGTGGGAAGGTTGGCCGAAGTCCAGTCAATACGCTGGGACACCCCGTTGGTGTCGCAATTGGTGCCACTGGTACAGTGGATCGTCGTTGCGCTTACGTTCGGGTCCGGGTACCAAGCATAGTAGCGGCAGTTTGTGTCAAGGACACCGTTCGCCCCCTTGCACGTGCTCGGGTAGCTGTTGTCCCGCCCGCCCGAGATATAGATGGTTTCCAGGTCCTTGAGGGCGCCTTCCAGGCCGATGTCCGCCACGCTGAGGGCGGCCTGGCGGAAGGAGAAATTGCCGGCGATGAGGCCGGCAGCATCCATGGCCCGCACCAGGGCCAGACCGGTAAAGGTCAGGGCCAGCAGCGAGATCAGGGCGATGAACAGCGCGGCACCCCGCTGTGGGGCCGGCTTCAGCCGGCCAGGCGTGCCTTGGCCAGCTGAAGCCGGCCCCACAACAAATTTGAGGGTGAGCGTGTCCATCATTCCACCTGATTGCTCCAGGAGCCATTCCACAACACATTGCGCAGGGGCACCACCGTCGTGTACACCTTGTAGCGGTAATGCTTCCATTCGCCGCCCGCCGCCCAGGCCAGGTTGGCAAGATTGATGGCCGGCAGGGTCGTATCGGATTGGGTCGTCCCCCCCGAGGGGCAGGGTCCGTCGGTGTAGCCGGAGGTGGTACAGGCTGGCGTCACTTCGGTACTTTCCCGATTGGGCGCGCGGGCCACCACGAGAATGCGCACGGCCCGGATCAATTGCTCGTTTGCGCCGCTGAGCACGCCGGGCGCCCAGGTGCTGCTCCAGTCTGCAGAATCCGTTCCTTCCCAGCCAGCAACAACTGGAGAAGCATTATTGCTGGCGACGCCGTACTGAGCCCGCAGGGCGACGATGCCGTCGGCAAGCACAAGGGGCAAGGCAGAGGCGGCGCTTCCCGACTTGACTTCACGGAGTTGCAGGCTGCTGCCATTCGGTCCAGATACCGAATATTCCTTGGCAGAAACTGCAGCGATGGCGGATGTTCCCAGGTTATATATCTGTGCCGTATTGCCGAAAGCGCCCCCGTTCGCCATGCCGCTCCAAGCCCCTACGGCCGGGTTGAAGGCAGTCTCCGCACCGTGGGTCAAGGTAGCGCCCGCAGCATCCAGGGCGGTCACCTTGAATACGCTGCAGTTCGTGCCATCGGTGATGAGGGCCAGATCGTTCACTGAGAAGCCGAAGGTTCGCTTGACACCCAGCGTGGCCAAGGGTGCCCCCAGGTTCACGGCCCCTGACACCAGGGTGGGTACGGAACCGATAAAACGACTGGCACTGCGCAAGGTGATGACGTCGGAACCGGGCGCATACGCGACCACGGGGCTGATTCCGGCCGGTTGGCTTTCAATGATGATGGGCGAAAGAGGAACGGCCAGCGTATAAGTGGGAGTGGCACCGTTCAGGGGCTGGCCCGACATGGCTGCGATCGGGCTGGTGCCGACAGGCCCCGTGCCTCCGGGATTCGAACAATACAGATTACCGCCGCCATTGCTGCTGTCGTAGGAGCAGACATTCGTGCAGGTGAACATAGTCTTGGAGACGGTGCCGGAGGAATAGGCACCGGCGCCGGTGCCACGGATATCCCCACTAATGATCTGCATGGCGAAAAGACCGTTTTCCTGGGCATCGGCGCCGGCCACGATGCCTCCCCTGTTGCCTTGAAAAACCGACAGGGTCTGGGTAATCACCAGTACCGTTACCAGACCCACCGTGATGCCCACCATGGCTTCCACCAAGCTGAAGCCTGCCTGCCTGGTAAGCTTTCGTAGGTCGGATTTCAACCCGACAATGGGCCCTCTAGGGCAATCAACTGATCTGGGCTGCAACGACATAGCTGTGATACTGGCCTGAAGGGTCACGGGGGGCATGCCAGCAGATGGAAACCGCCACCTGGTAGGTCGGCAGAGTCTGCAGCGATATGCCATACACGGGCGTCACGGGAACGACGGAAATCTGTACCAGGTTGCTGGCCGTGGCCCCAGCAGGAAACTCGTTGGCAAGCTGGGTCAGCCAGGCAGCCACGGCCGGGTTCGTCGACGCCGACCCTGACGTGCTACAAAGAGGCAGGGTAGGAGGCGCGCAGCCAGCCGATGTGTTGCTGCAATAATGGGCATAGGAAGGCAGGTTGCTGCGGCTGTCCGCCCACATCTGGCCGATGAGCTGATTGGCCATGTATGCCGCATCCGCCCGATACTTGCCATCTGTGCTGGACTTCAGCGCCAGGGTCTGCAAGCCGATGACCCCCAGAACGCCGACGGCAAAGATGAGCACCGACACGAGGGCCTCGACGAGCGCCATGCCGCGCTCCTGCCGGAAGGGAAGCTCGCGAAAGGTCATAGATTTTCGCAGTACTTCGGATCGCCGGCCCTGGCGTTCGCCGGCAGGGGGGTAACAGGATCGCACTGCCGGACTTGGCCCCCCGTCTCAATTCGAAGACTCAGGGAATTGACCACGCCCGCAGCGCTCAGATCCACTTTGGGGCTGCTTGCCCCCACCGTCACGACCGTCACAGCGCCCGACGCATCCGTCGTGGCTGATTGGCTGAAAGCGCTAACCCGCCCCTGAGATGAAAATTCGACCCTCGTGAAATTAGCCGAGTTCGTCACCCCGCCGCCTTCGCCACAACTCCTGCGCAAGTAATTACTCACCGAGACGTCACAAGGTGACTTTGTTACCGGGACCGCTGCATCGTAAGAGCTGCTCAAGGTGACCAGCCAGTTGTTAGTGGCAGCCTCCAGGGCAAAAACCGCAGTGGTGTTCTGGCGAATGGCCTCCGCCCGTGCCAACTGGAGACCCGAAAAAATATTATCCGCCACTGCCTTAAGCTTCCAGGACGCCAGCAGCGACGTGAACGACGGCACGGCCAAGGTCATCAGGATAACCAGGATGGCAATGGTGACCAACATTTCCACCAGAGTGAACCCGGTATGCATTTTGATGTGGGCCATGCTCAGCAATCTCCCGCCTTGAGCATCCAGCAGGCCCGGGGCAACGTGCCTGCGGTGGGATAACCAGGGAATGCTGTTGTGTACCTATTGCCCAAGCTGTCAATGCTGAAGCCATACTGGCTCATGGGGCCAGTTCCCTGGGCGGAGATGGTGAATTTGTCGCTCCCAGTAGAAACGCCGCCCCCCGCAGTCACGGAATTCGTACAGGAGAACGTGAAGTTGGTAGCACTCGGATATGAGCTTCCCGCTGTCACATAAACGCTCCCGGTGGCGCTACCGCAACTGGCCGTCTGAGAACTGTAGGTCTTGTTGTCCTGGAAATACTGTTCCAGCAGGTAGGCCAGCTGGGACAACTGGCTCGTGGCGCCGCCGATGTAACCCCGCTGCACATAGGACATATAGGACGGGTAGGCCACCGTCCCCAGGATGGCGATGACCGCCACGACGATCATCAATTCGATGAGCGTGACGCCTCGGTGCTGGGCAGGTGAAACGAAAGACATGGCATTCCCTTTTTGACACGGCAGCGTAACGACAAAAGCTTGCCCAATCGACATGCCGTCGACTGACGGCGGGATTCTACCGTTGAACGGCAGGCAAAGGGCATCCTGATTAGTGCTGACCTTCAGCCCAGTGTTGTGGGGCCGGCTTCAGCCGGCCAAGGCGCCCAGGCCGGCTGAAGCCGGCCCCACAAATTAGCGCCGCGATGAAGATTAGCGCTAATCAAGAAGGTCATTGTCGGGTTGCTTACCCGACCTACAAGCCAGACCTACGAGCACTGGCAAGGCCGCCTTGCGCTTTAATCCTGCCTCATAGGCCTTGACACCCATTCATGACAGGCTATAGTTCGTGGCATGCCCCACTCATGCATTCAGTCTTTTTCGTTGTGCATAAAGGAGATGGTCATGACAAGCAATCGCGTGAACGCCACGTTGCCCCAGGCCGCTGTGGATAAGATCCTCGCGGGGATCGCTGATTTGCACCAAAGCCTGCCCTTCCTCATCGACCTGACGCTGGAGGAGCGGCAAGGCATGCTGAAGTTCGGCGACCGGAGCCAGCCCTTCGTGAATAAGGCCGTGGCTCTGGTGGGCCAGCATCCAGAAATTCTGCCACCGAACTTCAATCGCCAGGATTTCCTGATGGATGCGGCCTTGATCGAGGCCCTCTACCCGGTTCGCCTGGCCCTGGAGCATCTGCTGGGGCAGGTGCAGGATACGCTGTATGCCGCCGGCAGCGATGCCTATAGCGGCGCCCTGCATGTGTACACCTACGCCAAGGCCGCCAATGTGGTCACCGGCACCCTGGAAGATGCCCTCGATGATCTGGGGCGGCGCTTTGCCCGCCATACCCGGGCCGCAAAGCCCCAGACACCGGACACTAACAAGTAAGGTCTTTTCCACCCTGCGGGCCGAAGCATGGGTCCGCAGGGTCGGCCGATGTTCTCCAAAAGCTCAGACTTTCTCTTCCGCTGCTGTCTGCTGAATCCTCGGCATGCTCCGTTGAACCTCCCGGGTTCTCCATAGCCCCGTCAGAGCGCTTCATTGAACCACCAAGCTTGATCGTTTACCCCTCGGACTTGTCCGCCGAACGGTCGAAGGTTGAACGCTGACCCCTCCGCCCTGTTCCTTGAGCCTTCAAGCTTGTCGCCTGAACCTCAGGCCTTGTAGCGCGAACCTCCAGGCATGTCCACTATGCCTCCGTAGGTCAGGAAGCAACCCGACAAAACCTCTGGCGTCCCTGTCGGGCAGGCTATGCTCCGGCCGAAGCAAACTTTTTATGAGATTAGCGCTGATCTTCATCCTTGATCCCTCGGTTGTCGGCCCTTACTGAAATATATCAAAGCCTTGCGCGGTTCTCGCAGGTGCGATTTCAGTCGCACACAACGCTTTGATTGGGCAAATAAATTCACCCCTACAACGACGTCAACCGAGGAATCAAGGTTCATTGAATCGGGATTTTGTGGGGCCGGCTAGAGCCGGCCAGGTAGCGCTCACGGGAGCCTTGGCCGGCTGAAGCCGGCCCCACAAGCTGCCAAGCAGGCTATGATCTGGACGCAGCCACTTTTAAATGGGAGGTCAGCATGAAAAACATCAAACCTCACCGCAAAGGCGCAAAGGAAATCGTAAAGGGCGGCAAACTTCTCCTCTTGCCCAAAGCGGCATTGATTACCGCCCAGCGCCCCAAACCCGGGACAAGTGTCGACATTCTTTACACTCCATCCCGGGCTCGCACAGCCAGGAGCCGCCTGGCTCATCAGCGCAATATCTTGTTAATCAACCGCTAAGACAGGCTCGCTGTTTTCGCAGTCGACACCCCCCGGCCATGCAGCCCGCGCAGCCCCCAAGAAGGCCATTGGCAATTCGCAATACACTACATGATTCATGGCAAGCTGTCGGGAAATCTTACACTTTCCCGTAGTGACGACAGAATGGGATGCACCCTCATCCTGCATATCACTGTATTCATTTAAGTTTTCCTGAGAAAGAAGCTTCGGCACATTTATTGCTTATATCGACAATCTATTTGCCGGCGTGAGCACAGCCAAGCCGCCCGCTGAATGCCGTCTTTAATGAAGCCATGAATATGAAAAAATATCTTTTGATCGCTGTCCTGGGCTTGGCCTTTGCCACCGGCGCCAACGCCGGCTTGAGCAAGACGGTTTCCGGCACTTTCGGCCCGGACTACACGGAACTCAACCCGGCGGACCTCTACACGCCCGCCGTCATCTCGGTGGCGCTCTTCAACACGACTCTGGTGAACGATGCCCGGGCCGTACTGGACCGCGTGGTGGTGAGTTTCAATGGCCGCCTGCAGGTAGGCGCTTACGGCAACGACGGCAGCGGCCACGATTACACGGGCCTCATCAATAACCCCACCCCGAGTACCGTGGACCTCCGCTACTCAAGCACTATTTCCGCACACGCCGTGACGGGGACGCCCGCCGCCCTGTCCGGCCTGTTGGCCGGCGCACAGACACTCACCATCGACACTGGCCCCCAGACCTACACGACCGGGCCGGGCACCCAGACGCCGTTTGATTTCGACCAAGCCGGTCTGTTTGACGTTGGGTTGCTCAACAGCGCCATCAGCACCGAATTGAGTCAGTTCCTTGGTGCCGGCAACCTGAGCCTGGGCTTTGCCTCCGACACCTCTGTTGGCCAGATTGGAGGCAGCTTTACGACTTCCGACCTGGGCGTCATGGTCGGGGCGACGCTGAACGTCACTTACTACTACCATGACATTCCCGAACCGGCTTCCCTGGCCTTGATCGGCCTGGGCATCCTGGGGGCGGCCAGCCTGCACCGTCGCGGCGGCAAAGCGGCATGAGGCTAAGGGTTATTTTTCGGACGGGTCACGACAGCCTGCGGGCCTCTGTGCTGGAGCGATAAAGTGAAACCGGGGAACTGGCTGGCAGCTATCGCCGGCATGGTCTTGGCAACATCGGCCTCAGCGTACTCGGTAACTTATACCGAGACGCTCTCGCCGGTGGCTGCTGACGTCCATACCAGCCTGTCTGCCCCCTTGTTCGGCCTGGCCTTCAAATCCCTGACCAGCGTCGTCATTACCCTCGAATATGATATGCAGGCCGGCGCCATCGGTGCCAAAGTGGGCGGCGGCACCCACAGTGGCACTGTCAGCAACGGTTCCAACAACACCAACAACGCCACCGTCACGCTCTCCTCCAGCCTGACCGAAAGCAGCGGCACCAATGCCCCGGCCGCCTTGGTTAAAGCGCTGTCTGCAGATACCCCGCTGACCCTCGCTTCCACTGCCAACTTGAGTATCGCCAGGCGCAGCCTGGCTTATTTTGACAGCGTCGATGCTTCCCACATCCTGAAGCTGAGTACCACCGAAACCCTCCTGAATACCAGTTCGGAGACGGATCTTGCCGCCTTCATCGGGACCGGAAACTTCTCCCTGAACCTGAATTCCACCACCACCACCGCCCTCACCGGCAAGGGCGCGCTCAATCTGGACATCGGTGTGTATGTCGGGGCCATCCTGAACGTCACCTACACCTACCAGGACTCGGCATCGCCGTTCCACCTTTTGAGCGACGGCATTGGCGGCGGCAATACCAGCAAGGTTCCGGAACCCGCCACCGGACTGCTCGCCCTGGCCGCTCTGGTGTTTGCCGGTAGACTCCGCAAAGGCCGATCACGCCTGCCGCGGATCGGGTGATCCACGGCAGGCTGAAAGCACAGCATTATTGGCGGGATTCCAGAAGAGGGCCGGTGGAAGCACCGGCCCTTGCACATTCGGCCCTTGTAGTCCCGTTGTCGGGTTAAAACCCGACATACGTCTTGGTTTTTGGTCGGGCTTCAGCCCGCCAAGGGCGCCGGATTCCTGCCCCAGGACCATATGGGGATAGATATTGCCGCGCTTGCGTCTATGACTGGCGAATCCGTGCCCGGAGTGCTAGATTGGCGGGCTGATGCCTGACGAATGTCAGTCGGGCACGCTTCCAACCAGCCATATCGGGGAAAAAAGCATGGCGTCCCACTCCAGGCAGGCTCTGCCGGCAGTTACCGTAGCTGCAATCGGTGTCGTCTTCGGTGACATCGGCACCAGTCCCTTGTATGCCCTGAAGGAAATCTTCAGCGGCCACCATCCCATCCCGGTGACGCCGGAAAACATCCTCGGCATGCTCTCCCTGGTGTTCTGGGCCATCATGATGCTGGTGTCCCTCAAGTATGTGGCCGTTATCATGCGGGCCGACAACCGGGGCGAAGGCGGGTCGCTAGCCTTGCTGGCCCTGGTGACGGAACGCTCGAAGAGTCCGGGACTGGCCCGGGTGGTAACCCTGCTGGGCATCTTCGCCGCCGCCCTCTTCTACGGCGATTCCATGATCACCCCGGCGATTTCCGTGCTGTCCGCGGTCGAAGGCCTGGAAATCATCACGCCGACCCTGACGCCCTACGTCATCCCCCTGACCCTGGCCATCCTGACCGGACTGTTCATGGTGCAGAAACGCGGAACGGGCACCATGGGCCTGTTCTTCGGCCCTGTCATGGTGGCCTGGTTCGGCATCCTGGCCTACCTGGGCATCGCCCAGATCGTCCACAATCCAGATGTGTTGGTGGCCCTCAATCCCCTTTATGGCGTGCGTTTCGTCACAGCCCACCCCATGCTGGCCTTCCTGGCCCTGAGTTCGGTAGTGCTGGCGGTGACCGGCGGCGAGGCCTTGTACACCGACATGGGCCACTTCGGCCGCTTCCCGATTCGCCTGGCCTGGTTTGGTTTTGTCCTGCCCGCCCTGGTGCTCAACTATTTCGGCCAAGGTGCCCTGTTGCTGGCCACACCTTCCGCCATCGACAGTCCCTTCTTCCACCTGGCCCCCGGCTGGGCCTTGATTCCCATGGTGGTGCTGGCCACCATGGCCACGGTGATCGCTTCCCAAGCTGTCATTTCCGGCGCCTTCTCGGTGGCCCGCCAAGCCGTGCAGATGGGCTTGCTGCCGCGCATGCAGATCGTGCATACCTCCGGCAAGGAAGAGGGCCAGATCTACGTGCCCTTCACCAACTGGACGCTTTACCTGGCCGTGGTGGCCCTGGTCATCGGCTTCAAGAGTTCCTCCAACCTGGCGGCGGCCTACGGCATCGCCGTAACGGGCACCATGCTCATCGACACCATCCTGGTGGCCTTCGTCATGGCCCTGTTGTGGCGCTGGAACACCTTCCTGGTGATCGCCGTGGCCGGCCTGTTCCTGGCGGTGGACATCGTTTTCTTCGCCGCCAACGCCATCAAGATTCCGGAAGGCGGCTGGTTCCCCCTGGCCATGGGTGGCGTCTCCTTCATCGTGCTGACCACCTGGCACCGGGGCCGGCGCCTGGTCCAGGAGGAGATGGCCAAGCAGAGCATCCCCATGAAGGATTTCATCAATGCCATCGATGACGTGCATCGCATCAACGGCACCGCCATATTCATGACCGGCTCCAAGGAAGGCGTCCCGCCGGCCCTGCTGCACAACCTGAAGCACAACCAGGTGCTGCACGAACGGGTGGTGCTGGTGACGGTGCAGACCGCCGACACGCCCCATGTGAATGAGCTGGACCGCATTTACCTGCACCGCATGAAGAAGGGCTTCATGCGCATCATCATCCGCTACGGCTTCATGGAAAGCCCGGATATCCCCGGCGCCGTGGAAAGCTGCAAGCGCCTGGGCGAGCGTTTCGACATGAACGAGACCACCTTCTACCTCTCCCGGGAAACCATCGTGCCCTCCAGCACCCGGCGCATGCTGCCCCTGCGCGCCCGCCTGTTCGCCCTGATGGCCAAGAACGCCACCAGCGCCAGCGACTTCTTCCAGATTCCCACCAACCGGGTCGTGGAACTGGGTACCCAGCTGGTCATTTAGCGGCAGCCCGGCTGTCCAGAAAAACAATTGAAACGCCGAGGCGCAGAGGCGCGGAGAAAAAGCTTGTGGGGCGGGCTTCAGCCCGCCAAGGCAGGGTCATCTACACCACCGGCTTGACAAAGGTGGGACCAAACATCGCCGTCGCAGCGAAAGGGGCAGAGGGCAATTCAGGGGACCACCGGCCCCCGGAACCCTCAAGCCTATCCTAGCTGTGCCACACGCCAGATGGCGGTTGCCTGATTTGCCATCCACGCTTGATGGGCCGCTATCCGTTCCGGGGTCCATTCCGCATGATCCTCTGCCAGTTTTCGCGTAATTTCGAAATTACTCAACTCGTAGAGTTCTCGCTTCACCCCATAGGCACCGTTACCCGCATCCTTGTTGGCGCCAGCCTGCATCAAAGTCATATTTCCCAGGCGAAAAACCAACTCCTCTGCTTCCTCATTACTGAAGGCATCCCAACCAGCCTGCGGGTTTTGCGGCAACACATGCTCCACGTTGAAGCTGTCGCTGGTAAAACTCAGGTCCTGTCCGGACAAATGTTTTTCCAGGGCACAGAGAATGTAACGGACCACCCGATTGTTGCGTGTCTGGGTGGTCCGAATGGACTTCTCGGCAAAGGCTGCGCGAAAAGTCGCATCCAGGGGGTAGACAGAAGTCATGGCCGCCAGTCCCTGGGCCAGATTAGAAATATGCCCCTTGGCGATGCGTTCGGCGACCCCGTTATAGGTGCGTTCCTGTTCTGCCGTGCTGAAACCGCAGATGACATTGAAGCGCAGCGAAATCACCACGCAGGCCCGCAGCAGACCCGCAAAATCCACTGGCGTAAACTTGCGCCTCGCCGCCAATAGCAGGGGAAAGGGCTGACGGACATTGAAAGTTCGCAAGGTTCCCGCATGCACCTTGAGTTCCGGTTGCCATCCTGATGCTTCGGGAGAAGATAGGGCCAAGTAGGTATCCAGGTCTTCTTCCATGTCGCGGAGCAACTGAAACACAGATTCCCGGGATGTTATTTTCCCCCGTATGGTCTTGAAGAGTTCCGACTGCCGGGCAAAACTGCGCCGGCTGTTCCAGTGCACACGCAGAAAATCTGGAAAGCTTTCTGCCCCCAGGCGACCCACCATGCCCTCCCAGCGCTCTTCCAGCTTCCTCAATTCATGCTCATTTTGGCCTTGCCGATCCAATACCGAAAACAAGTAGTTCTTGAGCAGGTCCGTCGCGGACAAGCGCACGCCCCGGGCATTGAGCGTTTCGAAAACCGTGTAGGCATTGAGCTCATCGGTAACCGTGATGATCGTAAAAAAAACGGTCGCTTACGTCCTCCACCAACTTGGCCAGCCGCCTGCCCTCATCGCCGCTGTCTTTTTTCAGATAGTCCGCGACACGGCGTGTCAAACCATTCAAACGCCTTGCGTAACAGGTGCTCTGAGGCCCGAAACCCCCGCACCGGCAGATGGCCAAGAGGAACCAGATGATCCTGGTAATAGCTGTTATTGTTTCGATTCAGGCTCAATTTCGGTCGGGAGGCCAGGGTAACCGGGTCCAGATAGCCCACATAGGTCTGTCGAATTTGATCAAGTCGCTGCTTGTTGGCATCGGCATCATTTCCCCCATCCACCAGCCTCTGCAAGTTTTTCAGCACCGCCAGCACGATGATGCTCACCGTGGTCAGACGCTGTTGCCCATCGATAACCTCAAAAGTCTTGTCGTCGGAGGACTGAAGAACCAGATAGCCCATGTAATGGGCCGGCTCGCCCTCTGGCAACAGAGTGCCCAACAGATCTAACCAAAGATCCTCCCATTCTTCTTCTGCCCAACTGTAGTCACGCTGAAAGCGAGGGATGCGGTATGTCAACCCGTTGCCGATAAGCTTTCGGAACGTGTTGTTTTCCGTCTTGAAATTGGTCGCGGCCATGCTCGTCTCCATGCCTCTGGGAAGTCGCATTCTACTCAACATTGCCTGGATTGCCCTTGAGGCGGCTGCAACAACATTTGAACGCACCAAAACAGACGCCTCTCGCCACATGTAATCAAACTGTCACCGTCCTGCAATAGACTGCCATGCATCAGGAGCCAATCGGCTCCCAACAGGAGCGCCCATGGCCGCCAACATCCTAGTCGTTGAAGACGAACCGGCAATTCAGGAACTCATCGCTGCCAACCTGACCCGCGCCGGCCATACCGTGCTGCGGGCCGGGGACGGCGAAACCGGGCTGCGCATCGTGAAGGAAGCCCTGCCGGACCTGATCCTGCTGGACTGGATGTTGCCAGGCATCTCCGGCCTGGACTTTGCCCGGCGCCTGCGGGCCGACTCCCGCACCCGGGAGGTGCCGGTGATCATGCTCACGGCCCGGGGCGAAGAAGTGGACAAGGTGGCGGGCCTGGAGGCAGGCGCCGATGACTACATCACCAAGCCCTTCAGCCCCCGGGAGCTGGTGGCCCGCATCAAGGCGGTACTGCGCCGCCGGGCGCCCCAGGCCACGGAAGAACCGGTGGAAATCGCCGGCCTGCGCCTGGACCCGTCCACCCACCGGGTCAGCGGCGGCAACACGCCCATCAACCTGGGGCCGACGGAATTTCGCCTGCTGCATTTCCTCATGACCCACCCGGAACGGGTGCACAGCCGGGCTCAGTTGTTGGACCACGTCTGGGGCGACCATGTTTTCGTCGAGGAACGCACGGTGGATGTGCACATCCGCCGCCTGCGCAGCGCCCTGGAACCCTTGAGTTTCGAACATCTGGTGCAGACCGTACGGGGCGCCGGCTACCGCTTCTCCCGGGACATGAGCTGAGCGCTGGCGTGGCATAATCACCGCCAGCTTGTAGCGAAAGCAGCATTTCTTCCGCCCACGAAAGACCATCTTGTTCAACGTCTGGACGTCCGCCGGCCTCTGGTTCGCCTTCTTCGGCCTGCTGTCTCTCATCACCTGGGCCTTCGCCGGTCCATTGTGGGCACTGTGGCTGCTGGTGGCCCTGCTGCTGGCCACCATCGGCCGGCAATTGCGCCAACTCTCCCGCTTCCTGGCCTGGGCCAGGGAACCCGCCGGTAGCCAGCCGCCGGATGCCAAAGGCCTGTGGGAACAGCTTTTCGCCACCCTGACCAAGCGGGTGCGCGCCGCCAACGCCCTGCGGGACGAGCTGACCGGGCGCCTGGAGCGCTTTCGCGATGCGGCGGAAGCCATGCCCGACGGCGTGCTCACGCTGGGGCCGGGCCACACCATCGACTGGTTCAATACCACCGCCGCCGCCCATTTCGGCCTCAAGCGTGGCACTGACAATGGCGCCCGACTCACTAACCTGGTGCGCAGTCCCGAACTCGCGAACCGGCTCGAGAGCGGCTTGTATGCAGGCCCTCTTGTACTGCCCCCCGCGAGCCACCGCCCACGGACCCTGGAAGTGCAGATCATCGAGTTCGGCGCGGGTCAAAAGCTCATTGTGTCCCGGGACATCACCCAGCTGGAGCGGCTGGAACGCATGCGCAGCGACTTCGTTGCCAATGTCTCCCACGAATTGAAGACGCCCCTGACGGTGGTGGTGGGCTTTGTCGAGACCCTGCTGGATTTTGACGGCCAACTGAGTCCGGAAGACACCCGCCGCTACCTGCAGATGGCCCTGGACCAGGCCAGTCGCATGCACCATCTGGTGGAGGATCTGCTGACCCTGTCGGCCCTGGAAACCGATGGTCAGCCGGCCCAGGAAGAACAGGTGGACGTACCCTGCCTGGTGGCGGAGGTGGCGCGGGAAACCGACGCCCTGTCCGCCGGGCGCCATCGTATCGAGGTGGAGGCGGGGCCAGCCCTCATGCTCACCGGCAGCGGCCGGGAGTTGCACAGCGCCTTCGGCAACCTGGCGAGCAATGCGGTGCGCTACACGCCGGAGGGCGGCCACATCCGGCTTTCCTGGCGCCTGACCAGAAGCGGGGATGTGGATTTCTGTGTGGCGGATGATGGCATCGGCATCGAGTCCGAACATATCCCGCGCCTCACCGAGCGCTTCTACCGGGTGGACCGGGGCCGTTCCCGGGACAGCGGCGGCACCGGCCTGGGCCTGGCCATCGTCAAACACGTGATGACGCGCCACCAGGGGGAATTGCGTATCGAGAGCACCCCCAGCAAGGGCAGTTGCTTCACGGCCCGCCTGCCCGCCCGGCGCGTGTCTGTCAACGCCTGATCTCCGGGCAAGCTGTCGGGATAAACCTGGAAACTCTGGTTTGAACCGCAGAGGCGCAGAGGAAAAACAAGGCCTTGCTCGCATTCTTGCCTTCATCCGGCAGGTGCAACCGAAAACGATACAAGCCCGGGGTTTCTCAGCGCCTCTGCGCCTCTGCGGTTAATCAAATGCTTTTTCTGGATAAACCCCGAACTACAGGGTCGTAAAACTGACCCGGTCGAAGTTGTTTCCGCTGCTGACAAGGGCCAGCAGTTGCACCCGGAAAGGCCGGATGGCATGCACTTCCAGCACCCGCTGGGGCTGGAACCAGCCCCGGGGCAGCACCAGGGAGGGCGCCTCCTTGAGGGCTTCCATGCCGGGCAGCAGAAAGGCCGTCACCCAGGCTTCGTCCGGCGTCACGCCTTCCCCCGGCCGTACGGCCACTCCGCGCGGCGCCCCCGGCAGCAGGAATACGCCGATCTGCAGCGCGCCGTCGCTTCGGTACATGACCCAGCTCACCCGGCATAGCAGGCTTTGTTCGCTACCCGACAAGCGTAATCCAATGAGGTCGCCGAAGGTCAGGGCCGCCCCCGTGCCGTCCCGGCGCAGGCGGAAACCACTCACTGCCTCATCGACCACCCGCCAAACTTCCGTACCGGCAACGTAAGCGTGGCCAGCCTGCGGGGACTCCGGCGACTCCGCCAGCGCTCCCAGGGTGACCAGGGTATCCGCCTCGACCCGGGAATAACTGCGCCGGTAGCCGGGCTGCAGGAAGCGGGTGCCGGTTACCAGATGGTGGATGGCGTCGAAACCAAGCGCCGTCTCCGCCTCGCCGGTGCCGGCATGGCGGGGAAAGCGGCGGCTGCGGGGATTCATGCACCAGATACGAAACAGCAACATCATGAGCCGGTTCACGCCGGGCTGAACACAGTCCTTGCCCAGACCCAGGGTGACCGGATCGGTGCCGTGCTGCAGCCGCGCCAGCACCCCCTGCAAGCCTTCTTTAAGGCGCTCCATGCCCAGCTGGCGCAGGTAATAGCCCTCTGAGAGCTGACGGATGGGCTGGGCGCCGTCATCCAAATTCAGGTCAATGCCATACACCGGCAGCTTGCTGGATTCCGCCTTGCTCACTACCACCACCCGGCTGAAGCGGCGCGCCCAGCGCACGGTCCAGGCAAACTCCCGGGGCGTGCGGGCATTGGGATTGGACAAGTCCACCAGCAGCAGGGCGCAGTAGGTTTCCAGACAGCTTTCATAGCGCGGCTTGCCGCCCACATCGCTGGCCACGTTGGTGGCGGCGATGCCCATTTCCTCCGCCGTCAGGTAATAGCCATGCACTTCACTCCAGGCCCCGGGCAGAACCTCCCGGCGGGCACGGAAGCACTCAATGACCACCTGGCTGCTGTAGAGCAGGCAGCGCTGACAAATCAGGGCGATGTGGGCCTGTACCCGAGGATCGCCGGCCCCTTCCCGGGCCACGGCGGCATAAGCGCGGGACATGGCCTGCCAAAGGGAAATCACACGGGCCAGCACCCCATCGCCTTCTCCGCCGGGGGGCAGGGGCCGCATGGAATAGCGGGCACCCAGCTCCGCCTGCACGAAGTCCAGGGCCGAACGGGCCGTCTCCAGCACCCGTAACTGGCTTTCCGGCAACGGCGGGCGGCGCTCCATGCCGGCCACCAGGGCCGCCAGCCTTTCCTGGGCCCGGGTCGCATCGGTCAGGGGTAACCCCGCCAGATAGGCCAGACATTGACGCTCGTCAGCGCAATCCATGCCTGGCGGCAGGCCCGGCGCTGTCGCCAAGGTCGGCGCCAGGCTCACGCGCAGCCGCCCGGCAAGCCGCTTGCGAGCACGGGCACGGAAACCAGGGCGCTGGCCTGGGGCTGACCGTCCACGAACATCATGAGGGTGCCGGGCGCGATGACGCTCCAGGCCTCGTTGTCCGTGAGGGGCGCCGTGGCGATCACCGCCACCCGGTCGTCCGGCGAAGTCACGTCATTGAAGTCCACCGTCACATCCTGATCCTTCAGGTGGGCCACGGCGAACGGCGCCTGCCGCACCACGTAGTTCAAGAGGTTGGAACAGTGGGCGAACAGGCAATCCCCGTTGGACAGCAGAAAGTTGAATTGGCCGTGGCGGGCGATCTCGCCGGACAGCGCGCCCAGGACGGCAAACAATTCCTGCCGCCCGGGCATGCCGCCGGGGAAGCGGGCGCGCAGGCTGTGCAGGACGTAGCAGAAGACCCGTTCGCTATCCGTGTTGCCCACCGGCTGGTAGCAGCCGTCCAGGGCCGGCGCAAAGTCCTGCAGGTTGCCGTTATGGGCGAAGATCCAGTACCGCCCCCACAGCTCGCGCATGAAGGGATGGGTGTTCTCCAGGGCCACCACGCCCTGGGTGGCCTTGCGGATGTGGGCGATGACATTGGTGGAGCGGATGGGATAGTGGCGCACCAGTTCCGCCACCGCCGAGGCGGCGCTGGGGGCCGTGTCCACGAACAGGCGACAGCCCGCCCCTTCGAAGAAGGCAATGCCCCAGCCATCCCGATGCACGTCCGTGTGCCCGCCGCGACGGCGAAAGCCCTCGAAGGAAAAGCAGATGTCCGTCGGCGTATTGCAATTCATGCCCAGCAGCTGGCACATGGTCCCGATCCCGGAAAAACACACAAAAGCGCGAGTCTAACGCCTTCCCGAAGGCTTGGGCAGACGACGCGCCACTGGACCCCGGGGGCTGGAAGAAAGGGGCTATGCACAAAACCCATGCACGCTTTGCAACGACACCCCCTGCGCACCATAACAGGTCATGTATTCATGGACTTAATAGGCCATCCCGGCGCCCGCTGGTGGGCATCCCGTTTATAATCCGGGCCACCTCGCGGCTCCTGGCCGCGCACCACGAGGATTACGCATGCTGCTCTGGTTCGTCATCGCCTACTGGGTCGTGTCCGTCGGCATCGGCCTTTACGCCGCCACCCGGGTGCACAACACCCGGGACTTCGCCGTGGCCGGCCGCCACCTGCCTTTCTACATGGTCACGGCCACGGTGTTCGCCACCTGGTTCGGCTCGGAAACCGTGCTGGGCATCCCGGCCACTTTCCTCAAGGAGGGCATGCACGGCGTGGTGGCGGACCCCTTCGGCTCCAGCCTGTGCCTGATCCTGGTGGGCCTGTTCTTTGCCGCCCCCCTCTACCGCATGAACCTCCTGACCATCGGCGACTTCTACAAGAAGCGCTACGGCCGTGGCATCGAGGTGCTCACTACCCTCGCCATCGTACTTTCCTACCTGGGCTGGGTCGGTGCCCAGATCACCGCCCTGGGCCTGGTCTTCAACGTGGTCTCCGGCGGGGAAATCAGCAAGCTGGCGGGCATGTGGATCGGTTCCGGCACCATCCTCATCTATACGTTTTTCGGCGGCATGTGGGCCGTGGCCATCACCGACTTCCTGCAGATGATCATCATCGTGCTGGGCATGCTGTGGATCGGCGGCGAGGTGAGCGGCCAGGCCGGCGGCGTCGGCGCCGTGGTGAACCATGCTTATGTATCCGGCAAATTCTCCTTCTGGCCGGCCTTCGACCTGAAGGAAATCATCGGGTTCAGCGCCGCCTGGATCACCATGATGCTGGGTTCCATTCCCCAGCAGGACGTGTTCCAGCGGGTGCAGTCCTCGAAGACGGAGAAAATCGCCATCTGGGGCTCCATCCTGGGGGGCAGCCTGTACTTCATCTTCGCCTTCGTGCCCATGTTCCTGGCCTACGCCGCCACCCTCATCGACCCGCAGATGGTGGCGGGCCTTATCGACACGGACCCGCAACTCATCCTGCCGACCCTGGTGCTGACCAAGGCCCCCCTCTTCGCTCAGGTCATGTTCTTCGGCGCCCTGCTCTCCGCCATCAAGAGCTGCGCCTCCGCCACCCTGCTGGCGCCCTCCGTCACCTTCACGGAAAACCTCTTGAAGCCCATGCTCGGCGACAAGGTTTCCGACAAGAAAATGCTGTTATACATGCGCCTGGTGACCCTGTGCTTCACCGTGGTCGTGACCCTCTACGCCATGAACTCCAAGGCGAGCATTTTCAAGATGGTGGAGAACGCCTATCAAGTGACCCTGGTGTCCGCCTTCATTCCCCTGGCGGCAGGCCTCTACTGGTCCCGGGCCAGCAACCAGGGCGCGCTATTGTCAGTCTTTGCCGGCCTCTCCGTGTGGCTGTCCCTCCTGGTCTTCGGCCCGGAAGACCCCTTCCTGCCGGCCCAGTTCGCCGGTCTCATGGCCAGCGCGGCCGGCATGCTGATCGGTTCCCTCATGCCCCAGCGCCTGCCCCACGACCCAGGCGTCCACCACGCCCTGAGGAACGGCCACCACGCCCACCCGGCCGCCGCCACCCACCACGTGACAGACCCACCACACCATCACGGAACCTGATTAGCGCTGAACTTCAGCCATGTGTTGTGGGGCCGGCTTCAGCCGGCCAAAGGCTCCTGTGTGCACGATCTGGCCGGCTGAAGCCGGCCCCACAAAATCGGGATTTAATGAAGGTTAGCGCTAATCAAGTCACGATCAGCACCCGCTCGACATATGACTTTAGTCATAAAAACTCCCGCCATATCACCTGCTTGGCGTCAGAAAATCACTACAGGCGGCCGCTTTTGGCATGATTTGGTGATTATCATCACGCCGCGCCATCCACTCCGGGCTTAAGGTGTGGCACATGCCCACCCACTACAGAGTCCCCTCGTGAAACATATCGCCGCCGTCACGCCGCAAAGGGTGATTTCATTGCCCGAAGGCCCTGGTTCCTGGCCGTGAAAACCACCACCCTGCGCGTGCAGTTGACGGTGTTCCTGGCGCTCTCCCTGCTGGTGCTGTGGGGGGTAACCCTCTTCGTGCTGCAACGGGCTGAGACGAATGCCCTGGAGGGGGCGGAGCTTCAGACCCGCAGCGTAGCCCACGCCTTTGCCGAAAACTCCCTGTCCACGATCAAACGCGTGGACTTCATCCTGAACGAACTGGCGAATACCTGGGTAAAACGCCCGGCGGACTTCGTCGATGAAGTCCGCCGATACCAGCAGGACCTGGCGGACGTGTCGATCCAGTTCTCCATCACGGACAAGACAGGCTGGATCGTCTTCAGCAACCTCCCCTTGCCCAGCCAGGGCATGAGCCTGGCGGACCGGGAGCACGTCCGGGTGCATTTCGGCGCCACGAAAAGCGCCCTGTTCATCAGTGCACCGGTGCTGGGGCGGCTTTCCGGAAAATGGTCCCTGCAGTTCTCGCGGCCGCTCTTTCGCCACGGCGCATTCGACGGCGTCATCGTCATTTCGGTCAGCCCGGAACTCTTCAGTCGTTTCTATCGAACGCTCTCGCCGGGCCTGCCGGGCATCACGGTCATGGTGCGGGACGGTGGCGCGCTCATGACGCGGGCGCCGGACTGGGAGCGCTACATGGGGCAATCCATCCTCAACACGCCCTACCTGCGGGACAACGCCCCCTTGCAGGGAAATTTTCTGCGCCCGTCCCAACTGGACGGCACCGCTCGCCTCTACGGCTATTTCCGGCTGCCCGAACAACACCTGACCGTCGTGACCGGGCTGCCGGCCACGGCGATACTGGCGCCGGTGCATGCCCAGCGCCAGACCGCTCTGGGCGTCGCCGCCGCGATCTCCCTGCTGCTCCTCGGCATGGCCCTGATGATCCTGCGCAACGTCACAGCCCGGGAACGGGCGACGGCGGAAGTGCGCGCCCTCAACGACGGGCTTGAGCGACGCGTGGCGGAGCGCACCGCCGAATTGGCCCACACCAATGCGGCGCTTTCCATGGCGGCCAGCGTCTTCCACAACACCATGGAAGGCGTGATGATCACCAACATGGACGGCGTCATCCTGTCCGTGAATCCGGCCTTCACCGAGATCACCGGCTATCGACCGGAAGAAGCCATTGGCAAGACCCCGAATCTGCTCCGCTCCGACCAGCATGGGGAGGATTTCTACCGTCAGCTCTGGCAGACCCTGCAGCGCGACGGCGCCTGGCAAGGGGAAATCTGGAATCGCCGCAAGAACGGCCAGGCCTATCTCGAATGGCTGAGTATCCGCCGCATCGAGGAGGAAACCGCTTCACCCGCCCGCTATTTATCCGTCTTCCACGACATCACGGAAATGCGCCGGAAGGATGAACACATTCACCACCTGGCCTTCCACGACGCCCTGACGGGCCTGCCCAACCGGACCCTGCTGCAGGACCGCCTTTCCCACGCCATGGTGCGAGCCCAGCGGGAAGGCCGGCGCATGTCCGTTATGTTCATCGATATCGACCGCTTCAAGGCTATCAACGACAGTCTCGGCCACAACGTCGGGGACCTGCTGCTGCAGGAAATCGCCCTGCGCATCGGTCGGCGGCTGCGCAACATGGACACGGTGGCCCGCATGGGCGGAGACGAATTCGTGGTGCTCATGGAGGACCTGAAGGAACCGGAATCCTGCGCCTGCCTGGCCCAGGATCTCATCGCTGAAATCTCACGGCCCATGACGCTGGGCAAACAAAGTGTCCAGGTGAGCGCCTCCATGGGCATGGCCTTTTTCCCGGATGACGGCACCGATCCCCTGGAACTCATGCGTCGCGCGGACACCGCCATGTATGCGGCCAAGTCCGCCGGACGCAACACTTACCGCTTCTTCCAACCGGATATGCTTTACCAGACCCAAAGGCGACTGCAGCTCGAAATGGAACTCCGCCGGGCCATCAAAGACGGCTCCCTGGAACTCCTTTACCAGCCCAAGGTCAGCCTGCGCTCGGGTGCGCTGGAGGGGGTCGAAGCCCTGCTGTATTGGCGACATCCCCAAAAGGGCCTGGTGCCGCCCCAAGACTTCATCCCGGTGGCGGAGGAATCCGATCTCATCGTGGACATCGGCAACTGGGTGCTTGAGGAGGCCTGCCGCCAGTTATCCGCATGGCAAGCCCGGGGCCTGATGGGCCTCCGCATCGCAGTCAATGTCTCCGCCAGACAGTTGACCGATGAGTTGGTCTCCCACATCGCCGCCCTCACCACCGCCACGGGCATCGCGCCGAGGGACCTGGAGATCGAACTCACGGAAAGCGTCGTCATGGCGAACCCGCAAGACGTGGCCGAGATTTTGGGGCGTCTGCGCGCCATCGGCGTCACGGTGGCCATCGACGATTTCGGCACGGGCTATTCCAGCCTCGCCTACCTGCGCCGCCTGCCCATCGACGTGCTCAAGATCGACCGCAGCTTCGTCATGGTGGCCGACGAGAACGACGAAGATGCCCAGATCGTCAGGACCATCCTGGGGCTCAGTCGCGTCCTCAAATTGATGGTCGTCGCCGAAGGTGTCGAGAAACTCAGCCAGGCCCAATTGCTCCACGACCTGGGCTGCGACATGGCCCAGGGCTATTTCTACTCCCCGCCCCTGTCGGCCAAGGATTTTGAGGCCGGCTTTCCCTGGCACTTTCCCATGCCGCCTGTCGCGGCGGATTCCCTGCAGGCATGCTCTTCCTAAATCTTCCTCTGCTTATGAGCCCCGCTGCCGCAGTAGCTTGAGGCACGGCAAAGTGGCGCAGAGGTCTACGGCGCGGGCGTCGTCGTAGTTCTGCACCTGGGGGTCGGCCCCCAGGACCAGCAGCAATTCCACCATGTCGGCCTTGCCGGCGGAGGCGGTATACATCAGGGCCGTGGCGCCCATGTCGTTGCGGTTGTCCAGGAAAATGCCCGCGTCCGCCAGTTGCCGTACCACGGCCCCCTGGCTGGAGACGCAGGCCAGCCACAGGGCGTTGTTGCCGTCCATGTTGCGCAATTGCACATCGGCCCCGAGAGCCAGGAGTTCCGCCACCAGGTCATCCCGGCCCAGCAGGGCGGCACGCATGAGGGGCGTCAGGCCGTGCTGGCGCGGGGCATTCAGGTCGCTCTGGTCGAAGGTGTATTCGGCGAGAAAAGCTTGCAAGGCCGGACTGCAGGAAGCCCCGCTCGGACTTTGCCCCAAAGCCTGTTTCGCACCGGACAGAGCCGCCGCCAGGGCGTCATAACCCCCATCCACGGAAATCACTTCCGCGTAATGGAAATCCGCGAACATGCCGGCCCAGGTCTGACTGGCGTGGCCCCGATAGCAATACAGGATCACCGGTGTGGTGCGGGGCAGACGCTTCAGGATGGGCGCGAAATTCCCTTGGGTCAGATGGATAGCGCCATCGATATTGCCCTGGCGGTAGGCCGTCAGATCCCGCACGTCGAACAGACCCAGGGCCGGCAGCACGCCCCGGCGAAAGCGCAGGATCAGGTCGGCAGCGTCCGTGGCAGACAGGTGGCGGAAAGGCAGGGAGGCTGCTTGGGCGGAAGGACTCATGTTTTTCTCTCTATGGCGTGACGCGACCAGGATAGGGCGCGGAGGTTTCAATACGGGGGTCCGGCACCGCCTGGCCAACGGTAAAGTGATACAGGCTCTGCCAGCGGCGGTCCGTGAGGCCAACGCTTTCATGCACGGGGTCGTCGAAGAAACAGCCGATGCCGCAGCCGTTGAGACCCCGGGCCTCGGCTTCCAGGTACAGCACTTGACCAATGAGGCCAGCTTCCCGGTAGAGATCCCGATAGGCGGCCGGGTCTGCCGCCAGCACTTCCTCGAAACGGGCCAGCATACCCACGGCGAAACAGGCATTGGCCGCCAGCTCCTGGTGGCAGTGCAGGCTGCGGGCCATGCGCTTCAAGGGCACGGCTTCCAGCGGCAGCAGGAAACGCAGTTCCATCGGCATGCCGTCCACGGGCTGACTCGGGAAACAGCGCTCCAGGTGGGACTGGAAGTCGCTAGCATCGGCACTGCGCAGCAGGGCATACAGGCCGGGGACCAGGCCTTCGACCCGGTGCACGTAGAGCAGCAGATCGATATGGGGCTTGCCCGCCAGGGCATTCCAGGGCGCCCGGGCCACCGGCAGCAGGGCTACCAGCAGGCCAGCGAATTCATCCCGGGAGAGGACGCGGGCCGGGTCGAAACGCTGGGCGCTGCGCCGGCCGAGAATCACCTCCCCCAGGGGGCGCAGCTGCGGGTTGGCCGCCCCCGCTGCGGGCAAGGGCCAGGCGGCGAACAAGCCCCCATCCGCTCGCCACGTGGCCGCAGCCACTTCATTGATGGCGGGCCAGCGGAAAAAGGGATGGGCGTCGATAATGGAGGCGCGGCCGTGCCAATTGGCGGATGCGGCCCAGTCCAGCAATTCAACGGGTGAAACCGGCGAGGGCACCTGGCCGTCACAGGAAAGGGAGAGCAGGCTTTCCGCCTCCTCGCTTTCGGTGTCACCCCGGCGGGATGGCGGAAAATCCCCGGCCCGGTCCAGGCCCAGGAGTGTGGAAAGCGTGCCGTGGCCCACCTGGGGCTGTTCCGCCAGGCGCCAGCCCAGCACATCGGCCCCATAGGCCAGGGAAGCCAGGCCATGACCTGCGTCCAGCTGACAATAGCGGAAGGCCCGTTCGCCATATTTCCAGGCTTCGCGCCACATGACCGAGCTTAATCCCAACAGTAACCGGGGGGGCGTGCCGGCACAGGGGACAAAAGCGGCCCGGCATTCCAGGGCATGCTCATCCGGCCGGTAATGCCAGACCCCGTCCGCCAGGAAACCCAGGCCCCGGGCCACCACCCAGGCTTCCAGGGGATGCAGGTTGCCGCTGGAAGGATTGGCCCGCACCGCCCAGCGGTCCGGGCCAAAGGATTTCCAGGCGGTAATGCCCAGGGACAGTTGCAGCAGGGCCGCCAGGCTCTCCAGGGTCAGGGCCAATGAAACTTCTGCCGCCGTGCCGACGGGTCGTGCCAGTGCCCGTGCCAGGGCGCCATCCGGCGCGGCAGCCGCGAGCAACGGCAGTTGCACCACAGTCGTGCCGGCATAGGAGCGGAAGGACGCCGGCTGGGCTTCCCAGTCCAGGGCCTCCGGTCCCTTGGCATAGCCCTCGAAGCGGTGCCGGGTGCGGGCATGGTAGGCCGCAACCAGGGTTAGGGCGGCATCCGGGAGAAGGACTGGGGGCGGTAAAGTCATGGGGAAGTTCCTTGCAAGATCGATACCAGCCAAAGCCGGGGATGGAATCTATTTGAATCAATGGCTTGAAAATGGCAGCAGAAGGGGGACGGGGACACGGAACGGGCTTTGTCGACATTTCGACAGACAGCCCGTCTGTTTGACTTGAGTCAATCTCCCCGGCAGAGCTGGAAAGTATAGTCGCGCCTTCGCCGCAACCGGAGGGCAGCATGTCTGCCGCCAAGACTTTCGAACTCGTATGCCCCGCCGGCAGCCTGCCGGCCCTGAAGACCGCCGTGGACAATGGCGCCGACTGCGTCTATCTGGGTTTTCGCGACGAAACCAATGCGCGCAACTTCAACGGCCTGAATTTCGATGACAAGGCCATGCAGGACGGCCTGCGCTACGCCCATGACCGCAAGAAAAAGGTCCTGCTGGCCCTGAACACCTATCCCCAGGCCGACAACTGGCAGCGCTGGACCCAGGCGGTGGACCGGGCAGCGGCCTTTGGCCTGGATGCCATCATTCTGGCGGACCCGGGCCTCATGGCCTACGCGAAAAAAACCCACCCGCAACTGCGCCTGCATCTGTCGGTGCAGGGCTCGGCCACCAATTACGAAGCCATCAATTACTACCGGGAACAGTTCGGCGTCCAGCGCGCCGTGCTGCCCCGGGTGCTGTCCCTGCCCCAGGTGGAACAGGTCATTGCCAATACGGACGTGGAAATCGAGGTCTTCGGCTTCGGCGGCCTGTGCGTCATGGTGGAGGGGCGCTGCTCCCTGTCGGCCTACGCCACCGGCGATTCGCCCAACTGCGACGGCGTGTGTTCCCCCGCCAAGTCGGTGCGCTGGGAACAGACCCCCAAGGGCATGGAAACCCGCTTGAACGGCATTCTCATCGACCGCTTCGCCGACGATGAGCGCACGGGCTACCCGACCCTGTGCAAGGGGCGCTTCGAGGTGGAGGGGGAAACCTACTACGCCATCGAGGAACCCACCAGCCTCAACACCCTGGAGATGCTGCCCCAGCTCATGGCCATGGGGGTTGCCGCCATCAAGATCGAGGGCCGCCAGCGCAGCCCCGCCTACGTCACCCAGGTAACCAAGGTCTGGCGTGCCGCCATCGACGCCTGCCGCCGGGAAGGCAGCAACTTCACGCCCCGCACCGCCTGGATGGCCGACTTGAACAAAGTCTCCGAAGGCCAGAGCCACACCCTGGGCGCCTATTACCGGCCATGGAAGTAGAAAAGCGTGAGGAGTGAGGGGCAGTTTGAGTGAGGAGTATTCATTCGAATGGTCGCGTTACTCCTCACCCCTCACCCCTCACTCCTCACGCCTTTCCAACATGAAACTTTCCCTCGGTCCCCTGCTCTACTACTGGCCCCAATGGCAGGTCGCGGATTTCTACGAATCCGTGGCCAGCCTGCCGGTGGATACGGTTTACCTTGGCGAGACAGTGTGCTCTCGGCGCCACGAGTTGCGCCTGCCGGACTGGATCGAAACCGCGGAAAAACTGCTGGCTGCCGGTAAGGAAGTGGTGCTGTCCACCCAGACCCTGCTGGAATCCGAATCGGACCTGAAGACCCTCAGGAAGATCGTGGACACCGGCAAGGAAGGCCGCATTCGCGTCGAAGCCAACGACATGGGGGCCGTGCGCCTGCTGGCCTCCGCCAAGGTGCCCTTCATCGCCGGACCGACGCTGAACGTGTTCAACGAACATACCCTGCGCTGGCTGGCGGACCAGGGCGCGCAGCGCTGGGTGATGCCGCCGGAAATGAGCCGGGAGGCCCTCGTCGCCGTGCTGGCCGATACGCCGACACACCTGGAAACCGAGGTTTTCGCCTATGGCCGCCTGCCCCTGGCCTTCTCGGCCCGCTGTTTCACCGCCCGGCATTTCAACCTGCAGAAAGACGCCTGCGACTTCCGCTGCATCGCCAACCCGGACGGCCTGGACCTGAAAACCCGTGAAGGGGAAACCTTCCTGACCCTGAACGGCATCCAGACCCAGTCGGCCAAGGTCTACAACCTGTTGGCGGAACTGCCGACCCTGCAGGCTGCCGGCGTGGCTGTGGTGCGCCTCAGCCCCCAGTCCGAACACATGGACAAGATCATCGCCGCCTTCCGCGGGGTACTGGACGGCAGCCTTCAGCCTGCCGCAGCCTGGGAAGGCATCCAGGCCGACCAGGTGGCGCCCCCCTGCAATGGTTTCTGGTACGGCAAGCCGGGCCTGGATCAGATAGCCTCACCCGTAGGTCAGGTTCCGACAGGAACCTGACAAGCCTGGGCCAGGTGTTAGGTTGCTACGCAACCTGACCTACGTCCCGGGTCAAATCCGTAGGAGAGTACGAATGTTCAAGATTCCCGACTTCACCATCCCCAAAGCGGTTTCCCGGGTGGCCGAGAAGCTGCCGCAGCAACCGCCGGCCCTGCTGCTGGTGGCGGCCCTCAACCTGGCCCTGGGGCGGCTGATCCCGAAGGAACCCCTGGAGCCCCTGCTGGGCAAGAAACTGCGCATCCGCGTCACCGATGCCGGCATCAGCCTGCGTTTCACCCTGACGGAAAAAGGTTTCCGCCCCAGCTTTGATGGCGCGGCACCGGACCTGACCATTTCCGCCAAGGCCCGGGATTTCCTGGCCCTGGCCCTCCGGGAAGAAGACCCGGACACCCTGTTTTTCAGCCGGCGCCTGCTCATGGAAGGCGAGACCGAACTGGGCCTGCTGGTGAAGAACACCCTGGATGCGGTGGAAATGCCCACCTTCAATCTGGAAAGCCTGCAGCGCTATTCCCCCAAGGCCGTCCTCGGCCACCTGGGCCGGCGCCTGCTCTGGCGCTGAGCATGCTTGAGGGGATGCGTGCCGTGCTTGCACAGGAGCGTTGCCGCCATTTGAACGAAAGAAAGTAGTCTCAGCGGTGTGAAGCGCACAAGTGAGAAGGCCCGCTTTCGCGGGCCTTCTGCTCAGCCGGGGCAGCCCCGACAGACTTAATTGTTTCCTATCACACACCTCACCACTGGGTTTCCCGTTCCGGGGTGGCGGTGATGTTGTGGATGGAGAGATCGGCGCCGTTATATTCCTCTTCCTGGCTGAGGCGGATACCTACGCTGCGCTTGAGGGTGCTGTACACGATGAAGCCACCCACCACGGCCACCGTGATGCCCCCCAGGGTGCCGAGTACCTGGGCCACGAAGCTGACGCCGCCCATACCGCCCAGGGCCTTCAGGCCGAAGATGCCGGCTGCTATGCCGCCCCAGGCGCCGCAGAGGCCGTGCAGGGGCCATACGCCCAGCACGTCGTCGATCTTCCAGCGGTTTTGGGTGAGGGTGAACATATAGACGAAGAGGCCGCCGGCGATGCCGCCGGTGACCAGGGCGCCGATGGGGTGCATGAGATCGGAGCCGGCGCAGACGGCTACCAGGCCCGCCAGGGGGCCGTTATGCACGAAGCCCGGGTCGTTCTTGCCGACGGTCAGGGCCACCAGGGTGCCGCCCACCATGGCCATCAGGGAATTGATGGCGACCAGACCACTGACCTTGTCGATACTCTGGGCCGACATGACGTTGAAGCCGAACCAGCCGACGATGAGGATCCAGGCACCCAGGGCCAGGAAGGGGATGTTTGAGGGCGGGTGGGCGGAGACTTCGCCGTTCTTGCGGTAGCGGCCGTGGCGCGGCCCCAGTTGCATCACAGCCATGAGGCCGATCCAGCCCCCCACCGCATGCACCACCACGGAACCGGCGAAGTCGTGGAACTCGGCGCCGAAGGCGGTCTTCAGCCAGGGCTGGATGCCGAAGTTGCCGTTCCAGGCGATGCCTTCAAAGAAAGGATAGACCAGGCTCACCAGCACGAAGGTGGCGGCGGTCTGGGGGTGGAACTTGGCCCGCTCCGCGATGCCGCCGGAGATGATGGCCGGGATGGCGGCGGCGAAAGTCAGGAGGAAGAAGAACTTCACCAGTTCATAGCCGCTCTTCAGGGCCAGGGTTTCGGCGCCGCTGAAGAAATTGACGCCATAGGCCACGCTGTAGCCGATGAAGAAGTAGGCGATGGTGGATACGCAGAAATCCACCAGGATCTTGACCAGGGCGTTCACCTGGTTTTTCTTGCGCACCGTGCCCAGTTCAAGGAAGGCGAATCCGGCATGCATGGCCAGGATCATGATGGCGCCGAGAAGGATGAATAGAACGTCGGTCGATGTTTTCAAGGGTTCCACGGGTATTGCTCCAGATGCACGAATCCGGAGCAGTTAGCAAAAATCATGCCACATTTTGGTGCTATAAAAAAACAATGACTTACGCAAGTTTCACCGGAATGGTGCCGATTGTATGCACCATTCCGGTGATGTTCTGAATGCATACGCACCGCGATAGGGCGGGTTTTCTATTTCGGTGCATAGCCGTTGGGCATTAAAACCCAGATGCGACCCTTCTGTTTCATGCGCCCGGCCTGGGCACCGGCTTCCGCGCCGAAGCCCCAGAAGAAGTCGGCGCGGACGACGCCACGGATGGCGCCGCCGGTGTCCTGGGCGAACATCAGGCGGTTGAGGGGCTTGGCGGTCTGGGGCCAGGTGGTGGCGAGGAACAGAGGGGCACCCAGGGGAATGTGCTTCGGGTCCACCGCCACGCTGCGGCCCGGCGTCAGGGGCAGGCCAAGGGCGCCGGGGGGGCCGCCGTCGCCCTTGCCCAGGGTGCGGAAGAAGACGTAGCTGGGATTGGTGTCCAGCATGTCCTCCAGCCGCTCCGGGTGGGCCAAGGCCCAAGCCTTGATGCCCTCCATGGAGGCCTGGTCGGCGTTCAATTCACCCTTGTCGATGAGCCAGCGGCCGATGGACCGATAGGGGTGGCCGTTCTGGTCCGCGTAATTCACCCGCACCAGGCTGCCGTCCGGCAATTCGATGCGGCCGGAGCCCTGGATCTGCAGGAAGAAGGCCTCGATGGGGTCGTTCACCCACAGCAGCACCTTGTCCGCCAGCTGCTTGCTCCGTTTGTCCAGTTCCGCCCGGGACCAGTAGGGCACGACCTTGTTGCCTTCCAGGCGACCCCTGAGGCGCATGTGCTTGAGTTCCGGGTACACATCCGACAGTTCGATAGTCAGCAGATCCTCCGGCACTCCATACAAGGGGTAACGGGCGGCGCTGGTGCGGTTGCGGGCACCTTTCAGCAGGGGCTCGTAGTAGCCGGTGACGAGGCCTTCCCGGCTGTCGTCCGGGTTTGCCGCCTGCCAGGGACTCATGCGGGCTTCGAAAAAGGCGCGGAGCCGGGCTGCGTCTGCCTTGTCGGCGGCGGGCAGGGCTTTCGCTGCGGCGCAGGTTTCCTTCCACAGGGGCTGGCGCTGCAGGGATTTGCAGGATTCCAGGAACGGACCCCAGGCGGCCTGCACATCGTCGTCCTGCCAGCCGGGCAGGTCGGCCCAGGTGGCGGCCTGCAGGGGCTTGGCCGGGGGTGGCGGTGTCACCACCCCCGGGCAGGCGGGGCAGGGTGGGGCCGGCGGGCAGACGACGGCGGTCTTGGCAGGTTCTTTCGGCGCAGAGGCGCAGCCGGCCAGCAGGGCGGCGAGGAGAAGCGAATAAAGGAGGGCGCGGGGCATGAAGGCTTCCATAATCTTTAAAGTCGCATAGCGACTCACTACGCTCCCCTCGCCCTTGCCGGGAGAGGGGATGGGGGTGAGGGGAGCGGGCATGAATTGCATGCTTGGACGTTTTGTCTTAAAGCATGCCCGCTTGGCGGCGAGGCGCGAGTTTACACGCAGCGCGGGGGTTTGCCCCAGGCCATGCCACCATGGAGGGGGGTGTATTGACACCGGCACGGCTGCCCCGCACAATCGCCCGGCATTGCGCCGATGGCCTGCCTTTCCCCTCGGGCCCTCCCGGCGCTCTCCTTCCAACCCTGTGGCGTGCCGCCGCTCCCTGCCCCCGGAGTCCCGATGAATTTGCCCATGAAAAGCCTGACCCTGTGTGTCCTTGCAGCCCTTGCCCTCATGGGTTGCGGCAAGAAGGACGAAGCGCCCGCTGCCGGCAAGGAGCTGGTCATCAAGATCGGCCATGCCGCGCCCCTCACCGGTCCCCAGTCCCACCTGGGCAAGGACAACGAGAATGGTGCCCGTCTGGCCATCGAGGAAGCCAACGCCCGGGGTGTGGAAATCGGCGGCACCAAGGTCAAGTTCGAGCTGGTTTCCGAGGACGACCAGGCCGATCCGAAGCAGGGCACCCTGGTGGCCCAGAAACTGGTGGATGCCAAGGTCAGCGGTGTCATCGGCCACCTGAATTCCGGCACCACCATCCCGGCTTCCCGTATCTACTTCCAGGCGGGCATTCCGGAGATTTCCCCCTCCGCCACCAACCCGAAATACACCCAGCAAGGCTTCAAGACGGCGTTTCGCGTCATGGCCAACGACGTGCAGCAGGGCAAGGTGCTGGGCGAGTACGCGGTGGGCAAGCTGAAAGCGCAGAGCATCGCCATCATCGATGACCGCAGCGCCTACGGCCAAGGCCTGGCGGATGAGTTCGAAAAAGCCGCCAAGGCGGCCGGCGCCACCATCGTTGCCCACGAGTTCACCAATGACAAGGCGAACGATTTCGCCGCGATACTGACCAAGGTCAAATCCAAGGCGCCGGACCTGGTGTTCTACGGTGGCATGGACTCTCAGGGCGGCCCCCTGGCCAAGCAGCTCAAGGGCCTGGCCATGAAGATGCCGGTGCTCATGGGTGACGGCGGGTGTACCACGGAGTTTTCCACGCTGGCAGGCGATGCGGCGGAAGGCAATTATTGCTCCCTGCCCGGCGTGCCCCTGGATAAAATGCCCGGCGGACCGGAGTTCAAGGCCCGCTACAAGGCCAAGTTCAACGCCGATATCCAGCTTTATGGCCCCTACGTCTATGACGCGGTGAACGTCATGATCGATGCCATGAAGCGCGCCAATTCGGCCGACCCGCTCAAGTACCTGCCGGTACTGCCCAAGACAGCGTTCCAGGGCGTGACCTCGAAGATCAGTTTCGACGCCAAGGGCGACCTGCAGGACGGCGCCATCACCCTTTACCAGTCGAAGGGCGGCAAGTGGGAGGCCCTGGAAACCATCGGTGGCGCGGACAAGACAGCGGCGGTGGAGACGGCGAAGGATGTGTCGGCCAAGCTGCTGGAGAAGGGCGCTGCCGAGGCCGGCAAGCTGGCGGGGGACGTCCAAAGCCTTGCCCATGAAGCCGCCAAAGGGGCTGAAAAGGCTGCTGCGGACATCAAGAAGTGACAATCCGCTGAAATTTCGATGGAAACGGCACCCGTGGGTGCCGTTTCTTCGTGTTAGCCTTCCGCGCCATGGACATTTTCCTGCAACAAATCATCAATGGCCTGGTGCTGGGCAGCATCTATGCCCTGGTGGCCCTGGGCTACACCATGGTGTACGGCATCATGGGGCTCATCAACTTCGCCCATGGCGAAGTGGTCATGATCGGCGCCCTGACGGCGGTTGCCGTGCTCAAGGGCTTGGCGGGCAGCGGCATTCCGGGGCCGTTGCAGGCCCTCATCGCCTGCTTTGTTGCCGTGCTGGTGTGCATGCTCATCGGCTATATCATCGAGCGGGTGGCCTACCGGCCCCTGCGCCACGCCCCGCGCCTGGCGCCCCTCATCACCGCCATCGGCGTGTCCATCGTGCTGCAGCAGCTGGCCATGCTGTTCTGGGGCCGCAATTACCACACTTTCCCCGCTGTCCTGCCTTCCGCGCCCCACCTGATTTTCGGTGCCGGGATCACCGACCTGCAAATTCTCATCGTGGCCCTGGCGGCCCTCATGATGGTGGCCCTCGTGCTGCTGGTGAACCGTACCCGCCTGGGCCGCGCCATGCGCGCCACCTCGGAGAACCCGGCCATCGCCGGCCTCATGGGGGTGGACATCAACCGCATCATCGCCCTGACCTTCGTCCTCGGCTCGGCCCTGGGGGCCGTGGCCGGCATCATGGTGGGGGCCAACTACAGCGTGGCCCACTACGGCATGGGTTTCATGCTGGGCCTGAAGGCCTTCACCGCTGCCGTGCTGGGGGGCATCGGCAACCTGGGCGGCGCCATGCTCGGGGGTGTGCTGCTGGGCATCATCGAATCCCTCGGCGCCGGCTACATCGGCGACCTCACCGGCGGCTTCCTCGGCTCCAACTACCAGGACGTCTTCGCCTTCTTCGTGCTCATCCTGGTGCTGGTCTTTAGGCCCTCCGGCCTCATGGGCGAGAAAGTTTCGGAGCGGGCATGATGGGTAGCCTCGATTTCACCGGTAAACGCCGGGCCTGGCTGGGCATGGGACTGATGGGCTTGGCCCTGGCGGTGTTGCCCTTCGTGGTGGGGGGCGCGCTAGGTAGTTCCTGGGTGCGGGTGCTGGACTTCGCCCTGCTCTACATCATGCTGGCCCTGGGCCTCAATATCGTGGTGGGCTTCGCCGGCCTGCTCGACATGGGCTATATCGCCTTCTACGCGGTGGGCGCCTACCTCTACGCCGTGCTGTCCTCGCCCCATTTGGCCACGGCCTTCCCGGCTCTCGCCCCCCTGGGCCTGCACTGGCCCGTGTGGGCCATCCTGCCGCTGGGGGCGCTGGTGTCGGGGCTTTTCGGCGTGCTGCTGGGAGCGCCAACCCTGCGGCTGCGCGGCGACTACCTGGCCATCGTGACCCTGGGCTTCGGCGAGATCGTGCGCATTTTCATGAACAACCTGAATGCGCCCATCAACCTGACCAACGGCCCCCAGGGCATTTCCGGTATCGACCCGGTACATATCGGCGGCGTGTCCCTGGGGCAAACCCAGGACTTCTTCGGCATCAGCGTGCCCGGGGTGCATCTCTACTATTACCTGTTCCTGGCCATGGCGCTCGTTATCGTCTTCATCACCGTGCGCCTGGAGGATTCCCGCATCGGCCGGGCCTGGGTGGCCATCCGGGAGGACGAGATCGCCGCCAAGGCCTGCGGCATCAACACCCGTAACGTCAAATTGCTGGCCTTTGCCATGGGGGCCAGTTTCGGCGGCGTGGCCGGCGGACTCTTCGCCGGCTTCCAGGAATTCGTCAGCCCCGAGAGCTTCAGCCTGATGGAGTCCGTCATGGTGCTGTGCATGGTGGTGCTGGGGGGCATGGGCCATATCCCGGGGGTGATCCTGGGGGGCCTCATGCTGGCGGTGGTGCCGGAGGTGCTGCGCTATGGTGCCGGGCCGGTACAGAACCTGCTCTTCGGCAAAGTGCTGATGGACCCGGAGTCGCTACGCATGCTGCTCTTCGGCCTGGCCCTGATCCTGGTCATGCTTTACCGGCCTGCGGGCCTGTGGCCCTCCGCCGTGCGCCAGCGCGAGTTCGATGAAGCGGCGGAAGAAGAGAAGGAACAGGAAGCCCTGGAAGGGGGGCGGCCGTGAAGCGGGAAAAAGCACTGAATTCAACGCAGAGGCTCAGAGACGCAGAGAAAAGCAGGAGATGCGGAATTTCTCAAGCTCACCGACTGGGTGATATCCGAGATTGCCTCGTTAAATGCTTCTTCCTCTGCGCCTCTGCGCCTCTGCGGTTCAAACAAAGGTTTCCGGAATGAGTGTAGATACCCTTCTCGAAGCACGGGGCATCTGCAAGAGCTTCGGCGGCGTGCAGGCCCTGTCGGACGTGTCCCTCTCCATCCGCCGCGGCGAGGTGTATGGCCTCATCGGCCCCAACGGCGCCGGCAAGACCACGTTCTTCAATGTGCTCACGGGCCTTTACACGGCGGACAAGGGCGAGGTGAGCTTCGACGGCAAGCGCCTCAATCTGGGTGCGCCCCACCAAGTGACCAGGCAGGGCATCGCCCGCACCTTCCAGAACATCCGCCTGTTCGCCAACATGACGGCCCTGGAGAACGTCATGGTGGGTCGCCATGTGCGCACCAAGGCCGGGGTGCTGGGGGCGGTGTTCAGGAACAAAGGCACCCGCCTCGAGGAAGCGTCCATCCTCAAGCGGGCGCGGGAACTGCTGCGCTACGTGGGTATCGAGGCCCGTGCCAATGAGCTGGCCCGGCACCTGTCCTATGGCGACCAGCGCCGCCTGGAAATTGCCCGGGCCCTGGCCACGGAGCCGAAACTGCTGGCCCTGGACGAGCCGGCGGCCGGCATGAACGCCACGGAAACCGTGGGCCTCAAGGCCCTCGTCGAATCCCTGCGGCGGGACGGCATCACCATCCTGCTCATCGAACACGATGTGAAGCTGGTCATGGGCCTCTGCGACCGGGTGGCCGTGCTGGACTACGGCCAGAAGATCGCCGAAGACGTCTCCGCCAAGGTCCAGAAGGATCCTCGGGTCATTGAAGCCTACCTGGGAGGCAGCGTTGCCTGATTCTGCCAAAGTCTCCTGCGCCATGATCTGGTCGGCGCAAATCAAATCCCCCCCAGCCCCCCTTTTCCAAAGGGGGGAGCGTTTCCTGGGCATTTCAATGCTCCCCCCTTTGGAAAAGGGGGGGCGGGGGGGATTTCGCGTTAAAGGTTTAGCCCCCGGGGGTGCCCATGCTTGAAGTCCGGGACCTGAAGGTGCATTACGGCGGGATTACCGCCGTCAAGGGCATTTCCTTCGAAGTGAAGCCAGGCGAGATGGTCTGCCTCATCGGCGCCAATGGCGCTGGCAAGACCACGACCCTGAAGGCTCTGGCGCGCATGGTGGCGGCTCAGGGCGAGGTGCGCTACCGGGGTGAGGACATCCTGCACTGGCCCGTGCATCGGCTCATCGGCGAGGGCTTTGCCCTGGTGCCGGAAGGTCGCGGTGTCTTCGCCCGCCTGTCGGTGGAGGAGAACCTGGACATGGGCGCCTACTGCCGGGATGGCGTGGCACCAAAATCCGAGTTGGCGAACGATCTGGCTCGTGTCTATGACCTGCTGCCGCGTCTGAAGGAGCGCCGTGCCCAGTTGGCCGGCACCTTGTCCGGGGGCGAACAGCAGATGCTGGCCATCGGCCGCGCCCTCATGAGTCATCCGAAACTGCTGTTGCTGGACGAGCCGTCCATGGGACTGGCGCCCCTGATGGTGCAGAAGGTCTTCGAGGTCATCCAGTCCGTGGCGGCCGAAGGCGTGACGATCCTGCTGGTGGAGCAGAACGCCAAGCTGGCCCTGTCCGTGGCCAGTCGCGGCTACGTCATGGAAAGCGGCAACATCACCCTCGCCAACACGTCAGCCGCCCTGCTGGACAACCCCAAGGTCCGGGAAGCCTACCTGGGCGGGGAATAAAATCCGGGGGAAGGAGCGTAGGGTGGGCAGGGTTCATCTACCCACGGGGGACGTGAAAGGTGGGCACGTTACGAACGGTGGGCACGCTACGCTTTGCCCACCCTACGCCAACCCTACGCCCACCTACGCCACCCGGAGGGCTGACCTCAGCCCGCAGCGAAGAAGGCCTCTGCTGCCGCAATGGTGGCGTCGATGTCCGCAGCCGTGTGGGCGGCGGAGACGAAGCCGGCTTCAAAGGCGGAAGGGGCGAAATAGTGGCCCGCGTCCAGCATGGTGTGGAAGAAGCGGTTGAAGGCCTCCTTGTCGCACTCCAGCACTTCGGCGTAGGTGAGGGGGGGCGTGGCGCGGAAATACAGGCCGAACATGCCGCCGACGGCTGTGGCGGAAAAGGCCACGCCATGTTTTTTCGCTGCGGCCGTGAGGCCTTCCGTCAGCTGCAAGGTGCGCTCGGAGAGGTTTTCATAGAAACCTGGCGCCTGGATGAGCTTCAGGGTGGCGAGGCCCGCCGCCACGGCCACCGGATTGCCGGAGAGGGTGCCGGCCTGATACACCGGGCCAAGCGGAGCGATCTTTTCCATGATGTCGCGGCGGCCGCCGAAGGCGCCCACCGGCATGCCGCCGCCGATGACCTTGCCCAGGGTGGTGAGGTCCGGCTGGATGCCGTAATAGCCCTGGGCGCATTTCGGCCCGACCCGGAAACCTGTCATGACTTCGTCGAAAATCAGCACCGCGCCGTGGGCCGTGCATTGCGCCCGCATGGCCTGCAGGAACTCGATTTTCGGCGCGATGAGGTTCATATTGCCCACCACCGGCTCGACGATTACTGCGGCGATGCGCGAACCGTGGGTCTTGAAGGTTTCTTCAAGCATGGCCACGTCGTTGTAATCCAGCACCAGGGTGTGGGCAGCCACGTCCGCCGGTACGCCGCCGGAGGAGGGATTGCCGAAGGTCAGGAGGCCTGAACCGGCCTTCACCAGCAGACCGTCGCTGTGGCCGTGGTAGCAGCCCTCGAACTTGATGAGCAGGTCACGTCCCGTGTAGCCCCGGGCCAGGCGGATGGCGCTCATGGTGGCCTCGGTGCCCGAACTTACCAGTCGCACCATGTCCAGGCCCGGCAAAAGGCCCGTGAGGGCCTCCGCCATGTCGATTTCCAGTTCCGTCGGCGCGCCAAAGGAGAGGCCCTTCACCGCCGTGTCCTGCACCGCCTTGACCACCTCCGGATGGGCATGGCCCAGGATCAGGGGACCCCAGGAACCCACGTAGTCCAGGAAGCTGTTGCCGTCGGCGTCCGTGGCCCGGGGACCGCTGCCCGAGACGAAAAAGCGCGGCGTGCCGCCCACGGAGCGGAAGGCCCGCACGGGCGAATTGACGCCGCCCGGGATGGTTTTCTGGGCGCGTTCGAAAAGCTGTTCGTTCTTGGTGGTCATGTAGGGCCTCAAAAAAAGCGTACTAAACGCCGAGGCGCCGAGGCGCCGAGGGAAAAGAAGGATTATGCCGCGATTGGTATAGTGACGGAGAGCCGGACAACCCCGTCATTCTCGCAGGGCTTCCTGGTTTTCTCGGCGCCTCTGCGCCTCGGCGTTTCAAATTCAGCCTTGAAACAGGCCGGCATAGGCCTGGGCGCGGGCCTGGATATCCGGGGCGTCGAAGAGGTCGGTGATGACCGCCAGCAGGTCGGCGCCGGCTGCGATGGCATCAAAGGCATTGTCCAGGGTGATGCCGCCGATGCCGGCCACCGGGCAGCCCAGTTCCCGCCGGGCCTGGACAAGCAGCGCCAGGGGCGCCCGTGCCGCCTCGGGCTTGGTGGCGGAGGGGAAGAGGGCGCCGAAGGCCACATAGTCGGCACCGCTGGCGGCGGCCTCGGCGGCCAGAGCGAATTCGTTGTAGCAGGACACGCCGAGAATGCGTCCCGGCCCCAGGGCCTGGCGTGCCGCCGCCAGGCCTCCCGGGCAGTCCTCCCGGCCCAGGTGCACGCCCTCGGCACCCAATTCCAGGGCCAGTGCCAGGTCGTCATTGATGATCAGGGGAACGGCGAACTCCCGGCACAGCGTGAGCACGGCGGCGGCTTCCTGGCGCCTTTCGGTGGGCGAGGCGAGCTTGTTGCGGTATTGCACCAGGGCTACGCCGCCGGTCAGGGCCGGCCTCAGGCGGGCCAGCAGACTGGCGGTGTCCCGGCCGTCCGGCGTGATGGCGTACAGGCCGCGCAAACGCGGAGCCTCAGTCACCATCGTCTTCTTCGGCGGCTTCATCGGCCGCTATGCGGGCCCAGAAAAAGCGGTCCGGGATGTGCTGGCCCATGCCGGGCCTGAAGCCGTGGGAGAGGGTCTGCCAGGTATAGTCCTGGGCGTCCCGCACGGCTTCGCCGATTTCCAGACCCGCCGCCAGGTTGGCGGCGATGGCGGAGGCCAGGGTGCAGCCGGAGCCATGGTAGCTGCCGGGCAGACGATCCCAGCTGTCGCTGCGGATGACGCCGCTCTGGCCATACAGCGTGTTCACCACCTTGGTGGTGTTTTCGTGGGTGCCAGTGATGAGCACGTACTGGACGCCGGCAGCGATCAGGCGCCGAGCGCATTCGGCCAGGTCGGGATCGTCATCTTCGATGCTGTCATCCTGGGCCAGGCGCCGGGCTTCCATGCTGTTGGGCGTCAGCACCGTGGTCTGGGGCAGCAGGAGTTCGTGCAGGGCGGCCACCATGTCCTCGGTGGACAGCTCGTCGCCCCGGCCGGAGGCCAGCACCGGGTCCAGCACCACCGGAATATCCGGGTAGTCGGAAATGATTTCGGCGATGGCCGCGATGGCTTCCACGCTGCCCAAGAGGCCCAGCTTGAAGGCCGCCACCGGCATGTCCTCCAGCAGGGTGCGGGCCTGGTCCGCCACCCAGTCCCCGTCCATGGGCAGGATGCCATCCACGCCGACGGAATCCTGCACCGTTACGGCGGTGAGGACGGTGAGGGGGTGGCAGCCCATGCTGGACAACGTCATGATGTCGGCCTGCATTCCGGCGCCCCCCGAGGGGTCGCTGGCAGCGAAGCTCAAGACAATGGGCGGAATGAAGTCGGGGAAGCCTGGTTCCATGGCGTCAGCGCGGGGTGCCGGGGATAGCTGGCACGACGCGGTTCGTTTGAGGTAAGATTTTGCGGATTTTAACCGAAAAACCCGGTGACTCATGGCTTCGTTGGCTGACCTTCCCTGCAAGACCTGGATGTGCCTCATTTGCGGTTTTATCTACGATGAGGAGGCCGGCATTCCGGCCGAAGGCATCCCCCCCGGTACCCGCTGGGACGATGTACCGCCGAACTGGACCTGTCCGGAGTGCGGTGCCAGGAAGGATGACTTTGAAATGGTGCAGCTCTGAAAACCTGTCCATGTGAGGTGGGTTATGAAGATTTACGCCTCCCTCATTGTTAAGACGGCTTTTCGGTATATCATGGCGGCGCCAAGAGGGGCGAGAACGCCCCCATGACGTGTGAGAGGCCTGGGAGCGAGTGTGGCGGAACCGGTAAATTTAAGCGGCGTGAAGGTGATGGTGATTGATGACAGCAACACCATCCGCCGCAGTGCCGAAATCTTCCTGGTGCAGGCGGGATGCCAGGTGGTCCTCGCCGAAGATGGCTTCGATGCGTTGGCCAAGATCGCCGACCATCATCCCCAGGTGGTCTTCGTGGATATCATGATGCCGCGTCTGGATGGCTATCAGACCTGCGCCCTCATCAAGAAGAACAACCGTTTTGCCAGTACCCCGGTCATCATGCTGTCAAGCAAGGATGGACTTTTCGACCGCGCCCGCGGCCGTATGGTGGGGTCCGACGAATACCTGACCAAACCCTTTACCAAGGACAGTCTCTTGAGGACTGTCGCCGCTCATATCGGGCGCGTCTGAGGGAATCATTCATGCCCATACACAAGATACTGGTTGTCGACGACTCTCCCACCGAGCGTTTCGCCATGAACGAGCTCCTGTCCGGCAAGGGCTATTACGTGGTGATGGCGGAAAACGGCGAGGAGGGGATTGCCAAGTCCAGGTCGGAGATGCCTGACCTCATTCTTATGGACGTGGTCATGCCCGGCATGAACGGCTATCAGGCTACCCGTACCATCAGCCGGGATGAGGCCACCCGCAGTATCCCCGTCATCATGTGCACCACCAAGGGCCAGGAGACGGACAAGATCTGGGGCATGCGCCAAGGCGCCTATGACTACCTGGTGAAGCCGGTGGACCAGGCAGCCTTGCTGGCCAAGATCGCGGCCCTCGGCTGACGGCGCATGGCCAAACGCATAAGCCTGCGGGAGTTCCAGAAGGAACTGGTGGAGCGGCTCTCCAGCGCCCGTCGGGGTGAAGCGACGCGGGCCGTACTGGGGGTCCAGGCCGGCCTTGAATACTGGCTGCTGGACCTGGGGGACGCGAGCGAGCTCATGCCGACCCCGGCCCTGACCCACGTGCCGCTGGCGCGGCCCTGGTTCGACGGCATTGCCAACATCCGCGGCACCCTGTATGCCGTGGTGGACTTTTCCGCCTTCCAGGGCGGTCAGCCCATCCCGCCCAGTGGCGAAAACCGCTTGTTGCTGGTGGGCGCGCGCTTCGGCATCAACAGCGCGTTGCGCGTCAGTCGTGCCCTGGGTCTCAGAAACCTGGACGAACTAGAGTTGCAGCAGGACCGGGATGCCCGGCCCTGGGTGGGCGAGCAGTACGTGGATAACCAGGGACGCATCTGGCGGCGCTTGCTGCTTAAGAACCTGCTGTCCCAGCCCCAGTTTCTTGAAATAGGCGTTTGACCGGACACATTTCGTGTGTCCGGGCTTTTCCGGAGTGATTTTATGGCTTTCACCTTGTTCCGCCGCAAGAAGACCGACGAGGCTCTTCCCGAAGAACGCACCATCCTGGAAAGCGCATCGGCGGCAGGCGCGCAGCGCTTCAAGCTGCCCCTGATCGGCGACAAGCCCGTCCTGCAACAACTGCGGACCCTGGGTGGCTTGCTGGTGGCGGTGCTGCTGCTCTCCGCCGCTCTGGTGTGGCTGGACAACCGGGCCACCAGCCATGGTGCCGCCTACGCATCCGCCGCCGGCCAGATGCGCATGTTGTCCCAGCGCCTCGCCAAGGCGTCCCAGCAGGCCCTGCAGGGCGCGGCGCCATTCTTCAAGGAACTCAAGGAGGGCCGGGAGACCTTCGGCAAGTTGTTGACGGCCCTGTCCAAGGGTGGCGATATCGACGGCGTCAGCGTGCCCGGCTCCCCGGATCCGGCCGACGTGGGGCCGCTGATCGAGACCCTCAACAAGGAATGGGACAAGACCGACCGCAATGCCCAGATGCTCCTGCAGCAGGAAAAGAACCTGCTGATCCTGGGCAAGTCGGTGGCCGACATCAACACCAAGAACCCTCACCTGCTGGAACTCGCCGAGCAGGTCACGGCCCTCAAGCTGCAGGGTGGCGGTTCCGCCAAGGAACTGGCGGCCTCCAGCCAGTTGGTGATGTTGTCCCAGCGCATCGCCAAGAACGCCAACGCCTTGCTGGTGGCCGATGCCATCGACCCGGAAGCGGCTTTCCTGCTGGGCAAGGATACGAATACTTTCCGTGATGTGCTGGGCGGCCTGGGCAAGGGCGACGGCGAAATGCAGCAGAAGCTGACGGAACTGGACGGGGCCTTCAAGGAATACCAGGAAGCGGTGGCCGGCATTCTCGGCAACATGCAGAGCCTGGTGCAGGCGAAGGAAGCGGGTAGCCGCATCATCCGCCAGTCCAACACGATTTTTAATGCGGCCGACAAGTTGGAAAAGGAACTGAACGAAGACTTGCACAGCCGGGCCATGTCGACTCTGCTGTTCCTGGTCTTCGCCGTGATGGCCCTGGGTCTCCTGGCCCTGCTCGTGAAGGTGGTCAACGATGATGCCGTACGTCGCCGGGAAGAAGCCGAAGGCCAACGGCAAGCGGCAGAAAGCGACAAGGACGCCACCCAGCAGGCTATTTTGCGGCTGATGAACGAAATGGGCGACTTGGCGGACGGCGACCTGACGGTACGCGCCACGGTGACGGAAGACGTGACCGGCGCCATTGCGGACTCGGTGAACTACACCATTGAAGAACTCTCCGTGCTGGTGAAGCGGATCAATGACGCAGCGGGCCGGGTATCTCACGCCGCCCTCTCCGCTCAGCGCACGTCCGACGAACTGCTTACCGCGACGGAACGCCAGTCCCGGGAAATTTCCGATGCCAGCCGCTCGGTGCTGCACATGGCCGAGTCCATGAACAAGGTATCGGAAAGCGCCGGCCAATCCGCTCAGGTGGCGCGGCAGTCCCTGGATGCCGCCCAGAAGGGTTCCGCGGCGGTGGAAAACTCCATCAAGGGCATGAACGAAATTCGTGACCAGATCCAGGAAACCTCCAAGCGCATCAAGCGGCTGGGCGAAAGCTCCCAGGAAATTGGTGAAATCGTGGAACTGATCTCGGATATTACCGAGCAGACCAACGTACTCGCCCTGAATGCCGCCATTCAGGCCGCTTCGGCGGGTGAGGCGGGCCGGGGTTTCACGGTGGTGGCGGAGGAAGTGCAGCGTCTGGCGGAACGTTCCGCAGAAGCGACGAAGCAGATCGCGGCCATTGTGAAGACCATTCAGACCGACACCCAGGACGCTGTCTCCGCCATGGAGAACAGTACCCGCGGGGTGGTGGAAGGGGCCAAGCTGTCGGACGCCGCGGGTCAAGCCCTCTCGGAAATTTCCTCCGTCTCGCAGAATCTGGCCCAGCTGATCGAGACGATTTCTGCCTCCACCCACCAGGAAGCGGTGACCGCGACCCAGGTGGCGGACAGCATGAAGGACATTCTCCAGGTGACGGATCGCACCACGGTCGGAACCAAGGAAACGGCCGTATCGATTGGCGAGCTGGCCGAGTTGGCCACCGAACTCAAGGGCTCCGTCTCGGGCTTCAAGGTCTGAGCCAGTAGTTGTGCTGCCCCCGCGACGGGGGCTTGAATCCTTCCCGTTCCACTGGCCTTGCCGGCTGGGCGGGCTTGCAGCGTGAGCGAAAAGCGGTGGTGAATACATGAGCGCCGTTCCTGAACGAGACATCGGCCCCCTTATCTGGGTCAAGGGCGAGATCGATGCCTCCTTTGGCCGGGCCGGTGCGGCCCTGTCCGCATTTTCGGAAGGCTCCGATCCGGCGCAACTCAAGTTTGCCGCCACCCACATGCACCAGGCCCAGGGCGCCCTGGCCATCGTCGGCCTGGAAGGCCTGACGCTGTTTTCCCAGTGCCTGGAACATCTGGTTGTCGAATGCGAGCGTCAGCAGCTCGAGCCGACGCCGCGCAACCTGGCCCTGGCCCAGAGCGCCCTCGTCGCCCTCCGAGGCTACCTGGACGACCTGGCGGATGGCCAGCCTGACCAGCCCCTGCGCCTGTGGCCCCTGTATGCCGAGATCCAGTCCGCCCGCGGCCTGGGCGGGGCGAGTCCGTCCGATCTCTTTTTCCCCGATCTTGGCCAGCGGCCGCCGCGGCGGGCTGCCGGCTTTACGCCACCGGCCCCGGCCGAAGCGGCACGCATCCAGCGCAATGCCCGGGCCCGCTTCCAGCGCGGCCTGCTGCAATTCCTCAAGGATGGCCGCTCCGGCGCCGACGCCATGCGGGATGCGGTGGCGGACGTGGAGTCCTGCCAGACCCTACCGGCCAGCCGTTCCTTCTGGTGGGCGACCCAGGCCCTGCTGGAAGTACTGGCGGGTGCCGACAAGCCGGCGGACAACCGCCTCATGCGCTTGTGCGGACGGGTGGATGGTCAGATGCGCCGTCTCCTCGGCGGTTCCCCGAATGTGTCCGAGCGCCTCATGCGCGACGTGCTCTACCAGGTGGCGGTCAGCCCGGTCGTGGGTGACTTGGCACGCCAGGTGCGGGAGACTTTCCGCATGGGCGGGCTGGCCCAGTCCCGGGAATCGGGCAAGGTGCGTAGCGCGCCTCTGCAGCCGGTTCTGCGGGAATTGCGCGATGCGGTCCAGGCGGCCAAGGACGAATGGGATCGCTTCTGCGCGGGTGCTGCCGTCGGGCTGCCCCAGTTCGAGGCCCAGACGGCGCGCATGGAAAGCCTCGCGGCCCGCATTGGCCATCCCTTGTTGGTGGGCCTGGCCGGGGCCATTCGCCAGGCGGCCCTGTGGCTGCGCAAGGATCCCCTGAAGCAGAACGATTCAGTGTCCATGGAACTGGCCACCTCGCTCCTGCTGATTGAAAATGCCATCGAGAATTTCGATCGCCTGGACGAGAGCTTCCAGCCCCAGGCCGACATGATGATCGGTCGTCTGGCCTCCCTGCAGCGGGGCGAGGCCCCGGGGCCCCTCACCGCGCCCCTCCTGGACGAAATGTCCCGGCTGGCCCAGGAACGCCTGCTCATGCGGCAGGTGGTGCGGGAGATACAGACCAACCTCAATCAGATCGAACAGGCTCTGGACAACTTTTTCCGGGATCCGGAGAAGCGTGGCCAACTGGAAGGCCTGTCTTCCTCCCTCAAGCAGGTGGAAGGCGCGCTCTACATCCTCGACCAGGGCCGGGCGGTGTCCGTGCTCCACGAGTGCGGGGAGAAGATCGCCTCCTTCGCCGCAGGCCAGGGGGACACCGAGCAATTCGAGCGGGTGGCGAGCAGGCTTTCCGCCCTGGGTTTCTTCGTCGCGGCCCTGCCCTACGGCAACGCGGACATCGAATCCTTGCTCAACCCGAAGAAACCCGTGCTTGCGGACGTGGACGCCAAGCATGGCTTTACCACGGGCGACACGGCCGACAGTGTCGAGCAGCAACTGGAACGCCACAAGCAGGAAGCCCGGGATCTGGCGGACGCACTCCAGGTCTCGCCCCGGGACGACGAGTTGCGGGAAAAACTCCACCAGAATCTGGAAGGTATCCGGCAGGACGCCAACCTGTCGGGAGATATGCGCCTGGAACAGCAGGCCGGCGACGCGCTGCAGCAATTGGCGGCGGAACCCACCCGCGGCGTCAGCCTGGAACCGGCGCTGGCCCCCGCCACACCCGTGGTGCCGGCGCCCTCTGCCGAGGCGACTCGTCTGGCGGCCTCCGGCGCCGACGAAATCGATGCCGAGCTGTTGTCCATTTTCCTTGAGGAAGCCACCGAGGTGCTGGGCACCATCAACGAGACCCGGCAACAGTCCCTGCGGGAGCCCCACAACCACGAACTGCTGAAGACCATACGTCGCGGCTTCCACACCCTCAAGGGCAGTGGCCGCATGGTCAATCTGAAGGAACTGGGGGAAGTGGCCTGGGCGGTGGAACAGGTCATGAACCTCTGGCTGCAGCAGGAACTGGATGCATCCGATGAACTGCACACCCTGATTGGCGATGCCCACGAAGTGTTCGGCCGCTGGGTGGAACAACTGCAGGCCGGCGGCCCCACGGGCATGGACGCCCGCGCCCTGGTGGCCATGGCGGAACGCATGAAGGCCGAGCCGGCGCCTGCCGCGCAAGCCGAGGCGGCAGCCGAAGCAGCCGTTGAACCCGCCGCCGCGCCCATTACCGCGCCGGAACTGCCGGCCGTACCGGAAGTTTTGCCGGAAGCCCCCGTGCCGCTGGCTGGGGCCGAGACGGAAGAAACGCCCCCGGCGGAGGAATTGCTGTTTTCCCTCGAGGCGACGTTCCTCCCGATGGAGGCCCCCCTGCCGTCCGCAGACATCACGGACGAAGTCTTGCCGTCCCTGGATTTCCAGCTGGACGAACTGGCGCTAGAGATGCCGGCGCTGGCCGCAGAGGCCCATGTTGCCTCGCCCCGTAGCGTCGCCGACATGCTGTCGGAACTCGAGGACGCAGACCTGGAGTTGGAATCCATCCTCCTTGAGGACGCGTCGCCGCTGCCGGAAGTGTCGGTCGCCGCCTTGCCGCCCCTGGCCGCGCTGCCTGTTGCCGACGTCGGTCACGAGCCGGAGCCTCTGGAACTGGAATCCCTGGACGACTTCCTGTCGCTGTCCGACGAGGATGGCCTGGAACTCATCGAACTGCATGGGGAGGATGCCTTTACCGAGGCGGCCCCGACGGCGGAAGCGCCGGTGGAACCGGTGGAAGCGTTGCTGGAACCGCTGGAAGCCGCTGCTGCTGCAAGCCTTGCAGCGGGGCTGGCCGCCCTCGCCGCCATGGCGCCGCAGGAGACTGCAGCCGAGACCTTGCCTGCCGAGACCTTGTCCATTACGGAGCCTGTGGCCGCCGTCGTGGAAGCCGCCCCGGCAGATGTCCCTGCCGCCGTGCTGCCTGCCGCACCGCAGCCCCGTCCGGATGCCGTGGTTATCGGCCACCTGTCCATGTCCCGGGGGCTCTTTGAATCCTATGTGGATGAGGCCATCGGGCGTCTGGCGACCCTGCGCAATGAATTGTCCCAGGTGCCGCTGAGCCCCTTCCTGCCCCCCTCCGAGGCGAGCTACCGCGCTGCCCACACCCTGGCGGGCATATCCGGTACGGTGGGCTTCACGCCCCTGCAGCGCATCGGCAAAGCGGTTGAACACGCCCTGGAACGCCTGGCCCACGTCAACGCGCCCACGCTCGAGCATCTGGGCCTGCTGAACGAGGCGGCTACCGTCATCGAGCACATGGTTGCCGACGTGGCGGCCCTGCGTTTCCCGTCCGAAGCGGAGGAACTGGCGCTTCGGCTTGATGCCCTGAAGCCGGGTCCGATGCCCGCGCCCCAGGCGGCGCCGTTGCTTCCCGAGGTCCATCACGAAACGCTGGCCGTGGCGGCAGCTCCCGCGCCGGAGGATGGCGAGCGCCGCGAAGTGCGGCTTGAGGATGATCTCGACGACCAACTGTTGCCGATTTTCCTCGACGAGAGCGTGGACTTGCTGCGCGGCATCGAGTCCGCCTCGCGGCGCTGGCATGAAACGCCTCTCGACGTGGAAGCCCCCAAGGCCCTGGCCCGTCTGCTCCACACCCTGAAGGGCAGCGCCCGCATGGCCGGTGCCATGGGGCTGGGGGAAATGGTGCACGGCCTGGAATCCCGGGTCGAAACCGCCGTGGCGGGTGGCGGTGCCGGCGTCCAGTTCCTCGAAGGTCTGGACAGTACGGTGGACCGCATCAGTCAGGTGCTGGACCAGTTGCGCAGCGGCGAGACGCCGACGCTGCTGCCGGAGCCGGAAATTCCGCTGGTGGAGGATGGGGAGCGCGCGGCGAGTGCCGCCGTCTCCTCCGCGCCGCAAGAGCCTATCGATGTCTCAGGCCCGCAGCAGGCCTCCCTGCGGGTACGCGCCGATCTGGTGGACCAGCTGGTAAACCAGGCCGGCGAAATGAGCATTTCCCGCGCCCGCATCGAGGGCGAGATGCGCACCCTGCACACTTCGCTCCTGGATTTGACTGAAAACGTCATCCGCCTGAGAAAACAGTTGCGCGAGATCGAAATCCAGGCCGAATCCCAGATGCAGTCCCGGGACCAGACCCAGGTCGCCGACCACGGCTTCGACCCGCTGGAATTCGACCGTTTCACGCGCTTCCAGGAACTCACGCGCATGATGGCGGAGAGCGTGAACGACGTCAGCACGGTCCAGCACAATCTCTTGAAGAACCTGGAAGGCGCCGACGCGGCCCTGCTCAGCCAGAGTCGCATCAACCGCACCCTGGCCCAGTCCCTCATGAGTGTGCGCATGGTGCCGTTCAACAGCCTGGCCACCCGTCTGCACCGCATCGTGCGCCAAACCGCCAAGGAACTGGGCAAGAAGGCCAACCTGGACATTCGGGGTGGCCAGGTGGACATGGACCGCAGCGTACTGGAACGCATCGCGGCGCCCCTGGAACACCTGCTGCGCAACGCCATCACCCATGGCATTGAAACACCCGAGGCCCGGGCTAGCGGCGGCAAGCCGGAGATCGGCCAGATCACCCTGACCCTGGCCCAGGAAGGCAACGAAATCTCCATCATGCTGGCCGACGACGGCCTGGGCCTGGACTTTGGCCGTATTCGCCAGCGGGCCGTGGAAAACGGCCTCCTGGACGACGCGGCCAAGGTGGATGACGCCACCCTGACGGACTTCATTTTCCAGTCCGGCTTCTCCACGGCGACGCAACTGACCGAAGTGGCGGGCCGTGGCGTGGGCATGGACGTGGTGAAGAGCGAAACCGCCGCCCTGGGCGGGCGTATCGATGTCAGCTCGACCTGGGGCGAAGGTTCCAACTTCCGTATCTACCTGCCCCTGACCCTGGCGGTGAGCCAGGCCTTGCTGGTCAGCGTGGGCGGCAAGACCTACGCCATTCCCTCCGCCATGGTAGAGCAGGCCCGGGAACTCAAGACCAAGCACATGGCCCAGATCCTGGCGGACAACGGGGTGGATTGGATGGGGGCTCGCTATCCCTACCATTTCCTGCTGCGCCTGTTCGGCGACAGCCACGCCGTACCCGCCGCCGACCACAACACCTGGCTGCTGCTGCTCAGGAGCGGTACCCAACGCATCGCCCTGCACGTGGATGCCTTGAAGGGCAACCAGGAAATCGTCGTCAAGAACATCGGTCCCCAACTGGCCCGGGTGCCGGGTCTCTCCGGCGCCACGGTGCTGGGGGACGGTGAGGTGGTGCTGATCCTCAACCCGGTGGCCCTGGCGGCGCGGGAAGCGGCCATGGGTGCCCGTCGTGTCGCGCCCAAGGCTTCCGATCAGGCGCTGGCGGCCCCCTTGGCCAAGGTGCCCACCATCATGGTGGTGGACGACTCCCTCACGGTGCGCAAGATCACCAGCCGCCTGCTGGAGCGGGAAGGCTACCGGGTCGTGCTCGCCAAGGACGGCGTGGATGCCCTGGAAACCCTGTTGACGACGCTGCCGGACGCCATGCTGGTGGACATCGAAATGCCGCGCATGGACGGCTTCGATTTGACTCGCAACATCCGCGCCGACGTCCGCCTGAAGGGCGTGCCCATCATCATGATTACCTCCCGTACCGCGGACAAGCACCGTAACTACGCGAAGGAAATCGGCGTGAACCACTACCTGGGCAAGCCTTTCCAGGAAGACGAGTTGCTGGGACTCCTCAAGCACTACACCGGCAAGGCAGCCGCCGCCATCGCCTGAGCCGGCCGCAGCACAGAACCCCGCCGCCCGGAATCCCGGTCGGCGGGGTTTTTTACTTTCCGCCCGCCTTCAGCACGCCGAAGCGCTCCAGGGTTTTCGCCCGGGCCACCGCATGCTCCACCACGGGCGCCGGGTAATCCCGGCCGATGACGCAGCCCGCCAGGCGCTGATCCAGGGGCGCGGCAAGCCAGGGGGCGTGGATGAGGCGGGCCGGATAGTCCTTCAGTTCCGGCACGTAGCGGCGGATGAAGGCGCCGTCCGGGTCGAATTTCTCCGACTGGCTTACCGGGTTGAAGATGCGGAACCAGGGTTGGGCGTCGCAGCCGGTGGAGGCGGACCACTGCCAGCCACCATTATTGGCCGCCAGGTCGAAGTCATTCAGGTGTTCGGCAAAAAACCGTTCCCCGTCCCGCCAGTGGATGCCCAGATCCTTGGTGAGGAAGGCTGCCGCCACCATGCGCAGGCGGTTGTGCATCCAGCCGGTCTGATTGATCTGGCGCATGGCCGCATCCACCAGAGGATAGCCGGTGCGGCCCGCGCACCAGGCGGCGAAGAGGTCCGGCGCATCCAAGGCGGAGAGCCAGGGCACGGCGTCGAAGGCCGGCTTGTAGGCGTGATCCAGCACGTGAGGATGATGCCAGAGGATCATGTGGTAGAAATCCCGCCATACCAGCTCGGACAGCCAGGTTTCCGCCCCCTTGCCGCCCTGCTGCCAGGCCAGGCCCGCCAATTCCCGAATGGACGCGGTGCCGAAGCGCAGGTGGGTGGACAAGTAGGACACCCCCTTCACGCCGGGGAAATCCCGCGCCGTGGCATAGCGCTCCATGCGTCCCAGAAAGTCTTCCAGCAGCGCCCGGGCGCCGGTCATGCCGGGCTTAAGCGCCGCTGGCAGCGCCACCGGTTCGAAGCCCAGTTCCGCCAGGCTCGGCACAGGCTCTAGCCGGGGTGGCGGCGCCAGTCGGTGGGCGTATTTCGCTATCGGATAAGCCTGGACGTAGAAGCTGTCGAGCTTTCGCAGCCAGGCGTTTTTATAGGGCGTGAACACGCCATAGGGCTTGCCCGCCTGGGTCAGCACTTCATCCTTCTCGAAAATCACCTGATCCTTGAAGTCATGAAAGGCGATGCCGTCCCCCTCCAGGGACGCCGCCACCTCCCCGTCCCGGGCGATGGCCGCCGGCTCATAATCCCGGTTGGCGTACACCGCCGCCACCCCCAGTTCCCGGGCCAGGACCGGGATTTCACGGCGGGCCAGGCCATGGCGGACGATCAGCCCGCCGCCCCGTTCCGCCAAGGCATGCTCCAGTTCCAGCAGGCTTTCCCGGATGAACACCACCCGCCGGTCGTGCCGGGACCGCAGGGCATTGAGGATTTCCGTATCGAAGACGAAGGCGCAGAAGACCCGCTCGTGATGTTTCAAGGCCTGGTAGAGGGCGGCGTGATCAAAGTCCCGCAGATCGCGGCGAAACCAGACAAGGGCGGAATCAGTCATTGGGTGCTGAATTGTGGGTAAGGCAAAATTGTGAAGCGCAGGATAGCCGATTACAATGGGCGCCGTGACTACGCCCGCACTTAATCTTACCGGCCATTTCCTCATCGCCATGCCGGCCATGACGGATCCGAACTTCGCCCATACCCTGACCTTCCTCTGCGAACACAATGAGCAGGGTGCCTTGGGCGTGATCATCAACCGCGCCATCGACATGGACCTGGCCGCCCTCTTCGAGCGCATCGACATCGACCTGGAAACCCCGGGTTTCGGCGCCATGCCCGTCTATTTCGGTGGACCGGTGCAGACCGACCGGGGTTTTGTGCTGCATCGCCCCCGGGGCGACTGGCAATCCACCCTGCCGGTGGGGGACGACCTGGGGCTGACCAGCTCTCGGGACATCCTGCAATCCGTCGGCACCGAAGGCGTGCCGGCCGAGATCATCGTCACCCTCGGCTACGCTGGCTGGGCGGCGGGGCAACTGGAGCATGAGCTGGCCCAGAATGCCTGGCTCACCGTCAAGGCCGACCCGAAGGTCATCTTCGGCATGGCGCCGGAAGCGCGTCTTGATGGCGCCATGAAGCTCCTCGGCGTGGATTTCGCGTTCCTGTCCGACGAAGCCGGGCATGCCTGAAAACGGTGAGGGTAAGTGGTGAGCGGTAAGCGGACGCAAAACGTGCCATGGCTGCTTGCAGCACCCTCTCTCCGGCATTGGTGAGCACCGTGCCGGATTCCGTCGCTCACGGCTCACCGCTTACCGTTTCCGGTACTGTCCTGGCCTTCGATTTCGGCCTGCAGCGCATCGGCGTGGCCGTCGGCGAATGGTTGTTGGGCACGGGCCGGGCGCTGGAAACCATTGCGGCACCGGACAACGATACCCGCTTCACCGCCATCGCCCGCCTCATCAAGGAATGGCAGCCCGGCACCCTGGTGGTGGGCCTGCCCCTGGCGTTGGATGGCTCCGAGCACGACATGACGGCCCGGGCTCGTCGTTTTGCCAACCAGCTCTCCGGGCGCTTTCGCCTACCGGTGGCCTTTGCCGACGAGCGTTTCTCGTCTGTCGAAGCGGAAGAAAGCCTCCGGGGTCGGGGCCTGGACTGGAAGAAGAAGAAGCCCCTGCTGGATGCCCAGGCGGCCCGGGTTATCCTGGAGGGCTATTTCGAAAATCCCTCCCCCCCCATCAAATCAACCACCCATCAGGGCGAAGACCAATGAGCACCCTTGAGCGACTACCCGACGCGGAACTGCTGTGTCGTGACCTGGCCCAGGCCATGCGGCCCCACATTACCCCGGACACCGCCCTCGTCGGCATCCATACCGGTGGCGTCTGGCTGGCCAGGCGCCTGCACACGGACCTGGGCCTGACCCAGCCCCTGGGCAGTATCGACGTTTCCTATTACCGGGACGACTTTGGCCGCACGGGCCTGAAGCCCGGCACCAAGGCCTCCCAACTGCCCTTCGACGTGGAAGGCCGCCACATCATCATCGTGGACGACGTGGTGTATACCGGCCGTACCGTCAGGGCGGCCTTGAACGAACTCTTCGACTACGGCCGGCCGGCCCGGGTGGACCTGGCGGTGCTGGTGGACCGGGGCGGGCGGGAGCTGCCGGTGGCACCCCGCTGGTGCGCTCATGTGCTCGCCGAGACATTGCCGGCAGAACAGAATTTACAACTTGAACAGGCTGAGGGCGGCGCCCTTCGCCTGAACATCATCGGGGCCTGAGAGCCATGCGCAATCCGCAACTCAACAAGCACGGTGAGCTGCAACACCTGCTCACCATCGAGGGGCTGTCCGCCTCCATGCTCATGTCCATCCTGGACTCCGCTGCACCTTTCACGGAAGTGGCGGAGCGGGAGGTGAAGAAGCTGCCGCTCTTGCGGGGCAAGTCGGTGTTCAACCTGTTCTTCGAGAACTCGACCCGCACCCGCACCACCTTCGAGATCGCCGCCAAACGCCTCTCGGCGGACGTCATCAACCTCAATATCAACACCTCCAGCACCGCCAAGGGCGAGACCCTGCTGGACACGGTGGACAACCTGGCGGCCATGCAGGCCGACATGTTCGTGGTGCGCCATGCGTCCAGCGGCGCCCCCTTCCTCATCGCCCAGCATCTGGCCAACACCGGCGCCGACCACATCCATGTGGTGAATGCCGGCGATGGACGGCATGCCCACCCGACCCAGGGGCTGCTGGACATGTACACCATCCGTCACTACAAGAAGGATTTCAGCAACCTGACGGTGGCCATCATCGGCGACGTGCTGCATTCCCGGGTCGCCCGCTCCGAGATCCATGCCCTGACCACTCTGGGCGTGCCGGAAGTGCGGGTTATCGCTCCCAGGACCCTCTTGCCCACGGATGTGGAAAAGCTCGGCGTGCGGGTCTTTCACGACATGAAGGAAGGCCTGAAGGGCGTGGATGTGGTCATGATGCTGCGTCTGCAGAACGAGCGCATGAACGGCGCCTTGCTGCCCAGCACCCAGGAATACTTCAAGGAGTTCGGCCTGACCCAGGAAAAACTGGACCTGGCCAAGCCGGACGCCATCGTGCTCCATCCGGGGCCCATGAACCGGGGCGTGGAAATCGATTCCGCCGTGGCCGACGGCGGCCGCGCCGTGATCCTGCCCCAAGTGACCTTCGGCATCGCCGTGCGCATGGCGGTGATGAGCATGCTGGCGGGGAACTAAAAACATGAAAATCCATATCAAGAACGGCCGCGTCATTGATCCGGCCAGCAACAGCGATGTGCAGCAAGACGTGTTCGTCGCTGGCGGCCGGGTCGTGGCCCTGGGGGCCACGCCCACCAATTTCCTCGCCAACCGGGTCATCGATGCCAAGGGGTTGGTGGTGGCGCCCGGGCTGGTGGACCTGTCGGCGCGCCTCAGGGAACCGGGCTTCGAGTATCGGGCGACCCTGGATTCCGAAATGGGGGCCGCCGTGGCCGGTGGCGTCACCAGCCTGGCTTGCCCGCCGGATACGGACCCGCCTCTGGATGAGCCGGGGCTGGTGGAAATGCTCAAGTACCGGGCCAAGACCATGAACAAGGCCCGCGTCTTTCCCCGCGGCGCCCTCACCGTGGGCCTGAAGGGCGAGCACGTCACGGAAATGGCGGAACTGACGGACGCCGGTTGCGTGGCCTTCAGCCAGGCCGACACGCCTATCGTCAATACGGAAGTGCTTTACCACTCCCTGCAGTACGCCGCCACCTTCGATTTTCCGGTGTGGCTGCAGCCCCGGGATGCCTTCATCGGCAAGAATGGCGTCGCCCATGATGGGGAAGTCGCCACCCGCCTGGGCCTGCCCCCCATCCCGGTGGCCGCCGAAACCATCGCCCTGGCCACTATCCTGCAGCTGGCCCAGCTTACCGGCGCCAGGGTGCATATCGCCCGCCTGTCTTCCGCTGCGGGCCTCCTCATGATCAAGGAAGCCCGGGCCAAGGGTCTCAAGGTGAGCTGCGACGTATCCATTAACCACCTGCACCTGTCGGACCGGGACATCGGCTACTTCGATCCCCATTGCCACCTGCTGCCGCCCCTGCGTTCCCTGGCGGACCGGGACGCCCTGCGCCAAGGCCTGGCGGACGGCAGCATCGACGCCCTGTGTTCCGATCACACGCCGGTGGACGACGACGCCAAGCAAGTGCCTTTCTCGGAAGCCGAGCCGGGGGCCACGGGCCTGGAACTCTTGTTGCCCCTGACCCTGAAGTGGGGCAAGGAAATGGGTCTGCCCTTGACGCAATCCCTGTCTCGCATCACGGTGGACGCGGCCCGGGTGCTGGGCCTGAAATATGGTCGGGTGAACGTGGGTTCCCCCGCCGACCTGTGCATCTTCGACCCGGACGCCTGGGTCACGGTGACTCGGGAGAACTTGAAGAGCCAGGGCAAGAACACCCCCTTCATGGGCCTGGAACTGCCCGGCAAGGTGCGCTACACGCTGGTGGACGGCAACGTGGTGTTCGAAGCGAAGTCGTGATGTAGGTCAGGTTGCGCTAGCAACCTGACCTACGTCCCGAGTTTTCTCAAGGTTTCCATGCCCGCAGCGGACAGCCCACTGACCCGCACCCGCTTCTGGCGACTAGACAGACCGGACACCAATTCTACGGCGGACTTTGTGACGCCCAGGGTTTCCGCCAGGAAAGCGATGAGGCAGGCGTTGGCCTTGCCGTCCACCGGCGGCGCCGCCAGGCGCAATTTGAGGGCTTCGCCGTGGAGCCCGGCGGACTGGGTGCTCTTGGCGCCGGGCTGGATGTGCAGCGTCAGGGTGACGCTGCCGTCTGAAGCCTGACGTAGCCAGGGAGCACTCACGCCAAAAGTCCCATTGAAACGCCGAGGCGCCGAGGCGCCGAGGAAAAACAAGAAGTTGGCGGAGCAATCCGCCACACCCGTTTGGTGAGACACCGATTGTTACCACGGCTTTGTTTTCTCGGCGCCTCGGCGCCTCGGCGTTTAGAAAACTGCATTTTCAGGCTCATGCGAAGCCGAATCCCAGTAGGCTGGACTTGAGAGACGACAGCAGGAACAGGGCAATCTGCAGCACCAGGAGCAGGGCCAGGGGCGACAGGTCCACGTTGCCGATGGGGGGAATGATGCGCTGGAAGGGCCGCAGGAAGGGCCGGGCCAGGCCATTCACCAGGGGGCCGATGGGTGAATAGGGATTCACCCAGGACAGCACGGCGGAAACGATGACGGCGCCGATGACCAGGTACATCGCGCTGCGCAAGGTTTCCACTGCGCCCACCAGGACCAGCACGGGCAACAGGACGCCGTCACCGAAGCCGGCGCCGTGCAACAGCACCGTCAGCAGCAGGAGCAGGGTGTGCACCAGCCAGGCCAGCACCAGGCTGGACAGGTCCAGGCCGAAGAGTCCGGGAATAATGCGCCGGGTGGGTTTCACCAGCCAGTCACTGGCGGCGATGACGAAACTACCCACCGGGTTGCGAAAGGGCAGGCGCAGCCACTGCATGAGAAAGCGCGCCAACAGCACCCCGGCCAGGAAGCCGAATACGCTATCCAGGATGAACAGCAACAGTTGAATCAGCATCCAGTGCCTCCGGGGTAGTCATTGTTAGCCAAAATGCGGTTTGAAACGCCGAGGCGCCGAGAAAGAATTTGCAGGTCGGGCTTCCGCCTGAGAGGGGGCGCTTTACCCCCAGTCGGGACAAATTCCGACCCGTAATCATGTTTTCCTCGGCGCCTCTGCGCCTCGGCGTTTCAATTCGTTCTTAATCCTTGCCCAGTAGCTCGCCCAGTTCCTGGCCGCGGGCTTCGGCGGCACGGGCGGCGCGGAGGACGGCGGCCTTGACCTGATCCCGATCCAGGGACAAGAGGGCCTGTTCCGTGGTGCCGCCCTTGGAGGTGACGCGCTGGCGCAGCACCGCCACATCATCCGTGCTAAGGCTAGCGAGTTTGGCGGAACCCAGGAAGGTGTCCAGGGCCAGGTGTTGGGCCGCAGCCGGGCCAAAGCCCAGTTCCAGGGCCGCATCCCGCAGGGCCTCGATGAAATAGAACACGTAGGCCGGGCCGCTGCCGGAAATGGCGGTGACGGCGTCGATCCGGGCCTCGTCATCCACCCACAGGGTGCTGCCGACGGCTTTCAGGATGCGTTCCGCCGTGTGCTTTTGTTCGAAGCTGACGGCGGGGGCCGCGTAGAGGCCGGTGACGCCGGCGCTGATGAGGGCCGGGGTGTTGGGCATGGCCCGCACCAATTGCTCGTGCCCTCCCAGCCAGCGGCCGATGTCCGCCAGACGGATACCGGCGGCGATGCTGATGACCAGCTGGTTCGTCAGTTTGCCCGCCAGGGGCGCCAGGGCATCCTTCATCTGCTGGGGTTTCACGGACAATACCAGCACCTCGCAGTTGAGGGCCGAGGCGTCCACCGCCGGGGTGCAGCGGGTGCCGAAACTGGCGGTGAGGCGCTCCCGGGCTTCTTCAAAGGGTTCGATGGCCTGGATGGCCGCGGCGGAGAAGCCTTGCTTCACCAGCCCGCCGATGAGGGCCGCCGCCATGTTGCCGCCGCCGAGGAATGTGATTTTCATGGTCGCAATGCGTGAGGAGTGAGGAGTCAAGGGTTAGGAGTGTAAATCAGCGCGCCGCAGGCGCGGAAATATCTACCCCTCACTCCTTACTCCTTACCCCTCACGCGGTTGCCAAATATCGCCGATCCCACCCGCACGATGGTTGCGCCTTCCTGGATGGCAAGCTCGAAATCGTCGGACATGCCCATGGAGAGCGTGTCCACCGCCAGGCCCTCCGCCTGCAAGGCTTCCAGCAGTTGCCGCAGTTGGGCGAAGCGGCTTTTCAGCAGGGCCAGGTCGTCCGTAGGCTCGGGAATGGTCATGAGGCCCCGCAGGCAAAGATGGGGCAGGGCCGCCAGGGCCCGGGCCAGGGCCGGGATCTCTTCCGGCACCACGCCGCTTTTCGTTTCTTCGCCGCTCACATTCACCTGCAGGCACACCTGTAAGGGGGCGGCGCCGGTTTCTCCCCTTGCAACGGACAGGCGCTCGGCGATTCTCAGGCGATCAATGCCATGCACCCAGGCGAAATGCCGGGCCACCAAGCTCGTCTTGTTGCTTTGCAGGGGGCCGATGAAGTGCCAGACCAAATCCAGATCCTTGAGGGATTCGATCTTGGACAAGCCTTCCTGCACATAGTTTTCGCCGAAATGGCGCTGCCCGCAGGCAGCGGCTTGCCGTAGCATGTCCGCTGGCCAGGTCTTGCTGACGGCCAGCAGGGTCACGCCATCGACGGGCCTGCTGGCCCCGTGGGCAGCCCTGCCGATGCGGGCGGTGACGGCTTGCAAGTTGGCGGAAATTGTTGTCATAATGCCCGGGCCTTTTTGCCCGCTCTGGCGGGTGCCGCCGCAGTATAGCATCCGCTTTTGCCCCGCTCTTCGCCCCGCGCCTCAGGGAAGCTCTCATGGATATCACCGAACTCCTCGCCTTTGCCGTCAAGAACAAGGCTTCGGACTTGCATCTTTCCGCCGGCTTGCCGCCCATGATCCGGGTGCATGGCGACGTGCGCCGCATCAACCTGCCGCCCATGGAGCACGCGGACGTACATGCCATGGTGTACGACATCATGAATGACGGCCAGCGCAAGATTTACGAAGACACTCTGGAGTGCGACTTTGCCTTCGGCGTGCCGAACCTGGCGCGCTTTCGGGTGAATGCCTTCGTGCAGGACCGGGGGGCGGGCGCCGTATTCCGGACCATTCCGACCAAGGTGCTGACCCTGGAAGAGTTGAACTGTCCGGCCATTTTCAAGGAAATCGCCGTGCAGCCCCGGGGCATGGTGCTGGTGACCGGCCCTACGGGCTCGGGCAAGACCACGACGCTGGGCGCCATTATCGATTTCATCAACGAGAACCAGTATGCCCACATCCTCACCATCGAGGATCCCATCGAATTCGTGCATGTGAGCAAGCGGGCGCTGATCAACCAGCGGGAAGTGGGGCCTCACACCTTGTCTTTCGCCAATGCCCTGCGCTCGGCCCTGCGGGAAGATCCGGACGTGGTGATGGTTGGGGAAATGCGCGACCTGGAAACCATCCGCCTGGCCCTGACGGCGGCGGAAACCGGCCACTTGGTGTTCGGCACACTGCACACCAGTTCCGCAGCCAAGACGGTGGACCGGATCGTGGACGTGTTCCCCGCCGCTGAAAAAGAGATGGTGCGTACCATGCTCTCCGAGAGTCTGCGGGCGGTTATCTCCCAGAGCCTCTTGAAGACCAAGGACGGCCACGGCCGGGTGGCGGCCCACGAAATCATGATCGGCACCCCGGCCATTCGCAACCTGATCCGGGAAAACAAGGTGGCCCAGATGTATTCCGCCATCCAGACCGGCCAGGGCGTCGGCATGCAGACTCTGGACCAGTGCCTGCTGGACCTGGTGCGGCGCAATGTGGTGAGTTCCCATGAGGCGCGCTTCAAGGCCATGAACAAGGACAATTTCGCGGGCTGAGCGCTTGCGCTGACCGATGGAATTCGGCTCTACGCCCGCATCCCTCACCCCCCTGCCCCTCTCCCGGGGGGCGAGGGGAGCGCAGTGAGTCGCTGCGCGACTTTCGTAATTCGGAGACACCATGGAAAGAGACCAGGCACTCAAGTTCATGCACGACCTGCTGCGGCTTATGACCAGCAAGAAAGGCTCGGACCTGTTCATTACCGTGGGGTTTCCGCCCGCCATCAAGGTGGACGGCAAGATCGAGCCCCAGTCGAACCAGCCCCTCACGGCCAGTCACACCATGGAACTGGCCCGGGCCATCATGAACGACCGGCAGGCGGCGGAGTTCGAATCCACCAAGGAATGCAATTTCGCCATCAGCCCCCAGAACATCGGGCGCTTCCGCGCCAACGCCTTTATCCAGCAGGGGCGGGTCGGGGTGGTCTTGCGCGCCATCAACATGAACATCCCCAAGTACGAGGACCTGGGCCTGCCGCCCATCCTGCAGGATATTGCCCTGACCAAGCGGGGCCTGGTGATCTTCGTCGGCGGCACCGGCACCGGTAAGACCACCTCCCTGGCCGCCCTGGTGGACTACCGCAACGTGAATAGCTTTGGCCACATCATCACGGTCGAGGATCCCATCGAATACGTGCATGAGCACAAGAACTGCATCGTCACCCAGCGTGAAATCGGCGTAGATACGGACGACTGGGGCGCGGCCCTGAAAAATACCCTGCGTCAGGCGCCTGACGTCATCCTCATGGGGGAAATCCGCGATCGGGAAACCATGGATTACGCCATTGCCTTCGCCGAGACCGGCCACCTGTGTTTGGCCACCATGCACGCCAACAGCGCCAATCAGGCTCTGGATCGCATCATCAACTTTTTCCCAGAGGACCGGCGCAGCCAAGTGCTCATGGACATGTCGCTGAACCTCAAGGCCATGATTTCCCAGCGCCTCCTGCCCCTGAAGGACCGGCGCGGCCGGGTGCCGGCGGTGGAAGTGATGCTGAATTCACCCCTGATGTCCGACCTGATCTTCAAGGGCGAGATCCACGAGATGAAGGACCTCATGAAGCGTTCCCGGGAACTGGGCATGCAGACCTTCGACCAGTCCCTCTTTGGCCTCTTTGAAGCCGGCAAGATCAGCTACGAGGACGCCCTGCGGAATGCCGACTCCGTGAATGACCTGCGCCTGCAGATCAAGCTCAGCGGCAAGGAAGCCCTGAAGCGCGACCTCAACGCCGGCATCGGGAATCTTGATATTGTTTGAAAGGCGTGAGGGGTGAAGGGGGAGGAGTGGAAGTTTCCGCGCCTTCGGAGCGCTTGCTTTTACACCTCACCCCTAACACCTCACTCCTCACGCTTCATCCTGTTCTGCCCCGCCACGATCTTGTATTCGAGCAGGCGGCATTCCAGGGCGCCGTTGAAGAGGACGGTGCGTTTCGTGGCCTTGAGGCCGATGAGCTTGGGCAGTTCCGGGTCGGCGCTGATGATGTAGCAGTTCCAGCCGGCAAAGCGCTTTTTCAGGGCGTCCCCCAGTTTCGGATACAGCACGTCCATGCCTTCCGGCGCCTGGATGCGCACGCCGTAGGGCGGGTTGGCCACCAGGGTGCCGGATTCCGTGGGGGCCGAGGCCTCCAGCACATCCACCTGCTTCAACTGCACGGCCCCGGTGAGGCCGGCGGCCTCCAGGTTCTGCTTCACGCCGCGGATTTCGTCGCCGTAATGGTCGCTGCCGTAGATCGGCAGGAGTTCCACGGGTTTTTTGCGGGCTTCCGCTTCACCCTTCAGGCGCTGCCACAGGCCCGACTGGAAGTTCTTCAGTTTCTGGAAGCCGAAGCCCCGGGCCAGGCCAGGGGCGATGTCCAGGGCCATCTGGGCCGCCTCCAGCAGGAAGGTGCCACTGCCGCACATGGGATCCACGAGGGCCGTGCCCGGTAACCAGCCGGACAGGCGCAGGATGCCCGCCGCCAGGTTCTCCTTGATGGGCGCTTCCACCGTGGCCAACTTGAAGCCCCGCTTGTAGAGCGGCTCGCCGGAGGTGTCCATGTAGAGGGTCGCCTCGTTCGCCGTCAGGTAGGCGTGGATGCGGATATGGGGGCGGGCTGTGTCGATGGTGGGCCGGCTGCCGTTGCAGGCTTCGCGGAAGCGGTCGCAGACGGCATCCTTGATGCGCAGGGTGATGAAGTCCAGGCTGTTCAACGGACTGCGCACGGCGGCGACATTCACGCGTATCGTCAGGGCGCCATCGAACCATTGTGGCCAGTCGAGCGCAGTGACGCCGCGATAAACGTCGTCTTCGCCGCGATAACGCCCTGATCCAACCTCCCAGAGAACGCGGCTTGCCATGCGGCTATGCAGGTTGGCCGCGTAGGCGACCGACATCGCGCCGGAAAATCCCACCCCGCCTTCCGCCGCTTTGATCGCGTCGGCGCCCAGTTCGACGAGCTCCCCGGCCAGCACGGCTTCCAGCCCGCGCGGACATGGTGCGAAAAATATTTGCGTACTTTTTTCTGTCATTTCTACTTCAAGACCTGGTCACCGCAAAGACGCAAAGGACGCCAAGAAAAGCCGGATCAAATGTGTCGATGCACTGAAAATTTTAGAGTGCAAATGCAGAATTATGTCCCCTGTCGATTCAGCTCTTGCTAACTTCGCGCCCTTTGCGTCTTTGCGGTGGATAGGTTTATAGCCGTAGAAAAACCTCGAACTCGATGCGCTTCCAGGGATCGCGGTG
>JAYTVW010000040.1:0-10944 GCA_043743785.1 Rhodocyclales bacterium | reverse complement strand
CGATCTCAACCTTGGCCGTGGCCAGCGCGACCTCGACGCGGGCCAGCACGAGCGCATCCATCTTGACCGTCACCTTGCCGCTGGACACCTGCACCGCCGGCGATTCGCCGAAGAAATTGGGCAGCGTGTAGAGAAAGCCCAGCACCACGGCGAGCGCGATGAGGGCGTATTTCCAGGCGGGATAGCGATTCAAGGTGTCTGTCCGATCCGGCCTACTGCAGCGTCTTGAGCGTGCCCTTGGGGAGCAGGGTCTGCACCGCGGCCTTCTGCACGCCGATCTCGGTGCCCGCGGCGATCTCGAGGGTGATGTAGGCCTCGCTCATCCTGGTGATCTTCCCGAGTATGCCGCCGGCCGTGATGACTTCGTCGCCCTTCTGCAGGCTTTCCACCAGGGACTTGTGTTCCTTGGCCTTCTTCATCTGGGGACGGATCATGAGGAAATACATGACCACGAACATCAGGACGATGGGCAGGAAGCCGGTGATGGTGCTCATGGGGTCATTCGCCGCCGCCGTGGTGGTCTGGGCGTGGGCGGGGGAAAACAGGGAATCGAATAGTGACAAGGGAAAATCTCCAGCTTGAATTTTGTAAACGGCGAAGTATATCAGCTTGATGCGCGGCTCTGATGAAAGCCCATCACGTATGCATCCAGCGTGCCGGCGGCTATGGCCTCGCGCAGTTCCCGCATGAGGGTCTGGTAGTAATACAGGTTGTGGATGGTATTCAGGCGCGCACCGAGGATTTCCTGGGTGCGGTGCAGGTGGTGCAGGTAGGCCCGGCTGAAATTCCGGCAACAATAGCAGCCGCAGCTTTCATCCAGAGGGCGGGTGTCGCTCTTGTGGGCGGCGTTCTTGATCTTGATGTCGCCGAAGCGGGTGAACAGCCAGCCGTTCCGGGCGTTGCGGGTTGGCATGACGCAATCGAACATGTCGATGCCGGCCTGCACTGAGCGCACCAGGTCTTCCGGTGTGCCCACGCCCATGAGGTAGCGGGGCTTGTCCGTGGGCAGGCGCGGTGCCGTGTGGGCCAGGATGCGTGCCATGTCCTCCTTGGGTTCGCCGACCGATAGGCCGCCGATGGCGTAGCCGTCGAAGCCAATGTCGGTGAGCGCCGCCAGGGACTCGTCCCGCAGGTCCTCATACATACCGCCCTGGACGATGCCGAAGAGGGCGTTGCTGTTCTCAAGCCGGTCGTGTTCATCTCGGGAACGTTTGGCCCAGCGTTGCGACAGGCGCATGGAATCCGCCGCTTCCTTTTGCGTCGCCGGGTAGGGCGTGCATTCGTCGAAGATCATGACGATGTCGGAGTTCAGCACGTGCTGAATACGCATGGATTCTTCCGGTGTGAGGAAGAGCTTGTCGCCGTTGATGGGCGACTGAAATTTGACCCCTTCCTCGGTGATCTTCCTGAGTGCCCCCAGGGAAAAAACCTGGAAGCCGCCGGAATCCGTCAGGATCGGGCCGTCCCAGCCCATGAAACGATGCAGGCCACCGTGGGCGCGGATCACTTCCATGCCGGGCCGCAGCCACAGGTGGAAGGTGTTGCCGAGGCAAATCTGGGCCCCGATTTCGTGGAGTTCCACGGGCGACATGGCCTTGACCGAGCCATAGGTGCCCACGGGCATGAAGGCCGGCGTGTCCACCACGCCATGGGCCAGGGTCAGTCGTCCCCGGCGCGCCGCGCCGTCGGTGGTGAAGAGTTCAAAGTGCATGAAGTGATTCCGAATCCGGCGTTCGCCGACAAGAGCTTGAATACAAGGGGCTGAATTCTACCGGAGCCGGGGCCGCTCGCCGAGATACTCTGGCGGCCGGATTTTCGCGGAAAGGGGGATTGCCGCCGTGGCTTTGCGCCGATAATTGGCAGCCATGCACAGCGTTCTCCTCATTCTGCCGGATTTCGGCCTCATCCTGCTGGGCCTGCTCCTGCGCCGTTTCCTGATTCAGGAGGCGCATTTCTGGGCCGGACTGGAAAAGCTGGTGTACTTCGTGTTCTTCCCGGCCCTGCTGTTTTACGCCCTGGCCCGCTCCCCCATCGATTTCGCCGCAGCCGCCCCTCTGCTTGCCAGCGGTGTTGCCAGCATGCTGTGCGGCATGCTCCTGGGCCTCTTTGCCCGGCCCCTGTTTCGTTGTCCGCCCATGGTTTTTGCTTCCCAGTTCCAGGGGGCGTTCCGTTTCAATTCCTATATTGGTCTGGCTGTGGCGGGAGCCTTGCATGGCCCGGCGGGTGTTGCCGCCATGGGCATGCTGGTGGGCAGCATGGTGCCCTTGGCAAATCTGGCGGCGGTGTGGATGCTGGCGCGGCATGCCAATGGGAGGCTGGCGCGGGAACTGCTGCGAAATCCTCTCATCCACGCCACCCTGGCGGGGCTGGCCTTCAACTTGGCGGGCTTGGCGCTGCCACCGCCGGCCGGGGTTTTTCTGGGGCATCTGGCGGAGGCGGCCATTACCCTGGGGCTGCTGGCGGTGGGGGCTGCCCTGCGTCTGCGGGGCCATAGCGCGGCCCACGGCCAGGGGGCCTATCTGATCGCGGTGAAATTGCTGGCGGTGCCGGCGGTGAGTTTCTTCGTGGCCCGGGCCCTGGGACTCGGCGGGGTGTATTTCGACACGGCCTTGCTCTTCGCCGCCCTGCCCACGGCCACCTCGGCCTACATCCTGGCGGTGCGCATGGGGGGCGACGGCCCGGGCACGGCCTGGCTGATCTCGGCCAACACCCTGGCGGCCATGCTGACCCTGCCCCTGTGGTTGAGCCTGATTGCGGTTTAAGGCTAGAAAAAGCAGTTGATCAACCGCAGAGGCGCTGAGAAAACCAAGGCTTCGGGAATTCTCTGCGCCTCTGCGGTTCAAACTTTACTTCTTGTCGTCTGGCTTGGCGGCCGGCTTTTTGGCGGCGGGCTTGGCGGCGGCGCTGTCCATGGCTTGTGTCATGTTCCAGGGCCACATGGCCGGATTCATGGCGGCGGCGGCAAACGGGTTTGCTTCGCCATCCTTGCCGGCGGATTGGCTCATGGCCTTGACGGCGGACAGGGTGACTTTCTGCATCTCCAGACCCTGGATGCTCATGCTGAGCATGTTCAGGTTCATTTTCAGCCAGCCTTCGACGGCCTTCATGTCGGTGATGCGTTTTTCCAGTTCATCCACGTCCAGGGTGGGGGTTACCATGCCGGGCATGTTGATGCCCATGCTGCCCCACATGCCTTTGATGAATTCGAGCGGATCGTTGCTGTTGGACATGCTGCCTCCCGGGGTAAGTGAAGCGGGCATTATGCCCCTAACCGGCATGGCTTTGGAATCCGCCGCCGAATATGCAAGCCATGCCGGTTTTTCCTCACCCTCAGTCCCTCTCCCTGGGGAGAGGGAAGCGTCGTGAGTCGGCTATGCCGACTTTCACACTAATTCAGATGGCGTAGGGGGTCGGGTCGGGTATGCCGGCTTCGAGAAATCCGTCGTGCCTGAGGCGGCAGGAGTCGCAGCGGCCGCAGGCACGGCCCACCGTGTCGGCCTGGTAGCAGGAGACGGTCAGGCCATAATCCACCCCCAGGGCGCCGCCGCGGCGGATGATGTCGGCCTTGGACAGGTCAATGAGTGGTGCATGAACCGTGAGACGGGCGCCTTCCACGGCGGCCTTGGTGGCCAGGTTGGCCATGGTTTCGAAGGCCTGGATGTATTCCGGGCGGCAATCCGGGTAGCCGGAGTAATCTACGGCGTTGACACCGACGAAGATATCCCGGGCACCCAGCACCTCGGCCCAGGCCAGGGCCAGGGACAGCATGATGGTATTGCGGGCCGGCACGTAAGTAATCGGAATGCCGGGCTGCACGCCGTCCGTGGGCACGGCAAGCGAGGTGTCGGTGAGGGCGGAACCGCCGAATTGGGCCAGGTCCAGGGTCATGACCCGGTGTTCCCGGGCGCCAAGGGCCGCCGCGACGCGGGCGGCGGCGGTCAGCTCGGCGCTATGGCGTTGGCCATAGGCGAAGGACAGGGCGTAGGTATCGAAGCCCGCCGCACGGGCCATGGCCAGGGTGGTGGCGGAATCCAGGCCACCGGAAAGCAGGACAACAGCGGGACGGGTCATGGGGTTGTTCATCCTGAAAATCATGTTACTCAACGCCGAGGCGCCGAGGCGCGGAGAAAACCTCAGGGCCGACAAGGCAGCCCACGCCCGGCTTTCAGAAAGATAAGCTCCGCTCCGCGTTCGTTTCTCTCGGCGCCTCTGCGCCTCGGCGTTTCAATAATCCTTTTGCCGGGGACGAGGGGCGCGCAATTCTAACCTACCGCCCCTGTTCGTTGCCCCACAGGATCTTGTGCAGCTGCACCTGCATGCGCACCGGCAGCTTGTCCCGCAGGATCCATTCGGCGAGGCGGGCCGGTGGCAACGAGCCTTGCACCGGGGCCATGAGCACCGGGCAGCGTTCCGCCAGACGCTGTTCGGTGAGTATTTCCTTTGCCCAGAGGTAATCCGCTTCGTCCGCCAGCACCAGCTTGAGTTCGTCATGGGCGGTCAGGAGGGGCAGGTTCTCCCAGCGGTTTTTCAAGAACTCGCCGGAGCCTGGTGCCTTCAGGTCCACGATGCGGGACACCCTCGGGTCCACCGTGCCGATATCCAGGGCGCCGCTGGTTTCCAGGGAGACGGAATAGCCTGCGTCGCACAGCCGGGTGAGGAGTTCCGGGCAGGCTTTCTGGGCCAGGGGCTCGCCGCCGGTGACGCAGACGTAATGGGCATCGAAATCGGCAATGCGCGTGAGTATGTCGGGGAGGCCCAGGCTCTCGCCGCCGGAAAAGGCATAGGTGGTGTCGCACCAGGTGCAACGCAGGGGGCAGCCGGTGAGACGCACGAACACCGTGGGTAGTCCGGCGCGGCTGGTCTCTCCCTGCAGGGAGAAGAAGATTTCAGTAATGCGGAGTTTGGCGGGAGAAGGCAAAACGCTGTTCCTGGAAAAAAGCGGTCTGAACCGCAGAGGCGCAGAGGCGCAGAGAAAACCGACAAGACTATAGGCGATTCCTGGCTATCCCTATCCCTTGATGATCGGGAGCAAGCTTGCTCCAACAGTGCCCTGTGGCGCGAGCTTGCTCGCGATAGCACAATCCACTTCGCCTTGGTTCCTCCGCGCCTCTGCGGTTCAATCAGGCTTTGCGAAAGATTTACTGGCAGGCGGCGGACAGCCAGCGGCCACGCATCTGGGTGGTGGTGGTCATGCTGCCGTGCTGGGGGTCGTTCATGGTCATGGTGGTGTTGCCGGAGTAACTCTCCGGGCTGGCGAGGGTCATCGTCCCCTTGCCATTCATGGTCTTGCCCCCCTCCACACAGCTCATCTGCCAGGTAATGGTGTTGCCGCTCTTGTTGAAGGCCGTGTTGCGGCAGCGGCCATCGGGCGACTGGGGTGGTTCATCCTTTGCTGCCTGCTGGGGTGTGACACAGCTGCGGGCCGTCATGCCGCCAGCAGCGCCACCCTGCATGCTGACGCCATGCTTCGCCATCATGGCACGTGCTTCGGGGGGCAGGCTAGCCAAGTCCGGCATGACCATGCCACCGGGGAGGGCGGTCTGGGTAGTGATTTCCCATAGCCCGGGTTTGATGCCGGCAGCGAGGGTCAGTTGCGACAGGGCCAGGCCCATGAGCAGGACGACAGGCTTCTTGAACATGACAATTCTCCTTAATTGCAGGTGGCGGATACCCAGCGGCCCGACAGGTCGGTGGTAGTGGACAGGGCGCCGTGCTGCGGGTCGGTCAGGGTCATGCTGGAACTGCCCACATAGTTTGTCGACGACAGCAGGATGGCTTGGCCGTTGCCCTGGATGCTGCGGCCGCCGCTCTGGCAGTTGAGCTGCCAGGAGATCATGTCGCCATTTTTCTTCGCGCCGCTCGTGGTGCAGCGGCCGTCGGAGGGCAGGGTCAGCTCGCCCTTCCTTGCCTGTTCCGGCGTGATGCAGGCCCGGGCCGTCACGTTGCCCCCCGCGCCGCCCGATACCTGGATGCCCTTCTGCTGCAGCTTGGCCAGGAGTTGTGGCGGCAGGCTCGACAGGTCGGGCATGGCCATGTTACCCGGCAGCTTGGTCTGGGTGCTGACTTCCCACAGGCCCGGTTTGATGTCGGTGGCCAGTGCCGGCAAGGACAGGATGCAGGCCAGCAAGGGGATGAGGGGGCTTTGCATGGGTAGCCCTTACTTCTTCTTCGTCAGGCGTTGCTTGGCCTGGACGGCCGCAGGCGTGCCGGGATACTGGGTTTGCAGGGATTCCAAGGTCTTGCGGGAGCCCTTGGCGTCGCCCAGTTCCTGCTGGGTGTCCGCCAGCTTGAGCAGGGCATCCGCTGCCTTGGGATCATTGGGCCACTTGGATGCCAGCCCATCGTAGAGTTCACCAGCCCGAATCCACTCGCGCAACTGGAAATGGGCGTTGCCGCCCCAGTAATGGGCGCCGGGGCCGAAGGCGCTGGCCGGATAGGACTTAATGAAGGCGCGGAAAGCGTCCGACGCGTCCTTGAACTTGCCGTCCTTGAAGAGGGTGAGGGCGGCCTCGAATGCCTGGGTTTCGGCGGCCGGATCCGTCTTGGGCGCCTGCTGCTGGGCGGCAGCGGCGGCGTCCGCCGTGGCGGTCTCCATCTTGCGGACCCTTGTGTCCAGGTCCACGTAGTAGTCCTTCTGGCGCTTGGTGCCTTGTTCCTGCCCGAAGGTCAGCAATTCCACCTGGCCCCTGAGCTTGGCCACTTCGTCCTTGAGCGATTGCAGCTCGTTGGCTACTTCCAACTGGTTCTGGGCGGCGGACTCCAGTTTTTCGAGGCGTGTATTTTGCTCGGCCCGGAGTTTTGCCACTTCGGTGAGCGCATCGCTGTCGAATATGCCCGCGCTAGCGGGCAAGGCGGCACAGAGCAGCAGGGTCAGGAGAGACTTTTGCATGATCAGAATTCGCCGCTCTGGCGCTTGTCGTCACGGTAGAGGATGTCGTCGCGGCGGTTTTCCGCCCAGGCGGCTTCGTCATGGCCCGGGGCCCTGGGCTTTTCCTTACCCAGGCTGACGGACTCCAACTGGGCTTCCTTGGCCCCCAGGATTTGCATGGCCTTCTTCAGGGCGTCGGCGCGTTTCTGGCCCAGGGCCAGATTGTATTCGCGGCTGCCCCGTTCGTCGGCGTTGCCCTGGATGAGGGCCTTGTAGTCCGGGTGGCCCAGCAGGAACTTGGCATGGTTTTCCACCAGCGACTTGAACTCATCCTTGATGACGTACTGGTCCAGGTCGAAATACACGCTGCGTTTGGACAGGGGGCTGTTCGGGTCCGTCAGCATGGTCAGCACCTTGCCCTGCACGGTGTTTGGCGTGATGGGCGCCACGGACGGCGTCGCCACGGTCTTGGGGGCCGGCGGTGGGTTGCGGTCTTCCACCTTGGCGGCGGACTGTTCCGGCTTGATGGCGCCGCCGCCGCAAGCTGCCAGGAGGCTGGCTGCCACCAGGGCGGCCAGGAGAGTGCGGGGATGGGCAAAATTGGTCATGATCAGGCTCCGTTGGGCATTATTTTGGGAAAGGTCCCCAGGCCGGTTCGCGTACGTCCGCTGCGGGGTTGGACAGCTTCTGCTTGATGCGCCCGTCCACGGAAACAGCCGCCAGCACGCCCCGGCCCCCGATTTCGGTCGCGTAGAGAATCACGCGGCCATTGGGGGCGAAGCTGGGCGACTCGTCCTTGGTCGAGTCGGTGAGGACTTGTATCTGGCGCGTGGCGAGGTCCATCAGACTGAGCTGGAAGCGGCCGCTGTTGCGGGCGATGAAGGCCAGGCTCTTGCCATCGGGGGAGGGACGCGGAGTGACGTTGTAGGTGCCATCGAAGGTGACGCGCTGGGCGTCGCCGCCGGTGGCCGGAATGCGGTAGATTTGGGGGCTGCCACCCCGGTCGGACGTGAAATAGATGGATTGGCCGTCGGCGGAATAGCGCGGCTCGGTGTCGATGCCGCTGGAACTGGCGAGTCGGCGTACGCCGCTGCCATCCGCATTGACGACGAACATCTGGGAGCCGCCGTCCTTGGTCAGCACCACCGCCAGGCGGTTGCCGTCCGGTGCCCAGGCGGGGGCGGAGTTGGAACCCTTGAAGTTGGCTACCACATGGCGCCGGCCGGTCATCAGGTTGTGCACGTACACCACCGGCTTTTTCGCCTCGAAGGAAACATAGGCCAGGCGCGTACCATCCGGCGACCAGGTGGGGGAGATGATAGGCTCCCGGGATACCAGGGCCGTCTGGGGATTGCCGCCATCGCCGTCGGCGATCTGCAGCTCGAAGCGGCTGCCGGTCTTGGAGATATAGGCTATCCGGGTGGAGAAGACGCCGGGCTCCCCCAGCATCTTTTCATACACCACGTCGGCGATGCGGTGGCCGGTGGCCCGGTACTCATTTGCCGGCATGAGATAGGCCAGGCCGCCGAGGCGCGCCTGCTTCTGCACGTCATGGAGGCGGAAGCGCACGTCGTAGCGGCCATCGGCGCTTGCCTTTATGGTGCCGCTCACCAGGGCGTCGGAACCCCGGTTCTTCCAGTCTGCGAAATCCACCGTGGCGGCTTCGGCGATGGGGGGGGTGCCGGCTTCCACCAGTTTGAAGAGGCCGCTTCGTTCCAGGTCGGCCCGCACGACGGCGGAAACCCCCTGGGGAAGCTGGGTCTCGCCTTCGAAATTGGCGATAGCGACGGGGATGCGGTTGGCACCGGCGCCGGTGATCTCAACGGTCAACTGGGCGCGGGCGGCAAAGGCCAGCAGGCAACAGCTTGCCAGCAGGCTAAGGATCAGGGGACGGGTCAGTCGGGTCATCGCATGTCCGGGGTCAGATTCGCGTGGGATTATTCATCAATTTTCCAGGGGGCGGAAGACAAAGTGCAGTTCGCGCTGGAAGACAGCCTTGTCCTCGGGCAGGGGCAAGGGGGAGGACTTGAAGATCGCTCGTTCGATGGCCGCATCCAGGGCCGGGCTACCGCTGGTCGTGTGTAATTTCGCCGACAACACGTCGCCATTAGACATCAGGGTTATGTCGAATTTGGCCTGCGGGTTTCCTGTGACGCCCGGGGGTACCACGATATTGCCCTTGACCTTGGCGGCGATGCGATCGGCCCAAGTCTTGATGGCCTTGCCGCGGGCGGCAAAAGCCTGGGCTGCCTTCATGCCCTGCAGTTCCCGGGCCGCATCCAGGCTGGCCTTGGTGCTGGACAGACTGTTCTCGGTGGACTCAAGTTCCTTGCTGTAATCATGCGGTACCGATTTGGGCGTGGGTTTTACTTCGGGTTTCGGCGCCGGCTGGGCTTCGGGCTTGGCTTGAACCTTCGGCACCACCTTCGGCGGAAGTTTCTCTTTGATCGCGATGTCCGGTTTGGCCGGGACAGGTCGGGGTTCGACTTTCGGCACGGGCCGGGGTTCAAGCTTCGGCATCGGCCTGGATTCTACTTTCGGCACGGGCCTGGGTTCGGGGGGGCGGAGCGCGGGGGCGCTCGGGGCCGGTGCAGCCGGGGTTTCCGCTGCCGGCTCCGTTTCGGCCCGGTAGAGTGCCACTTCCACCGTGGTTTCACGGGGCTGGGTCTGCCATTGCACGCCGAAAATCAGCAGGGTGGCCAGGAGGGCGTGCACCACCACGGCGAGGGCGCCCGCAGCCCATTTTCCCGGGTCGGGATGGGGCAGGCGCAGGGCGAACTCGGGACTTATCACCGGAGCCTTACCGTGAAAGTCGGCGTAGCCGACTCACGACGCTTCCCTCTCCCTCCGGGAGAGGGATTGAGGGGGTGGGAGACCGACATGGCTTTCATACTCAAGGGGGGATTCCAAAGCCATGTCGGTTATTTCGCGGCCGGCTGCACCAGCAGGCCGATCTTGGCCACGTTCTGGCGTTGCAACTCGTCCATGACGGTCAGCACGCTTTCGTAGCGCACGCTCTTGTCCCCGGCGATGAGCACCGGCTGGCCCGGGTGCAGTTTCTGGGCACTAGCAATGGCTGCGCTCAGGTTTTCCCGGGCGATGGGCCGTTCCTTTGATCCCTCGGCCCGGTCGTGCAGGGAAATGTTGCCGTCAGCGTGGATGACTACTTCCAGGGGTTTTTCGGCGGGCTGGCTGGTCTTGCCGACGCTGGGCAGATCCACGCTGCCCTGCTGGATCATGGGGGCCGTGACCATGAAAATGACCAGCAGCACCAGCATCACGTCGATATAAGGTACGACGTTGATCTGGTTCATGAGGCGGCGTTGTCTCACGGTGCCTCCGGCCTAGCGCAGTTGGCGCTGCAGGATGTTGGAGAACTCTTCCATGAAGCTCTCGAAGCGGATGGAAACCCGGTCGATGTCATGGGCGAAGCGGTTGTAGGCCACCACGGCGGGAATCGCGGCGAAGAGGCCGATGGCGGTGGCGACGAGCGCTTCGGCGATTCCCGGCGCGACCGCCGAGAGCGTTGCCTGGCCGACATTGGAGAGGCCGCGGAACGAATGCATGATTCCCCAGACGGTGCCGAAGAGGCCGACGTAGGGACTGACCGAACCTGCCGAGGCGAGGAAGGCGAGGTGCGAGTCGATGTTGTCGACTTCACGCTGGTAAGTCGCGCGCATGGCGCGGCGCGAACCGTCGATGACGTCCTTCGCATCGAGGTTCTTCTGGCTGCGCAGCTTCGTGAATTCGCGAAAGCCCGCTTCGAAAATGCGTTCCATGCTGCCGGTGCCGTGCCGGTTGTTGACGGCGCTCTGGTAGAGGTTGTTGAGATCGCCGCCGCTCCAGAAATCGCGCTCGAACTGTTCGGTCTGCGAGCGCGCCGTCCGCAGCGTGAACCACTTGCCGAAGATGTAATACCACGACATGAAGGAGACGCCGGCGAGCAGCAGCATGACAGCCTGCACAACGGCACTGGCGTTGATGATCAGATTCAGGATGGAGAGGTCTTGCGAGACGTTCATTGGAGGGCTTCCAGTTTGGTGCGCAATGGTGCGGGAATTGAGGTGATTTTCATC
>JAYTVW010000039.1:0-15211 GCA_043743785.1 Rhodocyclales bacterium | reverse complement strand
CTTGCACGACCGTTCCGGTTTCATCAACGACCCGGCCCGTCCGCGCCTGCTCTACCGGGCCCGTTACCTGGACTGGCTGGACTCGCGCTAGGAGCCTGTCGCTGACATCGCCCTATACGCCGCCACCCCGGTGGATGGTCTCGTAGTAGAGCTTTTCCAGTTCCAGCTTGTGCTTGGTTTCCTCGCTGGCGAGGTACTGGAACAGCTCCCGGATGGGCCCCGGGGGGCTGGTTTCGGCGAGTTCGCCATAGTGGTGCATGGCGGCGTGCTCCCGGCCCATGGCGTATTGCAGCACCGCCTGGTCGTCCGGCTGCGGCCCCAGGTCCGGCAGGTGCAGACAGTCGGAGAACTTGCTATCAACAGCGGTACGCTGGATTTCGGCCTTGACCTGATCCTCCAGGTCGCTGCGCTGAGCCAAGGCACTGAACAGGTTAAAGTGTCCCTGTTCCTCCGCCGCCAGCTCTTCCACCAGATAGCGGATGCGCTTGCTGACCCGGGGAATGAGTCCAGTGTAAAAATCCCGCGCACTGGCCTCGAAACCGGTGGCGACTTCGAGGATTTCCCGCAGCGTGGTCTTGCTGCGCAGGCGTTCGATGCCGTGGCTACCTTCCGTCATGTCGTTTGCTCCATTGGGCTAAGCGCGGCGTGGATGCTCGCCGCAACGCGATGGCCATCGGCCACGGCGGTAACCACATCCGGGCCATGGACCATGTCGCCGGCTGCCCACAACCAGGGTGCGGAGGTATGCCCGCCAGCATTGACCTGCAAGCGGCCCCGTTCCCAGTCCAGATCCTCCGTCAGGGCCGCGCTGAGAAGCGATACATCGCTCATCTGGCCGATGGCTTCCACCACCATATCAGCGGGGTGGAACACCTCGTCAGCCGGATCATAGCTGGGGGCGAAACGGCCCCGCTCGTCGAAGATGGCGCGGACCTTCCAGGTTAGCAAGCCGGTAACCCGGCCGTTCTCCAGCGCGACTTTCTGCGGCCCCCGTGCATCGAGAATAACAATGCCTTCTTCCAGGGCTTCCTTGATTTCCTCCGGATCGGCCAGGAAATGGGCCAGGTCCTCCAGAGCCGTCAGGGTGACTTTCACTTCGCCATACTGCTGTTTCTGCAAGCGGGCCAGGGTACGGGCGATGTCCATGGCCACGTTGCCGCCGCCCACCACCACCGCCTGACGCGGCGTACCGAAATCCTCACCGGCCGTGGCCTGACGCAACAGGGTCACGGCCTTCCTGACGTCAGGATGATCGCCGCCGGGCACGCAGGTGGCGCGGCCCAGTTGCAAGCCCAGGGCAATCAGCACCGCATCGTGTTGGTCCCGCAGGGTTTCCAGGCTGATGTCCGTGCCGATCCTTACATTGCAACGGATATCCACCCCCACGGAGCGGATCACGTCCACGTCCTGATCGATGCTTTCATACGGCAGACGATACTCGGGGATGCCCCAGCGGGTCATGCCGCCCGGCTTGTCGAGGGCTTCATACACGGTCACGGCGTGGCCCAGGCGGGCCAGATCGAAGGCGGCGGTGAGACCGGCAGGACCGGCGCCGACGATGGCCACCTTTCTGCCCGTGGCCGGGCCGGGACCGCCGACGATGGCTTTGCATTGTTCAAAGCTGACCTGATCCAGGATGTGGCGCTTGAGCCAGCGGATGGCGATGGGGTCGCCCTCGTGGCGGGCGGCGCAGGTGCTTTCGCACTTACGGGTACACACCCGGCCGCAGATGCCGGAAAACGGGTTACTGTCGTAGAGCAGGCGCACGCCCCGCTCGTAGTCGCCGTCCCGCACCGCAGCGATGTACTCCGGGATGGCCATGTGGGTGGGACAGGTGGCGACACATAGGCCACAGGCCACGCAACGGTCCGCCTCCAGGCGGGCCTGCTCGACGGAATAGCCTGCCACGATCTCGGCGAACGACTCCACCCGGGTTTCGGGTTCCAGCTCAGGCATATGCACCCGGTCCACGGCGGTGAGCCGATGGCCCTCCGGCCGGTGGTAGCCGAGGGGGGAATCGTCCCAGGGCTTCTTGTCCACGCCCGGGGTGAAGCGGTAGGCGTCCGGGTCCGCGTCCACCCAGGTGTACTCGTTGGACATGGTCAGGGAGCGGGTCATGCACACATCGACGCACAGGGCGCACCAGCAGCAGCGTCCGTAGTCGATGCGGGGCCGCAGGCCGGAATCGCCGGGTTTCGCCTGATGACCTGCCACCGGCACCATGTCGATGGCGCCGTTCTGGCAGATGGCCTCGCAGGTGCCGCAGCCGATGCACTTGTCCACATCGTTCTTGTGGAAACCCCGGTAGCGGGCGGCACCGGGCCGGTCGTTCAAGGGGTCGGGGATAGTGACCGGGTCGCGGAAGAAATTCTTCCAGGCGGTGAAGGGGGAGAGGACGTCACGGATGCTCATGGCTATCTCTCGATTTCCGGCGGATAGGTATGCAGGGACACCATGAGGGAGGCCACGTCGGAAATGCTCACATTCACGATCAGGCGCTCCAGCAGGGCCACGGCATGGGTGTAGGACGGACCCCGCACATTCACCCGGCGCGGATAGCCGCTGCCGTCAGTGACCAGGTAGTAGCCATACTCGCCCCGGGAGCATTCGCCCCGGATATAGGTCTCGCCCCGGGGAATTTTCCAGTGCAGGACGCTGGGAATAGTGGCCATGAGGGGGCCTTCATTCGGCATCTTGGCCAGGATCTGGCGGATGAGATCCACGGACATGAGCAGGTCCCGGCGACGCACGTCGGCCCGGGTGTAGATGTCGGAATCCTTGCCCACCACCGGCTCGAACTCCAACTCGGCGTATTTCAGATAGGGCTGGTCCTTGCGCACGTCCTTGGCCACCCCGGCGCCCCGGGCGTTGGGGCCGGTGACGCCGTAGCTGTCCACCAGGGCCGGGTCGATATAGCCCACGCCGACGGTGCGCTGCTTGAACACGCCGTTGCAGAACATGACATCAAAGACGTCCCCCATGGTGGATTCGATTTCCCGCAGGGTTTGTTCCATGCGGCCCGCGAAGCCCTCCGGCAGACCGTCCCGCACGCCGCCGGGCAGAATGAACATGTGGTAGATGCGGGCGCCGGTAAGCTCCTCGAAGCGGTCCAGCATCAAGTCCCGCAGATAGGTGGTCCATTGGCCGATGACGCCCTGGCCCAAGGCACCGGCCTGGCCCCCCAGGTACATCATGTAGCTGTTGACCCGCCCCATCTCCAGAATCAGGGTGCGTATCCAGTCGGCCCGTTCCGGCGCCTGGATACCCGCCAACTCCTCGACGGCGGCGGCGTAGCAGTACTCGTTGAAGTCGGGCTCGGGCACGCAGATACGGCAGACAATGGGGAAGCACTGGATGAAGGTGCGCCGCTCCATGAGCTTCTCGAAGCCCCGGTGCAGGTAGCCCACGTGGGTGCGGCCCTCCACCACTTCGTCACCGCAGACGGTAAGCTCCACCGACATGTTGCCGGTGATGCCCGGGTGCTGGGGGCCTTGCCAGAGCTTCAGGTACTTGCCGGAAGTGAGGTCGATGTCCAGGCTGCCATCGGCTTTCCTGGACGGGTACTGGCTGCGATCGGGGGTGTAGGCAGCCATCTCAGCGGCCACCCGGATAGAGTTGTTCTTTCATGTGCTGCGCCGGATCGGTGGTGCTGCGGCCCGGCCGGTCCCTGAAATTGTCCTGGGCATATTTGAGGGTATCGAAGTCCCGCCGGTAGGGCGGAATGTCATTCCAGCCTTCCAGGATGAACTCCTCGTTCACGCCGGGGCTGTCCGGGAAGTTGATGCCGAACATCTCCCGCAACTCCCGCTGGTAGGTGGCCGCCGTGGGCCACAGGTCATGGATGCTGTCCATGCTGGCCCCTTGCCGGGGCAGCATGAGCCGCAGGCCCAGATCCAGGGCCTGGCCCCGGTTGGAGAGCAGGTAGGTGAGCTGGAATTGCCCTTCCTCCAGCCAGTCCACGGCGGTGAGCAGCACCAGATGGGTGTAGCCCTCCTTGTCCCGCAGATGCAAGAGCGCCGGCCGCAGGTGTTCCCGGGCCAGGGTCAGGAAGGCCAGGTTGGGCCGCTGCACGGTCAGGTCGCCGAGGGGGAAAAGGGTTTTGAGTCGGGCGTGAAGTTCGTGCATGGCTGCTTACCAGTTGTAGTCCGGCATGTCCCAGTCGTGGATGACCTGCTTCTGGTTGGCCTTGTACCAGTCGAAGTTCTTCGCGTACTGGTTCGCCCCTTCGCCCTTGCCGGCCCGGATGAGCTTCTTCAGGTCCATGAAGCCGGCCAGCAGGGCCTCGGGCCGAGGCATGCAGCCGGCGATGTAGAGATCCACCGGCAGGTAGTCGTCCAGGCGCTTGATGGTGTTGTAGGAATCCCAGTACATGCCGCCGTTGATGGTGCAGGAGCCCAGGCCGATGACGTATTTCGGATTCTGCATCTGCTCGTAGGAGCGGATGACCCGCTTCAGGGTCTTCACCGACAGGTAGCCGGAGATGATGAAGAGGTTGGCCTGGCGCGGCGTCGGCCGCCACTGCACGCCGTAACGGTAGGCGTCGAAGCGGGGTGTCATCAGGGGACGCATCTCGATGGCGCCGCAGCCGGTGCCAAAGCCGAGTATCCAGATGGATTCGGAGCGGGCCCAGTTGAACAAATCCTCGACGATCTTGAGATAGGCCGGCGGATGCACTGCGGGGGGTGCCTCGCAGTAGTAGTCCCGCAGGGGTTCCACCTCGAATTCGACCCCGTCCGGGCCTTTCACCATGCGTTTCAGCAGTTCAGGTTTCATGTTCTACACCAGCACGATGGAAAGAACGCCCAGGGGCACGGCCCAGACGAGGAACCAGAGGATCGACTGTTCAACGCGAAAGCGCGGGAAGACCACCCCCACCAGCACCGATACCATGTAGATCAGGAAGACCTTGAGGAACAGGGCCGGCCAGCTCAGGGCACCGCCGAAGAACAGGTTCATGTAGATGATGATCTTGGCGATGGGGAATATCGCCCGATTGGTCTGCATGAGGGCCAGGTAGGACGAGTGGTACTCGGTAGGCGGGCCGATGGGGATTTCCTGGGGCGCCAGCACCACGTCGAAGGGTGGCCGCATCATGGAACCGAGGAAGGACAGCATAGCCGCCGCCACCGCCAGTGGGTTGGTGAACAGGGTCCAGTGCAGCATGCCGCCCTGCTGGGCCGCCACGATGTCGGTCACCGACAGGGTGTGGTATTGCAGGGCCACCGAAAACACCGCCAGGCCCAGAGGCAGTTCCGCCATGCTCACCTGGGACAGGCCCCGGGTGATGCCGATGGCGGCATGGGGATGACCACTCTCGGCGGCCCCCAGGGCCATGCCCAGGGTACCGAAGAAAATGAAGTAGAGGGCCAGGATCAGGTCGCCAGCGAAGGACAGGTTGGAGAACATCTCCGAACCGTAGATGGAGGGCACGAAAAGCAGGAGACCGACACCCCCGGCCAGCCGGAACACCGGTCCCAGGTAGAACATCACGCCATGAGTGATGGAACTGCGCAGGCCGTAGTTCTTGATGAGGTCGATGTAGTTCTGCCACAAGGGGATGCCACGGCGGCGGCCCGCCCTGGCGGCGATCTTGGCAATCAGGGCATTCAGCAGCAGGCCGTAGTTGACGATGATGAACACCGTCAGGAAGGCGTAGGGGATTTTCATCCAGTCGAAGTCCATCAAAGCACTCCCGTCCCGAGGACATACACCACCACGACAAAGGCGAGGAAGTGGAAGGCGTAGGTCTGGCCGTTGCCGTCATAGAGGCGCCGCACCAGATCCGCACTGGTATGCAGGACATCCGTCACCGCGCCCCAGAAACGGGTGGCGAAGGGCTGCACCAGGAAACCCATGGCCTTTCGGTAGGGCGCGAAGAAATTCCAGGCGAAGTGGGTGGTTTCCGGCCGGAAGGGACGCTCGGCGGCAAAGACCATATTGAATTGCTTGACCTTCTGGGCGCGCCGGTTGATGAACATCAGCCAGCCCAGCAGCAGCACGAAGATCACCCCCACCACGATCATAATGGCCACCGGGTTCCAGTAGCCGAAGCTGCTGCTGATCTGGTTGCCCTCCCAGACCAGGGCCCCTTCGGGGAAGAACTGAGTGAGGTAGGCGTTCACATGGCGCAGCACCAGGCCCGGCACCACCGCCACCACCATCAGGATGGCCACGTAGATCATCTGGGGCAGCACGATCCAGAACGGCGCTTCCTTCAGGCGGCGATGCTCGTCCTTCAACTGCCCCAGGAAAATGGTGTGAATCAGGCGGAACAAGTAGAGGAAGGCAATGGGGCCGGAAAGGAAGATGAGCACTGTCGGCAGGCGGTAGTCATTGGTCAGAATGGCGTTGTAGAAAATCCAGCGGCCGCCAAAGCCTGACAGGGGTGGCACGCCGGACACGGCGATGATGCCGATGAGGGTGGCGATGAAGGACAAAGGCATCAGGGTAATAAGCCCCCCCATGCGGTACATCTCCCGGGTGCCGGTGCGCTTGGCCACGCCGCCCACGGAGAGGAAGAGCATGGACTTGTAGACGTAGTGGTTGATGACGAACATCAGGGCCATCAACCAGCCCAGGTGGTTCATCAGCGCCAGGCCGAACAGGGCGTAGCCCATCTGGCCGATGGAGGAATAGGCCAGCAGGCGCTTGGCATCCTCCTGAAAAATGGCCATGAGGTTGCCCAAAAGCGCTGTGAGGGCACCCGCCCAGAGCATGGCGTGGGTCAGTTCGATACCCAGGAGTTTTTGCTTACCCATGGACAAGAGCAGCACCATCAGGCCATACAACCCGGCCTTGAGCAGGATTCCGGAAACCATGGGGGACACGTCGGTTTCCGCTTCCGCATGGGCGCCGGGCAACCAAATGTGCAGGCCGATGGTGGCGGTCTTGGTCATGAAACCCAGGGCCAGCAACAGAAAGACCAGAGGCGCCAGGGGTGCGGCGAGTCCCTTGAGGGAAGCCAGCTCAAACTGGGGCGCACCCTGGGCCGCCACGGCGAAGCCCGCCAGGATCATGAAGGCGCCCCCCAGGGAAAACAGGATATAGGAGAGGGCGTGGGGTTCCGAATGTTTGCCCCGCAGGATCAGGAAGTAGGAGCCGACCGTCAACAGTTCCCAGGCGGCGAAGAAGTCAAAGCTGCCGGTGGCCCGCACCAGCATGATCATGCCCGCATACATGAGCATCACCGCCGGATAGAAGCCGACGCGACGGCCATGAGCATCATAGCTGGCCAGCAGCGTGACGGCGCCCCCCAGGAGGAAGATCACGGCGAAGATCAGGCGCAGCGGATCGTATTCCGTATACGTCAGGTAGAGGAAAGCGCTCATGCCGGCGATGGCCAGAGTGTTCTTGACCCAGGCCGGCAGCCAATCCAGCAACAGAAAGGACAGGGCAAAAAGCAGGGGCAGCACCAGCAGCAGGTTGCCGTGGCCCGACAAGCGCCCCCACAGGAAACCCAGAACCCAGCCGGCCACCACGGCGGCCAGCACCGGGATCAGCTTGTGGGCCGGGGTTGTGATTCGCTCCTCCGGCGCCTCGCGCTTGATGAGGTAGCCGAACCAGCGGAACAGATAGCCCGCCTCCACCAGCGCGCCGAACAGGATCAGGGCCATGAAGGTGTAGCGACCCGCCCCGGCCAGGTGGCCCATGAGTTCCCACTTGGCGTAGAAACCCGGGAAGGGTGGCAGGCCGGTAAGCAGGCCGACAAAACTGATGAAGGCGAAGACCAGCAGGGGCCGGGCGCGCAGGGCCGCCCAGGCTTCCAGTTCCCGTTCCGCCACCAGGCCGGACAGCCAGTACAGCCCGGCCTTGGCCAGGGCGTGGGCAACAAGAATACCGCCGGCGATGTAATAGGTCTGGGCGCCCAGAATGTCCCGCTGGCCCAGCACCGCCAGGATCAGGCCGATCTGGGCTACGGAGGAATAGCCCAGGAGGCGCCGGTCCCGGGTCTGGGGCAGGGCCAGCAGGTTCGAGGCGACGAAAGTGAGCAGGCCGACGCCGGTGGCGACGGGATACCAGTCCGGGCCGCCGATGGCGAGCAACTTGTCCGCCGCAAAGAGGGTGGCAGCGCCAGAGGCGGCGGAGAACAGGGCGGCAAAGGCCGGGTGGGCCGCCTCGTAGATATCCAGAGCCCAGCCGTTGGCCGGGAAGGGCTTGAGTTCCGCTACCACGGCGATGAACATGAGGAAGAAGGCGATCATGCCGCCCTCTTTCAGGCCCAGACCGGCGGCGGCCATGCCGTCGATATTAAGGGTGCCGGTGGCATGGTAGGCGAAGACGATACCCAGCAACAGCATGGCCGACATGAACTGGGAGACGATCAGGTACTTGAAGCCCGCCGCCAGGGCATGCTCCCCGTCAGACAGCAGGATCAGCCCGCTGGTGGTGATGACCGCCAGTTCAAAGAACACGAACAGGTTGAAGATGTCCCGCGTGAGCACGATGCCGCAGAGGGCCATGACCGCCACCAGCAGCACCGCCATGGACTGGCGGCCCCGGGCGAACAGGGCGTCCTTCAGGTAGAGGGCCGAAAAGAGGCCGGACACATTGATGAGCAGGGTCAGGGCCGCCTCGGGCAGGCCCATGCGCAGATTGATGGCGTAGGGCGGCGGGGTGGCTGCGGTGAGGATATCCACCGGGGCCGCGCCATTCACGGCGAAAGCCCACAGCCAGTCGGCGGAAACCCAGGACATGAAGGCCAGGGTGGCGAGGGTGAGTCCCCAGGCAGCGCCCAGCCACTTTTCCTTGAGCATGCCCAGCAGGAAGGCGACGGCCAGGGCCGCCACGATGAGATAGACGGCGCTTACCATTTGAGCTCCGTGAACTTCGCGATATCGAGGCTGCGGCGCCTCTGGTAGAGCTTGTAGGCAAAGGCCAGCATCATGGCCGTGACCCCCAGGCCAATGACGATGGCGGTGAGCACCAGGGACTGGGGCACCGGGTCGATAATGCGGGCCAGGGCCAGTCTGGCCGTCACCGCACCATCCAGAATCGGCGCCGTGCGGCCCCGCATATAGCCCATGGCCACCAGCACCACATTGATGCCGGTGTCGGCCACGCTGAAGGCCACGATCATGCGCAGCAGATTGCGGTTGGTCAGCGCACCGTAGAAGCCGATGAGCATGAGGAGAAAGCCGGTGGCCATGATCAGGTGGACCATCACAGTTCCTCCGTTTCCGACAGGTGGGCGAGCATGGAGGAGAACTCGGTACCGACCTTGAGTCCGATCAGGGAGTAGATGAGGGGAATCGTGCCGGCCGAAAAGAGTTCGCCCAGAGTGCCGATGGGCAGGATGCGGTTGTCCAGGAAGCCGCCGGCGAGGAACAGCCCCAGGGTGCCGGTGGCCACATAGAACAGGCCGGAGAAGGATTCGACCACGGCGATCAGGCCGTGACTGAAGTGCCGGCGCGGCGCGGCCAGCAACAGCAGCAGCATGGCGGAGGCGATGATGGCACCGCCCTGGAAACCGCCGCCGGGGGTCAAGTGGCCGTTGGCGAAGACATACAGGGCTAGCAGGAAAATCAAAGGGGCGAGGAAACGGCTGCCGGTGGTCAGCAACTCCCCCACGGGCGCCAGCACCCGGAGTGCCTGGCCCGACGGATGCCCCTGCTTCAGCACCAGCCCGACGATGGTGGCGGCCAGGAACAGCACCGTCACTTCCCCCAGGGTATCCAGGCCCCGGTAGGTGACGACGATGGCAGTGACGATATTGGCGGCACCGATATCGGCGGCCGTCTTTTCGGCGTAATAGCGGGCGAGGAGATTCAATTCCCCATCCGGCCGGTAGCCTCCCAGCAGGCTGGCGAACAGGCAGCCGATGGCCCCCAGCAACAGCAAGGCGATGATGCGTTTAACCATGACTGTCTCCGTCGTGCTCGCCGCCCCGCACCCGCCCCAGTACGAAGAAGAACAGGAAGGTAGTCAGGCCGCTGCCGATGGCGGCCTCGGTCATGGCCACGTCCGGGGAGGCCAGGATCACGTAGAGCACGGAAGCACACAGGCTGACGAGTCCGGCAGACAGAATGGCGATGGGCAGGCTGCTGCCGCCCTGGCCATTGCGGGGAGCAACGGCGACCACCGCCGCCACGAGCATGGCGATACACAAAAGCACGGCCATGCCGGCCATGAGGGGGTTCACGGTGTGTCTCCCAGGTCTTCGCGCAAGCGGTCCACCGTCGTCAGGGATGAAGTTTCCGCGCCGCTGCGGTGGGCCGCCCGGGCCAGCACCTGGGACGACAGCGGATTGGTGAACAGCACGAACAGGCCGATGAGAAAGAGTTTCAGTGCCCAGTCGGGATGCAGGCAGGCCACACCGGCGAGACTCAACAGGGTGCCCAGGGTGGTGGCCTTGGTGCCCGCCTGAATGCGGTTGAACACGTCCGGCATGCGCACCAGACCCAGGCCACCGAGAAACAGGAAGGCCGCGCCGGCCAGCAGAAGAATTCCGCCCAGAATGTCCATCACAACCCCCGCTCCAGGTAGCGAGCGACGGCAATCACGCCGAGGAAGGACAAGAGCGCATACACCAGGGCCACGTCGAGATAAATGCCCCGCCCTTCCACATGGGCGGCCAGCACGATGCCGGTAATGGAGACGATGGTCAGCACATCGAAAGCCACCACCCGGTCCGCGTCGGACGGTCCCTTGAAGAAACGGTAGAGGGCGAGCAGGAAGGCCGCCCCGGCCAACAGCGCCGCCCCCAGGATGAGCAGTTCAGCCATACATGACCTCCAGGTAGCGCTCGAAACCCGCGACGATGCCTTCCGTCGCGGCGTCGATATCCGCCAAATCCACCAAATCCACAGCCACCCAATGCACGTAAATCCACTCGCCGGCCATTTCCACCGTGAGGGTGCCGGGAGTGAGGGTGATGGAATTGGCCAGCAGCATGCGGCCCATGGAACTCTTCAGGCGGGTCCGCACCTTGACGATGCCCGGCGTGAGAGGCAGGGACGGTGCCAGCACAATGCGGGCCACGTTGATATTGGACTTGACCAGTTCTTTCAGGAAGAACAGGAGATACAGCAGCGCCGTGGCGAAGGCCCGGGGCGTGGCGCGAAACTCGGAGAAAATGGCCAGGCCGTCACGGGACATGAAGGCGATGACCAAAGAACCGGCCACCCCGACGATGAGGATGTCCGTCGCCAGGGAACCGTTCAGCATCACCCAGAACAGCACCAGGCTCAGGACCAACAATATGAAACCGCGCAGCTTTTTCATTTCAGTCGCCCCGCCACCCCGCCGCCAATTTCCGGCAGACGTCTCGGCAAGGCCTGTTTGACAATAAGGATATTCTAATACATCATCGACGCCAGAATGTTGCATCGCAGCGAATAATTATGGAGAGCCGACAAAATCTCCCGGCCCGACCATTCGACTCACCCACATTGCGAAATGCCATGGAATCCCATTCAATAGACGTCGCCAAACACATTCTGTTCACCTTCGGCATCATCCTGGCGGTAGGCACCTGCTCCGGCTTCCTGGCGCGCAAGCTGCGCATGCCGGACGTAGCGGTGTTCCTGCTGGTGGGCATGGCCCTGGGGCCGGCGGCGGCTGGCTGGGTGGATATCAAGGCCGACTCGGCCTTGAACCAGATCATCCTGATATTCGGCTCCTCCTACATTCTGTTTGACGGCGGCGCCTCCCTGCGCTTGTCGGTATTGAAGAACGTGTGGATTTCCATCCTCAGTCTGTCCACCCTGGGGGTGCTCATTACCGCCTTCATCACCGCCTACGCCGCCCAGGCCGTCCTGGGCGTGCCCTTCATCATCGCCCTGCTACTGGCCTCCGCCATCGCTTCCACCGACCCGGCCACCCTGGTGCCGGTGTTCCGTCAGGTGAAAATCCGGGAGAGGGTGGCCCAGACGGTGATGTCGGAATCCGCCTTCAATGACGCCGTGGGCGCCATCCTGACCTTTGCCGTACTGGCCCTGGCCATGGGCAAGGGCGAATTCTCCCTTTCGGCCTCCCTGGTCGATCTCGCCAAGCAGGCGGGCCTGGGCCTGGTGGCGGGCCTGGTATTGGGCTGGCTGGCGGCGCTGCTCATCGCCCACGAGAAATACGCCTTCCTGGAGGAATACGCCCCGGTGGTGTCCCTCATGGCGGTGATCGGCGCCTACCTGGGGGCGGACGGCCTACAGGCCAGCGGCTTCATGGCGGTCTTCGTCTTCGGCATGGTCATCGGCAACAAGGACGCCCTGGGCTTTGAAATGGAGGAAGGCGAACAGAAGAAACTGGAGGAGTTCGTCGCCACCACGGCCCTGGTGATGCGCATGTTCATTTTCATTCTGCTGGGTGCCCAGGTGGATTTCGGCCTCATGCGCGCCCACCTGTGGGAGGGCCTGGCGGTGGTGGCCGTGTTCATGTTCGTGGCCCGGCCCGCCGCCGTATTCCTGTGCGTACTGCCGGACCGCAAGGCCCGCTGGACCTGGCAGGAAATGACCTTCATGTGCTGGACGCGGGAAACCGGCGTCATTCCCGGCGCCCTGGCCGGCCTGCTGCTGGGCCTGAAGGCCCCGGGGGCGCCGCTGATCGCCTCCGTCACTTTCATCGCCATTCTCGTCACCATCCTGCTGCAGGCCACTACCACCAAGTGGCTGGCAGGGAAGCTGGGGTTGCTGGAGTGATCCGCGTGGGCAGATAAAACCTGCCCACCCTACTTCCTGCACAGGGCACTCGATCCCACGCCCGCAGGCGAGGACACCACAGGCGGGGTTTTGCGCGGCAAACCATTACAATGACGGACTTTCGACGGCACTTGGCCGCGTGTTCCGCTGCCCGGCCGCCCTGCATCCCCTCCCCCGTTTCCGCCGGATTTTCAAAGGTTCCCCGATGCACCCGATCCACGATATCGATGTACTCCTGCTGCTGGCCCTGTCCCTTGCCTCCAAACGACGGCCGGCGGAGCTGGTGGAGATCATGGCTGCGGCCGACCTGACCCAGGCCACCACGCCCCCCGAGGCGAAATGGGTGGAGGCGTTTGCCCGCCTGGCCAGCCATGGCCTGCTGAGTGAAGTGGAAGGCCGTTACACCCTGACGCCGGAAGCCGAAATCGTCATGGCCGGCCAGCCCCGCCAGACCGATGTAGCCAAGCGCACCTTCCGCATCAAGGAAAAGCTCGCCGCCTACACCGTCAGCGGCGAACACGCCCCCGTGATCGTCACGGCGGCGCAAATCACCGCCGCCATCCTGGAACAGCGGAAATCCGGCAAGGACATCGCCGTCAACCTGTTGGTGCCCAAGCCCAAACCGCCCCAGAACGCGCGCCCCGGACTCCGGCGCACGACCGGCGGCAAGCTCGGCGGCCGCAAGCGCTGAGACCCAATAGAACACCGCCGAAAAGCGCGTATTCAACGCCGAGGCGCCGAGGCGCCGAGGAAAACCAGGAGATCAAGCGGCCGTTTGGAATAAATCCACTTCGCCCTTGACCCTTTGTCTTCTCGGCGCCTCGGCGCCTCGGCGTTTTAATCTGCCTTTTCCAGAATTGACAGGAAATCCCCATGACCGATATCGCCTCTCCCGCCGCCGCCGCCCCTGCCGGCCCGTCCTTCAAGGAACTGCCCCTGTCGCCGGCCATGCTGGCGAACCTGGACCAGCTCGAATACCGGACCATGACGCCGATCCAGGCGGCCACCCTGCCTATCGCCCTGGCCGGCCGGGATCTCATCGCCCAGGCCAAGACCGGCAGCGGCAAGACTGCCGCCTTCGCCCTGCCCCTGTTGACCAGCCTGAATCCGCGCCGCTTCGCGGTGCAGGCCATGGTGCTGTGTCCGACCCGGGAGCTGGCGGACCAGGTGACCCAGGAGATTCGCCGCCTGGCCCGTTCCGCCGACAACATCAAGATCCTGACCCTGTGCGGTGGCGCCACCATGCGCCCTCAGCGGGACAGCCTGGCCCATGGCGCCCACATCGTCGTCGGTACGCCGGGGCGCATCATGGATCACCTGGAACGGGGCAGCCTGAACCTTGAGGCCTTGAACACCCTGGTGCTGGACGAAGCGGACCGCATGCTGGACATGGGTTTCTTCGATAGCATGGCCTATGTCATCCAGCATTGCCCGCCGGAGCGCCAGACCCTGCTGTTCTCCGCTACCTATCCGGACGGCGTCATGAAGCTGGCACGCCAGTTCATGAAGTTTCCCCAGGAAGTGAAGTTGCTGGAAAAACACGACGCCAGCAAGATCCGCCAGCGCTTCTATGAAGTCAGCCGGGAGGATCGCCTCTACGCCGTGGGCCTGCTGCTGAAGCACTTCCGCCCGGTCAGCACCCTGGCTTTCTGCAATACCAAGCAGCAGTGCAAGGATCTGCAGGAACTCCTCAACGCCCAGGGCTTCCAGGCCCTGACCCTGCACGGCGAGTTGGAGCAGCGGGAACGGGATCAGGTGCTGATCCAGTTCGCCAATCGCAGCTGTTCGGTGCTGGTGGCCACGGACGTGGCGGCCCGGGGCCTGGACATTGCCCAGCTCGAAGCCGTCATCAACGTGGATGTGACACCGGACCCGGAGGTGTATATCCACCGCATCGGCCGCACCGGCCGGGCAGACGAGCAAGGCTGGGCCTTCAGCCTGTGCAGCATGGAAGAGTTGTATCGGGTCACCGCCATCGAGCAAATGACCGGCTCTGATGCGGTGTGGAACGATCTGGGCGCCCTGAAGCAGGCCAATGACGCGCCCCTGGTGGCGCCCATGGTGACGCTGCAGATTCTGGGAGGCCGGAAGGACAAGATCCGCCCCGGCGATGTGCTGGGCGCCCTCACCGGCGAGGCTGGTTTCACCAAGGAACAGGTGGGAAAGATCACCGTGACGGACCAGACCACCTACGTGGCCATGGCCCGGGACATTGCCAAGGACGCCGTGAAAAAGCTCGCCGCCGGCAAGTTGAAGGGCAAGACAGTGAAAGTCCGCGCGTTGTAGAAAAGACGGAAAAGCCATTTGAACCGCAGAGGCGCGGAGGCGCAGAGGAAAATCAAGGCCCCAACTTGACGCTGAATTTTCACCTGGGCCAACGGCTTGCCACTCAAGGCAATCGCATGAATGCGGTTGGCATTGACCCCTCCCCCTTCAAGGGGGAGGTTAGGAGGGGGATGGGGTTTGTGCGTAAGGAAATATGGTCTTTTTTCCGCCGTTCCGAACCCATCCCCACCCCAGCCCTCCCCTTGAAGGGGAGGGAGATGGACTTCCGGCGATTCTTTTGACATTCATGCGATTGC
>JAYTVW010000038.1:0-120605 GCA_043743785.1 Rhodocyclales bacterium | reverse complement strand
AACGTAACGCGCTTCACCCATTTGGTGAAGGCCAAAATCCTTGCCATGTCTTTGTTTTCTCGGCGCCTCTGCGCCTCGGCGTTTAGTCAACTGCCTTTTTAAGGATAAACAAGGCTTCAAGCGCCGCCAGATCCCTTTCCAGGCTATCGGCATTGGCATCCCGCATTGGCAGGAAGGGAACATCGATGTGGCGGCGGCGCAACTCGTCCTGCAATTCCTGCAAAAACACGCCCGCATCCCGGGCGAGGCCGACCGCATCCAGGTGCACCGCACAGCCGGGGCTTTGGGGATTGCCGCCCACCACTGCCAATACCCGGCATCCCTGGGCCAGGTGGGCTTCGATCTGTTGCCGCATTTCCGCCGCCAGATGGCGGCAGGCCTTGCGTCCCTCCAGCGTATCCAGAGCCTCCCGGAGGGAAGTTCCCGCCGGACGCTGCCGCGCCATGCCGAGAAAGGCCATTTCGGGACAGGGCATCTGCAACAAGCCGACGCCGTGTTTCCCACAGAGTCCCAGCACGGCAAGGTTGGCGTCGGCAAACACAGCGGCGCCACGGTCCCGCACGTTCTGATTCAGGATGCAGTGGATGACCGCCACGACTTTCCCGCCCCGGGGATCGGAAACTGCCTGGCCGCCAAGGCGTCTGGCCAGTCTGTGGCGCCATGATTCCGGCGTGGCCATCGCGCCCTTGCCGACGACGTCCGTGCGCAGATCATCCCGTATCTGGCTGCCTGGCGGATTTCGAGTCCCGGACTGGAATGCCTCATCCAGAAACTGAATCACTTGGCCCACTGGCTGATCCAGTTCGCCGTAGTCATCGTGGCCTCCGGGCAGTAGCAGCAGGCGTACCCGCTCATCCGGGCGGTTGGCATGGATTTCCTTCGCTTCGCTCACCGGCACCATGTCGTCCTCCATGCCGTGGGCCAGAAGGACGGGGCAAGTGACGCTGCGGATGGTGTGGCGAGGGGCGATGACATCGAAGCGGTAGCCGATGACCCGCTGCACGTAAAACAGGATGTACGCACCCACCGGCCAGTAAGGGATCCGTTTCAAGGCGAGCCAGCGCCGCATCATGCTGGTTGGATGGGCAAATGCCGCCAGGCTCACCACCGCCGCCAGATCCCGGCGCCGGGACGCCAGCAGCAAGGCGGCCCCGGCCCCCACGGAATGAGCGATGACCCCCACGGCACGGTTTTTCACGCTGGACTGCTGCTGCAGCCAGTCCACCGCATGTTCCAGGTCTTCGGCGAAACGCGGCAGGGAGGCGAAGCTGTCGCCGTCGCTCTTGCCATGGCAGCGGGCGTCGAAGAACAGCAGGCTGTAGCCGGCGTCAAACAGGGGCCGGGCCAGGGGCAGCATCATTTCGGCATTGCCGCCCCAGCCATGCAGCACCGCCAGGGCCGGCGCACCGTCGGCGGCAGGAATGAACCAGCCGAACAGCCGCTTGCCACGCACCGTGGGGATGCTCACTTCCCGCCACGGCAGGCCCTCCGGAACGCCCTTTTCCACAACCCGGGGGGCCGCCAGAGCGACACGGATCAGGCGATTGATGACGAGGAGCGCCAGCAGGGCTGCGCTTGCCAGGCCAAACGTTAAAAACCAGGGACTTTCCACGGCCAGGTTCCTCCCGCCTTCAGGTAGTCAGAAGGCCCGCCGACAATGACGGGCAACTCAGCGGCTGCGGTAGGAAAAATGGCAGGCGATACAGGCACTCGTCAGGCCAGGCAGGAGTTTCAGGGCACGCTCCTGTTCGCCCGCCTGGGCGGCCTTGGCGAATTCGCTGGCGGCCCGGTGCCCTTCCATGCCCAACTGGTGCATGGCCGGCGGCATATGGGGGCCGGGCCGAGCTTCAAACGGCTTGTCCCTATGCCGGCCCTGGCTGGAAACCCCCAGTTTCTGCTCGGCGAGCTTGCCCGCCTCCTTAAGTTTGCCGTCCCCCATGAGGGTGAGTATCTCGTTCATGGCCAGCAGATTGTCGAGCATTTCCAGGCGCAGGGTTTCCTGGGCCGCTGGCGGCAGGCTGACCAGTTGGCGCGAGTCCTCTGCCAGCACGCTTCCGGAAAGCAAGAGGCCCAGGAAGACAATATGCCGCAGGCGGCGACGCGCCAGGAGCTGAGAAGGTAGCGGTTGAGCAGCGGCAAGGCATTTCATGGAAGTCTCCAGACTCGGCCTGCGCGGACCATCCCCGCACAGAAGCAGATCGAAATGCTAACCCCAAAAGAACATTAGAAAACACTGAATTTCCTGTTACCATCAGAAGTAATTGATTACTTACTTGCAGAAAGTTTCATGAAACCCGTCCGAACCCGCTTGTCCACCGAAGCCCGCCAGACGGAAATCGTCGGGGCGGTGCTGCGACTGGCCGGGGTGCGCAGTCCGGGCCTCATCACCACCAGCGATATTGCCGGCGCCGTGGGCCTGAGTCAGGGTGCCGTGTTCCGCCATTTCCCCACCAAGGACGCCATCTGGCTGGCGGTGATGGACTGGGTGGAAGACCAACTGCTGACCCTCCTGGAAGCCGCCGCCGGCAATGCCGTAGCGCCCCTGCCGGCCCTGGAGGCCGTATTCATGGCCCACGTGAATTTTGTCGTGGCCTGGCCCGGGGTGCCCCGGCTGATATTCAGCGAACTGCAACGGGCGGACGACACACCCGTGAAAGCCCGGGTGCGAGGCCTCCTCAAGCGTTATCGCCAGCTGCTCATGGGTCTCTTGCAGGCGGCGGCCCGGGACGAGCTGTTGGCCGACGGCCTGGACCAGGCGGCAGCCGCCACCCTCTTCATCGGCAGTATCCAGGGCCTGGTCATGCAATCCATGCTGGCGGGGACCACGGACCGTATGGTTCTGGAAGCCGCCGGCACTTTCAAACTCTATTTGCGTGCCATCGGGAGGCCTGCATGAAACTTGCCCCACTCTTCAGCCGCCGCGTCGGCCTGTCCCTGCTCATGGCCGCCATCCTGCTGGGCTTTGGCCTGGTGGTGCTCCGCTCCGGCCCCCTGGCCCCCATAAGGGTCACGGCCCACACCGTCGCTGCGGGGAACCTGGCCCCGGCCCTGTTCGGCATCGGCACCGTGGAGGCGCGCCGCAGCTACCTCATCGGCCCCACCACGGCGGGCCGGGTGCGCCGGGTGCTGGTGGATGTGGGGGATCAGGTCAAGGCCGGGCAACTGCTGGCAGAAATGGAGCCGGTGGATCTCGATGAGCGCAGCGCCTCCCTGGAAGCCGCCGTCGCCCGAGCCAGGAGCGGCGTGGCCGCCGCCGAGGCCCAGCGCCTGGACGTGCTGGCCCGCCAGCGGGTAGCCGCCCTGAACGCCCGGCGCTTTGAAGACCTAGCTACCCGCAACTTCGTCAGCCCCAGCGCCGTGGAGACGAAACAGCAGGAACAGGCCTCCGCCAACGCCGCCATCCAGGCCGCCGAGGCCAATCTGGCCGGGGCGAGACAAGACATGACGCGCCTGGGGGCCGAACGGGATGGACTGCGCCAGCAGCGGGCCAACATGCGCCTGCTGGCGCCGGCCGACGGCGTGGTCAGCGCCCGGGACGGGGAGCCGGGTTCCACCCTGGTGGCGGGCCAGGCCGTGGTGCGCCTCATCGAGCCGGCCAGCCTGTGGCTGCGGGTGCGTCTCGACCAGGGCCGCTCCGCCGGCCTGGCCGTGGGCCTGCCCGCCGACATCGCCCTGCGCTCCGAACCATCCCGGCCCCGCGCCGGCAAGCTGGTACGCATGGAGCCGCTGGGGGATAGCGTGACGGAAGAGCGCATCGCCCAGGTGGCCTTCAATGAATTGCCCCAGGGCATCGCCGTGGGCGAACTGGCGGAAGTCACCCTCAAATTGCCGGCCACCAAGTCCGCCTTACTGCTGCCCAACGCCAGCATCCGGCGCCAGGGGGACAAGCAAGGGGTGTGGATCACCCGCAACGGGGAACTGCAGTTCGTCAGCGTCCGCCTGGGCAGCAGCAGCCTGGAGGGCCAAGTGCAGGTACTGGAGGGCCTCAAGGCCGGCGACCAGGTGATTGTGCATAGCGAAAAGGAACTCCGCGCCGACAGCCGCATCAAGGTGGTGGAGGTCTTATGATCAGCCTCGCCGGTCGCGACATTCTGCACACCTGGCCCCGCTTCGTCCTAACGGGCCTGGGGCTGGGGCTGCTCATTGGCGTCACCCTGTCCATGGCCGGCATCTACCGGGGCATGGTGGACGACGCCAAGGCCCTGCTCACCAACAGCGGCGCCGACCTGTGGGTGGTACAGAAGGAAACCCAAGGCCCCTATGCCGAATCCTCCAGCATTCACGATGATCTGTATCGGGCCATCCAGGGCATGCCCGGCGTGGCCCGGGCCGCCAATGTCACCTATCTGACCATGCAGGTGCGCAAAACTGACGGGGAGGACGTGCGGGCCATGGTGGTGGGTTTCGAAGCGGGGCAACCCGGCGAGCCGGCCTACCTGGTGGCCGGGCGCCAGATCACCCGCAGCCACTATGAGGCGGTGGTGGACGTGAAGACCGGCTTCCAGCTGGGGGATCAATTGCGCATCCGCCGCCACGCCTACACCGTGGTGGGCCAGACCCGGCGCATGGTTTCCTCCGGCGGCGACCCCATGGTGTTCATTCCCCTCAAGGACGCCCAGGAAGCCCAGTTCCTCAAGGACAACGATGCCGTCGTGAATGACCGGGCCCGTACCGCCGCCAATCCAGCCCTCAACCGGCCCGGCGTGCCGGGCCTGCTGGAAGCCATTGAGTCCTCCCAGGCCAGCAACCACAGCGTCAATGCAGTGCTGGTGCGGGTGGCACAAGGCCAGGATCCGGAAACGGTGGCGGAACCCGTCCGGCGCTGGAAGCACCTGCAGGTATACACCCGGGTCCAGATGGAAGAACTGCTGGTGGCCAAGCTCATTGCCACTTCAGCCAAGCAGATCGGCCTGTTCCTGGTCATCCTGTCCATCGTCAGCGCCGCCATCGTGGCCTTCATCATCTACACCATGACCCTGGGCAAGATCCGGGAAATCGCCGTGCTGAAACTTATCGGCACCCGCAACCGCAGCATCGCCGGCATGATCCTGCAGCAGGCCCTGGGCCTGGGCCTCATCGGCTTCATGGTCGGCAAGACCGTCGCCACCCTGTGGGCGCCGGTATTCCCCAAATACGTGCTGCTGGAACCGGGGGATGCGCTGCGCGGCTTCGTTGTGGTCATGCTCATCTGCGCCCTGGCCAGCACCCTGGCCATCCGCGCCGCCCTGCGGGTCGACCCCGCCACCGCCATCGGAGGCTGACATGAACACCCCATCCGGCATCCGCATCGAAGGCCTGAGAAAACGCTACGGCGAGGGCGACACGGCGGTGGACGCCTTGAAGGACGTCAACATGATCGTGGCCCCGGGGGAAGTGGTAGGCCTCGTCGGCCCTTCCGGCTCGGGCAAGAGCACCCTGCTGAAATGTCTGGGGGCCGTGATCGCCCCCACGGCGGGCCGCATGATCCTGGGGGACGAAATCATTTTCGACGACGGCTGGAAAATCCCGGACCTGGCGGCCCTGCGGCGGGACCGCATCGGCTTCGTCTTCCAGGCCCCCTACTTAATTCCCTTCCTGGACGTCACGGACAACGTGGCCCTCTTGCCCATGCTGGCGGGCCGGCCCAATGCCGAATCCCGCAGCCGGGCGCTGGAACTCCTGGCCGCCCTGGACGTGGCCCATCGGGCCAAAGCCCGGCCCGACCAGCTCTCCGGCGGTGAACAACAACGGGTATCCATCGCCCGCGCCCTGTCCAATCGCCCCCCGGTGATCCTGGCGGACGAACCCACCGCCCCCCTGGACAGCGAACGGGCGCTGGGGGTCATGCGCATCCTGCAGCAGATGGCGCGGCAGTACAGCACCGCCGTCATCGTCGTCACCCACGACGAAAAGATCATTCCCACCTTCCGCCGCATTTATCACATCCGGGACGGACGGACCTTCGAAGAAGCGGGAGAAGGACGCAGCCTGTAAGCTGGTGCCTTGCGCAGAGAAACCCAGCCTCCAGTTCAAAACCTTTCTTGAGCACCCGAACATGACCGACTCCCAAGCCAACAATCCTCTCCACGGCCTGACCCTGGAAACCATTCTCACCACACTGGTAGCCGAGCAGGGCTGGGAGAAGCTGGCGGAGCGCATCCCCGTGCGCTGCTTCATGTTCGAACCCAGCATCAAGTCCAGCCTGAAATTCCTGCGCCGCACCCCCTGGGCCAGGGAAAAGATCGAAGAACTCTACCTGCGCAAGGCCCGCTAAACCCACCTCCCGACCATCCGTCCCCCCTTTGAAAAAGGGGGGCCAGGGGGGATTTGGTTTTTTATCCTTGATTCCTCTGTCGTCGGCCCTTACTGTAATTTATCAACGCCTTGCGCGGTTCTCGTAGGCGCGACTACAGTCACGCGCAACGCTTTGATTGGGCAAATAAATTCGCCCCTACAACGACGTTAACCGAGGCATCAAGGTTCATTGCGCTCGCCGCCGCCCCTGGATGGACCGTCTTCATCGGTGGCCGGACTCTCCGCTTCACCCAGCTGGCAACACCCTGTCGCCCCCCTGCCGCCGCAGCATTTCCTCGAAGGCGGCCAGGGGCAGGGGACGGGAGAACAGGTAGCCCTGGAAAGCCTGGCAACCAAAGGTTCGCAGGCACGCCAGTTGATCCTCGGTTTCCACGCCTTCGGCAATTACATCCAGACCCAGGGTCTTGCCCATGGTAATAATGGTGCGGGCAATGACGCCATCGTTCGGGTCGGAGGCCAGGTCGCTGACGAAGGCCCGGTCGATTTTCAACTGGTCCAGAGGCAGGCGCTTGAGGTAAGACAAGGAGGAAAAGCCGGTACCGAAATCATCCATGGAAAACCCGATACCCAGAGCCTTCAGAGTCTGCATGCGGGAGATCACTTCATCCACATCGTCGATGACAATGCTTTCGGTAAGCTCGATCTTGAGGCGAGTCGGCTCCGCCCCGCTCCTGGCCAGCACTTCCATGACCTGCTCGGCGAAATCCGGCTGGCGAAACTGGCGAGCGCTGACATTCACGGCGAGCCGCAAATCCCCCGTCGCCCCATCCAGAGACCAGGTCTTGAGCAAGGCACAGGCGGTTTCCAGCACCCACAGGCCGATGGGCAGGATCAGGCCCGTATCTTCCGCCAGGGAGATGAAGTCCAGGGGCGACACCATGCCCCGCTGGGGATGCTGCCAGCGCAGCAAGGCCTCGGCGCCGGTGATGCGGCGCGAGTCGTCCATCTGGGGCTGGTAATAAAGTTGTAGTTCGCCCCGCTCCAGGGCCAGGCGCAAGTCGGCCTCCAGGGCGCTACGCTCCTCCAGGGCCACCTGCATGGCCGGATCAAAGAAACGCAGGACATTGCGCCCGGCACTCTTGGCCTTGTACATGGCCATGTCGGCGTATTTGAGCAAGGCCTCCACGGATTCTTCATGGCCGCGAAACAAAACAGCCCCCAGACTGGCTCCGCCGTAGAAAGGGCGCCCCGCCAGATCGCAGGGCCTCGCCAGACTTTCACGGATTTTTTCCCCCACCAGCCCCGCCTCGATGGCGGCTTCCTGGGCCTCGGTACTCAGATCCTCCAGCATGATCACAAACTCGTCGCCGCCGAGGCGGGCCACGGTGTCCCCCTCCCGCACTTGGGCCTGGATGCGCCGGGCCGTGTCGATGAGCAACTGGTCCCCCGCAGCGTGTCCCCTCGTGTCGTTGAGCACCTTGAAGTTGTCCAGATCAAGGAACAGCAGGGTGCCGTAACGGCCGCTGCGCTTGCCGGCCGCCATGGCCTGGCCCATGCGATCATGCAGCAGGCGACGGTTGGGCAGGTGGGTCAGGGAATCGTAGTAGGCCAGGCGGTGAATTTCCGCTTCCGCCTCCTTGTTCTGGGTAATCTCGGAAAAGGTGCCCACATAGTGGCTGGTAAGCCCATCCGCCCCGGTAACAGCCGAAATATTCAGCCACTCGGCGAAAATCTTGCCATTCTTGCGCCGGTTCCACATCTCGCCCTGCCAATAGCCAGAGTCCTTCAGCACTTGCCACATGCGCTGGTAAAACGCCTTGTCGTTGCGCCCGGAACTGAGCAAGGCGGGGGTACGGCCGATGGCCTCCTCCGGCCCGTAGCCCGTCAATTTCGTGAAGGCCCGGTTGACCCGCAGCATGCGCCCCTCGGCATCGGTCACCATCATGGCTTCCTGGGATTCAAATGCCATGGCCGCGATACGCTGCTCTTCCTCGGCCTGTCGGCGTTCACTGAGGTCGGTGAGGGCGAGGCGCAGGCCCTCCCCTTCCAGCCACTGCCAGTCCACATGGACCAGAGCGGTGGAACCCCCGCTGTGTTTTAGCTCCAGATCCAGGCAGCGGCAGCCCTTTTTCGCCATCAAACGCATGAACAACTGCTGCCAGCGCTCAAGATCCCCGTTCACCACAAAGTGATCAAAGCGGAAATAGGGCAGTTTCTCTCTGTCCACACCCAGAAGGGCGGCGCAGCTATGGTTGGCCTCCAGGATCGCCCCGGACGCGGAGAGACTCAGGTAAGCCACTGGCGCAAAATCGTAGAGATCGGCATAACGCCGGGCGTAACGGTCCCGACTGTCCGCCAGGTCCACCTGGGCCTGGCGCAGGGCCTCGTTTTGCATCTCCAGTTCAATCTGATGCACCTGGAGTTCGTAAAGGAGGGACATATTTGCCGGCGCCCCGTCAGAGGCGGAACCGGCAAGTGATGACTCTGCATCCTGGCGCAGGGGCGGAGTAAGAAAGCCTGGTGTGTTCATGGTCTGCTTTCAGGTTCCGGGGGGCGCCCGCGGGCGCCAAGATTGCGCCAAAGCGACATTTTTACTGGCGTGGCTATTACACCGTTATTTGTTGAAACGTAGTAGCCCGGCAAACACGCGCGTGTTAACCGCAAACGCTTCACAGGCAGCGAGGGGGAAGCCTCAGAGTCTGTGAAATATTCAAAGCCAGCCGAAATAGCCCGGTGGCCCAAAGAAAACAGCCCGAGGCTCAAAGGGTCAGATTTAGCCCCAAAAAAGGCGTTATTGAACCGCAGAGGCGCAGAGAATTCAAGGGCTTGAGAGAGTGCTGACTTCAAAGCCGGCATAAATCCAGAGCGGGGATCCGGCTTGGTTTTCCTCTGCGCCTCGGCGCCTCTGCGGTTCAGTGCTTTTTCAAATATTTCACAAACTCTCAGGCTGGCGCGAGGGCGATGCTTATGCCGGCTACCAGGGCGCCAATCTCCCCAGCCAGCAAGTTGATGCCGGTGGCCAGCGCCTCAGTATCGGATTCTTGCTGCAGCGCCTCTTCCAGGGCCAAGGCTGCGGCCAGCACCCGGGTTGCGCCCAGGAATCCGGCGGCGCCCTTCAGCCCATGAGTCTGCTGACCCACCGCCACAAAATTGCCGGCCAGCAGGTACGCCTGGAACTTTTCCCCATCCCGCCCATGGGTTTCCACAAACTTCCGCAGGAAGCGAGCAAGTTTCGAGGGTTTTCCGCGCCCGCTAACCAGGCCCCGCTGCAGGTCCAGGCCCGGAATGGCTGCCAGCCGGGCATGCAGGCCGGCCTCGCCCCCTTCCAGGGCCACGTCAGCCGGCGGCGGTGTCAGGGAACGGCAGGGCAACCAGCGCAGGAGGACCGCGTAAAGGACCTCCGGGGACACGGGTTTGCTCACAAAATCATTCATGCCCGCAGCCAGGCAGGCGTCCCGGTCGTCCAGAAAGGCGTTGGCCGTCATGGCAATGATGGGCATACTCTGGCGGTCCTGCAGCAGGCGGATAAGCCGCGTGGCCTCCACGCCCCCCATCACCGGCATCTGCATATCCATGAGAACCAGATCAAAAGCTGTTTGCCGCAGCCGCGCCAGCGCCACCTGACCGTTCACTGCCAATTCCGCCTCTACACCCATTTCCCGCAACAGATCCAGGGCCACTTCCTGGTTGACCGGGTTGTCCTCCACCAGCAGAACGTGGGCTCCGGCCAGACTGGGCTTTGGCGCCGCCACCAAGGGCTGCGCCAGCAGCACGCCGGGACGTTTCTCCAGACGGGCCGTGAACCAGAAACAGCTGCCCTGCCCCAGCTGACTCTCCGCCCCCGCGTCGCCCCCCATGAGAAGCGCCAGTCGGCGAGTAATCGTCAGGCCCAGACCCGTACCGCCATATTCCCGGGTGGTGGAGGTGTCAGCCTGTTCGAAGGCCCGGAACAGGCCCACCAGGGCAGCGGGGGCAATGCCGATGCCCGTGTCCCGCACCTCGAAACGCACCAGGATATCCTCGGCACCCTCCTCGACGATGCGGGCAGAGAGGCTGACCTGACCCCGCTCGGTGAATTTGATCGCATTGCCCAGATAATTCAGCAGGGCCTGACGCAGGCGCGTGACGTCGCCCCTGAGCACCGGCGGCAGACCGTCCACCTCCATGCGGAAGTCCAGCCCCCGGGCAGCGAGTTTGCCCTGGACCAAGGCCGCCGCCTGCTGGCAAAGATCTGCGGGGGAAAAGTCCATGGACTCCAGTACCAGCTTGTCGGCCTCTATCTTGGAGACATCCAGAATGTCGTTGATCACTGCCAGCAGATGCGCCGCTGCCACATCGATCTTGCCCAGGCGCTCCTGCTGCCCCGCATCCAGGGTGCTGCTCCCCAGTAAATGGGTAAAACCAAGAATCGCATTCAAGGGGGTGCGGATTTCGTGGCTCATGTTAGCCAGAAACGCGCTCTTGGCCTGGTTGGCCTCTTCCGCCTGACGGCGCGCCTCCGCCAGTTCCGCTGTACGCGTGACCACCTTTTCCTCCAGCTTGTGCCGGTAGGCTTCCAGTTCCTCGTCGATCTGCTTCCTCAGGGTGAGATCCCGCAGGGCGGCATGGTAGTTGCCGTCCGGGAGGCGGATGGCGCTGACTTCCACCGGCACCAGGCTGCCGTCCCGGCGTTTCAGGCAGTACTCGCCGATCAAGGCGCCCTCGGTCAGGAGCTTCTGGAAATCCGCCAGGGTCGCTGCCGGATCCTCCGCCGACGTAATATCCGGAATCGCATTTTTTAGCAGTTCGGCCCGGCTGCCGCCCACCAAGCGAGCTGCCTGGGGATTGGCATAAACAATCCGGCCCTGGGGATCAAACACCAGCACCGCATCCGGCGCCCCCTCCAAAATCACCCGGTAGCGTTCCTCGCTGATGCGCAGGGCATCCTCCCGCGCCCGCATGCTGCGCAGGTCCGCGAAGCTGGCCACCAGGCCCAGATACTCACCCTCCCCATCCCGGATGGCACCAAGGTTGCCTTGCAGAGGAATCACACTGCCATCTTGCCGCAGGCGGCTCATTTCGCCGCACCAGCCCCCCTCTTCCCGCACCAGACGCAGCATTTCCGCCTGGCGGGTAAGTCCCTCCGGCGGGCACAGGCTGCTCACATGGCGGCCGTGCAAGGCTTCCGGCCCGTGACCGAAAAGCTGCTGAAAAGCCGGATTGACATAGACGATGCAGCCATTGGCATCGGTCAGCAGCACCGGAAAAGCGGCCTGGCGCAGGGCCTCCGCCAAGCGGTGTTTCTCCGCCGCCGCCTGCTCGCGTTGGAGAATATTGGCCCGCAATTGCTCTGTCTGGAGTCTCAATTCTTCCTGCTGCCGGGCAATGTAGTCGGTCAGACGGTTGAAGCTCTGCTGCAGGCGGCGCACTTCCCTGTCCCCACCTTCCGGCAGATGCTGCAGGGGCTGCCGGCCGTCAGACATGTCTTCGATGCGGGCGCTGGTTTCCCCCAGGGGTTTCAGCAAGCGGCGGGACCACCAGGCCACCATGAACAGGGCCAGCAGGGTTGTCAGTGCGGCCGCCCCATACAAGGCCTGGCGCAGGCGGTGTACCGGCTGGAAGGCAATGGCGGTGGGCAGCGCCAGGCCGAGAATCCAGCCGGTGCTGTCTATCCGCCGGGAAGTGTAGAGTTTCTCGATGCCCAGGACACTTATGCCTGACACGGAGACTTCCTGGCCTGCCAGCATGAGGTCAACGACGCTGTTGCTGCCCGGGGCTGGCAGGGTACTCATGACGCGACTGCTATCGGTGGAGGCAATGAGCAGCCGCTCCCGGGGCGCAAACAGGTAAAGCTCGACCCGCCCCAGCAATTTCGGGTCCGAGAGCAGACCGAAAATATCCCGCGCGCCAAGATCGATGCTGCCCGTCATGACCGCCCTGACTTCGCCGTCCATATCCAGCACCGGCACACTCATGACCAGGACCGGGTGTTTCGATGCCTTTCCCAGGAGGGGACCGCTGATGACGGGCTGGCGCCGGGCCAGGGTCTCGCGAAAATAATCCCGTTCAACATAATTCACACCCCGCCGGCCCGGCAGCACGGGGAAGTCGGCGAGAACCTTGCCGTCGACACCGAGTACCTTGATACCGTCGGTGAAGCGTTTCTGCAGGACGTAATGTCTGTCAAGAAAGCTCTGGAGATATGCCGCCTCGCCGAGACGCCCAACGTCGATCATGCGGGCCACGCCCTGCAGGCCGTCCAGCCTGTCCCTCAATTTCTGGTCCAGGTCGGCGGCCATCAGGCGCACTGTGGCGGCTTGCTGCTCCATGACCACCGCCTGCACTTCCCCCTGCACACTGCGGGTGGCGTAGATCACCAGCCCCCAGTTGAAGGCCAAAATAATCGCCAGGGTGACAGCCATGAGCTTGATCTGAAGCGACCGGCCGAGTGAGCAAAAGCGTGCCGTGAATGGATTCATGGGTGGGGAATCAGAGATGCGGCAGACGCAAGCGCCCCAGGGCCACCAGGATCTGGCACGTCCCATCGGAGAGTGGAAAAGAGGACAAAAAACGGGGACACATGGGGCAATTTGACAGGAAACCCTGGCAATCCGGTAGCCCGGAAAACACGCAGGTGGAAACACCTGCGTGATACCCGCAATTCTTATGTCTCAGGCGCTCAGTTGTCGGCGAGGAAGGGGTCGATTTCGTCCAGTCCGAGCCCGGCCTTGGCCGCCAACCGGGCCAGTTCCAGGAGGGAGGCGACACCAGTGCGGAGGAAAATGCGTGAGCGATGGCCTTCGATGGTACGCAGGCTGACCTGCAGCTGCAGGGCAATATCCTTGTTGCTCATGCCGGCAAGGGCCAGCGCCAACACCTCCCGCTCCCGTCCGGTCACTTTCAGCAGCCGTTCCCGGAAGAGACGCCGGGCCTCCCGGGTCTGGCCCTGTTGCCGGTCCTTGTCGAGAGCGACCGTGATACGCTGCAGCAGCAGGGCACCATTCACCGGCTTGGTCAAAAAGTCCATGGCGCCCTGCTTCACGGCCTCCACCCCGGTCTGGAGATCCGCATGGGCGGTGAGAAAAATAATGGGCAGGAAAATCTGGCGCCGACGCAGTTCTGCCTGCAGTTCCACCCCACCCATGCCCGGCATGCGCACGTCCAGCAACAGGCAGCCCTCCGGCCGGGGGCCGCACTCCGCCAGAAACGCCTCTGCGGAGTCATAGCAGCGGGTCGCCAGCTGAGCCGTCTCCAGCAGCACCGAGAGACTGTAGCGAATGCCGGGATCGTCATCGACGATGAATACGCTGCTCACAGGATTACCTCGCGATGGGCAGGGTGAAATGAAAAACCGCGCCAGGGCCTTCCTGGGCATCGAACCACAGTTTGCCGCCCTGCATCTCCACCAGGCTGCGGCTGATGGACAGACCCATGCCGATGCCTGAGGTTTTGCTGGTAACAAAGGGATGAAACATCTGCTGCGCCATCTCTTTACCGATACCCGGACCTTCATCCGCCACGCTGATGCGGACCCCCTCCGCCACGGCCTCGGCTCTCAGCCAAATCCGCCCCCCGGCAGTCCCGACCTCGGCCATGGCGTCCACACTGTTACCCATGAGGTTCAGCATCACTTTTTCGACTTGCAGGCGGTTGACCTGCACGGCCGGCAAGTCCCCGGGACAATCCACGAATACCCGGCAGTCGGTAAAGCCGCTGTTTTGGGCCAAGCGCAGGGATTCCTGCAACAGGGTGAGGGGTGCCATTTTCTCCCCCTTGGACTCCGGCCGCTGCAGGGACGCCAGTAATTCCCGCACCACCCGGCCGGCCCGCTCCGCTTCCAGCGCCATGCGCTGCACACATTCCCCAAGTCGTTCGCCGTGGCTCACGGGCTCCGCCGCCAACATGCGCGTCACCGCCTCGCACAAGGTGGTCAGACTGGAGAGGGGCTGGTTGATTTCGTGGGCCAGGGCCGCCACCGTATGCCGCGCCACCTGCCATCCCATCAAGGCCTGCATTTCACTGCGCACGCTGGCCAGTTCGTTTTCCGCCCGTCGGCGTTCGGTGATATCGACGCAGACCCCGGCCATGCGCAAGGGCTGGCCCCGGGCATCGTAGCGGGCTTCCCCAAGGGAATGAATGCAGCGCACCTCGCCGCCGGGTTGCCGTATCCGGTATTCGTTGAGCAAGGAACGGTGGTCACGCAGCGCCTCCTGGACGCGAGTCTCGGCACCTTGTCGGTCCTCCGGGTGCAGCAACTGACCCCAGGTTTCGAAACTGGCCCCGGTGACGGTTGAATCCAGTCCGAAAAGCTGGAACAGTTCTTCCGTCCACACCATTTTCCCGCTCACCACATCCCAGTCCCACACGCCGGCGTGGGAGGCCCGCTGGCCGATGGATATGGCTTCCCGGGCTTGTTGCAGCGCCTGGTCCGTCACTTGCTGCGCCGCTTCAAGGGACTTGCGCTCGGAAATATCCACAAGGACCACGCGCAGGGCGAAGACATTCTCGTCCACGGCCACACGCTGGCAGTCCGCCTGGACATGACGCAAAGGCGCTGTGCCGTGGCGCAGGGCTATTTCGCAACTGAATTTCTCCGGCAGGCGCATCCCCCGCAAGACATGCAGATACCAGCGATCCTGATCTTCCAGCGTCACATATTTGAGGAATCGATGGCCTATCAGCGTGGGGCGATCCTGCCCCAGCAAGCTGGCCGCTGCCAGGTTCAACTGCTCGATACGGCCATCCGGGCCAAGGGTGACATAGCCTACCGGGGCAAGGTCATACAGGTCCACATAGCGATCCCAACTCGCCGCCAGTTCGCAGTGGGCCTGCCGCAGGGACTCGTTCTGCATCTCCAGTTCGATCTGGTGCACCTGGAGTTCGTGCAGGAGCTGTTCCGGGCTGAGTTCGGACACCAGCGCCGGGCGGCCTTCGGCGAGGTCCGCCTCGGCGTACTGTCTGAGTTGCAGGGGTGGCACTGCGGTTCGCTTGCTCATGCGCCTGATCCACCCAGAGGTTTCATTCCCGACAAGGCCTGTTCCCCATCACTTACGGCGCCGCCAGGCGGGCGCTGCGCTGCTTCAGGGCGGCATCGAGTTTGCCATCCAGGCCATACACATCGGGCAGGAAGAGCGTGCGGCCGTCGGCTTCCACCACGGCGGTGGTGTAGAAAATGAGCACCGGCACTGGATGGAGCAGATGCACGCTGGAAGGCTTGTCCGCGTCCATGGCGGAGCGGATACGCGCCTCGGTCCACTCCGCCTGATCTTCCAGGACGAACTTCGCCAGAGCCACCGGGTCCTCGACCCGGATGCAGCCGTGGCTGAGATCCCGCCGGCTTTTCTTGAAGAGGGCCGGCGAAGAAGTGTGGTGCAGGTAGATGTTCATATTGTTGGGCAACACGAACTTGATGTCCCCCAGGGCATTCTTGCCGCCGGGCCGCTGACGAATACGCAGGGCGCCCCGGGCCACCGCCGCCAGGGCTTCCGGCGTCACGGCCGTGGTCGCCGCGCCGCCCCCCACGGGTACGAATTCCATGGCTGCCTTGGCAAGATAATCCGGATTCTTGTGCAATTTGGGCAGCATCTCCCCCTTGGCGATGGACAGGGGCACGTTCCAGTAGGGCTTGAATTCGATGGAACGCATGTCCTCGTCGAACAGCGGCGTGCGGGTATCCAGGGCCTTGCCGACAATCACGTCCATGGCCAGGCGTGTCTCCAGACGCCCTGACTTCATTTCCAGCGCACGCAGCCGGAATTCAGGGATATTCACGCCGACCGTCTTGCCGGACTTGGACTCCGGCGGCAGCAGCCAGCGGAAACGTTCCATGGCCAGCTCGATCTGGCGCACCCGCACGGACGGTGGCGTATTCAGGGCCTCGAAGCTGCCGCGGCCGACGACACCGTCCGCCACCAGGCCGTGGCGTGCCTGAAAATGTTTCATGGCGTCCACCACCGCCCCCTCGTAGCGCGCCGGCACCGCGCTCCCGGGGGGCAAATCACCCAGGGCCACCAGGCGCCGCGCCAAGGCCGCCAGTGCCCCATAAGGCTGGCCCGGCTCCAGCTTCTTCACCACGGGCAGCGGCGCTGCGGCCGGAACCTGGCGCCAGGTGGCCAGCGCCTGGCGCAGGCGCTCATACACGCCGAAGCGCGGCGCCACCTCCTCCACCAGGGCCGGCAGACGCTCCCGCCCCAGGGCCTCCCGCAGAAGCACCGGCAGATCCAGGCGCCGCGGCACGGCATCAATCTCGAAACTCATCTGGCGGGAATTCACCCGCCCGCCGTGCAGGTCGGAAAGGAAACGAAACAGGGCCGCCGAGAGGGCCACATCCGTTTCCAGGGCCTGGGGGGGCATGGGGTGCTGGAAGCGTTGTTCCAGTTCTGGCAGGGAGTAGTCGGCCGGTTCCAGACCATGGCTTTGGGCCAGTTCCAGCAGTGCCAGGGCCTGTTTCCCCCGGGCCGTGGGCTTGCCGTCCTTCATCCAGACCGGAGCAAACTCGCCAGCCCCGTAGAAACGCTGCAGCGGCTCCTTGAGGTCGCCGAAGCGGGTCGGCTTGAGAACCGGCAGGGCGCCAGCCAGGAGCATCTCCTGAATACTGAGGGCCGCCTCGTTGGCTGCGTGGGCGGGAGCCAGGCAAAACAGGGTGCAGAGGACAAGACAGAAGCGCCGGAGTGCCACGGATTCAAACACCTTCGATACCTTCTTTCAGTTGCAACTTGTGACTTGCAACTATCAGTGCATGGTCCAGTGCCCCAGGGCATAGGTCAGGCTGGCGGCGGTTTCGGAGCCGATTTTCTGGGCGAAGCGTTCGGCAAAATTCTGCTTCACGGTGTAATCCCGCACATCCTCGGCCTTGATGACGTCCCGGGCCACGGAATCCACGCTGCCGAAGCCATCTGCCAGGCCCATGCTAACGCCCCGGGCGCCGGTCCACATCAGGCCGGAGAACATCTCCGGGGTTTCCTTGAGGCGCTTGCCCCGACCTTTACGCACCGCGTCGATGAACTGCTCGTGCACTTCGCCCAGCATGGCCTTGGCGAATTCCAGTTGTTTGGGCTGCTGTGGCGAGAAGGGATCGAGGAAGCCCTTGTTCTCCCCCGCCGTCAACAGGCGCCGCTCCACGCCAAGCTTGTCCATGCTGCCGGTGAAGCCGAAACCATCCATGAGCACGCCAATGGAGCCGATGATGCTGGCCTTGTCCACATAGATGGCGTCCGCCGCCGCCGCCACGTAATAGCCGCCGGAGGCGCAGATGTCTTCCACCACCACGTAGATCGGTATTTTCGGATGCTTGGCCCGCTGGCGGCGGATTTCGTCATAGATCATGCCGGATTGCACCGGGCTACCCCCCGGGCTGTTGATCTTCAGCACCACCCCGGCGGTCCCATTGTTTTCGAAAGCGCCCTGCAGGGCCTCCATGAGGCGCTCGGCGCTGGCATCGCTCTTGTCGCGAATGACGCCGTTCAATTGCACCAAGGCGGTATGGCGCTTGCCATCCCCCAGGCCGTCGGAGCCGCCCCCCAGGTCCAGGGCGAAATACAGCACGACACCCAGATAGGCAAACGTGAGGGTCTTGAAGAGAATGCCCCAACGCCGACGAATGCGCTGCTCCCGCAGGGACTCCAGCGCCAGCTTTTCCAACAGCTTCCGCTCCCAACCCGGCTCACTACTCTCCTGATCCTGCGCCATCATTACCCTCTTTAATAAAGCAGATTACTTAACGCCGAGACGCAGAGAAGAACCTTTTCTTTTTGAGGCTCCACATAAGATCGAAGAAGCCTTCGATCTCTCGGCGCCTCTGCGCCTCGGCGTTTCAAATCGCTTTTGAAGTATTTACGTACACCTTGCCGTCACGCTCTTCCACCGGCAGCTTTTCGAGAAACCTCCCCTTGCACGGGCCGGCGATACAGTGTCCGTTCTCGGGGAGGTAGAGGGCGCCATGGGTGGCGCAGATCAAGTATAAGCCGGAAAGGTCGCGGAACTTGCCCGGGTTCCAGTCCAGTTCCATGGGCACGTGGGCGCAACGGTTGAAATAGGCATAAACCCGGCCGCCCTGACGCACCGCAAATGCCGCCGCCTTCTCCCCCCGCCACACCACCTCGAAGCGCAGCCCGTCCCCGCCTTCCACCAAAACCGCCGAATCACAGATGAGGCGCAAGCCGGACTCCTCACCCCTCACCCCTCACCCCTCACCCCTCACGCTTTTCAAAAGCCACTCCCCCATGTCCGCAAAGCGGTCGAAGCACATCAGGGGCCGCTCCGCCAAGAGCATTTCCTTGGGGTGGGCGCCGAAGGACACCGCCAGGGAGGCGACGCCGGCATTGTTAGCCATCTGCAGGTCGTGAGTAGTGTCACCGATCATCAGGGTGGCTTCCGGCCCCACGCCCAGTTCTGCCATAAGCTCTTCCAGCATGGCCGGATGGGGCTTGGAGAAGGTCTCGTCCGCAGTCCGGGTGGCGTGAAAGAAGGGGCCGAGGCCACTGTGTTCCAAAGCCCGGGAGAGGCCCAGGCGGCTCTTGCCCGTGGCCACCCCCAGGAGCAGGGCCTCGCCGTGCAGCGCCCGGATCAGGGCCTGGGCGCCGGGAAACAGGGAAAGATCCTGGTCCTGGCTGAGGAAGTGGTGGCGGTAGCGCTCCGCCACCCGGGGGTAGAGGGCCGCATCCACCTCCGGCATGGCACGCATCAGGGCGTCCGCCAGACCAAGCCCGATGACATGCCGCGCCGCCTCATCCGAGGGCACCGTCAGGCCCAGGTCCCGGGCCGCCGCCTGGATGCAGGCGGCAATGGCCCCGGCGGAATCCAGCAAAGTGCCATCCCAGTCAAAAACGATCAACTCATACTGTCTGGCCATAATCCCGCTTTCCATTCTTGTCCAGTGTGGCGATGAAGGCCTGCAGATCCTCCGGCAGGGCCGCCGTCAGTTCCAGCCTTGTCCCGGTGCCGGGGTGCATCAAGGAAAGCTTCGCCGCATGCAGGAACATGCGCTTCAGACCCTCTTTCTGCAGAGTCTTGTTGAGGGCGAAGTCACCATACTTGTCGTCGCCGCAGAGGGGAAAGCCCAGGTGGGTCAGGTGCACCCGGATCTGATGGGTACGCCCCGTCTTCAGCTCCACCTCCAGCAAGCTGTAGTCCTGCCAGCGCGCCACCAGGCGCACGATGCTGTGGGCCACCTTGCCTTCCGGGTGCACTTCCACCCGCCGCTCACCGTTTTCCAGCAAGTACTTTTTCAAGGGCTGGCGCACATGCTGCAGGGGATTCATCCAGCGCCCCTTCACCAAGGTGAAGTAGCGCTTCTCGACGCCGCCCTCCCGCATCAGGTCGTGTAGCGCCGTCAGGGTCGAGCGCTTCTTGCCCACCAGCAGGAGGCCGGAGGTCTCCCGGTCCAGGCGGTGTACCAGTTCCAGAAAACGGGCCTCGGGCCTGGCGCTCCTCAATTGTTCGATGACGCCGAAGGAGACCCCGCTGCCCCCATGCACCGCCACGCCGGCGGGCTTGTGCAGGGCCAGGAGGAACTCGTCCTCGAAGGCCACGTCGAAATCCCGGCCGGGTGCCGGGCGGGCCTCCGGGTCCACCGCCGCCATGCGCACCGGCGGAATGCGCACCTCGTCGCCGACGGCCAGGCGGCAAGTGGCATCCACCCGCTTGCCGTTCACCCGGACTTCACCGCTCCTGAGAATGCGGTAGATATGGCTCTTCGGCACACCTTTCAACTGGCGCAGCAGCCAGTTGTCGATGCGCTGGTTTTCAGCCTCTTCACCCACGGTTTCCCGGCGGACCGCCGGGGTGCCGGAAACGGCTATAGAAAGTGGTTCCAAGGCTTTGCGTAACTCCTTCATTGCGAATATACTTCGGCGTGTTTGCCATTATGTATCGCGGCGCCAGCCGACCCGAAGAGGCGGCAGGGAGCGATCATGGGCACACCGACATTGAGTCGAAAATCCATGCGATCATTGCCAAGGCATGACAAGTGATTCTCGACGAAACTGGACAAAAGACGGTATAAAGACGGTTAACTTCGCTCACCAAAAGCAGCGATGGTACTTGATAATCGCGCGCCTGGCACTCGCAGAATGCACTCTCCCGAAGCCCCCGCCACCCGCGCCGGCTTCGCGAAAAATGAGACAAGCCACTGAATTAGTTTGAATATATCTAACAAATATGCCACTACGCCAAACTAATATCTATCGCCCTGCCAACCCGCTGAAAATGGCGAGAGGCTTGTTCTAAGCAAGGTGTGTCCTGTCCAGAGTTCTGCCCGTGCGCGCGGGAGAACCATAAATAATGAAGCGCATGCTTTTCAATGCGACACAGGCCGAAGAGCTACGTGTCGCCATCGTCGATGGCCAGAAACTGATTGACCTGGACATCGAATCCGCAGCCAAGGAACAACGCAAGAGCAACATCTACAAGGCCATCATCACCCGCATCGAGCCCAGCCTCGAGGCGTGCTTTGTGGATTACGGCACCGACCGCCACGGCTTCCTGCCCTTCAAGGAAGTCTCCCGGGCATTCTTCCGTGCCGATATCGAGCCTTCCAAGGCGCGCATCCAGGACGCCCTCAAGGTCGGCCAGGAAATCATCGTGCAGGTGGACAAGGACGAACGGGGTAACAAGGGCGCAGCCCTGACCACCTTCATCTCACTGGCCGGCCGCTATCTGGTGCTGATGCCCAACAACCCCCGGGGCGGTGGTGTTTCCCGCCGCGTCGAAGGTGACGACCGGGCCGAGCTGCGGGAAATCATGGACCAGCTGGAAGTTCCGGCCGGCATGAGCCTTATCGCCCGCACCGCCGGCATCGGCCGCAACCTGGAAGAACTGCAATGGGATCTGAACTATCTCATGCAGCTGTGGCGTGCCATCGAAGGCGCCGCCACTGGCCAGAGCGGCGCGTTCCTGATCTATCAGGAAGGCAGCCTGGTCATCCGCGCCATCCGCGATTACTTCCAGCCCGATATCGGCGAAATCCTCATCGATACCGACGATGTCTATGAGCAGGCGCGCCAGTTCATGGCCCACGTCATGCCGGGCAATGTGAACCGCGTGAAGCGCTACCGGGACGATGTGCCCCTGTTCTCCCGCTTCCAGATCGAACACCAGATCGAGACAGCCTTCGCCCGCCAGGTGGCCCTGCCCTCCGGCGGCGCCATCGTCATCGACCACACGGAAGCCCTGGTGGCGGTGGACGTGAACTCCGGCCGCTCCACCCGTGGCGCCGACATCGAGGAAACCGCTACCCGCACCAACTGCGAAGCCGCCGACGAAATCGGCCGCCAGCTGCGCTTGCGTGACCTGGGTGGCCTCATCGTCATCGACTTCATCGACATGGAAAACGCCCGCAACCAGCGGGAAGTGGAAAACCGCCTGCGGGATGCCCTGCACTACGACCGGGCCCGCGTCCAGACCGGCAAGATTTCCCGTTTCGGCCTGCTGGAGCTGTCTCGCCAGCGCCTTCGTCCGAGCCTGGGGGAGACCAGCCACATCCCCTGCCCGCGCTGTATCGGCACCGGCCACATCCGCAGCACCGAATCTTCCGCGCTGCACATTCTGCGCATCCTGGAAGAGGAAGCCATGAAGGAAAATACTGGCGCCCTGCACTGCCAGGTACCGGTGGACGTGGCGACTTTCCTGCTGAACGAGAAGCGCGCCGAGATCCACGCCATCGAAATGCGCCACAAATTGAGCGTGGTGCTCATCCCCAACATTCACATGGAAACGCCGGCCCAGGAGATCACCCGCCTGCGCCACGACCAGATGAATCTGGACGAAGTCGCCATCCCCAGCTACAAGATGGTGGAAGTGCCGCCAGAGGAAGGCTACCAGCTGGAAGCCCAGCAGGAGGTCAAGCCACGCCAGGAGGCCGCCGTCAAGGGCATCACCCCGGGCCTGCCCGCCCCCATGGTGGAAGACAAGCCGGAAGCCCCGGCCCCCGTGGCCGTCGTAGCCCCCGCGCCCCAGGCCAAGGGCTTCTTCGCCCGCATCGTCGATTTCTTCAAGGGCGAGCCGACCCCGGTGGCAGCCCCCGCCCCGGAACCCGTCGCCCCCGCCAAGAGCGGCCGCGACAGGCCCCGTGACCGGAGCCGTGACAGCGAACGTGACGGCCGTGGCCGTGGCCGTGGCCGCACCAGCCGGGACGGCAGTCGTTCCGAACAAGGCGAAAAGCTGGAACGGGGCGAGCGTCCGGAACGAGCTGAGCGCGCTGAACGGGCCGAACGCCCTGAAAAGGCCGAACGGGTCGAGAAGCAGGAACGGACTCCCCGCGTCGAAGGTGCTGAAGTCCGCGAACCGCGGGAACCCCGGGAGCCGCGCCGCGGCCGCGAACCCAAGGAAGGCCGCGAGCCTCGTGAGCCCCGGGAGCCGAAGGAAGCCCGCGAGCCGCGTGAACCCCGTGAAGGTGGCGAAGTGGCCCCCCGCGAGCCCCGCGAACCGCGTCAGCCCCGTCAGCCCCGGGAACCCCGCCAGAGCGTAGCGCCAGTCGCCGACGTGGATGGCGCCCAGACGGAAGCCCTGGTTGCCGTAGCCGGCGAAGAAATCGCAGCCGGTGATGCCGGCCTGACCGAACAGGGCGGCCAACGCGGTCGTCGCGGTCGTCGCGGTGGCCGTCGTGGAGAACGCACGGCGAAGGAAGATCAGGTCGCTGGTGAAGAGCAGGCCGTCGTGACCGAGGTGGCCGCAGTGGCCGCCGAAGAGGTCAGCGTTGCAGCCCTTGGCGCCGAAGTGATCGCCCAGCCGGCCGAAGCCGCCCCCGTCCTGCTTGAGGCCGCCCCTGCTCTCGTCGAAGCCGCGCCGGTCGTGGTGGAAGCCCTGGCGCCGGTGGCCCTGAGCGAAGTGGCTGTTGAAGCGGCAGCCGCTCCCGCCGAAGCCCCTCTGCCAGTGCTTGTGGCCCCGGTCGCGGTAGTGGCACCGGTGGTGGAAGTCACCGCCCCCGTGGTAGTGGCAGCGGTGGTGGAAGCACCTGCCGTCGTGGAAGCGCCTACCCCGGCACCCGCGCCGGTGGAAGCCGCCGCCCCCGTCATGGTGATGGCAGCCCCGGCGGCACCTGTAGCGGCACCCGCCGCCCCGGCCAAGCCCATTGACCTGGCTGCCGCCGGCCTGACCCTGGTGGAAACCCGCCACGCCCCAGCGGCCGAAGCGGCGCCGGCAGTACCCGTCCGTCTGGGCCGCAAGCCCCGTCAGGCCAAGGTCATTGCCGACGAACCGCTCGTCCATGTGGAAACCCGCAAGGACTGAGTTTCGCCCGTCCCATGAAAAACGCCGCCCACGAGGCGGCGTTTTTCATTCCGGAAAGCTTATATGAAACGCCGAGGCGCCGAGATGCGGAGGAAAAACAAGTGCTTGTTCGTCCAGAACCACTCACCCTCCCGGTGCCTGAAGTAAACGCAACAAGGTTTTGATTTCTCGGCGCCTCTGCGCCTCGGCGTTTAGAGAACGGTTTTTGCCCCGATCATTTCAGGCAAACTCCCGGGGACGCAGGGCAGGATGGATTGACGTGTCGCCACCACCCAAAGGCAGTCGCCATTCTTGGGCTTCATGTGCAGGATGGTGCTTCTCGAGAGTCCGGAAATGTGCCGGTGGATAACGTCCAGACACCAGCCGTGGGTAATCACCAGGCCACGGCCACCGGCATTTTGCCCGGCGATGCACTGTAACGCCGTCAGAACCCGGTCGGCGAATTCGTCCATGGTTTCGCCCTGCTCGAAGTCGCTGGCCGGGTTACGGGAGGCGATCTGCTGGAAAAGTACAGGATTCAGTTCCGCCAGTTCGGCTTTCGGAATGCCCTGGAGCACGCCGAAGTTCCTTTCCCTCAAGTCATCATGGCAGGCCGGCGGCGGCAGACCCAAGGCGGCCGCGATCATGTCCGCCGTTTCCCGCGCCCGGGCCAGAGAACTGGCGTGGATATGGGAAAAACCCGCCCCGGCAAACTGGATCGCCAACTGGCGGGCCTGTTTGCGCCCCCTGGCATTGATGGGCACATCCAGCCAGCCCTGCAGCTTGCCTTCGGCGTTCCAGTCGGTTTCGCCATGGCGGGCGATACACAGGAGTGTGTTCATATCCATGGGCGCAAGGCTTACGAACGCGGATGGCGCGTTATGAAGCGAAATTCAGGACGGCGCTTTTGGCAGGCGCGCAAGGGACCACAGGAAGTGGCCCAGGGCAGGCAGGGCTATGAACGCCACAGCGTGCCACCCCACCCCATAGGCCAGGCCGGCCAGCATGAAGGCGCCGCCACGCATCCCGCCGTAACGCTGCAGATGGCGGCGCGCCTCCCCATGCCAGGCGTCCTGGCGGCCGGGGCGCAGCCAAACAGGTAGAAGCTGGCTCACCGCCCCGGAAACCAGGGGCAGCAGAAAGGCCAGGAACCACGCAGCGATGGCATCCCCCCCATCCATGAGGCCGGTGCCATGCAGGGCACCCAGCAGGGACAGGCCCAGGAGGCCGCCCAAGGCCCAGGCCAGGGAAGGCGCCGCGCCATGGAACAGGAAGATTTCCGCCCGAAAACTCCGGAACCACGCCAAGCCCAGGCGCAGCAGGGGCAGGAGCCAGCACAACAGCCCGACACCAGCCGCTGCTTTAGCGGCTGCACCACCCCAGGCCGCGCCAAAGGACACCAGCAAGACCCCCGCCAGGGCCAAGGGCAAATCCCGCCGCAAACGCAGTGCCGCCAGGGGGTCCGCCCGACCGACCGCCGTAGGCAGCAGCACCTGCAAGGTACCGACGGCAGTCAAGCCGATGAAGCCCAGGGTGTTCAGGTGCAGGTGGAAGAGCCGCAAGGCCGCCCGTTGCGCCGGCCAGAGTTCCATGGCTGGCACCGCCAGCAGGGCCAGCAGCAGGCACAGGCAGGCTGCCGGATACCACCACAGGCCCGGATGGGCTTTCCCCAACCCGCCTCGCCCCCGGGCCATGGCCCAACCCGCCAGAGCGGCGGTGGACGCTAGGGCCGGCAAGCTGGCCAGGGTCGGCCCCCGCAGCCAGGCAGCGGGCAGCAGGAAGGACAGGACGACCGCGCCACCCCCAACGAGGGCCAGCAAGGGCAGCATCCGCACAGCAAGGGGCGCTTCGCCGGAACGGGTCAACACAGGCACGAAATGCCCCATGGCCGAAAAAATGAGCGGCATGGCCCCCACCGCGAAAGCCAGGTGGGCGGCAGCCTGCCGTGGCAGGCCTGCGGCCACCACACCCAGGGCCGCAGCAAAGGCCAGTAGGGAAGAAATCGCCAGTGCAGGCAGGAGTTTCATGTCAGTTACAAGATTCAAGTTACAAGTTTCAAGTTGCAAGACTCAAGAAAAAGATGGCGCGCACAGCGCGCGTAACCCTCCTGGTAACTTGCAACTTGAATCTGCGTCGTGCCAATTTCCGGGTTTCATGCTATGGTTTTCGCCTTCGCTATCGTAGTCCCCAGGAATACCGCCATGACCGCCACCCCCCGGAAAATCGACGCCATTGCCGAACTCACCCGCCTGCCCTTGTTTCAGGCCCTGACCGAGGAGCAAATCGGGCACTTGGCCGCATCCACCCGGGAGAAACGCCTGCAACGGGGCGAAATGCTCTTCCAGCGCGGCGACAATCCCCGGGGCTTCTACCTGGTGGTGACGGGCCAGGTGAAACTGGCCATTTCCTCTCCTCAGGGCAACGAGAAGGTAGTGGAAATCATCGGTCCCATGCAAAGTTTCGGCGAAGCGGTGATGTTCATGGAAAAACCTTACCCGGTCTTTTCCCAGGCCCTCACCGAAAGCACCCTGCTGCACATCCCCCAGGAACAGGTGTTCGATCTGCTGGAAAAGGATGCCGTCTTCGCCCGGCGCATGCTGGCGGGGCTTTCCATGCGCCTGCATTCCCTGGTGCAGGACGTGGAGTCCTATACCCTGCGCTCCGGCACGGAGCGGCTCATCGGCTACCTGCTACAGCACGGCACCTCTCAGGGGAAAGGCACCCTGGATGTCACCCTGCCAGCCACCAAGCAAGTCATCGCCTCCCTCTTGAACATCACGCCGGAAACTTTCTCCCGCATTTTCCACGAACTTGCCGGCGCCGGCCTCATCACGGTGCAGGGCCGGCAAGTCACCATCCCCGACGTAGCCAAGCTTTCGCGCCACCAGCCTTAGTAGAGGCTAGGAGCAGATTCGTAGCTTGTGCCGCCAGGCAAAACACATCCTTGGCAAGTTGTGCCTTACGGCACAACCTACACCTCAATTTTTACAGCAACACGCCGAAAAACCCGGCCGGGTTCTTTGTCAGGGCCACGGAGACGATGTAGCCAAACACCGCCAGGGCCGCCAGCCCGGCGGCCAGGCGCACACGCCGGCTGCGGCCCCGCTTGAGGTACAAATGTCGGAATAAATTCCGACCCACATCCACGGCCTTGTAGGTCGAAACTTGTTCCGACAAGGGCGCCCTGAGGGCCACGCTGCCCAATCCGATATACACCAGCAAGCCCAGCACCTTGGCCGTCAGCCAGCCCTGCACAAAGGGATATTGGCCGGACCACACCGCCAGGGTCAGGGCGCTGGCCAGCAGCAGGCTGTCCACCAGGTGGGGCAGCACCCGCGCCGGGCGGCTTGCCAGCCAGGGCGACGCCCGCAACATCAACAGCCCGCGCAGGAAGAAACCGCCGCCGCTCAAGGCCACGCAGGTCATGTGCAGATGTTTTAGCGCCAGGTAACTCATTGCGTAGAAATCATTTTGAAACGCCGAGGCGCAGAGGCGCCGAGGAAAAACGAGAGCGAGGATGGCAGCGCAGGTTCTGCGCCAATGGCGGCGGCCTTCCAGACCTCACTCCATTCGCTCATCCAGGACGTCCATCGGCACGGGGGCGCCACAGGATGGTGCCGTAGCGGCCCCACCAAGCACCAAAGACGAGCAGCCAGCCCAGGGCCGCCAGCAGGGAAAAGTGTGTCATCAGGTGTGGATTGATCTCGCCGGCCACGCGCACCAGGGCCACCAGTTGCAGGCCAATGAAAATGCGCCAGGAAGCAAGGTCTGCCACCAGCGCACCACCGGAATGGCCCATGGTGACCCGGGAGGCCATGCCCACCAGGATGGAGGCGAAGAATCCGATGGTCAGGCCATGCAGGGGGCCAAGACCCAGGAAGGGAATACCCATCAGGCCCAGCACGCCCTGCAGGACGGAAAGGCCCAGTGCCAACCCGAGCCAGGCAAAGCCAATGTGCAGCATGGCCAGCAGACGCACCGCGAGACTGCGCCGCAACTGCCAGGCGAAGCTCAGGTACACGGCCGCTACGGCCGCCGGCAGGTCCGCCAGCCAAGTCCAGGCCCACTGCCCCAGCCCAAGCAGGATGCCATGGGCGACGCTGCCAGCCAGGATCAGCAAGAGCGTCCAAGTGGGCCGCGCCGGATTGAAGCCCTTGATGGCGCTGCCGGTGAAAAAGGGAATCATGCGGTGGCTGACCGTGGCATACACCGGCAACAAAAAGCCCCACACGCCAATGGCCAAGGCCCAACTTGCCAGCAGCGCCGGCCCGCCGGAGACCTGGACCAGCAGCGCCGCGACGCCGCAGCCCCCCGCCGTCAGGGCCAAAGCCAGGGCGCGGATGTGCAGCTTTTCGGGATTGGGATGAGTGGCAATGCGCCAGACTTCCCGCAGGGCCACCAACCAGCCAACCAGCACCAGAGCCAGGGCCGGCACCAGCAACGCGGCGTTCACCAGGCCAGCGTAGAACAACAGCCAACCGGCGGACATGGCCACGAAGGACGGCACAAAGACATCGGGCTTCACTTCCTCCCGGCCCTGCCAGCGGGGGCCGGCAGTGAAGGCAAAGCCATAGATAAAAAAGGGAAAGACACCGAACATCATGAGCGCCCCATGGGCCCAACTCGGCGGCAGCGACCAGGCCAACGGGCTGCCCGCCATGCGGGCGCCCAATTCCACAGCCCACCACAGCATGGCCAGCACGGCATTGGTGGCCCCTGCCAGGAACATCACCCGGTGCGGAGCGGAGAAAAAAACCGGCACGTGTTTCATTTCATCCCTAAAACTCAATTCAAAACGCCGAGGCGCCGAGACGCCGAGGAAAAACAGGTAGTTGCACTTCCACGAGGACTCGCCTGCAGTGTGCCTGCCGCAAATTCAACAAGGTTTTGATTTCTCGGCGCCTCTGCGCCTCGGCGTTTCATCAACTGCTTTTTCCAGGTTCACCCCGACATTCAACAGGAGCAAGTTCATTCGTCCCTGCAACTCAAGGCTTTTTCCGGATCACCTGAGCCACCGGCTCGCCGGCCACCAAGCGACGGTAAATGCGCACCACGCCAAGCAAGTTCCACTCCAGAAGGAGAGCGGAGGCGGCCAGCAGTAGCCCGGCGGGCCTGACGAGCACCGGCAGGAATACGGCGGCCAAGGCCGCCAGCAGGGCCAGCAGATGCAGACGGAACTGACGCATCATGGCCGCTTCACCCAGCATGTGCTTCATGTTGGGGGCCGGCGGGGCCACCCGCTGCAAGTGCAGCCAATTGAGAAAAGGCATTATCTTATAGAGCATGCCGCTGATCAGGGAAACAAACACACCGGGAATGAGCAGTACCCCCGCCAGTATCTCCAGCCGCCCGTCCGCCTCTGGCAGCACCACATCCATGGCGACCACGACCACGGCCCCCAAGAGAGCCAGCATGCCGGTACGCCAGAACAGCAGGGTCACGTCGGGCAAGCGACGACGCCGTCGCTGCTGCAATACCAGGGTCAGCACGGCAAAACCGGCCACGGTCACGGCCAGGGCCAGGGCCGGCAGGCGATGGGGCAGGCCCGCCAGCACCAGAGCGGACCAGACCAGCAGCAGGATGAACTGGGCCAGGGGCAGCCCCATGGCGATGGAGGGCCGGTAAGGCGGCGTGAGCTGGAACATGGGCACTACCAGATAGGCCACGCCGACCACCAGCAGCAAGCCCCAGCCGGCGAAGGCCCAGGCCGCATGCAGGGAAACCAGTTCCATGAGGGGCAGGTTCATCTGCCAGCCGAAGGCGCTGGCCAGGAATTCACCGAGCACCAGGGTCGGCAACAAGGCCAGCACGGACATGCGCATGGCCGCCACCGTGGCCCCACGGGCGACGGTGTGCATCAGGCTGTGCCCTGCCACCAGGACGTAAAGCAGCACTGCGGCACCAAGTAGTAGCATGGCCAGGCGAAACAGCAGGGGCAGGCCGAAAGCGAAGCCCCCCGCCAGCAGCAGGGCGCCGCCGCTGAGTCCCGGGTGCACCCAGCGCGCCACCAGCAGGGGGCGCCATACATTCGCCCCGGCGGCCACCGGCAAGATCTGCAGCAAGGCACCGGCCATGGCCTGCAGCATGAAACCCACGGTGAACAGATGAACGACTGCCAGCAGGTCCGGGCTCCAGCGGGAAACGAAGGCCTCCGGCCCCAGCCAGGCCAGCAGCAACCCCGCCGCCGCCGCGAACAGGGGCGCGGAGAGAAAAAAGCGATAGGGCACCGAGAGCGGCGGCGCCTGTTCGAAGTCGAAAACCGACTCCATGAGGCGGGGTGCGGCGGCCATCAGGCAGAGGACGCCGGAGACAGGTAGGGCATGGCGGGCAGGCGGGTGAGCATGGAAGGCGATTGTGGAAGTCCCCTCCCCCTCGCACCTTGACTCGGGTCAATATGGGAAAAACCCGTGGGGCCGGTTTCAGCCGGCCTTGTCGGGCCAAAGCCCGACCTACAATTTCTGGCTCGCGCCCAAGCCCTGGCGCTGAAGATCCTTGATGAGACCGGCGACGGCATCTTCCACCAGGTCAAAGACCACTTCAAAGCCCTGGGGGCCGCCGTAGTAGGGGTCCGGCACTTCCTCGCCTGCGCCGCTACCATAGCTCATGAGCAACTGCAGCTTGGACTGCTGCCATTTCTGGCATTGCTCCCGCAGCACCTCCAGGTTGCGGCGATCCATGGCCAGGATGAGATCGAACTTGTCGAAATCCCGCGGCTCCACCTGCCGCGCCCGGAGGCGGCTCAGGTCCACGCCCCGGGCCTTGGCCGTACGCTGGCTGCGCCCGTCCGGCGCCTCCCCCACATGGGCGCCGTAGGTGCCGGCGGAATCCACCTGCACCAGTTTCGCCAGCCCCGCTTCCTCCAAACGCCGACGCATGACGCCCTCCGCCGTAGGGGAGCGGCAGATATTGCCCATGCAAACGAAAAGGATTCTGAACATGCTGCCCCTCGGAGGTTCACTGCGGCCAAGCCGCCAACGACAGCCGAGCATCTTACGCCAGCTTGCGCCTGCTGCCTCTGGCGAGGAGGCGTTTCATAGCATATCCGGGAGGCGGAGCGGGGATTATGGCGGAAAACCCCCTCGACGCAGAAGGCTCGAAGACGCTGGGAACACAGAGAAAAACTGGAACTTTATGCTCCCCCCTTTGCAAAAGGGGGGGTGGGGGGGATTTGGAGCGCTTGGAGCCTGTCTGGCTTAGGCGATCGTAGCGAGCGGATGGGGAGAGCGAGGCAGGCAGGGTCGCAGGGCCTTGTCGGTCTGGTCAGGCTGGCGACACGCCCCCGCACATTGCCGAACTCACGATTGATCCCGGCAATATCACGAGTGGGATTGGCAATATCACTCCAGATCCCGGCGAACTTGGTCGTGCCCCTGGCAATACTACGCGTGATCCTGGCAATACCACGGGTGAATCGTTTGAACTCACGAGTGAAGTTGGTGACATGAATCGTGAGTTCGGTGAACCCACGAGTGAGATCGGCAAACTCACATGCCTACACCACCCTGCAATCCCAACTTGCCGACCCCCTCGCGCAGAAGCAAAGCGCCCTCGCCCTGCTGACGGATGACATGAAGGTGCACCTGCGCTTTGCCAAAGCGAGCGTCAGCAGCGATCAACAACTGGCGCTTATCGGCTGGGGTGGCCATAGCGCCCCCATGGCACGCCAGGCGCCCTCCCAGCCCCGCAACCTGGAAAGGCAAGGGGAAGGCTGGGTGCATCTGGACTGGAAGCAAGGCACAGACGGCGGTAAGCCCTCGGCCTACACGGTGCAGCGCCGCGAAATGCCGGACGGCGCCTGGACCCAGGCGGCCACCGCCGTCGATGTGGAAATCACCCTCACCAACCAGCCCCACAGCAAGCCCCTGGAATACCGGGTCCTCGCCATGAACCGGGCCGGCGAGAGTGACGCCAGCAACACGGTGGCCGTGACGCGCTGAAACGACCTTGCTTGAGGTAGCGGCGGAACGCCCGAAAGGCGTTCCGCCGTTTTATTTCTGGAGCGGCCGTCCCTTGCTGGCAAACAGATGGACTCCCGCGGCCGCTGTCAGCCAAGTCCGGCCATTGCAGGCATAAAACCAATGTGCCTTGAACGGCAGGAAACTTCTACGGAAGCGGCCATTTAGCCACGACAGCCTTCGGGCCGTGTCAAATGGCATCAGGAGTTGCTCCCCGTTTGCGGGTTAACGAATGGTTGGCGGGGTATTGGGCAGAGGGTGCTGGAACTGTGCACCGGCAGGGCGGCAGTGCTGACGAGGCCTCGCGGACTTCAAGGCATGTCCACCCAGATTCCGGTCTGCGACCCAAGGACTTTGCCCTCATCCGCAAAGTCCAGATAGCCCTTGCTCGTGGCGTAATCGCTAAGGACCCTTCCGCCTTGCGCTTCCAGCGTCGGCGCATAAAAGTACCACGTTGCACGGGAATTGTCCCAAGCCCATAAGGTCTTAAATGCCTGAGGAAAGCCCTCGGACGAAGGGGCGAGATGGGCATTGAACTGGCTGGGGGTCCAGACTGAGCTGATTGCTATGAGGTTCCAACCGGACATCAAAGGCTCTGGCGAGATAACGCCGGTCCCCGAATAAGCCTTGCCAGATAGAGGCAACATGACGGAAAAAGCCTGCAGGGAATTGACCCAAAATCCGTCGCCGGGATTAATGGACGCTAGTACTTCGTAGCCCTTGGCCGCTGCATAGTCGGCTAGTTCCAGGCTTGTAAGTGAAGGACTGTAGAATGCCCACTTGCCGGAACTTGGCAGCCATTTCCAAACGCTGCTGACCTTTGATGCATCAGCCAACATCGCCCCCACGTTCCATGTCGTATCGGTGGTATTTCCAAAGAGATACCAGCCGCCTCCAGGGACCGAGAGAGATGGCATAGAGATAAAGATAATTAATTTCGATTGCTCGATGGTCAGCACGCCGGTGACGCTGCCCTCGTAGCCTGGCTCGGTAACGGTACAGGTTACTCCATAGTATCCGGCATGCTGGGGATTTGTGCCTTTGCCCATGTCGCTGTAGGTAATGGCCACAGACAGGCCGGCTGGGTCGGTGCTGCAGGAGGCGGACAGCGTCTTGCCTGCATAGGTCTGGGTGAGATCGCCCAGGATCACTGTTGCAGCGATGTTCGCGGCAAATCCTTCAGCCATGCCAGTTTGAAGGCTCAGCAACAACAGCCATGCCGCAGCCCTCCGGGCGATCGCACGATGATTCATGTCTTCCCCCTCCCCCCGCTTCAATGCAAACTCCCAGCCCGATTGTATATTCAAAATGGGACATGGTCGGAGCGCAGCACCAAAATATTGTACGGAGGCCTCTTGAGGTGACAGACCGGTCAATCATATACGCGTTCGCCGCCAAGCCTCGTTCATCAATTGTCTAGAAAGGTCGGCCCACGGCTGGTTTTCGTGAGCGGCTGGTCTCAGTTCACAAAGCTGCCCGAATGATTGTTAATGTCATGAGAACGCTTCGGGCACCAAGCAGCCAGATGAAATCCAATCCAAGGCTTACCGCATGGGCCAAGACTGCCCCGCCGAGATCGGGCCGGGGCGGCCCTCCCACGGGGGAAATGAGGGATTTTCCGGCGACCTAAATCTCCCCTTGCCCCCTTTTTCAAAGGGGGGAACTCAAGGGTTTTCTCTGCGCCTCGGCGTTTCAAGCAGCCCTTGGCAGACTCAATCCGTCCGATGCGCCTCGGCCAGGTAGTCGCGGGTGCGCATTTCGATCAAGCGGCTGACGGTGCGGACGAATTCGTGGGCGTTGGGGCCGGCCACGTAGAGATCCGGGGCTTCCACTTCGGCGGTAAGGATCAGCTTGACCCTGTGGTCGTAGAGCACGTCGATGAGCCAGGTGAAGCGGCGGGCCTCAGAGCCCTGGTTGTTGCTCATCCTGGGCACGCCGGAGAGCAGCACCGTGTGGTATTCCCGGGCCAGTTCCAGGTAGTCGTTTTGCGAACGGGGGCCGCCGCAGAGAGTGGCGAAGTCGAACCAGATGACGCCGGGAGCGCGGCGCTTGACCGGCAGTTCCCGCTCTAGCACGACGATGGTGCCGGCCTTGCCTTCTTCACCGGCAATGCGGCGGAAGTCGGCGGCTAGGCGTTTTTCGGATTCCGCATCCGCCGGCACGTGGAAGGCGGGAATCTGCTCCAGAGTGCGCAGGCGGTAGTCGATGCCGGCGTCCACTTCTACCACGTCGAGCTTCCTTTTCAGGAGGGCGATGGTGGGCAGGAAGTTCTGGCGCTGCAGGCCGTTGGGGTAGAGGCCGTCCGGCGGGTAGTTGGAGGTCATGCAAAAGACCACGCCCAGCTCGAACAGCACGTCGATGAGCCGGCCGAGAATCATGGCGTCGGCGATGTCGGAGACGTGGAATTCGTCGAAACAGACCAGGCGTACGTCCCGGGCGATCTTTTCCGCCACCAGGCGCAGGGGGTCTTGCTCGTGCTTGTGCTGCTTCAAGGCTTCGTGCACTTCCTGCATAAAGGCGTGAAAATGCACCCGGCGCTTGCGCTTGTAGGGCACGGCCTCATAGAAGCAGTCCATGAGGAAGCTCTTGCCCCGCCCTACTCCGCCCCAGAACCACACGCCATGGGGCAGTTTGGGACGGGCGAAGAGTTTCCTGAGGCGAGTGCGCCGGGCGGCCTTGAAGGCGATGAGGTCGTCGTAGAAATCCTGCAGGCGCTGGGCTGCGGCCCGCTGGGCCGCGTCCGCATGGTAGCCGCGGGCCTTCAGCGTGGCCTCGTAGAGGTCCAGCATGCCGTGGATGGGGACTCTGAGTATCTTGTGGGGCATTTTGGGTGGAACGTGAGGAGTGAGGAGTGAGGGGTGAGGAGTGGGCTCCTGCTTGTTTATCCCCTGTCTCAAAAACGGTCCGGTAAACGGAAAAGGAGTGAGGCGCAAGGACGTGAAGGTTTTACCCCTCACTCCTCACCCCTCACTCCTCACCGCATCAGAAGTGCAGCGGACGCTTGTCGCAGGCCAGGGCCGCTTCATGCACCACTTCCGACAGGGTCGGGTGGGCGTGGCAGATGCGGGCCAGGTCTTCGGAGGCAGCACCGAACTCCATGGCCACCACCGCTTCGCCGATCAGCTCGGACGCGTTGGCACCCACGATGTGCACACCGAGGATGCGGTCGGTCTTGGCGTCCGCCAGCATCTTGACGAAGCCGGTGGTGTCGCCATTGCCGAGTGCTCGGCCGTTGGCGGCGAAGGGGATCTTGCCGGCCTTGTAGGCCACGCCTTCCGCCTTCAGCTGCTGCTCGGTCTTGCCAACCCAGGCGATTTCCGGGCTGGTGTAGATGACCCAGGGGATGTTGTCGAAGCTGGCGTGGCCCTTCTGGCCAGCCATGGTTTCCGCCACGGCAACCGCTTCTTCCATAGCCTTGTGGGCCAGCATGGGACCGCGCACCACATCACCAATGGCCCACACGCCGGGCAGGTTGGTCTTGCAGTGGTCGTCCACTTCGATCATGCCGCGGTCGGACAGCTTGAGGCCCACCGCTTCGGCGTTCAGGCCGTCGGTATTGGGCACACGGCCGACGGAGACCACCAGACGATCCGCTTCCAGGGTCAGGGCCTTGCCATCCTTGTCCGTGTAGGCGATGGTGACGCCGGCCGCGCCGGTGGTGACTTCGCCAATGCTCACGCCGAAGCTGAACTTCAGACCTTGCTTGGTGAAGGCCTTGAGGGCTTCCTTGGACACATCCACGTCCGCCACCGCCAGGAAGTCCGGCAGGGCTTCCAGCACGGTCACGTCGGCACCCAGACGGCGCCACACGGAACCCATTTCCAGGCCGATGACGCCAGCGCCGATGACCGCCAGCTTCTTGGGCACGGCATTGATGTCCAATGCCCCGATGTTGTCGCAGACCAGCACATTGTCCACCGGCACGTTGGGCAGGTGACGGGCCTTGGAACCCGTGGCAACGATGACCTGCTTCGCTTCCACGACTTCCTCACCGACCTTGACCTGCCAGCCGGCAGCGGTCTTGGCGACGAAGGAACCGTGGCCATTGAGCAACGTGACCTTATTCTTCTTGAACAGGCCCTTGATGCCGGAGGTGAGTTGATCCACCACCTTGGCCTTGCGACCGATCATGGTCGGCACGTCGATTTCCGGGGCGCTGACCTTGATGCCCTGGCTGGCGAAAGCGTGGCCGGCTTCCTCGAACAAATGGGAGGTGTGCAGCAGCGCCTTGGAGGGGATACAGCCCACGTTCAGGCAGGTGCCACCCAGGCGGGGTTCACCCTTGGGGTCCGCGTAGGGGTTGGATTCACAGCAGGCCACGGAAAAGCCCAGCTGCGCGGCGCGGATGGCGCCCACATAGCCGCCGGGACCGCCGCCGATGACGAGTACGTCGAATTGCTTGGTCATGGGGAGAATTCGTGAGGATTGAGGGGTGAGGGGTGAGGGGGGGGAAATCAGCGCGCCTTTGGCGCGAACCAACGAAAAACCACGCTCACTACCTTTTCGCCTTTCCTTACGCCTTTCATATCGAATAGGTTCAATGAATTGAGGGGTGCGGGTGGGGGCGAGGTTTTACTCCTCACCCCTCACTCCTCACCCCTCACGCCTTAAAATCAGACGTCCAGGATCAGGCGGGCCGGATCTTCCAGGGCTTCCTTCATGGCCACCAGGCCGAGGACGGCTTCGCGGCCGTCGATGATACGGTGGTCATAGGACATGGCCAGATAGTTCATCGGGCGCACGACGACTTGGCCGTTTTCGACCATGGCGCGATCCTTGGTGGCGTGGATGCCCAGGATGGCGGCTTGGGGCGGGTTGATGATGGGTGTGGACATCATGGAACCGAACACGCCGCCATTGGAGATGGAGAAGGTGCCGCCGGTCAGGTCGTCCATGGAGATCTTGCCGTCCTTGGCTTTTTGGCCGTATTCGGCAATCTTCTTTTCGATGTCGGCGATGCTCATCTGATCCACGTCACGCAGGATCGGCACCACCAGGCCACGGGGGGAACCCACGGCGATGCCGATGTCGAAGTAGCCGTGATAGACGATGTCGTTACCGTCCACGGAGGCATTCAGGACCGGGAAGCGCTTCAGGGCCACCATGGCGGCCTTGACGAAGAAGCCCATGAAGCCCAGGCGCACGCCATGGGCCTTCTCGAACTTGTCGCCGTATTGCTTGCGCAAGGCCATGACCGGACCCATGTTCACTTCGTTGAACGTGGTCAGGATGGCGTTCTGGGCCTGGGATTGCAGCAGACGCTCGGCGACGCGGGCACGCAGGCGGGTCATGGGCACGCGCTGTTCCGGACGCTCGCCGGCAACGGCGACCACGGGAGCAGCAACCGGCGCGGCAGCCTTCTGGGCGCCGACCGCATCTTCCTTGGTGACGCGACCGCCACGACCGGAACCGGCCACGTCGGCGGCAGCGATGCCCTTCTCGTCCAGGATCTTGCGGGCGGAGGGGGAAGCGGTACCGGCGGGGGCAGCGGCAGCAGCGGCCGGCGCAGTAACCGGCGCGGCGGCAACCGGACCGGCGGCAGCCGGGGCTGCGGCGGTAGCCACGGCGGCGGTGTCGATCTTGGCAATGACTTCGCCGGAGGTGACAGTACCGGCATCACCCTTGATGATTTCCACCAGCATGCCGGCGGCGGGGGCCGGCAGTTCCAGCACGACCTTGTCGGTTTCGACGTCGATCAGATTTTCGTCGCGGGCGACGAAATCGCCAACCTGCTTATGCCAGGTGACCAGGGTCGCTTCGGCAACGGACTCGGACAACTGCGGTACTTTGACTTCGATAATGCTCATGTTCTCTCCCGGTTTTCTTGTCGGTTTCAATTTACAAAAGTCGCGTAAGCCAACTCACAACACGCCCCTCGCCCGCGGACGGAAGAGGGGCTGGGTGGGAAACAGGCCTGGCGCCAATTCCCCACTGGGGAGAAGCTCCCCAGACCTTTTAGTCGTACTCGATCTGGCCCAGGGCGGACTCAATGATCTTCTTCTGTTGCTCGTTGTGCTTGGCCAGGTAGCCCACTGCCGGCGAGGCGGAGGCGGGACGGGACACGAGCAGCAGACGCTGACCGGAACCGACCTGATTGACCAAGTGCTGACGGGATGCGAACCAGTACCAGGCGCCCTGGTTGCGCGGTTCTTCCTGGCACCACACGATTTCCGTGGCATTCGGGTACTTGGCGATTTCAGCCGCGAATGACGTTTCCGGGAAGGGATAGAGTTGCTCGATACGCACCAGGGCGATGTCCTTGATGCCCTTTTCGCGACGGGCCGCCAGCAGGTCGTAATACACCTTGCCGGAGCACAGCACGACGCGCTTGACGGCGGACAGATCCAGATCATCCACTTCGCCGATGACGCGCTTGAACTCGCCATTGGCCAGATCGTCCAGGCTGGACGTGGCGTCCTTGTGGCGCAGCAGGGACTTGGGCGACATGATGACCAGGGGCTTGCGCTGCTTCCTCAGGCCCTGGCGACGCAGCAGGTGGAAGATCTGGGAAGCGTTGGACGGCACGCACACTTCCATGTTCATCTCGGCACAGGCTTGCATGTAGCGCTCAAGCCGGGCGGACGAGTGTTCCGGACCCTGGCCTTCGTAGCCGTGGGGCAAGAGCAGCACCAGACCGCAACCCCGGCCCCACTTGGCTTCGCCGGAGGAAATGAACTGGTCGATGACCACCTGGGCGCCATTGGCGAAGTCGCCGAACTGGCCTTCCCAAACGATCAGCTCGTCCGGTTCGGTGGTGGCGTAGCCGTACTCGAAGGCCATGACGGCTTCTTCGGACAGCACGGAGTCGAAACACTGGAACTTGGGCTGATGCTCCTGGATGTGCTGCAGGGGCAGGTAGGTACCTTCGTGCCAGCGATCCCGGTTCTGGTCATGCATGGCGGCATGGCGGTGGAAGAAGGTGCCACGACCCACGTCTTCACCAGAAATCCGAATACCGTAGCCGGAGGCCAAGAGGGTTGCGTAGGCCAGGTTTTCACCCATGCCCCAGTCCACCGGCAGCTTGCCTTCGCCCATGGCGCGGCGGTCTTCCACGATCTTCTTGACGCGGGAATGCAGGGTGAAGCCTTCCGGCAAGGTCGTCAGACGCTCGGAGAGGCGCTGCAGCTCGGCCGTGGGCACGGTGGTGTCCCAGGTTTCGATGTAGGTCTTCGTCAGGTAGGGCTTCCAGTCGGAAGCGTAGGAACGCTTGAAGTCGGACAGCACCGGGTTGTAGAGCAGCTCGCCCCGATCCAGGTGGGCGCGGAAATCTGCAATGATGGCATCCGGGCCGTCGGCGGGCAGCACGCCCTGAGCCACCAGCTTGTCACCGTAGAGCTTGCGAGTACCGGGATGCTTCTGCACCTTCTTGTACATCAGGGGCTGGGTCACCATAGGCTCGTCCTGCTCGTTGTGGCCGAGCTTGCGGTAGCAGACGATGTCGATAACCACGTCCTTCTTGAACTCCTGGCGGAATTCCAGGGCCAGACGGGTAACGAAGGCCACGGCTTCCGGATCGTCGCCATTGACGTGGAAAATCGGTGCCTCGGCCATCTTGAAGATGTCCGTGCAGTAAAGGGAGGAACGGTAATCGCGGGGATCGGAGGTGGTGAAACCGATCTGATTGTTCACCACGATGTGCACCGTGCCGCCGCAGCCATAACCGCGGGTCTGGGCAAAGTTCAGCATTTCCTGGTTCACGCCCTGGCCGGCCACGGCGGAGTCGCCATGGATCAGCACCGGGATGACCTGGGTCTTGGCCGTGTCGTTGCGGCGCAACTGGCGCGCATAGACGGAACCTTCCACCACGGGGTTGATGATTTCCAGGTGGGAGGGGTTGAAAGCCAGGGTCAGGTGCACCGGACCGCCCGGCGTGCCCACATCGCTTGAGTAACCCATGTGGTACTTGACGTCACCAGCGGACAGGTCGGACTTCTTCTTGCCTTCGAATTCAGCGAACAAGATGCTGGGGGACTTGCCCAGGGTGTTCACCAGCACGTTCAGGCGGCCGCGGTGGGCCATGCCGATGACCAGCTCCTGGACGCCCAGGGTGCCACCGACGTTGATCAACTCGTCCATGGCGACGATCAAGCTTTCACCGCCTTCCAGGGAGAAGCGCTTCTGGCCGACGTAACGGGTGTGGAGGTAACGCTCCAGGGTTTCGGCGGCAGTCAGGCGTTCCAGCAGGCGCTTCTTCTTGTCGGCGGAGGGCGAGTCGGAGGCGCGGATGGATTCCAGGCGGGCCTGGATCCAGCGCTTCTGCACCGTCTCGCTCATGTACATGTACTCGGCGCCGATCTTGCTGCAATAGGTCTGGCGCAGGGCTTCGAGGATTTCCCGCAGGGTGGCATGGTTATCGCCGCCGAAGACGAAAGAACCGGTGCTGAACTTCTCGTTCAGGTCGGCTTCGGTGAACCCGTAGTGGGCCGGATCAAGTTCAACCTGATTCGGACGCTCGGTGCGCTTCAAGGGATCCAGATCGGCCCAGCGATCCCCCAGGAAACGGTAGGCATTGATGATCTGCAGGACGGCGGCCTGCTTGTCCTTGGCGCCGGTGGTGCTGGCGGCAGACACGGTGCGCACCGGACCCAGCTTGGCGCGGGCTTCAAAGGCCGCGACAACCGGGGCGTGAGGCACGTCATGGCCGGAGCCCGTGTTCTGAAGCTGGTCGAAATAGTCGCGCCACGTGTCGTCGACCGATGCAGGGTTGCCCAGATAGTTTTCGTAGAGTTCTTCCACGAAGGGGGCATTGCTGCCGAACAAATGGGAATTGCTCAACATCTCTTTCATTCTTTGCACCTTTGGTGTGTTTTATGTGCTGTTGGGTGTTTTGTCGACGCGGCGTAGCACGGCTGGGCGCAAAAAAAGCAGAACGGGGCGGAGCCACTGGGCTCCGTCCGCATTCTGCTGTTTCTTCGCTAAGGCCGGTTCTCTCCCCGACTCGCGTCAGTGTTCAACTTACTTAGCGCTTGTCGATGGCTTGCACGTCACGACGGGGGGCGCCGATGTAGAGCTGGCGCGGACGACCGATCTTCTGGTCGGTTTCGGAGATCATTTCGTTCCACTGCGCGATCCAGCCCACGGTGCGGGCCAGGGCGAAGATGCCGGTGAACAATTGCGTCGGGATGCCCAGGGCGCGTTGCACGATGCCGGAATAGAAGTCCACGTTCGGATAGAGCTTCTTAGAAACGAAGTAGTCGTCTTCCAGGGCGATCTTTTCCAGTTCCATGGCCAGCTTGAACAGGGGGTCATTTTCCAGGCCCAGTTCCAGCAGCACTTCGCGGCAGGTTTCCTGCATGAGCTTGGCGCGCGGGTCGAAGTTCTTGTACACGCGGTGGCCAAAACCCATCAGCTTGAAGCTGTCGTTCTTGTCCTTGGCGCGGGCAATGTATTCCTGCACGCGGGACACGTCACCGATTTCTTCCAGCATCTGCAGGCAGGCTTCATTGGCACCACCGTGGGCCGGACCCCACAGGCAGGCGATGCCGGCGGAAATACAGGCGAAGGGGTTGGCACCGGAGGAACCGGCCAGACGCACCGTGGAGGTGGAGGCGTTCTGTTCGTGATCGGCGTGCAGGATCAGGATGCGATCCAGCGCGCGCACCAGCACCGGGTTCGGCTCGTACTTCTCGCAGGGCGTGCCGAACATCATATGCATGAAGTTGGCCGAATAGGAGAGGTCGTTGCGGGGGAACATGAAGGGCTGGCCTTGACCATACTTGTACACCATCGCAACGATGGTGGGTAGCTTGGCGATCAGGCGGTTGGCCGACACGGAGCGATGGGCTTCGTCGCTGATGTCCATGGCGTCGTGGTAGAAGGCGGACAGGGCGCCAACCACGCCGACCAACATGGCCATGGGGTGGGCGTCGCGACGGAAACCTTGCAGGAAGCGGGTCAGTTGTTCATGCACCATCGTGTGATTCTTGATGGTGCTGGCGAACTTGGCCTTGTCAGCCGCATTGGGCAGTTCGCCCGTCAGCAGCAGTTGGCAGACTTCCAGGAAGTCGCAGTTCACCGCCAGTTGTTCGATGGGGTAGCCGCGGTACAGCAGTTCGCCCTTGTCACCATCGATGTAGGTGATGGCGGACTTGCAGCTGCCCGTGGACATGAAGCCAGGATCGAAGGTGAAGGCGCCGGTCTTGCCGTAGAGCGAACGGATATCGACCACATCCGGGCCAATCGTGCCGGTCAGGACCGGAAATTCGACCGTGGTGTCATCAAGCTTGAAAGTAGCCGTACGTTGCGTAGTCATGTGCGTCCCTGTTTCATTGCCAAGTCAATAATTTGGCAGGCCCAACTGCCTTGCGCTCAGGAAGCGCGCAGCAAGTCGACCATGCCTCTCAAATGCGCCTGCTCACACGCCATGCGACCGCTGACCACCTGCCACAGGTCATGATCTTCATAGGCGAGAAGCTCGGCAAGCGCCGCAAGCCCCTGTTCATCCAGTGAATCAAAATCTTTTGCGAGAAACCGGGTGAAAACGATATCGAGTTCCAGCAGGGCGCGCCGGCATTGCCAGCGCAACCTGCCCCGGTTCAAATCTTGCTGACCGGTAACTCCGGTCATACTGCGCGCTTCACCATCAGATCCTTGATCTTGCCGATTGCCTTGGTCGGATTCAAATGCTTCGGGCAGACATCGACGCAATTCATGATCGTATGGCAACGGAACAGCCGGTACGGATCTTCCAGGTTATCCAGACGCTCGTTGATAGCCTGATCCCGCGTATCGGCGATGAAGCGATAGGCGTTCAGCAGACCACTTGGTCCAACGAACTTGTCCGGATTCCACCAGAATGACGGGCACGCCGTGGAACAGCAGGCGCACAAGATACATTCGTACAAGCCGTTCAACTCTTCCCGATCTTCCGGGGACTGCAGGCGCTCCTTCTCCGGTGCCGGATCGTTGTTGATCAGGTACGGGGTGATGGAGTGGTACTGCTTGAAGAACTGGGTCATGTCCACGATCAAGTCGCGGACCACCGGCAGGCCAGGCATCGGACGAATGGCGATGGGCTGGGTCAGATCGGAAATCTCGGTAAGACAGGCCAGGCCGTTCTTGCCATTGATATTCATCGCATCCGAGCCACACACACCTTCACGGCAGGAACGGCGGAAGGCGATGGAATCATCCTTGGCCTTCAGCTTGACCAGACCATCCAGCAGCTTACGATCGGAGGGCTCGAGTTCAACCTCGATGTCCTGCATATAGGGCTTGTCGTCCTTGTCCGGATCGTAGCGGTAAACAGAAAACTTCACGGTAGCCATGCTAGTCCAATCTCCTTAGTACGCGCGCTTCTTCAGCTCGATGGTATCCACGGTGAGCGGCTTCATGACCACCGGCTTGTACTCGAGACGGTTGCCGTCACGATGCCACAGGGTGTGCTTGAGCCATTCCTTGTCCTTGCGGCCATCCGGGAACTCGGGGGAATCGACGCAGTCGTCACGCACGTGGGCGCCACGGGACTCCATGCGGGCGTTGGCCGAAATCATGGTGGCCTTGGCCACTTCGATCAGGTTGTCCAGCTCCAGCGCTTCGAGGCGAGCCGTGTTCCAGACCTTGGACTTGTCCTTGATCTCGGTCTGCTGCACCTGCTTTTCGACTTCCAGAATCCGTTCGACGCCCTTGGCCATCATGTCCTTGAAGCGGAACACGCCACAATGGTCCTGCATGGTGCGCTGCATGGCCAGACGGACTTCGTGCACATTGGTGCCGCCCTTCTGGTTTTCCAGGCGCGCCAGGCGGGCCAGGGAAGCGTCCGCAGCGTTCTTCGGCAGATCCCGCTGGGAGGCCGGCATCTTCTTGATGTCTTCCACCATCGTCTCGCCGGACGACTTGCCGAACACCAAGAGGTCCAGCAGGGAGTTGGTACCGAGGCGGTTGGCGCCATGCACGGAGGCACAAGCACATTCACCAGCAGCGTACAAGCCCTGCACCGGCACGGCCTTGTCTTCGCCCTGGGGCGCCACGACACGGCCGGAGTAATTGGTCGGGATGCCGCCCATCATGTAATGGCAGGTCGGTACGACCGGGATCGGCTCCTTCAGGGCATCCACACCGGCGAACTGCAGGCCGATTTCGTGAATACCGGGCAGGCGCTTCATGATGGTTTCCGGCGGCAGGTGGGTGATGTCCAGAAGCACGAAATCCTTGTTCGGGCCGCAGCCGCGACCTTCCTTGATTTCCGTCGCCATGGCGCGAGAAACCACGTCACGGGAAGCCAGGTCCTTGGCGTTCGGGGCATAGCGCTCCATGAAACGCTCGCCACTGGAGTTGCGCAGGATACCGCCTTCGCCGCGCACGCCTTCGGTGATCAGCACGCCGGCACCGGCCACGCCGGTGGGGTGGAACTGCCAGAATTCCATGTCTTCCAGGGGCACGCCTGCGCGGGCCGCCATGCCGACGCCGTCACCGGTGTTGATGAAGGCATTGGTGGAAGAGTAGAAAATGCGACCGGAACCGCCGGTGGCCAGCAAGGTCGTCTTGGCCTGGAAGACCATGACTTCGCCGGTCTCCATTTCCATGGCGGTAACGCCCAGCACCGTGCCATCCACGTCGCGAATCAGGTCCAGGGCCATCCATTCAACGAAGAATTGGGTGTTGGCCTTGACGTTGCGCTGGTACATGGCGTGCAGCATGGCGTGACCGGTACGGTCAGCCGCAGCGCAGGAGCGACGCACGGGCTTTTCGCCGAAATTGGACATGTGGCCGCCGAAGGGGCGCTGATAGATCTTGCCGCTGTCCAGACGGTCGAAAGGCATGCCGTAGTGTTCGAGTTCGATCACCACTTCACTGGCCTTGCGGCACATGAATTCGATGGCGTCCTGGTCCCCGAGCCAGTCGGAACCCTTGACCGTGTCGTACATGTGCCAGTGCCAGTGGTCTTCCTCGGAATTACCAAGGGAGGCCGCGACGCCCCCCTGGGCGGCCACGGTGTGGGAACGGGTCGGGAAGACCTTGGACAGCACGGCTGTCTTCAGGCCAGCCTCGGACAACTGAATGGCGGCGCGCAGACCGGCACCACCGGCCCCGACGATCACCGCATCAAAGCTACGTTTCGTGACGTTCACTTCTTACAGCCTCCACAGAACTTGCGCGACCCAGCCGGCATCGCCGACGAGGAGCAGGATCACCACCGAATGCAGCACCAGGCGCACGCCGGTCGGCTTGACGTAATCCATGAAAATATCGCGAACCCCAACCCACACATGGTAGAAGAGGCTCATGAAGAAAATGAAGGTGAAGTACTTGACCAGGCCGCCGGAAAACAGGGCACGCCAGCTTTCGTAATTCACTTCACCCAGACCCAAGAGGGCACCCAGGAAGAACAACGTGTAAGCCGCCATGACGACGGCCGTGATACGTTGCGCCATCCAGTCCTTCAGGCCGTAGTGGGCCCCGATAACATGACGATTTACCATAGTTTCACCCCGATGATGAGGGTCAGGAAAGCGGCCGCGACCAGCACATAGACGGAACTTTTACGGGCAGCCGGCAGATCGATACCCTTGTGCAGATCCAGCAGCAGAAAGCGGATGCCGGCACAGAAGTGATAGAGATACCCCGCCATGAGCAACAGCAGGAACAGCTTGACCAGAGGATTGCCAACCACGCCCTTGAAATCAGCAAAAGACGATGGCGTGCCGAGACTGGCGGCGAAGAGCCAGAGAATCAGGGGCAGCATCAGGAACAGGCCTACACCGCTTATCCGGTGAAGGATGGACACGATGCCGGGAAGCGGCAAGCGTATCAACCCTAAACTAAGAAACTTCGGCCTTGTTTTTGTCAACTCTGGCATTGAACTCACCTCTCGTTGGTGCACCGCCGCGGCCCGAAACACTCCGCCTTGGCGCTATGACATGAAACCATAATTATATACCCTTACCCGAGACTGACAAAAGCCGGATTAATGCCGGGATAAGTACAAACACCCCGCACACCCGACCATGTCGGCATGGGCAGCTCGGCTACCCCAGCTCGTTGTGATAGAAGTAGGAGGCCGTCGAATACAGGCCCCGGCGCCACTCCACCGGCTTGTCGCCATAGGTATAGGCCACCCGCTCAACCAGCAACAGGGGCGAGCCTTCCGCCACCTGCAGCACCTCGGCGCTGCCGCGATCCGCCGCCACCGCACGAATGCGCTCATCGGCACGGATCATGCGGACACCAAAGCGGTTCTCGAACAGGCTGTAGAGCGAACCCTTGTAGTCCTGCAGCACTTCCAGACTCAGTCCGGGGAAGTTCTCGCCCGGCAGGTAGATCTCATCCACCACCACCGGCTTGTTCGCATAGGTCAGCAGGCGCCGCACGATCACGATAGGAGCGCCCGGCTCAATTTGCAGGGTACGTGCCGCCTCCTGCCCCGCCTTGGCCCGCCAGCATTCCAGGGGAACGCTTTTCGGCACCACGACGGCCCCATCCACGGGCGCCAGGCGCAGGAAGCGAAAGGCATTGTGGGGGTCGTTGTGGGTCGCCACGAACGTCCCCTTGCCCTGCTTCCTGACCAGGAGGTTTTCCGCCGCCATCTCGTCGATGGCCTTGCGCACCGTGCCCTGGCTTACATTGAAGCGCTGGGCAAGCTCGGCTTCACTCGGGATACCCTCCCCGGGACGCCACTCCCCGGCTTCAAGCCCTTGCAGCATGAGGGTCTTGATCTGCCGGTAGAGCGGACTGAAAGTGGGGGATTCTTGAGCCATGCGAGTATTTGAGCACAAAATTCCCGGAAGGTCTACACGTTATCTTATATCTTATATAAGACATAGAACAAGATTTGACGACGTCACTACAAGTCTTTATGATGCCGTCCGCCTCGGCGGTTTTGTTGCAAACATAATCATCGACGGAAGATTTTTTCCCGCGCTGTTCATCATGGCCATGGTCCACGGTAAACTGCGCCGTTAATCGCACCATCATCATCACTATCACACAGAGACAGGAGTTATCAGATGGCTAAAGCACCCGTTCGTGTTGCTGTTACCGGCGCCGCCGGCCAAATCGGCTACAGCCTGCTGTTCCGCATTGCTTCCGGCGAAATGCTGGGCAAGGACCAGCCGGTCATTCTGCAACTGCTGGACCTGCCGCAAGCGCAACAGGCCTGCAAGGGCGTCATGATGGAACTGGAAGACTGCGCCTTCCCGTTGCTGGCCGGCATGCTTGCCACCGACGATCCCAACGTGGCCTTCAAGGATGCGGACGTGTGTCTGCTGGTGGGTGCCCGCCCCCGCTCCAAGGGTATGGAACGTGCCGACCTGCTGGAAGCCAACGGCGCCATCTTCACGGTGCAAGGCAAGGCCATCGCTGAAAACGCCAACGAAAACGTCAAGGTTCTGGTGGTGGGCAATCCCTGCAACACCAACGCCTTCATCGCCGCCGCTGCCGCCAAGAAAGTTGGCCGCACCAATCCGGCCAACTACCACGGCATGCTGCGCCTGGACCACAACCGCGCACTGAGCCAACTGGCCGCCAAGGCCGGTCGCGAAGTGTCCAGCCTGCAAAAGCTGGTGGTGTGGGGCAACCACTCCCCCACCATGTACGCTGACTACCGTTTCTGCACCTCCAACGGCGACAGCATCAAGACCCTGATCGACGACGCAGCCTGGAACAACGACGTGTTCCTGCCGACCGTTGGCAAGCGTGGCGCCGCCATCATCGAAGCCCGCGGCCTGTCTTCCGCTGCTTCCGCCGCCAATGCCGCCATCGACCACATCCATGACTGGTTCCTTGGTTCCGACCAGTGGGTCACCATGGGCGTGCCTTCCACCGGTCTGTACGGCATTCCCGCTGGCATCGTGTTCGGCTTCCCCTGCGAATGTAAGGATGGCTCCTTCAAGATCATCGAAGGCCTGGAGATTGATGATTACTCCAAGGAAAAGATCGCCATCACCCTGAAGGAACTCACCGACGAAGCCGAAGCTGTCAAGCACATGCTGTAATTGCTTGCGACTTCCGAGTCAAAAAATGCCGCGGCCCCGTGCCGCGGCTTTTTTTCGTCTGGGGTCGCGCAATGGACAACGGGCAGCGGCGGCTGCGGGTAAACTTCACGCTTTATATCCTTTAGCCTGACAGCCCATGGTCCATCCTGCCGACGTCCTTTTCGCGGGCGAAAAGCCCTTCCCCATCCTGCCGGCCGTGGACCACTACTGCGGCAGCGAGAAACTCATCAGGAAGGCCCTGGCCCTGCAGGCCGAACTGGGGCCGGTCTTCGACATCACCTGCGATTGCGAGGATGGCGCCCACGGGGGGGCGGAAGCCGAGCACGCCCGCATGTGCGCCGAACTCATCATGTCGGCGGACAACCGTTTTGACCGGGTGGCGGCACGCATCCACGACATCACCCATCCCCATTGGAAACACGACCTGGAGATTCTGGTGAAACTGGCAGGCAGTCGCCTGGCCTTCATTACCCTGCCCAAACCCCGTTCGGCGGCGGACGTGGTGGAACAAATCGCGGCATTGCGCCATGTGGAACGCCAGATCGGCGTCACCCGGCAGATTCCGGTTCATGTACTTATCGAAACCCACGGGGCGCTCAGGGAAGCCTGGCAGATCGCCGCCCTGGAGGGCGTCGAATCCCTGGATTTCGGCCTCATGGATTTCGTCAGCGGCCACCATGGCGCCATTCCCGCTTCCGCCATGAAGAGTCCCGGCCAGTTCAGCCACCCCCTGGTGGCCCGGGCCAAGCTGGAAATCGCCGCAGCAGCCCTGGGCAACGGCGTCATCCCCTCCCACAACGTCACGACGGAGTTGAAGGATACGGCCGTCGTCTTCGAGGATGCCCGCCGCGCCCGCCTGGAATTCGGATTTCTGCGCATGTGGAGCATTCATCCCAACCAGATCAAGCCCATCGTCCTGGCCATGCGTCCGGATTTTTCCGAGGTGGAGGAAGCCGCCGCCATCCTGGGCGCTGCCCAGGACAAGGATTGGGGTCCCATCCAGCACGGGGGCCGGCTGCATGACCGGGCTTCCTATCGCTATTATTGGGAACTGCTGCGGCGCGCCAAAACCACCGGCATGGACTTGGCGCCGGAGATACTCAGCCGGTTTTTTGCGTAACGCCACCGGACATGCCACGGGGCGTTGTCGGGTTAAAACCCGACCTTCCTGTGTCCGCACCACCGGCATGGCACGCTTCTCGGAAGTGCAGAGCTTCTTGGCTTGATATTCCGCAATAACGCCCGACACAGAGGGCGCCACGGCGGCGCCTGAATAGACAGCTCCCTGTTTTTCGGACTCGCCGCGCCGATTCCATGGGGCGTCCTTGCCGGAATGTAGGTAGAATTACGCTTTTCTTACAACGTAAAGAAGTCCAGATGTTCGGACGTTTCATGCCCCAGGAGGGCAAGTTCTTCGATTTGTTCAACGCCCATGCGAAACAAATCGTCGCCGGAGGGCACGAACTCGTTGCCCTGATGTCAGCCATCGGCGGCCCGGAAGGCGGGGCAGATGCCCACGCCCAGGCCATTGACGTCATCGAGACACGTGCCGATGAGATCACCCACGAAACCGTGGCGCTGCTCCATCGCACCTTCATCACCCCCATTGACCGGGAAAGCATCCACCAGCTCATCAACAGCCTGGATGACATTCTGGACTTGATCCAGGATGTGGCCGAGTCCATGGTCCTCTACGACATCCACACTGTCACCGCCGAGGCGCGCCAACTGGCGAACATCTGCCAGCTGTGCTGTGAAAAGGTGACCGCCGTCGTGGCCATGCTGCCGGACATGGACAATGCCCAAACCATTCTGGGCATCTGCCGCGAAATCGACGTACTGGAGTCGGATGCGGACCGGGTCATGCGCAGCGCCATTTCCGATCTGTTCCGCCATGAACCGGATGTACGTCAGGTGCTCAAGTTGAAGGCCATCTACGAACTTCTGGAGACAGTGACCGATCGTTGCGAGGACGTGGCCAACATCATCGAAGGCATTGTCCTGGAAAATTCCTGAGCGGGTCGCGAAGACCCACGCTAATCTCCCCGAGAAAGACTGATCTCTATCATGCATTCCATGCAGATCGGCCTGTGGGTCGTAGTCCTGCTGGTGGCGCTGGCCCTGCTGTTCGATTTCATGAACGGCTTTCATGACGCTGCCAACTCCATTGCCACCGTCGTTTCCACCGGTGTCCTGAAACCTCACCACGCGGTGGCCTTCGCCGCCTTCTTCAACGTGGTCGCCTTGGGCATTTTTCAGCTCAAGGTCGCCACCACCGTGGGCAAAGGCACCATCGACCCAGGGATCGTGGATCACTACGTGGTCTTCGGCGCCCTGGTCGGCGCGGTATTGTGGAACCTCATCACCTGGTATTACGGTATTCCGTCCAGCTCCTCCCATGCCCTCATCGGCGGCCTGGTGGGGGCCGGCATCGCCAAGGCCGGCACCGGCTCCCTGGTATGGTCCGGCGTGGGCAAGACCATCGCCTTCATCATCATCTCGCCGCTGCTGGGTTTCATCCTGGGTTCTCTGTTGACGGTGATCGTGGCCCGGCTGTTCTTCCACACCACGCCACGCAAGGTGGATCGCTGGTTCCGTCGCCTGCAACTCGTCTCCGCCTCGCTCTACAGCCTGGGCCACGGCGGTAACGACGCCCAAAAAACCATGGGCATCATCTGGATGCTGCTCATGGCCACGGGCTATACAGCCGCCGATGCCCCCGTGCCCACCTGGGTGATTATTTCCTGTTACCTGGCCATGGGCCTGGGCACCCTCTTCGGCGGCTGGCGCATCGTGCGCACCATGGGCCAGAAGATCACCAAGCTGAAACCCGTCGGCGGCTTCTGTGCCGAAACCGGCGGTGCCATCACCCTGTTCCTGGCCGGCTTCCTGGGCGTCCCCGTATCCACCACCCATACCATCACCGGCGCCATTGTGGGCGTCGGCTCCACCACCGGCATACGCAACGTCCGCTGGGGCGTCGCCGGCACCATCGTCTGGGCGTGGATACTCACCATCCCCTGTAGCGCCCTGATGGCGGCCCTGGCCTGGTATGTCGGCACCAAAATCCTGTAACAACAGACGAATCCCTGCGGACAACACAAAATTTATGCGGGATCGCTCTTTTTGGTCAACGATGTCCTATCATGCCGGGCTGATTGCCCCCGCAAGCTGCACAACAATCGAATCGGGGCAGGCGCAAATTCCAATCCAAAGGAGGATTGCATGAAAAAGCTGGGAACACGTCTGCTGGCGGGCTTCTGTCTGATGTTGGCCACTCTATCGGCCATGGCCGACCCGGGCATCACCGACACCCACATCCTGCTCGGGATGTCCTCGCCCTTTACGGGACCGAATGGCGCTTACGGCCTGGAAATGAAGGAAGGCGCCATGGCCTACTTCACCCAGGTCAACGCTGCGGGCGGTGTGAATGGCCGCAAGATCGAACTGGTGTCCATGGATGATGGCTACGAGACGGATCGCGCCGTCGCCAACACCAAGAAGCTCATCGTGGACAACAAGGTCTTCGCCCTCTTCGCCTACTATGGCTCCTCCCCCACCACGGAAGCCATGAAGGTGTTTGCAGAGGCCCGGGTGCCCCTGGTCGGCACCATCAGCGGCGCCGACAGCCTGCGGGAACCGGTGAACCGCTACATGTTCCACCTGCGTGCCAGCTACGCCGATGAAACCGAGAGCATGGTCAGCCAACTGGTCTCCATCGGCGTGAAGAACATTGCCGTTTTCTATCAGGATGACGGTTTTGGCAAATCCGGGCTGGAAGGCGTCAATCGTGCCCTGAAACGCTTCAAGCTGGCGCCGGTCGCCGTAGCGACGGTGCCGCGCAATTCCGTCGCTGTCAGCCCGGCGGTAGCCACCATCGCCAAGGCCAACCCGCAGGCCGTGATCATGGTCACGCTATACAAGCCCACTGCGGCCTTCATCCGGGAAATGCGCGCCACTGGCGCCATTCCCCAGTTCTCGACCCTCTCCCCGGTGGGTGCCGACCTCTTGGTCAAGGATCTCGGCAATGACGCCCGCGGCATCGGCATTTCCCAGGTCATGCCCTACCCCTGGAACGACACCGTGCCGGTGGTAAAGGAATACCAGAAGGCCCTGCAGGCTTTCGCCAAGCACAAGAACTACTCTTACTACGGCATCGAGGGTTATCTCAACGCCAAGCTGATGGTGGAAGCCATCAAGCGCTCCGGCAAGGATCTCAGCCGGGAGAAGCTGGTATCCACCCTGGAAGGCCTGTCCGACCTGGACCTGGGCGGCTTCCACGTGGGCTACAGCCCCGGCAGCCACAATGGCTCCCACTTTGTTGACCTGACTGTGATCGGCAACAACGGCCGCGTATTGCGCTAGCCAAGAAGCATCACCCATGAAAAAGCCGGGCAAGCCTGGCTTTTTCATGTCCTGATCCTGTAGGGGCGAATTCATTCGCCCAGGAATGTCAAATCGGGCGAATAAATTCGCCCCTACAAGCACCCCTGCCTAATTCCGCCGCCAGGTCGTGCCCTTCGGACCATCTTCCAGCACCACGCCGGCCGCCAGCAATTCGGCGCGGATGCGATCTGATTCAGCGAAGTTCTTCGCCTTCTTGGCCTCCACCCGGGCGAGCACTCGCGCCTCGATGTCGGTAGGCGAAAGGCCCGCCTCGCCGCCAGAGCCCGCCTGCAGAAAGGCCCGGGGTTCCCGCTCCAGGAGGCCTAGCACGCCCGCCAGGGCGCGCAGTTCCCCCGCCAGGCTGGCGGATTTGTCCCGGTTCACCTGGTTGGCCAGGTCGAACAGCACGGCGATGGCTTCCGGTGTGTTGAAATCATCGTTCATGGCGGATTTGAAGCGTGCGGCGAAGCCGTCGCTCCAGTCCAATTCCGCCGCTGCGTCTGCCGGAACATTATTCAAAGCGGTATACAGACGGGTCAGTGCCCCCCGGGCGTCGTCCAGATGGGCGTCGGAGTAATTGAGGGGACTGCGGTAATGGGCGCGCAGAATGAAAAAGCGCACCACTTCCGGGTCGTAAGTCTTCAGCACCTCCCGGATGGTGAAGAAATTGCCCAGGGACTTGGACATTTTCTCGTCGTCCACCCGCACGAAGCCGTTGTGCATCCAGTAATTCACCGGAGCATGGCCATGGGCGCCCTCGGATTGAGCGATTTCGTTTTCGTGGTGGGGGAATTGCAGATCCTGGCCGCCGCCGTGGATGTCGAAACGGCTGCCAAGCAGCTCGGAACTCATGGCCGAACACTCGATGTGCCAGCCGGGCCGGCCCTTGCCCCATGGAGAATCCCAGGCAGGTTCATCGGGCTTGGCGCGCTTCCACAGCACGAAATCCAGCGGGTCCGTCTTGCCGTCCACCACGTCCGCCCGCTCGCCGGCCCGCAGATCATCCAGGGTCTTGCCGGAGAGCTTGCCGTAGCCTTCAAATTTACGCACCGCGTAGCAGACATCCTGGGTGCCGGAGACGTAGGCCAGGCCCCGGCCTTCCAGATCGCGGATGAGTTTCTGCATTTCCGGCACATAGCGGGTAGCGCGAGGCTCGAAATCCGGCTTCTGGATACCCAGAGCCGCCGCGTCTTCGTCCATGAAACCGATGAAACGATCCGTCAGGGCCTGGATGGTTTCCCCGTTTTCATTGGCGCGCCGGATGATCTTGTCGTCGATGTCCGTGATGTTGCGCACGTAGGTGACCTTGTAGCCGTCCGCCTTGAGCCAGCGCGCCACCATGTCGAACACCACCATCACCCGGGCGTGCCCCAGATGGCAGTAGTCATACACGGTCATGCCGCAGACGTACATGCGGACATGGCCGGGCTCGAGGGGAACAAAGGTCTGCTTTTCGCGGGCGAGGGTATTGAAAATCTTCAGCATGGGAATATTCGAAAAAAGCGAATGACCCGAAAGCGCACTGACGCCCCGGGCGGACGAAGCATCCGGCACAACATGCCGTGACACTGCTAAAATATCGAGCTAATTATGAATGCTCACGAGCCGCAAAGTATAGCATGACGCCAAAACGCCCTCTCGCCCCCCGCTGCTCCGTCCGTTTATCCCTCGGGGCGCTGCTTTTGACCCCCATGCTTTTACTGACGCCACCGGCCCAGGCCCAGGAAAGCCTCTTTCCTACCGCCAAGCTCAGTGAAACCACCCTGACCCAGGCGGGCCAGCTCGAACGCAGCGGCCACTACGCCGAAGCCCTGGCCAAGGTGGAGCTAGCCATCACCGAGCAACCTGACCAGGCCCGCCCGCGTTTTCTCAAGGGCATCATCCTCATGGACATGAAGCGCCTGGACGAGGCGGCTGCCGTGTTTCAGGGCCTGCGGGAGAACTTCCCCGAATTGCCGGAGCCTTATAACAATCTGGCGGTCATCCGCATGAGCCAGGGCGCTTTCGAGGAAGCCCGAAATCTCCTGGAACTCGCCGTGTCGGCGTACCCGGGTTACGCCACGGCCCACGAGAACCTGGGCGACGTGTATGCCCGCATGGCCGCCGAGGAATACAGGCAGGGGGGCGCTGCGCGTAAACGCCAAGCCATTGCAGAACTGACCGCCACCGCCAGCCCTGGCGCTGGAAAGCCGGCTACGGAACTGCAGGCCCCTGCGAAATAATCTCCACCCGGCGGTGCTGCATGCACCGCCGTCCCCTTTCTTTCCCGAGGACACAACGATGAAGAAACTCATCCAGGCATGCGCCTTCTTGCTGGCCTGCGCCGCCAGCCTGAGCACCCAGGCCGCCAACCCCCAGGTCGAACTCAAGACCAACAAGGGCAGCATCATCCTGGAACTCAACCAGGAGAAGGCGCCGAAGAGCGTAGACAACTTTCTGCAATACGTGAAGGACGGCTTCTACAACGGCACCCAGTTCCACCGGGTCATCGACGGCTTCATGATCCAGGGCGGTGGCTTTGACGCCGTCATGAGTGAAAAGAAACACCGTGCCCCCATTCCGAACGAAGCCAAGAACGGCCTGAAGAATGATGTCGGCACCATCGCCATGGCCCGCACCAATGACCCGGATTCCGCCTCGGCCCAGTTCTTCATCAATCTGGTGGACAACAACGGCCTCAACTATCCCCGCCCCGACGGCCACGGTTACGCCGTGTTCGGCAAGGTAGTGAAGGGCATGGACGTGGTGCAAGCCATCGGCAAGAGCAGTACTGGCATTTTCCGCGCCCGTACCGGCGTGTTCCAGGACGTACCGGACTCCCCCATCATCGTCGAATCAGCGAAGCTCCTGCCCGCCGGAAAATAACAACCCAACCGACATGACTTTGGCGTTTTCTCCAAGAATGAAAGCCATGTCGGTTTCCCTCACCCTCAATCCCTCTCCCGGCGGGAGAGGGAAACTTCGTGAGTCGGCTGCGCCGACTTTTACGGTAAAACCCTCAAGGAAATAAACATGGTCAAGCTGCAAACCAATTTCGGCGTCATCACCCTGGAACTGGACGCCGAGAAGGCGCCCGAATCGGTCAAGAACTTCCTCGCCTATGTGGAAGCCGGCCACTACGACAACACCATTTTCCACCGCGTCATCAAGGGCTTCATGGCTCAGTGCGGCGGCTTCGAGCCGGGCATGAAACAAAAGGCCTGCAAGGATCCGATCAAGAACGAAGCGGACAACGGCCTGAAGAATGACAAGTACACCATCGCCATGGCCCGCACCAATGTACCGGACTCCGCCACGGCCCAATTCTTCATCAATGTGGCCAACAACGACTTCCTCAACCACACCGCCAAATCAGAGCGCGGCTGGGGCTATGCGGTGTTCGGCAAGGTCGTCGAAGGCCAGGACGTGGTGGACAAGATCGAGGCCGTGAAGACCGGCAACGCCGGCTTCCACCAGGATGTCCCCAAGGAAGACGTCATCATCGAGAAAGCCACGGTGGCCTGATAAAAGCGTGAGCGGTCAGGGATAAGCGGTCAGCGTCGCCAGCCCGCTCACCGCATACCGCTCACCCCAATGGTCCTCTTCATCTCCGACCTGCATCTTTCTCCCGAGCGGCCGGAGACGACGGCGGCCTTCTTCAGGTTCATGGCGGGGCCGGCCAGGCAGGCCCAGGCCCTCTACATCCTGGGGGACCTCTTCGAATACTGGGCGGGAGACGACCTGGCTGACACGTTCAACCAGCGCATCATCGCGGCCCTCGCCGACTTGGCCGGGCACGGGGTTCAGGTTTCCCTGCTGGTGGGCAACCGGGATTTCCTCATCGCTCGCCGTTTCGCCCGCGCCGCGCGGCTGACACTGCTGCCGGACCCGAGCCTCGTTCCCATCGACGGCCACCCGACGCTCCTCATGCATGGCGACAGCCTGTGCACCGACGATACGGCCTACATGGCCTTCCGCCGCAAGGTCCGCCATCCCCTCACCCTGGCCCTCTTGCGAAATATGCCGCTGGCCCTCAGCCGCCGCCTGTTCATCGCTGGACGCAAAAAGAGTGAAGCTGCGAAGCAGGGGAAATCTCGCGCCATCATGGACGTCAATGCGGAAGCCGTAGCCGCTGTCCTGCGCACCCACGGCCATCCTCGCCTGATACATGGCCACACCCACCGTCCGGCACGTCATGATCACAGCGTGGATGGCGGGACCTGTGAACGCTGGGTGTTATCGGACTGGCACGACAAAGCCACCTGGCTGGAATGCCGGGACGGTGAGTGCCGCTTCAAGGAAGAATAGTCGGCCTGCCCAATGGGCCTTTTTTGCCAAATGAGGGGGATTCGGCCTGGCACCGATCAAGATGTTCCTTGTACAGATTGAATATCTTGCACGCCGAATCCTCGATGATCGCAATATTTTCCGCCAGGCAGTGCTCTGCAGCGAAACGCCAGAAGTCGCCCCATCTGGGCGGCCCGCCGGATTTCTCAAAAAAATCTCTTGGGACCGCTATGGGTAAGCTGAGGGTGAGTTGCCGCGCGATCACGGCCCCCCCGAGATTCGATCCTTCGATGACATACAAGGCGCCCATCAACTGGGGTTCTGACACGCACTGCGGAATTTCAGCCATCAGGGGGAACGGCGACAGGCCCAAAAGAGCCAGATCGCGATCAAGATCGGCCAACCGGGGTGGGAATTGCGTTCCAGGTGCAAAGCTGCCGAGCATTCGTTCAATAGCCTGCTGTGGTCCATGCAGTGCTGCCAAAGCCTTGGCATAGGCCGCTACGCTCAGGGGGCTGCGGGTGAGGGGCGCAAGGACGGGATGATGGTCCAGTGTCCGGTGGGCCGAGCGTGTCGCTTCGCGGAGATGGTCGGCGAAGGCGCATAGCTTGTCGTTGGCACTCATGGCGACGTCGGAAGATTCTGCAGCAGGATGGGCAGGCGGACATGGAACCAGAATGTGCTGCCGAAACCCTCCGTACTGGCCACGCCGATATCGCCGTCCATCATCTTCACCAGACGTTTGCAGATGGCCAAGCCAAGCCCTGTGCCGCCAAACCGGCGGGTTTCTGAATTGTCCACTTGCTCGAACGCGACAAAAAGCTTGGCCTGGGCCGCCTTGCCGATGCCGATGCCCGTGTCCTCTACTTCGATGCGGATCGACACATGGGAGGTGTCATCCTGCGTGACATGCCCCCGGACAGCAACAGCGCCGACGGGCGTGAATTTAATTGCGTTCTCGAGAAGATTGAGAAAAATCTGCCCGAAACGATCCCGATCCCCGACCAGGGTCCAGGCACCGATATCCGCGACGCCGTCGAAATTCAAAGCGAGTTTTTTCTCTGCCGCCTTGGGCGTCACCAGGTTTTTGACATGCTCAATCACCGCACCGAGTTGAAACTCCGCCTGATTGAGGGTCAATCGTGAGGACTCTATTTCGGAGATGTCGATCATGTCGTTGATGATAGGCAGCAGACGCTCCGAGGATAGGCGGATCTTGCCGAGGTAGTCACGAAGCTTGGGGTCGTCAACTCGCCTGAGTGCCAGGCTCGTCATTCCCATGATGCCGTTCATCGGTGTGCGCAGCTCATGGGACACCGTGGAAAGAAAAGCCGTCTTCGCCCGATTGGCCGACTCAGCGGCCTCCTTGGCAATCGACAAGGCCAGGGTCCGTTCCCGTACAAGGTCCTCCAGATGATCGCGGTGCTTGCGCAGTTCTGCCTCTGCCTGGCGTTGCAGCGCTTGGGCTTGCTCCAGGAGACTCTTCTGGGCGAGGCTCTCGGGAATGGCCAGGGCCAGCGTGGTCGCCATCCCGATTTCGACCGACGTCCACGGCACACAGCGGCCGGACCAGGATTCCGTCCATAGCTCAAAGGACTTCCGGGGGGTCAGACGGTAATTGCCGGCAGCATTCTGGACAAAGCCCTCCTCATATTTGCCGGCCCAGTTGACCGTCTGAGGCTTCTCCTTGCGCAGCCAGATGATGCAATTGCGCATCCCTGCCGACGGCGGCGTCGCGAGAAATCCGGCCATAGTAGCGGCGGACTCGAGCATATCCGGGCAGTCCTTGCCGAGGAACTCACTAAATACCACTCCCGGTCCCGGGTTCGCCGCCAGCCAGTCCAGGAGACGCCGAATTTTCGTTTCATCCGGCGTTTCACCACACACATGGATTGCGCCTTCGACCACCACCACCATACCGCTTGCACCCAACAGGGTCTGCAAGTCGGGCATCAGGCGCAGGAGTATGTCCTGGACCGGCGACATGGGCAGGGTCCGCAGAAGATCGCTGGTAATCCGGTCCGCCCGGTCGGTAAGTACTCTTTGTTCAATCGCCTCGATCGATGACAGCCGAGTCGATACGAGGCGGCTTAAAAAAATGGCGGCTTCGCGTAATCCCATGGAAGCCGCTTTCGGCGCCAGGTGGTGGCAGGCGATCAAGCCCCACAACCGGTCGTTCTGCATCAAGGAGATCACCATTGAGGCATGCACGCCGATATTCCGAAGATACTCAATATGAATGGTCGAGAGGCTTCGCAGGGCAGAATAAGTCAGATTGAGCGGATGCCCGCTCACAGGCCCCAGTTCCGGGATGATCGGCACGGGCGTGGCATCCACGTCGGCGACGACCCGCACGAGGTTGCTCGTGTAGAGCCGTCGAGCCTGGGCGGGAATGTCGCTGGCTGGAAAATGCATCCCCATATAGTTGGGCGCATGCTCAGCCCGGCTTTGCGCAATGATCTCGCCATTCCATTGCGAGTCGAAGCGATAGACCATCACGCTATCGTATGCAGTCAGGGAGCGCACGAGCTGCACGAGAAGCTCGAAGTATTTTCCCGTCTCGAAATAGGAGTCCGTGCGTAGCATGGCCTGCTGGGTCTGCAACAACAGATCGGCCAAACGCCCTTCCCCATGCTGGCCTTCATCCCGCTCCATTTCAAGGACGAGCAGGTCATCCGAACGATAGGCATGGAGCACCAGTTCGACGCTTGGTCCGTCGCGCTGGAGGGCAATTTTGCCGCTAGCCGTTGCTTGTTCCTGAAGCATTCGCAGCAGGGCGTCAATCTGAGCCAATGCCGCCGTATCGAAGAGGCTGGCAAGGGTGTGGTTTAGTACAACATCAATGTCCTTGCCAACGAACTCGCCAACGTTCCGGCTGGCTTGGAGAATCTGATGGGGGGGCTGGACAGAAAATGCCAGGAGTCCACCGTGGGGCTGCACATGGCCGATTTGGTGTATGGGTTCCGAGGCGCACTCATTCAGAGCGAATTCAAACGTTTCTCGCCGCAGATCCATTACTTATCCCTGGGTAATAGGTGGGTGTTGTAAGTGAGTCGAATACTACCGGCAAAGGCCCGCAGAATCTACTTTGATCACCGCAAAGTTTTGTAAGAGCGCAACCGGACGTCCGCAGCGGCTGCAGAATGTGCCAAGTAAAAAGGCCAGTCCGGAGACTGGCCTTTTTAGTTTGCGGCTGCGACGCCGCATTTCCTGGTGGCTTAACGGCCCCGGGAACCCGTATGGTTGCCGGCGGGACGGCCACCGGCGGGCTTGGAGGTGCCGGAGCGGGGGCCGGACGGACCATTGCTGCGGGGGGCACCGGCGCCGGCACTGCTACGGGGCTGGCCCTGGCCACGGCCCTGGCTTTGACCACCGCGACCTTGGCCGCCGGCACTGCCGCGGCCATTGGGGATGGGTTCGGCGCGAATGCTGGGATCCGGCTCATAACCCGGCAGGGTCAGCTTCGGCAGTTCCTTCTTGAGCAGCTTTTCGATACCCTTCAACAGGTCCAATTCATCCACGCACACCAGGGATACCGCATCGCCCTCGCTGCCGGCCCGGCCAGTACGGCCGATGCGGAGCACATAGTCTTCCGCCACATTGGGCAGCTCGTAATTCACCACATGGGGCAGATCCTCGATGTCGATGCCGCGGGCAGCGATATCGGTAGCCACGAGTACATGCAACTTCAGGTCCTTGAAACTCTGCAGCGCCCGGGTGCGCGCCGCTTGGCTCTTGTTGCCATGAATGGCGGCCGCCTCGATACCCGCCTTGGTGAGTTTTTCCGCCAAGGTGTTGGCGCCGTGCTTGGTGCGGGTAAACACCAGCACCTGGTGCCAGCCGTGCTCCTGAATCAGGTGAATGAGCAGGTCGCGCTTCTTCTCCCGGTCCACCCGGTACACCTGCTGGCGCACCGTTTCGGCCGCGGTGTTGCGCCGGGCCACTTCAACGGACGCCGGGTTCGTCAGGAAGCCGCCGGCCAGTTCCTTGATTTCGTCAGAGAAGGTGGCGGAGAACATCAGGTTCTGACGGCGGGCCGGCAGCAGGGAAATCAGCTTCCTGATATCGCGAATAAAGCCCATGTCGAGCATGCGGTCCGCTTCATCCAGCACCAGGATTTCGACGCCGGACAGGTCCACCGTCTTCTGGCCCACATGGTCCAGCAGGCGGCCCGGGGTGGCGACGAGAATTTCCGGCGCCTTCTTCATGGCGGAAATCTGGGGATTGATGCCAACGCCACCAAAAACCACGGTGGAGCGCACTTCCATATGGGTGCTGTAGGCCTGGACGCTCTCCTCCACCTGGGCGGCGAGTTCGCGGGTCGGCACCAGCACCAGCACGCGGATGCGCTTCACGCCAGCGGGCCGCGGCGTGGTCAAGAGGCGGTGCAGGATGGGCAGGGTGAAGCCCGCCGTCTTTCCCGTGCCGGTCTGGGCGCAGCCCATCAGGTCGCGGCCGGCGAGTACCACGGGTATGGCCTGGGCCTGGATGGGCGTGGGGGTTTCATAACCCTGTTCCTTGACGGCAAGCAGGATCTCGGGCGCAAGGCCCAGTTGTTCGAATTTCATGGATTTCAATACCGGGTTCCGGCCCACTCGCGCGGAGAGCGCGAACCAGTCGGGGCGGAACCTCTGAGGATGAGGCCAGGCTGCAGGGCAGCCGCTGGCGCAACGCCGGCAGGGACTGATCACACGGCCGGCGGCGCGCAGTGTAACAGGGACGGCCAGGCAAAAGCGAATTCCCGCAAAATGAAAGCTTCAGACTCCCCATGATGTGCCGGAACAAGACGAGCAGCATACGCGCGGCGTTTTGGCGGACGCTTCCGCGTGCTTGGAACTAACCCAAACGGACTACATCCACTGCATCACGGTAGAATACCCGCATTTGACGGTATGCTGCCGGTGGCCCGGAGAATCGAACTGGAACAAGGACAAGCATAGGGACAAGGCATGCGTTCGGCGCACAAGAACCGATATATCCTCACCCGTCAGGCGGAACTCATCTACCGCAACATGTGGTCGGGGCAAACCATCAGCCTGGCGAATGCGTCCTTCCTGGCATTCATCAACCAGATGGAACTGGATAGTCGTGTCGTCGGCACCTGGTGGCTGCTGGCCTGCGCCATCGGTTTGTTCCGGCTCTACCAGTTTCGCTGCTACCGGCGGACCGCGACGTCGCTCCTGGACCCCAGCCCCTGGCTGCGCCGTTCCCGCCTGGGGGCCGGCCTGACCGGGCTGATCTGGGGCAGCGGTGCCCTGTACTTCATCTCACAGGGTTCCGAGAGCCTGCAGTTCTTCAACGCCTTCATCATGTCAGGCATGGTGGCAGGCGCGGTGCCTATCCTCGCTCCGGACAAACTGGCTTTCCGCTTCTTCGCGACGCCCATTGTCAGCGCGGTGATGCTATCCATCTTCGGCCCTGCCCCCCTGCACCTGGCGGCGTCCTTCATGTCCTTGGTGTTCCTGGTGGCAATCACCCGCAGCGCCAACAACTTCAATGAAACCCTGGTGGAGGCCTACGGACTGGAGAACGACAAGGCCACCCAGTCCCGGGAACTCGTGGCGCTCTTCGACATTTCTCCGGCGGGCATCGCCATCGCTGATGAAAATGGCATCTACCTGGATGTAAATCCGGCCTATTGCAGCATGTTCGGCTATACCCGGGAAGAACTGCTGGGGCAGACCTTTGGCCTCATTCTGCCGGCGGCACTGCGCGCTCAGGAGGACGCTATCCTGGAAATGGCCCTGACCCAGGACCAGAGCGCCCCCAGCCAGTGGCTGGTGCAGCGCCGGGATGGCACACCGCTGGTGGCCCGATCAAGCTTTCGCACCCTGCACCGGGAACATGGCAGTGCCCGCATTTTCACCATGCTGCTGGACGTGACGGAACTGCAGCAGAGCCTGGAACGGCTGGAGCACTCGGAAAAACAACTGCAGGCGCTCAATGATTCCCTGGAGGACCAGGTACGGGAGCGCACGGCCCAACTCGAAGAAGCCAACGCCCAACTCGCTGCCCACACCCGGGAGATTTCCGGGCTGAATCGGGCACTGGAACAGCGGGCCGGGGAACTGGAAGCCGCAAGCCAGGCCAAGAGCGCATTCCTTGCCAACATGAGCCACGAAATCCGCACGCCCCTGAACGCGGTGCTGGGCCTGGCCCAGGTCGGCCGGCGCGACAGTGCCGGGAGCAAGGCCGGAGAAAATTTCGGCCGCATCCTGGATGCGGGCCAGCACTTGCTGGGCCTCATCAACGATATTCTGGATTTTTCCAAGATCGAGGCCGGCAAGCTGGATTTGGAAAACGCCCCCATGGCCCCCGCCCGGGTGCTTGACCAGGCGATAACCCTGAGTGCCGGCCGCGCCTGGGCCAAGGGCCTGGATTTCCGCATCGAAGAAAGTCCCGATCTGCCGCGGGAGTGCCTCGGGGACGCCCTGCGGCTCTCCCAGGTGCTGGTCAACCTGTTGTCGAACGCCATCAAGTTCACCGCATCCGGCCGCGTCACCCTGTTCGCCGGACAGGAAGGCGGGCGCATGGTCTTCCGTGTCAGCGACAGCGGTATCGGCATGAGCAAGGAGCAGCAGCAACGCCTGTTCCAGCCCTTTGAGCAGGCCGACGGCAGCACCACCCGGCGCTTCGGCGGCACGGGCCTGGGGCTGTCCATCAGCCAGCATCTGGTACGCAAGATGGGCGGCGCAATTACGCTGACGAGCGAACCCGGCGTCGGCAGTGTCTTCGAAGTGCGCCTGCCCCTGGCAGGATGGCATCCAGCGCTTCCCGGCATGCGGCTTGGCATGGTGGCCCTGGCCGGGCTTACACCCGACGAAACCTGGGCGCTGGGCCAGAGCCTGGCGGCCGCGCACGTGGAAATGCTCACACTGAAGACCGGCGAAGCCCCACCGGCCGGCGCAAAACTACTGGTGCTTGGCCTGGGCGTCCAGGATGCAGACCTGGCGCCCCTCCTGGCCAGCAGCCATCCGCTGGCCTTCGTCGCCCCCCCCGACGAGGGGAATGTGGCGCCGAGCCTACGGGAGCGGGGCCTACGTCTCGAATGGCCCCTGCGCGCCCGGCATATCGTGGCCGCCCTTGGCTGCGCCAGGGTTCCGGCACCGCCGACAGCCGCCGCCACCCGACGCCTGGAAGGCATTGCCATCCTCGTGGCGGAAGACAACGAGATCAATCGCCTGGTGCTGGAACAGATGCTGGCCCCGGAAGGGGCAAGGCTCACCTGCGTGGAAAACGGTCTACTCGCCCTTACCCGGGTAGAGGAGGACGGCCCCGACGCCTTCGACCTGATACTGACCGACATCCAGATGCCCGTCATGGACGGCTATGCCACAGCATCGAAGTTGCGGGAACTGGCGCCCGCCCTGCCCGTCATCGGCCTCACGGCCCACGCCTTTGCCGAAGAAAGGGCACGCTGCCTGGCTGCGGGCATGGTGGAACACGTGGCCAAGCCCATCCAGATGGAAGAACTGGTGGCGGTCATCCTGCGTCATCTGGGGCGCCCGCCGGCACCTCCAGTGCATGCACCGGCTTTGGTGGCGCGGCACGGCCCTATCGAAGTGACGCTGGACTGGCCGGCCCTCGCCCTGCAGTACCCGGGCAAGGAATCATTTGCCCTGCACCTGCTGGAGCGTTTTCGGGAAATCTATGGTGACGCGCCGCGCCGCCTGCGCGAAATGGCCAGGGAGGGACAGTGGCAGGAGTTGGCCGAACTGGCCCACGGTATCCGCGGTGTCGCCGGCTTCATCATGGCCCGGGCACTGGTGAGCCTGGCCGGCGAGGTCGAGGAAGCGATCCGTGCCGGCACCCCGGAAATCGGCGCGCTGGTGCAAACCCTGGCAGACCGCACCGGATGTGTGCTGGATGAAATAGCCTCGCGCCGGGGCGCGCAGGCAAGCACCTGAGTATTTTCATATTGCTCAAGATATGACCATGGCTGCCGATAATGGGGTTGTCACTCTGAATATCCTGACATCCGGCATCCGCCCCGGGGGGCATATGAACATTCAATCCTTAGGTGCAGCACCCGTAGCGACCACCTGGTCCGGCCAAGTGCCGGCAAACGGCACGGCTTCCACAGGCCCGCTACCGGCGACAAAGGCCAGTGCGCCAGTGGCGAACGTCCAGGCACCGCCCCAGCAACCCACGCTGGATCAAGTAACGCAGGCGGTCAGCCGCTTGCAGGAGGCACTCGCGCCCCTGAGCCAGGAATTGCAATTGTCGGTAGACAAGGACAGCGGCGACACCGTGATCAAGATCATCGACACGGCCAGCAAGAAAATCGTGCGTCAGTTTCCGTCGGAAGAAATTCTCAATCTGGCCAAATCCCTGGGCAACTACCAGCAGGGCCTGCTGGTCGAACACAAGGTCTGATCGCCCAAGTCAGCGGCCGGAATGCCTGGCACCGACCTTTTCCCTGCCTCTGACAATTCTGCCTATCCCCATCCGGAAGAGGCCATCACCGCCTCTCAGCACCAGCCACGATCTCCGGCAATTCACAAGCATGCCCATGCCCGGCCTGCGCTTGGCGCAAGGCTGCCAGATCCCGATCGTCGTGGGCAATGTGCCGGAAAAACCAGGTACACAGCAGGCTGCAAAGTTCCTCCAGTACGTCGATGCCCCGCTGAAAACCGCTCAGAACCTCCTCCACCTGCAGCCGAAAGGCATCGTGGCTGCGGCAGTGCTCGGCGGAAAGCGGAAATCCGGCGTCCTGCATCACGGCTTCCTCGAAACTGAAATGCTCCAGGGTATAGGCAAGGACATCCTCGATGGCCGCCAGAACGCGGGACGGATATACCTCTTCTTCGGGAAAAAGCGGCGGCAGCAGCACCGCCCCGCCGTAGTAAATAGCGGCCCCGGCACCGCGGCGCCAGGCCAGGTAGTGGATTTGATTGATCAGTTCGAGCATACGACGATGTTGGCCGTCGATCTCGGGAATCCCGGTATTCAAGTCCTCATTCCAAATCAGCCATTGCATGACTCACCCTCGTACCGCAAGCATCGAAACGATATTTACACCGCCCATTGCGGCCGACTCCGTCCTTGACGCAGGTCCCACGCCCCATGCCTGGGCAACAGGCCCCAGGAACAGCGCTGCAATTATCGACAATTTCATGTTCGCAACCCTTCGTTCCCCGCGTTCCCCCAGAGGAATGTAGCTCGCTATTTCGCAGAGCATTTTACGGATGCTGCATCGCAAGGTGGACTGACATGTTCTTGCGCCTTCTTGTATTCCCTTGCATCAATTGATACCCCTCCCAGCGTTCAGGCAAAATGGCCAGCCCGTGGTGGCCCTGGCGGTGATCTTCCAGCACTCCCCCTTGGCGCTCATGGTGCGCCAGGGCAACGGCCATCAAACCCTGCACGACCTGGCGGGGAAGAAACTCATGATTGAACCGGGCTCGGCAGAACTCTTCGCCTACCTCAACCGGGAGGCCCTGCCCCCATCACGCTTCACCCTCATGTCCCATGGCTTCAGTCCGCAGGACTTGATGAAGGACAAGGTGGACGTCATGTCCGTGTAGGTCACCGACGAGCCCTTCGAACTGACGCGGGAAGGACAGAAGTACGCCCTCTACTCCCCCGGGCCGGGGGCATCGACTTCTACGGCGACACCCTGTTCACCAGCGAGTCCTACATACGCCCCCACCCGGAACAGGTGCGGGCCTTCCGGGCAGCCAGTCTCAAGGGCTGGGAATACGCCGTGCAGCATCCGGAAGAAATCGCCGAACTCACCTGTGCCCGCTACAGCCAGCGCCACAGCATGGCCCATCTGCTCTTCGAAGCGGAACACATGAAGCCCTTGCTGCAACTGGTGCTGGTGGAGCCAGGGCATATGAATCCGGGACGCTGGCGCCATATCGCCGAGGTCTATACCGAACTGGGCATGATGAAGCCGGGCTTCGATCTCGCTGGCTTCCTCTACGATCCCAATCCGCCCCAGAGCAATCTCACCCATCTTTATCTGGTGCTCGCCACCATCTTGCTGGCGATACTGATCATCGGCGGGGTGGCGCTGCACATCCACCACCGCATCAACCAGCGCCTCGCCGCCAGCGAGAAACGCTACCACGCAATCTTCAACAATGCCCCGCTCAGCTTCATCGTCTCGGACAATCAGCAGATCATCCTGGACTGGAACCAGGCGGCACAGGACATGTTCGGCTGGAAAAAGGCAGAAACACTGGGGCGGAACTTGTACGAACTACTGGTACCGCCCGCCGAGCTGCCCCAAGTCATGAGGATAGTCGGCACCACCTTGCACGGGGGCACCCCCACCCATTCCAAGAATCACGACATCACCCGAGACGGCAATATCCTCTGTTGCGAATGGCGGAATGCCCAGTTCTTTGACGCCAAGGGCAATATCCAGGGCATCATCTCCCGGGGCATGGACATCACCGAACGGGCCAGCTCTGGGGAGAAGCCGTGGAGGTGGACTTCAACCGCATCGATGTCATGCTGACCCGCCTGCGCAAAAAGGTGCAGCAGGACATGGGCCGACCCCTGCCGGTCAAGACCGTCACCGCCCACGGCTATGCCTTGACCGTGCCCTGCGTATTGGTCTGATGCAAGCGGGGCCGGGACCGGCCGAGGCGCAGCACATCGAAACTTCGCAGGCCAGGGCTGTTCAATGCGGCGAAGCATCGTAAAATTCCCGCACCAACAACAAGGAGAGCGACATGGCCCGATTCCAATGGGATGACCCGCTATTACTGGACGAGCAACTGAGTATCGAGGAACGGCAGGTCCGGGACACGGTGCGCGCCTTCGCGCAGAAAGAACTGCAACCGCGCATCCGGGATGCCTTCCGTCATGAAATCACGGACCCGGGCCTGTTCCGGGAGCTGGGTGCCCTGGGCCTCCTGGGACCGCAGTTTTCCGGCTGGGGCTGCGCCGGGCTGAACTACGTCTCCTACGGCCTCATCGCCCGGGAACTGGAGCGGGTGGATTCGGGCTATCGCACCCTGGTCTCCGTGCAGTCTTCCCTGGTCATGCACCCCATTCACGTCTACGGCTCCAGCACCCAACAAGAGCGCTTCCTGCCGGCCTTGGCCAAAGGCGCACTCATCGGCTGCTTCGGCATGACCGAGCCCAACCACGGCTCGGACCCGGCGGGCATGGAGACCCGGGCGCGGCAGACGGCCGGTGGCTGGATCATGCATGGTGTCAAGAACTGGATCAGCAACTCCCCCATCGCCGACTTGTTCATTGTCTGGGCTCGCTGCGAAGACGAGGTCGTGCGGGGTTTCATCCTGGAAAAAGGCATGCGGGGCCTTTCCGCTCCGGTCATCCAGGGCAAGTTCGGCATGCGCGCCGCCATCACCGGCGAAATCGTCATGGACGAGGTTTTCGTGCCGGAGGAGAACCGGCTGGCGGGCGTGGAAGGTCTGAAAGGCCCCCTGGGCTGTCTCACCTCGGCCCGCTACGGCATCTGCTGGGGCACGCTGGGGGCGGCGGAGGCCTGCTGGCACACGGCCCGCCAATACACCCTGGATCGGGTGCAGTTCGGCCGGCCCCTGGCCGGCACCCAACTCGTCCAGAAAAAACTTGCGGACATGCAGACGGAAATCACCCTGGCCCTGCACAGCACCCTGCGCCTGGGGCGTCTCAAGGATGAGGGCCGGGATGCGCCGGAAATGACCTCGATGTTGAAGCGCAACAATGCGGGCAAGGCCCTGGATATCGCCCGCCTGGCCCGGGACATGCTGGGGGGCAACGGTATCAGCGACGACTACGGCATCATCCGCCACATGTTGAATCTGGAGGTCGTAAACACCTACGAAGGTACCCACGACATCCACGCACTCACCCTGGGACGGGCCCAGACCGGGCTGGCGGCATTCTGAGTCAGGGCGAAGATTACGTAGGGTGGGCAAAGCGCAGCGTGCCCACCGTCCGCGTGGGCACGGCCTGCGGCCTTTGCCCACCCTACGGTTGAGAATCAGCAGAACATCATAGCCAGCATGGCCGCATCGTCCAGAAGGTTCAGCATGGCATACGCGGCCAAGCGATACAGGAGCGCCTGGAAGTGGATGCCGCCCTCCACGGCGGCGGCATTCGGATTCACGTCCGCGACTTCCCGGCAATCCCTAGCGCAGCAGGGCATTCAGGGCGGACAGGGTCTTGCTGCCCGGGCAAAGCTCCGCGTCGCCGAGCTGGTTCAAGGGCTTCTCCACGGTGTTCAGGTGGCCATGCAGGTCTTCCACGTCGGAATTGACGTAGAGCAGGCCCGTGGCGATTTCCCCCAGGGCCTGGCGTTCCTGCACATAGTTCATGGCGCCGATGCGATCCGTGGGATCGTAGTCCGTGTGGAGTTTCCGCAGATGCAGTACGGAGCCGTCGTGTTGCACCACGCGGCGCAGGGAGCCAGCCGGGTAGGAAGCTTCGATCTTGTCCCGCGGCAGGATGACATCCAGGCGATTCACCGCCTCGTTGTGCTCCCGCACGTAGTCATAGCTCTTGGTGGAGCCGGCGTGGTTATTGAAGGTGACGCAGGGACTGAGCACGTCGATGAAGGCCGGCCCACGATGGCGCAGAGCCCCCTTGATCAGGGGAATGAGCTGCTCCTTGTCGCCGGAAAAACTCCTGGCAACGTAGCTGGCCCCCAGTTGCAGGGCCAGGGTCACCAGATCGATGGGACTGTCCGCATTCACCACGCCCTTCTTGCTCTTGGAACCCTTGTCGGCGGTGGCGGAGAATTGGCCCTTGGTCAGGCCATACACGCCGTTGTTTTCGACGATATAGGTCATGTTCACGCCGCGCCGCATGGCATGGGCGAACTGGCCGATGCCGATGGAGGCGGAGTCGCCGTCGCCGGACACCCCAAGGTAAATAAGGTTCCGGTTGGACAGGGCCGCCCCCGTCAGCACGGAGGGCATGCGGCCGTGCACACTGTTGAAGCCGTGGGAGGCGCCGAGAAAGTAGTCCGGCGTCTTGCTGGAACAGCCGATGCCGGAGAGCTTGGCAACCCGATGAGGCTCAATGTCCAGGTCGAAGCAGGCCTGCACCACGGCAGCGCTGATGGAATCGTGGCCGCAGCCGGCGCACAGGGTGGAAATGGCGCCTTCGTAATCGCGGCGGGTGTAGCCGAGGGCATTCCTGGGTACATCGGCCCGCTGCAGTTTGGGCTTGGCGAGATAGGTCATGACGCCACCTTCCGGATGGGAGTGATCTTGTGTTCGTCGAGGGCGGCGGCAATCCGGCCCTTGATGAAGCGGGCGGTGATGGGCGTGCCATCGTAGTGCAGCACCTTGACCAGCTTCTTCGGGTCGAATTCGCCTTCGTTGATCAGCAGGGTGCGCAACTGGCCGCTTTCGTTCTGCTCGACGACGAAGAGCACGTCATGCTCGGCGACGAACTGCAGCACGTCTTCGCCGAAGGGGAAGCCACGGACCCGCAGGCTGTCCACCTGGAAACCCTCCGCTTCCAGTTGGGCGCTGGCTTCCGCCATGGCCGGGCTGGTGGAACCGTAGTGGATCACGCCGTAGCGCGTCGGCTCGGCGGCGAGCCGGGGGATGGCCGCCGGCACCAGCGCGGCTGCGGTATCGAGCTTGCGGCGCAGGCGCTCCATGTTGTAGACGTAATCCGTGCCGGCTTCGCTGTACTTGGCGTAGGCATTCCTTGTGGTGCCCCGGGTGAAGAAGGCGCCCTTGCTCGGGTGGGTGCCCGGAATGGTGCGGTAGGGAATGCCGTCGCCATCCACATCCAGGTAGCGACCGAAGTTCTTGCCGGATTCCAGGTCTTCATAACGCATGAGCTTGCCGCGATCATAGCGCCGGGAATCGTCCCAGTCGAAGGGCTTGCACAGGCGCTCGTTCATGCCAATGTCCAGATCCAGCATGACGAACACCGGCGTCTGCAGGCGTTCCGCCAGGTCGAAGGCCTGGGCGCCCAGGGTAAAGCACTCGTAGGGATCTTCCGGGAAGAGCATGACGTGCCGCGTGTCGCCGTGGGAAGCATAGGCGCAGGACAACAGGTCCGACTGCTGGGTGCGGGTCGGCATGCCAGTCGAGGGGCCACCCCGCTGCACGTCGAAAATCACCGCCGGAATCTCGGCAAAATAGGCCAGGCCAAAGAATTCCTGCATGAGCGAAATGCCGGGGCCGGAGGTGGCGGTGAAGGCTCTTGCACCGTTCCAGGCCGCACCGATGACCATGCCGATGGAGGCCAGTTCGTCTTCTGCCTGGACGATGGCATAACGGGAGCGGCCATTGTCCGGATCGGTGCGGTACTTGCGGCAATAGCTGCTGAAGGACTCGATGACCGAAGTGGACGGCGTGATGGGATACCAGCCTGCCACCGTGGCGCCGCCATACACGGCCCCCAAGCCGCAGGCGCTGTTGCCGTCGATGAAAATTTTGTCGCCCACGCCATCCGACGCCTCGACCTTGAGGCCGATGGGGCACGGGAAATGGTCCTTGGCGTACTTGTAGCCGATGTTCAGGGCATTGATGTTGGCATTGATGAGCTTGTCCTTGCCGCGGAACTGCTCGGAAATCAGCTTTTCCAGGGAGGCAAAATCGATGTCCAGCAGGGCCGCCAGAGCGCCCACGTACATGATGTTCTTGAACAACTGGCGCTGCCGGGCATCCGCGTACTCCCGGTTGCACATCTCCATCAGGGGCACACCGATGACCGTGATGTCATCACGGAACTTGGCGTGGGGCAAGGCCTTGGTGGAGTCGTAGAAGAGATAGCCGCCGCTGTCGATTTCCGCCACGTCCCGGTCCCAGGTCTGGGGATTCATGGCCACCATGAGGTCGCAGCCGCCGCGACGGCCCAGCCAACCGGCGGCGGAAACGCGCATTTCGTACCAGGTGGGCATGCCCTGGATGTTGGACGGAAAAATGTTACGCGGCGAAATCGGCACGCCCATGCGCATGATGGAGCGGGCGAACAACTCATTGGCGGAAGCCGAACCAGAGCCATTGACGTTGGCAAACTTGATGACGAAGTCGTTGCAGCGTGTGATAGGGGTGCTCATGTCCGGGGTACCTCCGCGCCGGCATGCGCCGTCAATAGCAGGAATTTTTGCATGTCCCAGGCGCCCGTCGGGCAGCGCTCGGCGCACATGCCGCAGTGCAGGCAGATGTTTTCATCCTTGACCATGACGCGGCCCGTCTTCAGGCCGTCCGCCAGATACAAGGACTGGTCCAGGTTCTTCGCCGGGGCCTTCAGCCGGGTGCGCAGGTCTTCCTCCTCGCCACCGACGGTGAAGGTGATGCACTCGGTCGGGCAGATATCCACGCAGGCGTCGCACTCAATGCAGGTCTTGGCCGTGAATACGGTCTCCACGTCGCAGTTGAGGCAGCGCTCCGCTTCCGCCAGAGCCAGCATAGGATCGAAACCCAGCTCCAATTCCAGCTTGATGTCCGCCAGGGCCGCCGCCAGGGGCTTCATGGGCACTTTTTTACGGGCTTCCTCGGACACCTGGTTGTCGTAGATCCACTCGTGGATACCCATCTTCTGGTTGACCAGATTCACCGTCGGCGGCAGGCGCTTGCCCACGTCTCGACCCTGGCAGAACAGATCGATGGAAATCGCCGCATCATGGCCCTGGGCCACGGCGGTAATGATGTTCTTGGGTCCCAGAGCCGCGTCGCCACCGAAAAACACCCGGGGCAAGGTGGATTGCAGGGTAGTCGCGTCCAACACCGGCATGCCCCACTTGTCGAACTCCACCCCCAGGTTCCGCTCGATCCAGGGGAAGGAGTTTTCCTGGCCGATGGCCACCAGCACCTCGTCGCATTCCATGAAAACGTCCGGCTCGCCAGTGGGGAGCAGGCTACGACGGCCCTTGGCGTCATATTCGGCGCGCACCTTCTCGAAGGACACGCCGAGGAGCTTGCCCTTATCGTGCTGGAACGCCTTGGGCACCAGCATGTTGAGGATGGGGATACCCTCGTGGATGGCATCTTCCTTTTCCCAGGGTGAGGCCTTCATTTCCTCGAAGCCGCTACGCACCACCACTTTCACGTCCTCGCCCCCTAAGCGACGGGCGGAACGGCAGCAGTCCATGGCGGTATTGCCGCCCCCCAGGACGATGACGCGCCTGGCAATCTTGTTCACATGGCCGAAGGCCACGTTGGCCAGCCACTCGATGCCGATGTGGATGTGGGCGGCCGCTTCCTGACGGCCCGGCACGTCCGCATCCCGACCCCGGGGGGCGCCGGTACCGACGAACACCGCATCCCAGTTTTCCGCCAGCACGTCCTTCAGACTGGTGACCCAGGTCTCGTAACGGGTTTCCACCCCCAGATCGGTGATGTAGGCGCATTCCTCGTCAATGACGCTGTCCGGCAGGCGGAACTTGGGAATCTGGCTGCGCATCATGCCGCCGGGCGTCTTGCCGTTGTCGATGAGGGTCATCGCATAACCCAATACCGCCAGGTCCCGGGCTACCGTGAGGGAGGCCGGCCCCGCGCCGATGCAAGCGATACGCTTGCCATTCTTGGGCAGCGGCACCGGCAGGCGAGCGTGGATGTCTTCCTTGTAGTCGGCGGCGACGCGCTTGAGACGGCATATGGCCACCGGCTCCTTGTCCACCCGGCCCCGGCGGCAGGCCGGCTCGCAGGGCCGGTCACAGACCCGGCCGAGAATGCCTGGGAAGACATTGGAGCGCCAATTGATCATGTAGGCGTCCCCGAAACGACCCGCTGCGATCAGGCGGATGTACTCGGGGACGGGGGTATGGGCCGGACAGGCCCACTGGCAATCCACGACCTTGTGAAAATAGTCGGGCGCACCTATATCGGTGGGTTTCAAGACTTCTTGCCTCCTCGCGGTATGGCACCTTGGCCCCACCGGAAACTGGCGAGAGGCTCGGCACACGTTTGTCGCGCAGTCTAGCACCATGTTTGCTGGGCGATAAATAGACCTGATATCAGCAAGGGTAAAAACAGGCTAAACTTTCCCCCACTGTCATCCGCGGACCACCAATCATGACCTTGCGCGCACTGATTTTCGATGTGGACGGAACCCTCGCCGATACCGAACGAGATGGCCACCGGCCTGCCTTCAACCGGGCATTCGCCGAAGCAGGGCTGAAGTGGCACTGGGATGTTGATTTCTACGGCTCTCTGCTGGATGTCACCGGCGGGCGGGAACGCATCCGCCACTATGCGGAGAAATTCGACCCGGCCACCCGGGCGCGGCCGGATTTCGAGGCCCTGCTCGATCGTATCCATGCCCTCAAATCCACCTACTACCAGGAACTGCTGGCGTCAGGCAGCATCCGCCTGCGGGGAGATATTGGACAGTTGATCTGCGAAGCCCGCACTGAAGGCTTGCGCTTGGCGATTGCCTCGAGTTCCACAAAAAACAACATCGTCGGCCTGTTGCGGGCCAACCTGGGGCCGAATGCCGACACCTGGTTTGCCGTCATCGCCTCGGGCGACACCATCAAGGCGAAAAAACCGGCGCCAGACATTTATCAGCATGTGTTGGCGGCGCTGGACCTGCCCCCCGGGGATTGCCTGGCGGTGGAAGACTCCTCCCACGGACTGGCTGCCAGTCTGGCGGCGGGCATTCCCACCGTCGTGACGGTCAGCGACTACACGGTGTCCGAGAATTTCGCCGGAGCGCGCATGGTCTTGCCTCTGAAGGACAAAATGTCTGTAGACCAGTTGCGCCTCTGGCACGCCACAGCTGCCAAGGCCTGAGCAGCCAGACCTCTGTAAAACAAGACCTTACGCCCCGGGTTTGCGGAGCAGCTGTTTCGCAAAGGCCACATCGTTTTTTGTCATGCGGCGTACTTTCTGTGGCCCCAGGGAGTCCACCAGCTTCACGAAGTCTTCCAGCGGCAAGGCCTCCGAGATTTCCTTCTCGCTTCCCTCGCTCCGTTCGCGCAATTTAAACAGGCCGGAGCCCAGGAGAACCAGGGCGTAGTGACGACCTTCGCTACGCCCGTTCAGACGGGCGATGGCGGCTGTTGCTCGGGTAGATCGCATGGGTACTCCAAGGAAGGGATGGCGCATCTTGCGCAGGCCGGACTACAGGGTTTGAGCCGGCACACCGCAACACCGTGCCCGGCAGTGAATTGAGCCAGATCAAGAATCCGCTTTTTGCCCTCACAGATTTTCTCATACTGGCCGTTACAGCCGGGTGTAGATCAAAAATGGGCCGTCTGGTGACGGGAAGCCCGGCGATGAGTGGAGAGCGGAATGCATGAACTCGTAAAACCCTTCAAGGACGCGCTGCTGATGCTGGATCGGGTCGAGGCTGGCCTGCTTTTCACCCAGGCGCAGCAGGATCTCAGCCCCATTGCCGCAGTGGAAAAGGTGGTGGTGCCGGCCCTGGAGCAGGTAGGGGCGGATTGGGAGGCGGGCCTGGTGGCCCTCTCCCAGGTCTATATGAGCGGCCGCTTCTGCGAAGAATTGGTTGAGAAGGCGCTGCCGCCCAGCGACCCGGACCGCAAGCACCAGCCCCGCTCCGCCATCGTCGTTCTGAACGATTTCCACATGCTGGGCAAGCGCATTGTCTACTCCGTCATGCGGGCCAGCGGCTTCGAACTTTTCGACTACGGCCGCATGGAAGTCGATGAACTGGTGGCCCGGGCCATAGCAGACAAGCTCCGGGTACTCCTGATTTCCGTGCTCATTCTGCCCTCGGCCCTCAAGGTCAAGGACGTGTGTTCCCGTCTGAAAGCGGCCCGGCCCGATATCCGCATCGTGGTAGGAGGCGCCCCCTTCCAGTTCGACCGGCAGCTCTGGCAGGAAATGGGGGCGGACGCCATGGGCGTGAGTGCCGCCGACGCGGTCACCATCGTCGAGCGCTGGATGGGAGAACTGCAATGAGCACACCTGCCATGAATTCCATGCAACGCACCCTGACGGCCCTGGGGCAACAGGAACCGGATCGGGTGCCTCTGTTCCTGCTGACTTCAATGCAAGGCGCCCGAGAGCTGGGCCTGTCCATCCAGGACTACTACGCCCGAGCGCAAAACGTCATCGAAGGCCAGATGCGCCTGCTGGCGAAATACCGTTCCGATTGCCTCTACGGCTTCTTTTACGCCGCCATCGAGATCGAGGCCTGGGGCGGCAGCACCCTTTATTCGGAAGACGGACCACCGCTTTGCGGCTCACCGATCATTCAGAAGCCGGAAGATATCGACCGCCTGAGCCCCCCCGCCGTGGCCGACGCCCCGCCCCTGCAGCGGGTGCTGGAAACCCTGCGGGGTCTGAAGGCAAGGGTCGGCGACACGGTGCCCATCATCGGTGTGGCCATCTCGCCCTTCTCCCTGCCGGTGATGCAAATGGGTTTCGAGGGCTACCTGAGCCTGCTGTTTGAGCAGCCGGCACGTTTCGAGCGCCTCATGGAAGCCAATATCGCCTTCTGTGTCGAGTGGTCCAACGCCCAGCTCGCCGCTGGAGCCACGGCTATTTGCTATTTCGACCCGGTTTCCTCCACCACCATCATTCCCCGGGACATGTACCTGAAGACCGGACAAGTGGTAGCGAAGCGCACCCTGGCCCTCATCAAGGGACCGACCGCCACCCACCTGGCCTCGGGACGGGGCCTGCCCATCCTGGCCGACATCGCCGATACCGGCACGGCGCTGGTGGGTGTCAGCGCCCTGGAAGATCTGGCAGAACTCAAGGCAGCAGCGAATCGCCGGGTATCCCTGCTGGGCAACCTGAACTGCATCGAGATGCGGCGCTGGACGCCGGAACAGGCGGAACTGGAAGTGAAGCGGGCCATTGCCCGGGCCGGCCAGGGTGGCGGGCTCTTGCTGGGAGAGAATCATGGCGAGGTTCCCTGGCAGGTACCGGACAAGGTGCTACTGGCCATCCGGGCGGCGGTGGATCGTTGGGGTGCCTACCCACTGGACTGGGTGGATGGCTGGGACGGAACCTCCTGAACCGCGAGACCGCCATGGGCAAACCCATTCTCTGCATTTTCACCTGCGCCAACTTCCGTCCGGAGTTGGCGGCGGCCGTGCAGGCCGAAGCCTGGGACGACGTGGTCGTTCAGGCCATTCCGGCCCGCTGCGGCCACCCGCCCCTCAGTTGGGACGAGGTGGTGGCCCGCCTGCCGGAAAACTGCAGTCAGGTGCTGCTGCTGGGGAATGCCTGCCTGGGGGGGCTGGGCACGGCGCCCGCCGGCTGCCCCCCGGTGCGCATCCAGCCCCTTACCCAGTGTTTCCATCTCATCGCCGGGGAAACCCTGGTGGATGAGGCCATCTCCGGCGGCGGCTATCTGATCACCCCCATCTGGCTGGCCAACTGGCCCGCCCGTTTGGCGGCCCTGGGCTTCACCCCGGAGCTGGCCGGCGAGTGCTTCCGGGAATTCGCCAAAGAGCTGGTCTATCTGGACACGGGTATGGACCCCGCCGCCAGCACCCGCCTGGAAGAGCTGGCAGCGGTGCTGAAGCTGCCGGCCCGCCGACTCGCCGTGGGGCTGGACACCGCCAGGCTGCGGCTGGCCCACCGGGTGCAGGAATGGCGGACGGAGACCGCGCTTTCGCAACAGGCCGAGGCCAAGCGCCGGCATGGGGCAGAACTGGCGGACCACGTGGCCGCCATGGACCTGCTGCAGGGTCTGGCCCGTACCCAGTCGGAGGCGGAGGCCATCGCCGCCATCCAGGACATGTTCCAGATGTTGTTCGCCCCCGCCGCCCTGCATTATCTGCCGGTCGAAAACGGTGTGGCGGGCCGGACAGAAGCCGTTCCACCCGCCCTGCAGGAACGCCTCACCAGCCTGCAGACGGATTACGCCTGGCTGGAAGACCGCAAGGGCTTCCTGCTGCGTATTCGGCATGGGGAAACGCTGCTGGGCCTGCTGGCAATGGAGGGGCTGGCCTTCCCGGAATACCACCAGCGCTATCTCAACCTGGCCTTGGCGGTGACCGGCGTGTGCGGGCTATCCATCGAGAATGCCCGCAACCGCCAGCGCCTCCTTGAGGCAGAAAAAATGGCCTCTCTGGGCATCGTCGTAGCCGGCGTGGCTCACGAGGTGAGTACGCCCCTGGGGGTTAGCCTGGCTTCCTCCAGCACCCTGGAGGGACATACCCGGCGGCTGGCGGAGCGCTTCAAAGCCCGCACCATGACCCAGTCGGATCTGCAGAAATACCTGGCAGACGCCGAAACCTGCACGGGACTCATCCACAAGAATCTGGAACGCATCGGCCAACTGGTGGATGCCTTCCGGCAGGTAGCGGTGCAGGGCAAGGCCCTGGTATCTGCCCCCCTGCAGCTGCGGGCTTGCCTGTTTGATGTGCTCAAGTCCTTCGGCCAGCGGCTGGAACCCGCCCATGTGACGGTGGACATACGCTGCCCGCCGGATCTCACGGCCTGGAGCGTGGCGGGAGACTGGGCCAGCATATTCATGAATCTCATTTCCAACTCCCTGAAACATGGATTTCGCGACCGGGACGGAGGTCGCATCGACATCGCGGTCCGGGAGGACGGGGACATGCTGACGGTGGACTATCGGGACGACGGAGTGGGCTTGGCGCCGGAAGTTCGGGAGCACGTTTTCGATCCCTTCTTCACCACCGATCTGCAGAGGGGCATGGGCCTGGGCATGCATCTGGTGTACAACCTGATCACCCACCGCCTGGGTGGCAGCATCCAGTGCAGGAGCGAACCCGGCACCGGGGTGGAATTCCTGATCCGGGTGCCGCACCGAAGGACAGAGGACACGCGTCATGAATGACCAAGACGATTTCCTGGGCCTGTTTGCGCCCGAGCCCGATAAAGTCGGCACCAGGGCAGCGCTCCCAGTTTGGAAAGTGCTGCTGGTGGATGACGAGCCGGATATTCATGCTGCCCTGCACATGGCCCTCTCGGATGTGGTGGTAAATGGCCGCAGCTTGCAAATCCTGGACGCCGTTTCGGCCAACGAGGCCCGCCTCCGCCTGGAGCAACACCCGGACATCGCCCTCATCCTGCTGGACGTGGTGATGGAGTCCGAACAGGCCGGCCTGGAACTGGTGCGCCATGTGCGGGAGCGCCTGGGCAAGCGCAACATCCAGATCATCCTGGTGACCGGCCAGCCCGGCTATGCGCCTCAACGACAGGTGGTACAGGATTATGAGATTGACGGCTACCGGCTGAAATCCGAACTGACCACGGACAAGATCTTCGTCTCCGTCTTTGCCGCCCTGCGTACCCACCAGGCCATGCTGGCGAAGGAGTCAGCCCTGGAGGAAACGCGACGCTTCCTGAATGCCATGGACCGGGTGTCCTCCTATATCTACCTGAAAGACCGGGAGCATTGCTATGTCTATGCCAACCAGATCACGCTGGAGCTATTTGGCCGGACGGCAAAAAGCCTGGTGGGCTGTAACGATGCGGAATTCTTCCCGCCCAAAGCCGTCCAGCACCTGAGAGAAATTGACGACCGGGTACTGGGGGGGGCAGAAAACCAGGAGGAAGTGGCGGTGGAACAAGCAGACGGTTCCCGGCGCATTTATTGGGAAGTAAAGTCGCCCCTCTACGACGATGGGGGAAACATCTGGGGCCTGTGCGGCGTGTCTACCGACATCACCGAGCGCAAGCACATGGAGGAAGAACTGGTGCGCCATCGCCAGCATCTGGAAAGTCTGGTGGCCCAGCGCACCAACGCCCTGGAAGATGCCAACGAAAGTCTGCAGAACACCCTGTTCGCCATGGACCGGGTGGGCATAGGCGTGGCCTGGAATGACGTGCGGGACGGCCGCTTCCTCTACGCCAACCAGGAGGCCTGCCGGCAGTTGGGCTACACCTGGGAGGAACTGAAAGCTTTGCGGATTCTGGATGTCAATCTGGAATTCCCCACAGCGGCCCTGGACCAGTTGGCGCGGGACATGCGGGAGAGTGGCAAGCCCTTCCGGGTGGAAACCCTGCATCGCCGCAAAGACGCCAGTTTCTATCCGGTGGAGATCACCACCTACCTGCACCGCAATCCCGACCACGATTGGTTCATTGCCTTTTACAACGACATCAGCCTGCGCAAGCAGTTCGAGGCAGAACTTATCCAGGCCCGGGACGCAGCGGAGGCGGCCAACCGGGCCAAGAGTAGCTTCCTGGCCAACATGTCCCACGAATTGCGCACCCCCATGAACGCCATCATGGGCATGACCGGCATGGCCCTGCGCCATGCCACCGACGCGCGCCTCAAGGGCCAACTGGAAAAGGTGGAGCAGGCCTCCCAGCACCTGCTGTCGGTCATCAACGACATTCTGGACATCTCCAAGATCGAAGCGGAGAAGCTGACGCTGGAGCAAGTAAGTTTCCGCCTGGGCACCCTGCACGAGAACCTCACCAGCCTCATCGGTCACAAGGTAGCGGAAAAGGGCCTGAACCTTGTCATCGACCTGCCGGAAGATCTGGCACGGCAGGCCTTCGTGGGTGACCCGCTGCACCTGACCCAGATCCTGGTCAATCTGGCGGGCAACGCGGTGAAGTTCACCGAGCGCGGCCGCATCACCCTGCGGGTGCGGGTCGAGGAGGACAACTGGAGCGGCGTACTGTTGCGCTATGAGGTTGAAGACACGGGCATCGGCGTCGCGCCCCAGGACCAGCCCCGGCTATTCACCGCCTTCGAGCAAGCCGACGGCTCCATGACCCGGCGCTATGGCGGCACGGGCCTGGGCCTGGCCATCAGCAAGCGCCTGGCGGCCCTCATGGGGGGTGCCATCGGCATGCATAGTGAACCGGGTCGTGGCAGCACTTTCTGGTTCACCGTGCGCCTTTCCAAGACCGTGACGTCGCCGGAAGCAATCCAGACGCCAGCGGCCACGGCCGCCGAGACGGAAATCCGCCAGCGTTTCACCGGCACCCGCATCCTGCTGGCAGAAGACGAACCCATCAACCAGGAAGTATCCACGGAACTCCTCGCGGACGTGGGGCTCAATGTGGATCTGGCGGAAAACGGTCGGGAGGCGGTGGACATGGCGAGCCGGACCCCCTATGCCCTGGTGCTGATGGACATGCAGATGCCGGAAATGAATGGCATCGACGCTACCCGGGCCATCCGGCGCCTGCCGGGCTATGGCACCGTGCCCATTCTGGCCATGACGGCCAATGCGTTTGCCGAAGACCGGCAGGCCTGCCTGCAAGCCGGCATGAACGACCACGTGCCCAAGCCCATTGACCCGGATCAGATGTTCGATGTCATCCTTGAATGGCTGACGACAGGTAGCCGCCCCTGAGCAGGGCTTTGCGGAGACACAGAGACCATGATGAATCAGGACGAATTCCTGGGTCTGTTCGCCCCCGAACCGGAGATCCCGCCCCCCTCCCCCGCCCCCGCCTGGAAGGTGCTCGTAGTGGATGACGAACCGGACATCCATGCGGTCGTGGGTCTGGCGCTGCAGGGCATGGAGGCCTGCGGCCGGCGCCTGGAAATTCTAGACGCGAACTCCGCCGCCGAGGCCCGGCAATGGCTGGTGGCCCTGCCGGATATCGCCCTCATACTGCTGGACGTCGTCATGGAAACCGAGCAGGCCGGCCTGGACCTGGTCCGTTACGTACGGGAGGATCTGGGACGTCATAGCGTGCAGATCATCCTCCTCACCGGGCAACCCGGATACGCCCCCCAACGAGAGGTGATTGCCCGCCACGAGATCGACGGTTACCGGCTGAAGTCCGAGCTGACGGCGGACAAGATTTATTTCTCCGTCCTCACCTCCCTACGCACCCACAGCGCCATGGGGCAGCGGGATCAGGCCCTCGCCGAAGAGCGGAAAGCCCATGAGGCCCTGGAACTGCAGCGGGACGCATTGGCCAGTGCCAATACGGAACTGGAAGCCCGCATCGAGGAACGCACGGCGGTGCTGAACCTGCGTAATCGGGAACTGGAGAGCGACCGCAAGGCCCTGGCGTCCTTGCTGGAAAAAATCGAACAGGCGGAGAGGCAACTCCTCCAGTCGGACAAGATGGCCACCATCGGCCAGCTGGCCGCCGGGGTCGCCCACGAAATCAATAACCCCATCGGCTTCGTCAGTTCCAACCTGGGTACGCTGACGACCTACGTGGAACAGTTGTTCATTCTCATGGCTGCCCATGAAACCGGCGACCCCCGCTGTATCGAGGCAGCAACTCAGCACGCCGACCTGGCGTTCCTGCGGGAGGATCTGCCGGCCTTGTTGCGGGAGTCCCAGGAGGGACTGGACCGGGTGCGGAAAATCGTGGCGGACTTGAAGGGCTTTTCCCGCACGAACGAGCTTGGCTTCCAGGAAGCCGATCTCAACGCCGCCCTGGACAGCACCCTCAGCATGGTGTGGAACGAAATCAAGTACAAGGCCGAGCTGGTGCAGGATCTGGGCCGGATTCCCCTGGTGCCCTGCGTCCCCTCCCAGATACAGCAGGTTTTCATGAACATTCTGGTCAACGCCGCCCAGGCCATCGTCAAATATGGCCGCATCACCCTGCGCTCACGGGAAGAAGGGGATTTTGTCTGGTTCGAGATCGAAGACACGGGCAAGGGTATGCCGGAAGAAGTCTGTCGCCGGGTTTTCGAACCCTTTTTCACCACCAAGCCTGTCGGCCAGGGCACGGGCCTGGGCATGTCCATATCCCACGACATCATCGTCAAACGCCACGGCGGACGGCTGGAGGTCTCCAGCGAAGAGGGGAAGGGAACCCTGTTCCGTATCGGCCTGCCCAAAGTTCGAACGATAGCCTGAAGGGGTTACCCGGCATATCCCAGCAGAGGAAATTCAAAGGCCACGATGAGATACCGGTTGCGAACGGCTTCCTATCTGACGAAAAGAAACTCACTGAGGCCGGTTATTTCCCGAAGCTTTCCCATCCAATAACGCCGGGTCGTAGGAGGCGAACTCCTTTCGGGCGGAGCGGGTTTCCGGCAGCACATAGACGATGCCGTTCGTCCGGGAAAAAGTCGGCCGCACCAGCTTGTCGTAGAACCTTGCCGGCACATTGATGCAGCCGTAGGTGATGCGATGCTCGAGGGGACTCGCTGAGCGCAAGCGCTCCAGGCGGCGCTCCTCGGGTTTGCTGGTCAACACCCGATGCAGGGAGATGGCGGCGTCGTAGTCTACCCAGAGCACGGTCTGCCCCAGAAGATTGGGGCCCAGTGCAGCGACGAAGCGCCCCGCCGGGGTCGTGCGTTCCTCCGGGAGAATAGTTGACAGCTTGCGGTCACCGATGCCAGGTACGGAATCGTCGCCCCGGGCCAAGCCCAGAAGCGCGGGAGCCGCCCCCCGCAGTCGCCCATTGCCACTGAACAGAAAGACCTTGGCGTTCGCCTTGTCCACAATCACAAACGGCATGCCCTTGTTGTTCTCCGAATGCAGAACCCAGTTGGTCAGGTGCCTCGCTTCTGCGGACACAGATTCCGCTTCAAAATCAGCAGCGCGAGAAAGCTCATGGGCGGCAGGCAGTGCCGGCGAGGGGCCAGGCGGCTCGTGACTGGCAGCCCCGGCGTCGGCTGCGGCAAGGCTGACCAGAAAGATGCCGATGATGCCGAGGAGCGGGCGCCTGCTTTGGCGGACGGGCCACAAGGGAGCGGAAAATACCCTCAGACTGTTTGTCATGGAAGCGCCCCGCTGTGGCTTTTTCATCCTAAAAAACTCTGTTTGAAACGCCGAGACGCCGAGACGCAGAGGAAAAACAAGAACTTGGCAACGTAACGCGCTTCACCCATTTGGTGAAGGCCAAATTCTTTGCCATGTCTTTGTTTTCTCGGCGCCTCTGCGCCTCGGCGTTTAGTCAACTGCCTTTTTAAGGATTAAGGCCTAAAGTCTGCCGCTTCCTGGGGGATGGCATAGGCAAGGAAGAGGGCTTGCGTGCGAGCCTGCAAGTCCTCCCAGGCCCGCACGCGGTCCGCCGGATCATTGAAGTCGACCCGGCAAAGCCCCTTCGGACCCCGCACGACGGTGACCGGGCAGAGCAGCGACAGCAGCAGTTCCTCCAGGCCCACGTGGGGCGGCAGGAACCAGAACCAGTGGGGCCATTCCGCCACCAGGGCCTGGAAGAACTGCCGCACGGCGGGAATCTCCGGCAGCTCCCGCGAGTCCGCGTCATAGCCCGTGACCTGGAAGATCAGCGACGCCTTGTAGCGCAGCACATTTTCCGCGCTGTCGGTCAGCACATGCAGCCTTTCCAGGGCGCCGGCAATGTTGCCGCTGTCGATTTCCCGGCGCGACAGTTCCAGGATGACGAGGGCCTTGGCGGTATTGTCGGCGAAGCCGTCCGCATCGGTGCGAACCACCCCGATGGTGCGGGGCTTGAGGCTCGGGCGCTTCTTCACGGTCATGGTTTGCTTTTTCATGATTTACTCGGGTTTGGGGGCAAGGGTTGCATCCGGAAGCGCCAGGGCCTCCCTGAGCAGTAGCGCCACGTGCATCGCCCGGCGGCTGGTACCGTCCTGGATCTGATGGCGGCAGGAAAAGCCGTCGGCGATGACGGGGGCGTCGGCGGCCAGGGCGCGGACAGCCGGCAAGAGGGCCAGTTCCCCCATCTGCATGGAGGCTTCGAAGTGCTCGGCCTCCAGGCCAAAACTACCGGACATGCCGCAGCAACTGGCGTCCACGATGTCGAATTCGAAGTCCGGAATGGCCCCGAGTACCTTCTTCACGGACTTCATGGCACCGAAGGCCTTCTGGTGGCAATGGCCATGCACCAGGGCCTTGGCGCGGTGGATGGGTTTCAGGGGCAGTTTCAGGCCCTTGTTCATTTCCCGCATGAGGAACTCCTCCAACAGGAAGGCCTGCTTGCCCAGTTTGGCCACCTGCTCCCCACCCAGCCCCAGACTGTAGAACTCATCCCGCAGGGCCAGCAGGCACGAGGGTTCCAGGCCCACCACCGGGATGCCGGCGGCGATGGCAGGGGCCAGGGCCGCCATGACCCGTTGGGCCTCCGCCCGGGCTTCTTCCACCATGCCGTTGGACAAATAGGTACGTCCGCAGCAGAGGGGGCGGGAAGCTTCCGCGTCCGTGGCCGCCGCTTGCAGAACCTGCACCGCATAGCCCCCGGCCGCCAGCACCGCCAGGGCGGCCTCGGCGATTTCCGGCTCGAAGTGATGGGTGAATGTGTCCACGAACAGCAACACTGGGCCTCGTGCGCTGCTGGTGGCGGGAGTGGGCGGCGTCCAGGCACGGGCTGTGGGCTCGGCGATACGCCGCCGGGCGCTGATGCCCAGGAACTTCTCCCCCAGCTTCGCCAGGGCCGGCCAGTGCTTGTGCAGCTTCACCAAGGTACGCACAAGGTCGCGGCGGCGGTGCAGCCAGCGCGGTAGTGCGGCGAAGAGCCGGGCGCGGCGGGGTACGCCGGCAACGGCGTTCCGCTGGGCCAGGTATTCGGTCTTGATGAGCGTCATGTCCACGGCGCTGGGACATTCCTTCTTGCAGCCTTTGCAGGACACGCAGAGATCCATGGCTTCCGCGAGCTTTGGATGCAGGAAGGGCGCGTCCCCCAGTTCGCCGTTCAGGGCCGCCTTGAAAGCCAGCACCCTGGCCTGGGTGGAATGGGCCGGGTCGCCGCTGATGCGGTAGCTGGGGCACATGACTCCCTTGCCTTCCCGCTGGCACTGGCGGTTGTTCATACACACCGCCACGGCCTTGGCGTAGTTGCCCCCGGTGGCCGGAATTCCGGCGTAGGCGTCCCCCAGGCCGTAGGTGTCGTAGGCGGACCAGTCGAGATAAGTTTTCATCGGCATTCCTCCAGAAGGAAAGGCCGATGCAAGACGGATGCCAGGCGGGGAGGCCTTTTGAATCAGCGGGATGGGTCCGTCGGCGGTTGTGGGGTTTACGCCATTGTCCGGGGCAAAAGGGGTTCGGGAAATTTTATGGTGAGGGGGAGAGGGCTTCGCAAGCCTGAAATAACTGGACGACGAACAGAGTATCTACAGAGCACCGCCCTCCAGTGGCAAAAAAATGAGGGTAGGAGGCCAAAGCCCTCCACCCTCATTTTTTTCCAACCATGACGCCCGAAGGCGTCAGGCGACCACTACATGGCGGCCTTCTTGGCGTGACGCTTGTGGTGATGATGCTTCTTGTGGGAATGCTTCTTCATGGTCTTGTGCTTCTTGACTGGGCGTTCCGGCATGGCCTGGGGAGCCGGGGCAGCCTGGACCATGGGTGCCGGGGCAGCGGCGGGGGCGGGCATTTGGGCGAAGGCGGCGCCGGACAGGGCCAGCAGGGATGCGCACAACAGGGTCAGTTTTTTCATGTTTTTCTCCATTCGGGGGTTGGGGTATTGCACTACCTACGGGATTAGAAACGCGCAGCCTCCGCCGGGGTTGACCTGGCTCCGCACTATCTCTTTCGCGGCGTATCCCCGGAAGGCTATTCGTGACCTACTTCACGGGCGGGTTTTCCTGTCCCCGCTACAGTGGGTGCCATATACAAGCCCCCAGGAGACGGACGCCATGGCCCTGATTCAGAAGACATTGACCCCGGGGTTTCTCGACGCAGCCCTGCGACGCATCCCGCACCTTCAGCCCTTCCCGGTTTTCCACCTGAAGCAGCTGCAGGAAGAAGAATGGCTGGGCAAGGATGACGACGGCGCGGGGCTGGAACTCGCTGAATTCGATTTCGACGACATCACCATCTTGTACTGAGACGTCAGCCCCGGCGCTTGCCGCAATGCAGGCGGGAGTAGTGGCGGGCGGCTTCCTGCCAGTCCGCGCTGATGGCCTCCTGCGCCTCCGTCAGATCCAGCACGCCCGCGCAGACGCACTTCTGCAGCCGCACTTCCAGCTTGTCTTTCTTCTTCGCGCCGTCTTCTCCCTCCCAGGGCTGCAGCGTGAGGTTGTCCAGGGCACGGGGGCTGCCGCCCAGGGCCAGGGGAATGATGTGGTCCAGCTCATAGTCCCGGACCAGGGCGGGGTCGAGGCCGGCTTCCCGCATCAGCTTCCTCTTGACGCCATTCGTGTAGGTGGTGGACGGCCGCACCGTGCGCGTATAGCCCGCCTGGCAGATGGTGGCGCCGAGTGTGTCCGCACGCACGTCCGGGTTGAGGGGCAAGGCGCTGGCCAGCAGGGGCAGGGACAGCGTCAGCAGGGACACGGCGATTCTGAGATAGGACAATTTGGTTCTCCAAAAAACACGGGAATGGTTCCACCGAAGGGTGGCAACACATTCCCTTACACACGATTACAGCTGTAACAGGTTTCACGCCTTAATCTCTGCCTGCGTTTGCAATCCCTCCTCTGGCTCAAGTCCCGGGATACCTGCCTCCCCTCAGGTTTCCCGATCAGACAAAAGTCATTTCCCGCCGATTGGCGGGATTTTTTTTGTTCCTCGCCCCTGCCATACACGGATCAAGCCAGTGCTGGCATGGCGGGGGAAACTCCTATAGGCTGCTGCCTGCCCCAAGCCACCTCCCGGCTGAGTATTTTCCTGAGGAATATCAAAATGCGCGCCATTCTCGGCATTTTCGTCGGCCTTGTCATCTCGGCATCCGCCTCCGCACTGTCTCTGGGGGATTTGAGCGAAAAAGACACGGCGGGGGGCCTCAAGGAAGCCCTCAGCCAGGGCGCGGTGAATGCGGTACTTAAACTCGGCAAGACCGATGGCTTCCTTGGCAACCCCCAGGTGAAGATTCCCCTGCCGGAGAACCTGGCCCGGGTGGAAAACCTCATGCGCAGTTTCGGCATGGGCGCCCAGGCGGACGAACTGGTGACCACCATGAATCGGGCGGCGGAGAGCGCCGTCACCCAGGCCAAACCCCTGTTGGTGGATGCGGTCAAGAAAATGAGCGTGCAGGACGCCAAGGACGTGCTCACCGGCGGAGAGGATGCGGCCACCCAGTACTTCCGCCGCAGCACCGCCACCCCGCTGCGGGCCAAATTCCGCCCGGTGGTGGTCAAGGCCGTGGGCAAGCTGGGCCTGGTGCCGCAATACAACCAGCTCGCGGACCAGGCGCGGCGCTTCGGCCTGCAGCAGCAGAGCATGGAAGACTACGTCACCGACAAGGCCCTGGATGGCCTCTTCCTCATGATCGCCGAACAGGAAAAAGCCATCCGGGCCAATCCCCTCCAGGCCGTTGGCAGCCTGGCGAAAAAGGTCTTCGGGGTGCTGCAGTAAGTCGCAGGCGTAGGTCGGGTTTTAACCCGACAAGATCGCCGAGGAGGCCATTTGTCGGGCTGAAGCCCGACCTACGATTTCCGCACGTCAGCGGTAAAATCCGCCCCCAGCCCACCCTAGCTTCTGGCCCCTCAAAAGCATGTCCGCCCACCTGAACGCCCCCCAACGCGAAGCCATCAAGTACCTGGACGGGCCTCTGCTCGTGCTGGCGGGGGCCGGTTCGGGTAAAACCAGGGTGATCACCCAGAAGATCGCCCACCTGGTAACGACCTGCGGCTTGAACCCGGCCCACATCGCCGCCATCACCTTCACCAACAAGGCGGCGAAGGAAATGCAGGAGCGGGTGAGCAAGCTGCTGCAGGGGCAGTCGGCGTCCAGGCTCAACGTGTCCACTTTCCATGCCCTGGGGGCCAAGATCCTGCGTCAGGAGGCCAAGGCCCTTTCTCTCAAACCCAGCTTTTCCATCCTGGACGCCAGCGACACCCTGGGCCTGGTGGCGGAACTGGCCAAGGAAGCGGACAAGGCGCGCCTGAAAAGTCTGCAGTGGAAGATTTCCGCCTGGAAGAACGCCATGATCGGGCCGGATTCTGCCGCCAGCCATGCCAACGACGAACTGGAGCTGGCCGCCGCCGGCATCTACGGCGACTATGAACGGGCGCTACGGGCTTATCAGGCGGTGGATTTCGACGACCTCATCCGCCTGCCGGTGGTGCTGTGGCAGGAACACCCGGAGATTCTCACCCGCTGGCAGGGCAAGCTCCGCTACCTGCTGGTGGACGAATACCAGGACACCAACCGCTGCCAGTACCTGCTGCTGCACCTCTTGGCCGGCGCCCGGGGCGCCTTCACGGCGGTGGGAGACGACGACCAGGCCATCTACGCCTGGCGCGGCGCCGACGTGGAGAACCTGCGCCAGCTGCAGCGGGACTACCCGAACCTGAAGGTCATCAAGCTGGAGCAGAACTACCGCTCCACCAGCCGCATCCTCAAGGCCGCCAATACCCTCATCGCCCACAACGAAAAGCTTTTCGACAAGAATCTCTGGTCCGAGCACGGTCATGGTGACCCCATCAACGTCACGGTGAATCGGGACGCGGAGCACGAGGCGGAATCCGTGGTTATGAAACTCATGGCCCACAAGTTCCAGCACCGCACCAAATTCCAGGATTACGCCATCCTCTACCGGGGCAACCACCAGGCCCGGGCCTTCGAGGAGCATTTGCGCAACAACCGGGTGCCCTACATCATCTCCGGCGGCCAGTCCTTCTTCGACAAGCCGGAGATCAAGGACATCATTTGCTACCTGCGGCTCATCGTGAACGGCGACGACGACCCTGCCTTCATCCGCTCAGTGACGACCCCCAAGCGCGGCATCGGCGCCGCCACCCTGGAAGCCCTGGGCAATTATGCCGGCAACCGGCAGAAGAGCCTGTTCCACGCCGCTTTTGAGAGCGGCGCCGAAAGCCACGTGCCCCACAAACAGCTGGAGGCGGTGCGGGAATTCGGCAACTTCATTACCCGCATGGAGCACCGTGCCCAGAGCGAGCCGGCCGCCGTGCTGCTGGAGGATCTGCTGACCGCCATTGACTACGAGGGCTGGCTGTACACCCACTGTGACGAACGGGAGGCCAAGACCAAGTGGGAAAACGTCCGGACCTTTGTCGGCTGGCTGGGCAAGAAGGGTGAGGCGGACGGCAAGACCCTGCTGGAACTGACCCAGAGCGTGGCCCTCATCTCCATGCTGGACAAGGAGGCGGAGGACCAGGACGCGGTGCAACTGGCCACCCTGCACGCCTCCAAAGGCCTGGAATTCGGCCATGTCTTTCTCGTTGGCGTGGAGGAAGGCCTCCTGCCCCACCGGGAATCCCTGGACGAAGTGAAAATGTCCGAAGAACGTCGCCTCATGTACGTGGGCATCACCCGGGCACAGAAGAGTCTGAGCGTCAGCTACTGCGAACGCAGGAAAGCCGGCCGCGAAACCCGCGCCTGCGAACCCAGCCGCTTCATCGACGAAATGTCCGGCGACGGCAGCGACATCAAGAAGAGCGGCGGCAAACAGCAACAGGAAAGCATCCCCGACAAGGCCGAGACCACCGCCCGCTTCGCCAATCTCAAGGCGCTGCTCGGCGGGAAATAAGCTGTCGTGGGTCGGAACTTGTTCCGACAACGGCTTATGTCGTGACAAGTTCCGACCTGCCGCAATCGCTACGTTTTTGGCGGGCAGGGTGGGGGGCTTTCCTAGAAATTGTCTAATCCACCAAGTACCTGAACTGGTCGCCCTGGTGGCCGCCGAAAAAAATCGTGTCGCCGGAGACGAGCTCCGCCTCGCTGACGGATTCGTTGGTGTGGGCGTTCAGGAAGGTACCGTTGGTGGACTTGAGATCCCGCAAGACGCTCTTGCCATCGACGATGCCGATCCAGGCGTGGTGGGCGGAAACGCGGCCGTCGACGATCACGATGTCACAGGACGGGTTGCGCCCCACCGTGATGCCCGCCGTCGCCACGGCATAGCTCAGGCCTTTGTGGCGCCCGCTCAAACCCACCAAGTGCGCCCGGGCAGAGCTCACCGGGGTGCCCCCTTCCCGTTGCCGCAGCACGGCATCCATCGTCGCCAGGGGGGGGCGAATATGCACTTTCGTCGCATCCGGGTCCGGTTCATCCTGAACCACTTGGGGCGGCGGTGCCTGATGGGTCGGCACAGGCATATCCTGCTTGCTCGCGGGCCGTTCCAGTTTGCGCAGGCGGCGCCATAAAATCACCACGGCTCCCAGCAGGATGGCGACCAGCGCCAGAAGTAAGGCGATGAGAAACATGGTTCGTCTTTCTTTGAAGTTTCAGGGCACGCGCTCGCAAGATGCTGGAAGCGGGGGCTTGGCACAAGGGCATATGCCACACCAGAGCGCAAAAAAGGCAGCCGAAGCTGCCTTTTTATGTCCGAGCGGCCCGGGGCCGCTGGGTATTACTTCTTCTCGGCGGGTTCCTTGAAGCTGGCGCCGGACTGGTTGGCCATGAAGACGATGGCACGGCCCAGTTCCAGGTCGGACAGGTTCGGGTTGCCGCCCTTGGCTGGCATGGCATTCTTGCCGCTGATGGCGGACTTCAGCAGACCATCCAGGCCCTGGCCGAGACGGGGCGCCCAGGCAGCCTTGTCGCCAATCTTGGGCGCACCGGCGGCGCCGGACTTGTGGCAGGCACCGCACACCGCATCCACCACCTGCTCACCGGTCTTCGGGCCAGTCGAAACTACTGCAGCCACCACTTCCACCCGCGCCACGGGCTGAATCAGGCTGGACGCCTTTTCAGCGGCAGCATCCACGTCCGGCCCGCGGGGTGCGGAAGGCTGACGGGCGATGATGGCGGCCACGCCCAGGATCAGCAGGACGACGAGGGTCATGACGACGGTCAGGGCGGAGCCTTTGCTCCGGGAGTGCAGTTGCAGCATGCTGGAATCCTCGGTTAAGCGCATAAAGCGGCGAGTATAAACATATTGCTGCACCTGCGTAAGGGAAACCCACATCCGGCATGGACGAAGCGCCCAAAACCCGCTATGATGCGCCCTCATTTGTTCGGGCAGGCACTCGCCCCCGGACCGGCGACAGTGTCTCCGTCGTCTTTTTGTTCTCCAACGCGCCCGTAGCTCAGTGGATAGAGTATTGGCCTCCGAAAGCAGAACTCGGAGCCAGTAGGTGCAGTAAAATGAGTTGTGCTCTTTGCATCACAACGCGCCCGTAGCTCAGTGGATAGAGTATTGGCCTCCGAAGCCAAGGGTCGCTGGTTCGATTCCAGCTGGGCGCGCCACCCGAAATATTCCCCGTAAAATTAATAAGATACCGAAGGCAATATCGCCGCTTGGTCGCTTTTTCACGCATCCCTAGCCACCACACTCCGCAAGAGCAGACCTCAACTCTCGCCGATGGAACCTGTGACTCGCCAAAGAGAGCAAATGTCGTGCGGCTTCCTCTGCCAAATTCGGTGACTACCCGGTGACCAAACGGAGACCGGTCGGTGACTGCCTTCCGTAGCCGCCTATCCCGCCAGATTCACGAATGAGTGTTGCTTCCCGTGACCGCTGCGTCAGGGATGTGCTCGACCAACTGCTCAATCCGGCAGCCAAAATAGCTGCATAGCCGATCAAGCACATCAGCCGTAGGGTTATAGCCTCTGTGATTCGCGAGCTTCGACAACGTCATCCGATGGATGCCCGTCGCGTTCGCGACCTCAACCATGGTGACGACCCGGTCTTCCCGGAATTCTTTCTCGGCCACCAGTTCCTTCAGGCGAAATCTAAGCATCGCCACCTCCACGCTTCAAAGTAAGCCCAATTCTATCAAAATAACTTGACAGGCTTCACGTCACGCCTATACTAGGCTGTGTGTGATACTTATACACATCATACACAACCCACCAACAACACCGAGGTGCATCGTGACTCACACGTATCTGACCACCGAAGAACTGTCCCAGAAGATCAAATACGACCCCAGGACCATCCGGGATCGCCTGAAGGACAGCGTCCTCATTGAGGGAACCCACTACATCCGCCCCTTCGGTGGGCGGAAGATCCTCTACATCTGGGAGCGAATTGAAAGCGACATGGGACTCGGCTCCCACCATGCGCTCGCAATCCCGATGGCCAACGGAGGCGTTTGCCATGGGTAGTTTCGGTTTTAGCGCGGACTCTGGGTCGCTGTTCCTGGCCTTCAGCCATGCCGGGAAACAGGCGGCCATCGAGAGGCACAGGTTTCCCGACAGAAGCCACAAATAACCGCCATCCAACTTCTGGAGAACAATATGTCAATCATTCATACCCCCCATGGCAAAGCAAAACTGTCCATGGTTGTCAGGAACAGCCCCCGCTCCGTACAGGAACGTCCGAAGGCCGTAAACGTCACCGGGCGCATTAATAGCGACATGGAACTCGGCTGCCACAAAGCCTTCGCAAGCCAGATGACCATGGGAGGTATCTGCCATGGCTAGCATCCAGGTTCGCAAGAGTACAGGGGCACTCATCATCGACTTTTACTTCCGGGGCCAGCGCTGCCGCGAACAAACTTCGCTCACCGACACGCCCGCAAACCGGAAGCGCATTCAAAAGTTGATTGACAAGCTTGAAGAGGAAGTCTCCCTCGGCACCTTCGACTACCAGCGGTTCTTCCCGAACAGCAAAAACGCCGCCAAGTTTGCCGAAGGGGCCGAACCGCCGGTCGCAAAGGGAACAATCGCCGCCGCAGTGTCCGCGATTGGAGACGTGGCCAAGGCCGCCACGCCCCTGCTCAAGGATTTCGCTGATGTCTGGTACGCAGAGAAGGAGCCGGAATGGAGGAAGTCCCACCGCATCGTCATCCGGTCTGATCTGGACAAGCAGTTGATTCCCCGTTTCGGGGAGATGGAGGTCAGCCGGATCACCAAGGCAGACATTCTTGCATTCCGCGCAGAGCTCGCCAAAGTCCAGGCGCGGGGCAAGGAAACCGTTCTGTCCAACCGGCGGATCAACAAGATTCTTAATCCGTTGCGGCAAATCCTCTGCGAAGCGGCCGACCGATTCGATTTTCGCATGCCCTTCCTGAATATCAAGCCCCTCAGGACCAAAAGGACCGATGTCGAACCCTTCTCACTGAATGAGGTGAAACTGATCCTGCAGACCGTGCGGCCAGATTTCCACCATTACTTCAAGGTTCGCTTCTTCACCGGCATGCGGACCGGCGAAGTAGACGGCCTGAAGTGGAAGTATGTGGACTTCGAACATCGTCTGATCCTGATCCGGGAGACGGTCGTCGCAGGTGAGGAAGAGGACACCAAGACCGAAGGCAGCGTGCGAGACATTCAGATGAGCCAGTTGGTCTTCGACGCACTGAAGGCCCAGGAAGCCGCTACACGGTCCATGTCCGAATTCGTCTTCTGCAACCGGGAGGGCAATCCGCTGGCGCACCGGAATGTGACCCAGCGGGTTTGGTATCCCCTGTTACGCCACCTGGGCCTCAAGCCGCGCCGCCCCTATCAGTGCCGCCACACGGCAGCCACCCTGTGGCTTGCCAGCGGAGAAGCCCCGGAATGGATTGCGAGACAACTCGGCCATACGACGACGGAAATGCTGTTCAGGGTCTATTCCCGCTACGTCCCCAACCTGACCCGCAAGGACGGCTCGGCTTTCGAGCGCCTTATCACCGGCGCCATTGCCGACAGGCCCCTGTCCACCACCGCCACGGAGATGAATGATGAATAATCCAATGCGCATTCCCCAACAGCCCCTGCCGCCGCAAGAAATCGTGGTGGAGATGCCGAAGCCGGTATTCGACCCCGTTCCGGCCAAGCTGCCCCACATTTTCCGGGTGGAATCCGTTGAGCGGTATCCAACAGAACGCCATCAAGTCGTCACCCGGGTAGCTCTCTTTCACGAACGGGGGAGCCTCACTGTGGAATGGCGCGCACCGCACGTGGATGTCCGGATTACCCGGGGTGTCTTGGTCGGCATCCGCTGGCTTGGCAATCCAGTCAGTCGCGATGGCGCACTTCAAATCAGCCGACTCGTGGTGTTGGAACAGGCCGAGCCTGAGGTCAACCTGTGTCACCTGATTCCCCATGGCTGGGTACAGGATCGGGAGGTTGTCCACCGGGCAGCGGCCCTATTGGAAAGCATGCCGCGGGGCTTCCGTCACCTGTTCAATGCGGTTTTCTGGGAAGGCGGACGCTTCGAACGCTTCCTCACCGGCCCGAGTTCGATCAAAGGCCACCATAACGGACTCAACGGCAATTTCCGGCATAGCGTCGAAGTCGCTGAACAGGCGCTTCAACAAGGCTGCGGCCGTGAGGTTATCTTCCCGCCGCTGTTGTCTCTGGGGGGCCTCCTCCACGATGCAGGCAAGGCCGACGAGTATCGCTATGATCGAGGTATGCAAAGCTTCGTCCTGTCGGAGCGGGGGCAATTGATCGGCCACAAGCACACCCTTCTGGAGTGGCTGGCCACCGCCCGCGCCCGGCACCGGGTCATCCTGCCTGAGGCGCATTACCTGGCCATGCTGCATGTCCTGACCGCAGTCAAGGGCGCCCCGGACTGGCTCGGGATGCGCGTCCCGCGGCGCCTAGAGGCGATCATTCTGGCGCGAGTGGACGGGCTTTCAGGGGATGCCGACCTGTTTGGACGGTGTATGCCGACCAAGAGGGGGTTTGGCTGCTACCATCCACATCTTGGCATCAAGCCCTTCGCCATCAGCACCGCCCCTGCCGGCGAGTAGGTGAGCCTACCCACGAATCTCGCGCAAAATAGGGCCGCGACTCTGTTACTTACAGAGATTGTGGCCCTTGTGCATTCGGTTCACTCCTGCAGACCAAGTTCAGTCAACTATGCTGTTAGGCCTATATTTTCCTTTAAGGCATATTGTCGGAATACAATGCGCCGATGCAAAGTAACTAATCTGCGTAATCTGCCGGCAGATTGGCTGCCAAGGGCGTTCAGAAAATATTACTTACACGGACAAACTACCCCCTGTTGATCAACGCAGAAGGGTTACCGACACACGTAGCGGCCGCTAACGAGAAAATGGCATGGATGTCTTTGAGTTTCGAGAAAAGCTGGTTAGCGACTATTCAAGCTTCACACGCAGTTTTACGCGCATCAAGGCACCGGACATATCCGCCTATGTCGATTCTGCCTACGCATCCCAGCGCTACTGGCCCGCACCCCTGGTGCAGGTCAATCCAAACTTCAAGAGCGGCCGTTCCGTTGAGGCCTTGGTCCAGGCCGGAAGCCTGCACCGGGAATGTGCAAACATTTTCAGAGCAGGCAAAACGGCAGGCTCGGCCGGCGTCTCCCTGACCCTGTTCAAGCATCAGGAAGAGGCTATCAGTTTCGCTCAGACGGATGCGAGCTATGTTCTGACGACAGGGACTGGCTCGGGAAAATCGCTGGCCTACTTCATCCCGATAGTGGATGCGGTACTGAAAGCCAAGGCCATGGACCCGGCGGAGCGAACCCGCGCCATCGTTATCTACCCCATGAATGCCCTGGCCAACAGCCAGTTGGAAGAGTTGGGAAAATTCCTCGGGGACTATGGCGACCATCCGCCGGTGACGTTCGGGCGATATACCGGGCAGGAGGACGATGAAGCGCGCCAGCGCCTGGCCTCCCATCCGCCGGACATCCTGCTCACCAACTTCATGATGCTGGAACTCCTGATGACCCGTCAGGACGACAAGGACAAGGCCGTCATCCGCAACGCCAAGGGACTACGTTTCCTCGTTCTGGATGAATTGCACACCTACCGCGGGCGGCAGGGCGCGGATGTGGCCTTGCTGGTACGAAGGGTCCGGGAAGCTCTGTCCGACCAATTACAGTGCATCGGCACTTCCGCCACCATGGCCACGGAAGGAACCGAGCAGGAGAGAAACGCAAAGGTTGCCGAAGTCGCCAGCCGCCTCTTCGGCACGACCATTGGCGTCCCCAACGTCATCACTGAAACCCTGCAACGGATTACACGGGAAGATCTGCTCGTTAAACACATTCGGCCGCAACTGGGCGATGCCATCCGGACCGGCGTGTCTGAAATAGCCAGTTTTGTCGAACTGGCCGACCACCCCCTGTCCATCTGGGTCGAACTCAATTTAGGTTTGACGAAAGACGAGGGCAAATGGCAACGGGCACAACCTATCACGCTGGAGCAGGCAGGAAAGTGTCTTGCCGAAGACGCGGGCGTATCGGAGGAGTCAGCGTGCAATACCCTGAAGGATTTCCTGCTTCTCGCCTACCGGACCACGGACAAGCCCCTGCTGGATGGCGGCCGCAGTCTGTTCGCCTTCAAGCTGCACCAATTCATATCCGGCGGCAGCAAGGTATATGGCAGCCTGGAGCCGGAAGGCAGACGCTATCTCACGCTCGAAGGTAGCCAATATGTCCCGGGCGACCGGAAGCGGCGCCTGTTTGCCTTGCACTTCTGCCGCGAATGCGGCCAGGAATACATCCCGGTGTGGGATGAGAACGCCGCTACGGGACGCGTTTTCAATCCCCGCAACATCGAGGAGCGCTCTCACGACGACGAGGACATCAAGAGCGGTTATTTCATGCCGGACACCAAGGCCATCTGGGACGACACCCTGGATCGTTACCCGGAAACCTGGCTGGAACAAAAGAAAGACGGCGACCTGAAGCTCAAGTCCAACTACCGCAAGCGCCAGCCCTGCCATATTCGGCTGGATACGGAAGGAAGGCCGAGCGCAGATGGCACCCCGGGCTGGTATATCCCAGGTAGTTTCGGCTTTTGCCTGAACTGTGGCGTTGTGCACCAGACCGCCGGAAAAGAGTCCCTGCGCCTCACCGGGCTATCCGGAGAGGGACGAAGCTCTGCCACCACCATGCTGACCCTGTCAGCCCTGCGTTATCTCTACGAAGACGACGAGCATCTCAAGGATGAAGCCAAGAAGGTACTGGGCTTCACCGACAACCGCCAGGATGCAGCCCTCCAGGTCGGTCACTTCAACGACTTCCTTCAGGTACTCCTGCAGCGGGCCGCCCTGCTTGCTGCCGTCGAAAAATCCGGTGGTCACCTGACCGAAGGGGAAGTAGCGGACGCCGTATTCAAGGCCCTGGGTTTTGACCGGGATGATCCGGGTGTGCGGGGCGAATACATGCAGGACCCGGAGGTGAAAGGCAATGCCCGCCGCCAGGTCCAGGACATCATGCGCGCCATCCTCGGCTACCGGGTCTATTACGACCTGCGTCGCGGCTGGCGTTTCAACAATCCGAACCTGGAACAGCTGGGGCTGATACGTATCGAATATCAAGACCTAGATGATCTGGCCAAGGATGCATCCGAATGGTCAGACGCGCCGCTGGTCCTGCAAGCGGCTTCCCCTGCAGTACGGAAACGCCTGCTGGAAATGTTGTTTGACGCCATGCGCCAGGGTCTGTGCCTGGCCTCACGCTATCTGGATCGAGCCGAACTCGACAAACTGAAGACCGCCAGTTACGCCAATCTGCGGGAGCCCTGGGGCTTCACCGAAGATGAAAACCCGGCGGCCGCCAATTGGTTCATCACCACCGGCAAACCCCGCGATGAAGACCGGCGCAACGTGGACTACCTGGTATCGGGCAGCGGCCGCTCCAAGCTGGGCAAGGAAATAAAGAAGCAAGCCACCTGGCGCGAGACGGACGAGGGCGGTGTGGAGTCGGACAATCCCCACGCCACCAAGATCAAGGATGAGCACTACGCGGAAATCGTCGGCGCCTTGCTGAGGGCGGCCAAGTCTTACGGCTTGGTGATTACCGAGGAAACCGAATTCGGCATGACGGGCTACCAGTTGAATGGCACGGGCCTGCGCTGGACGCTCGGTGAGGGCAAGAGCCGACGGGGGGCTGACGACAATATCTTCTTCCGCAGCCTGTACGCCAACATCGCCGGCATGTTGACCAATCCGGTGCATCGGCTCTTCGATTTCGAGGCCAGGGAACATACCGCCCAGGTGGAGCAGGGTGACCGTCAGGAGCGGGAAGCCCGCTTCCGCTTCACCAAGAAGGATCGGGACGACTGGCTGGCCAGCCGGAAAGTGCCCCTGGAGTGGCTGCCTGTTCTCTTCTGCTCTCCGACCATGGAGTTGGGCGTGGATATTTCCTCGCTCAACACGGTTTACCTCCGCAACGTCCCACCCACTCCCGCCAACTACGCCCAACGCAGCGGCCGGGCGGGTCGCGCCGGCCAACCCGCCCTGGTTATCACCTACTGCGCGGCCCAGTCACCCCACGATCAGTATTTCTTCCGGACGCCGGTGCGCATGGTGCATGGGCAGGTCAACCCCCCCACCCTTGACCTGGCCAACCGGGAGCTTATCCAGAGCCATCTCCACGCGATCTGGCTGGCGGAAACCGGCAGGAAACTCGACAGCAGTGTGCGCAAACTGCTCGACATGAATGACCCAAAGGCACCGCTGACCGAGGAATACAGGCAGGCCATGGACACGGACGCGCCGCAAAAGCGTGCGCACCTGCGCGGCCTAAGGGTGCTGGCCATGCTCACGGACGAACTCAATCCGGAGAAGGCCCCCTGGTTTACGGACAACTTCACCGAGCAGGTTTATGCGCGAGCCTTCGTCTCCTTTGACAAGGCGCTGGGCCGTTGGCGGGATCTGTTTGCCGCCACCAAGCGGCAAATGGAAATCAACCAGAAGGTCATGAACAACCCGGCCGCCAGCGAGCGGGAGCGCCGGGATGCCAAGCAGCGTCACGACGAAGCCTTCCGCCAGCAGTCCCTGCTGCTGCAGGAATCCGGTTCGGTCAACTCGGATTTCAACACCTACCGCTATCTGGCCAGCCAGGGCTTCCTACCCGGTTACAACTTCCCGCGCCTGCCCCTCATGGCCTATATCCCGGCGCGGAAGGGTAAGATCGGTCGGGAGAACTTCCTGTCCCGCCCCCGCTTCCTGGCACTCTCCGAGTTCGGCCCGTACAGCCTCATATATCACGAGGGCAGCCAATACCGGGTCACCCGGGCTATGTTGTCGGTGGGGGCGGACGACCAGGTATCGGTAGGCGCCAATCTGTCCACCGAAGTGGCACGCATCTGCCCGGCCTGTGGCTACGGCCACTTCCGCAGCCAGCGTGATGCCGACCGCTGCGTGTCCTGCAATGCCCCCCTGGCCGACGCCGTCGCGGTGCAAAACCTCTACCGCATTGAGAACGTCTCCACCCGCCGCGCCGAACGCATCACCGCCAACGAGGAAGAGCGGGTACGGCAGGGCTATGAAATGCAGACCACCATCCAATTCGGCGAACAGGATGGCAAGCTTCAGGTACTGCACGCGGAACTGAAGGACGCCGAAAGCCCGGTGCTGGAACTCCAATACGGCCCGGCTGCCACCGTCTGGCGCATGAATCTCGGCTGGCGCCGCCGCAAGGAGAAGAGCCTCCTTGGTTTCATGATTAACCCGGTCACGGGCCATTGGATGGGCGGCGCCAATGAGGCGGGGGAGCCTGAAGGCGACATTCCGCCTGACAAGACACCTCCCCAGCGCATCGTCCCTTATGTCGAGGATCGTCGTAACGTCCTGGTCATCCGTCCCCTGGAAGAACTGGACATAAAGACCATGGCCACCCTCCAGTACGCGCTGAAGCGTGGCATCGAGGCCCTGTTCCAACTGGAGGAAAGCGAGTTGATGGCAGAGCCTTTGCCGAAGGCCGATCTTCGCCGCTCCATCCTGTTCTACGAGTCGGCAGAGGGCGGCGCAGGGGTACTGACCCGTATCGCCACCGAACCCGATGCCCTGTCTCGGGTTGCCAGGGAAGCCCTCCGTCTGATGCACTTTCAGGCTTCGGATGATGGTCACTGGAATCACCAAACTTTGAAGGAAGAGTCCGGCCCCAGTGGCCAGCCCATCTGCGAAGCCGGTTGCTACCAGTGCCTCCTCTCCTACTACAACCAGCCTGACCACATCCACATCGACCGCCAGGACAAGGAAAATGACGGCAAGGTGCTGGACATCCTCTGCCGCCTGACCCGTTCCAGAGGGGCCGTTGGCAGTTTCGGCCGGACAGCAGACGAACAGATGGGTGAGCTGGAGGCTATCTCCGGTAGTTCCCTGGAACAGGCCTGGCTCAAGTACGTGGAAGAACATGGCTACCGCAAACCCGACCGGGGCCAGGAAACCATCTCCCGCTGCAACACCTGCGCCGACTTCTTCTATGAGGACTGGAAGGCCGCCATTTTCATTGACGGCCCCCACCATGAAACTGCCCAACAGGCCGAGAAAGACACGGCGATCAATAGCTGCCTGGACGCTGCGGGCTACTACGTCGTGCGGTTTTCACGGGACGTTAGCAGCTGGCCAAAGGTGTTCGCCGTTCACGCAGGCTTGTTTGGCTCACAAACTTAAAAAGGGAATCGGCCATGATGCTGGATGAGGTAATTCAACAGTTCGCTCCCGGAGACACGTTTGCTCTGGATACGGTAACAGTGCTTGGCCCCTACCCCACGCCGGAATTTTTTGAGGAGTTGAGAACTCACGAACCGGGAAATGTCGTGCTATACGCAGACGACGGCATCGCGCAGAGCGTCCTGGAAGACATAAAGAAAGTGTTTCCCAAGAAACGCTACCGCTTTGAATGTTTTCGGGTCGCACCAGAATCAGGAGGTGGCCTGGTGCATGCCAAGGTTTATCTCTTCGAGTGGAAGAACGACGCTGATAACCAGAAGCAACAAACCAAGCGTTGTCTTCTCGTCGGCTCCGCCAACGCCTCCATACAGGGGTTTTCATCCCATGCTGAGACCTTCCTCTGTACCAGGGTGGCGGCGCGGGCGGACATCTCGGGCGTGGTCAAGTACTTTGAGAGACTCAGGGAGCACGGTTCGGCCGCTGCCATCGACTTCGACCTGGATGAGTTCAGCAAATTGTGGCTGCCGGCAATCAGGGTCGTCACAACAGTGGCGGGCGAATCCTTCGACGCCTGGCTTCGTAGAGGCATGCTGTGCCACAAATATGAGCCCAATCAGAATTTCGGAAAACTGACGATCAATTTGAAGAAGCCGCTTCCCGTGGGTGAGGAAGCAAAGGCTTTCATCGATACCGGCTTTTCTCAGGAGTCAGGTTCAACAAGGTTGGTTCGTCCCTATGTGGAGTTGCCTGCCGCTGAATCCGAAGGCAAGGCGCCGCATTGGCGCGCACAGAACTTTACCGAAACTCATTTCGGATTCTGGTCAAGCGAAGCATGCTACAAGGCTCTTGATGGGGCGGGAGTGCTGACATCGAAAGCCCATGACATTCGCGAGAGAACGCTGAACCGAATAGGTTCCCCAAGCGATTCAGATCATCAAACATGGGCCGGGCAACTGCTGGAGCGTGTTCAGCAGGCCGCTGATCAGCTCGGCGACTCTGCCCAGGAATTTCTCCATATGAAGGGGACAGAGGTCGATTGGAAACGGTATCGGGAAGTCGCTGACAAGAAGCTGAAAGATGACCTGCGGCTAGCCCGGGACCCGTTGTTCTCCAGGCGTTATATAAGTGGCTATGACTTCCAGCAAGTCCCGCCCCTCGGCGAACATTTCGAAGGTTTTGCCATTAGTTTTGTTACATCGCTGCTGAACAGCATGCATAAGGGGAAGACGCTCAACAGGCTTGGGCAATGCATGAAAGCGCTCGCCGAAGACGATCCAGGCTGGCTTGAGTTCGATGACCCGACAAGCTTCATTGGGCACTTACGGAAAGAATGGCCCGCCGTTCGGGACTACTTGACCTCCTACTATCAAGATTAAACCGCAGACTACCGCCCAATGCAGTTCTCCCCCGGCTCCCTCGTCTCCGCTCGTGGCCGCGAGTGGATTGTTTTGCCCCAGTCGTCCGCCGACACCCTCCATCTGCGCCCCCTCGGCGCGGCGGAGGATGACGCCACACTGATTTATCTGCCCATCGAACCCGGCCCCGTCAGGCCGGCGAGTTTCCCCTGGCCCCGGGTACGGCAGGCGTCCAATTTTGCCGCCGGCCAGTTGCTGGGCGATGCTCTGCAGCTCAAGCTGCGCACCGGCGCCGGCCCCTTCCGCAGCTTCGGCAACATCGCCGTGGAGCCCCGCGCCTACCAGCTCGTGCCCCTGCTTATGGCCTTGAAACAGGAGGTGGTACGACTGCTGATCGCCGACGACGTCGGGATCGGCAAGACCATTGAAGGTGCGCTCATCATCCGGGAGTTGCTGGATCGGGGGGAGATTGCCCGTTTCTCCGTGCTGTGTCCGCCCCACCTGTGTGAACAATGGCAACGGGAATTGGCGAACCGCTTCCACATCCATACCGTTGTGGTGAGAAACACCACCGCCGGCCGCCTGGAACGGGATCTGCCGGCAAACCAGTCAGTGTTCGAGGCCTATCCCTACACCGTGGTGAGCCTGGACTACATCAAGTCCGACCGGCGCCGGGACGAATTCCAGCGTGCCTGCCCGGAATGCGTCATCGTCGATGAGGCCCACACCTGCACCTACAGCGGCCAGGGCCGCCAGCAGCGCTATACCCTTCTGAAGGGGCTGGCGGAAAACCCGGAGCGCCATCTGGTCCTGCTCACCGCCACGCCCCACTCGGGCGACGAAGATGCTTTCTTCAACCTGCTGGGCCTGCTCAAGGCCGAGTTCCGGGAACTGAAGGACATCCCCCCGGACAGCCGTAAGCCCCTGCGGGAACAACTGGCCCGGCATTTTGTCCAGCGGCGCCGCCCCGACATCGAGGAATGGCAGGACCGCCAGGTCTTCCCGGAACGCCTGACCACCGAAATCACCTACAAACTCACGGGGGAATGGGGCCGGCTGTTCGACGATGTGCTGGATTACGCCCGGCAACTGGTGGTGCGGGCCGAAGGCCAGGGGCTGTTGCAGCAACGCATGAGTTGGTGGGCCGCCTTGGCTCTGCTGCGCTGCATTTCCTCCTCTCCCGCCGCCGCCGTCAATGCCCTGCGCACCCGCTTGGAAGGCCGAGCCCAGGTCGAAGTGGGAGAGGCCGAAGACCTGAGCCTGGAAGAAATGGAGGCGCGGGGACAGCAACGGGTACTGGATGGCACGGAGGAAGACCTCACCACCCAGGACATCGAACCTGGAGCCAGGACCGAAGACAGCGAACTCCTGACCGAACTTGTAGCCCGGGCGGAAGGCCTCGCCGGTGCTGCCAAGGACCCCAAGCTCAAGCGTCTCATCGAGCACCTCAAGGAACTCACCGCAGCCGGCTTCCAGCCCGTGGTGTTCTGCCGCTACATCGCCACCGCCCACTACGTGGCCGAGCATTTGCGCAGCGTGTTCCGGAACCATCAGATCACCTCTGTCACCGGCGAGTCCTCCTCCATGGAGCGGGAAGTGACCGTGGAAGCCATGGGGGAGTCGGAGCAGCGCATTCTGGTCGCCACCGACTGCCTTTCCGAAGGCATCAACCTGCAGAACCTGTTCACCGCCGTCGTCCATTACGACCTGTCCTGGAATCCCACCCGCCACGAGCAGCGGGAAGGCCGGGTGGACCGCTTCGGCCAGAAGGCCCGGGAGGTGCGCACCACCATGCTCTTCGGTCAGGACAACCCGGTGGATGGCGCCGTACTGCAAGTCATCCTGCGCAAGGCCGAAAGCATCCGGAAGGAACTGGGAGTGCTGGTGCCCATGCCTGACGATGGCGGCAAACTGACCCAGGCACTTCTTGGCTCCGTGCTGCTGCGGAAGGGCACGAGTACCGCCCGGGTCCCCCAACTGAGCCTGGACCTGGGAGCCCCGGAAGTGGCCATCGACACCGCCTGGCAGTCCGCCCGGGACAAGGCCGCGAGAAATAACACCCTGTTCGCACAGCGCCGACTGAAGCCTGAGGATGTCCTGCCCGAATGGCAGAAGACTCTGGCAGTGTTGGGAGGCGAAGCGGACGTGGAGCGTTTTGTCCGGCGCGCGGCCCTGCAATTGGGCGCCCCCTTGGAAGACAGCACGAGGGCCGGTGCCACCTGCTGGAAGCTCCACTCCGACAGCCTGCCCTTGGCCGTCCGGGAGCGTCTGGAAGCGGAAGGACTGAACGGCAGCGTGCGGGTGGACTTCCATCAGCCCCCGGCCCCCGGTGCCCAGTTCATCCATCGCACTCACCCCCTGGTGTCCGTGCTGGCCGACCATCTGCTGGAAACCGCCCTGGAAGCCGACGATGACGGTGGAACCAGCGGAAACGATGCCGTTGCCCGGGCCGGCGCCATCTTTACCACCGCCGTGAACACCCGCACCACCGTGCTGCTCCTGCGCCTACGCCACCAACTCACCGTGGGTCATCGGAGGGCATCCCGCCTGCTGCTATGCGAGGAAACCCGCCTGATTGGCGTGGCGGCTGGCCTGGAATCTGTGCCACTGGACCATGACCATGCCCGCACCCTGATGGCAGCCGTACCCAGCCGCAACATGCCCAGCCCCCTGCGCGACCAGCACCTGCAACGGGCTCTGGAGCAGTTACCCGACTGGCAACCCATGCTGGAAACCCTGGCCAGGAGCCGCGCCCAGCAACTGCTCGAAGACCATCGCCGGGTGCGCAATGCCGCCGAGGGGCGAGGTGAATACCGGGTCACCCCCAGCCTGCCCGTGGACGTGATGGGTGTCTTTGTTCTTGTGCCGGCCTGAAGCCAGTCAAATTAGAGGAACCACATGGCTCGCCGCAACACTCACGAACTCGCCTTCACCGCCCTTTCCATCGAGGGCGGTCTCCTGGCACCCGACTTCCTCAACAAGGTGGCCCGACTGGAAGCCTCCGGGCAGACCGAGTCCGATTACGACATTCCCCGGGGGCTGAAGCTGCGGGATGAAATCGGCCGCTACTGGAAGATCGCCCAGAATCTCTGGCAGGACTTCACACTGCGCAGCGCCCGCACCGATGTGGACAGCCACGCCCTCACCGTGCGGGAATTCCTCGAACCCTTCTGCCGCCAGGTGTTGGGCTTCAGTGATCTGCGAGCCGTGGGCCAGGTAGTGCTGGATGAGCGCATTTTCCCCATCGGCTACGCGGCGGCGGAAGGCCGCGTGCCCCTGGTGTTTGCGCCCTTCGACCAGATTCTGGACAAGCCCGCCACCCGCTTCGGCGATGGTGTGCGCCGCCGCTCCCCCTTCCTGCTGGCCCAGGAATACCTGAACGCCAATCCGGCCGCCCTGTGGGCCGTGGTCAGCAACGGCCGGAAGCTGCGCATCCTGCGGGACAACCCCAGCCTGACCCGGCCCGCCTACATCGAGGCCGACCTGGAAGCTATTTTCTCCGAGGGCCTCTACCCCGACTTCACCGCCCTCTGGCTCCTGGTCCACGCCACGCGCTTCCTCCCCTCGCCCCAGAAAAGAGGCGCAGAGGTTGAGGCAGGCCAACTGCTCCCCTCGCCCGCCGGGAGAGGGGCCGGGGGTGAGGGAATCACCCCCTCTCTACCCCCCAATCCCGCCGACTGCCCCCTGGAAGTCTGGCGCAATACCGCCCAGGAAGACGGCATCCGCGCCCGGGAGCGCCTGCGCATCGGCGTCACCCTGGCCTTGCGCGCCCTCGGCACCGGCTTCCTCGCCCACCCCGCCAATGCCAGCCTGCGCCATCGCCTGGAAACCGGCGAACTCACGACCCAAGCCTATTTCGAGCAACTCCTGCGCCTCGTCTATCGCTTCATCTTCCTCGCCACCATCGAGGACAGGGAACTGATCTTTGCCCCGGATGCCTGCACAGAAGCCAAAGCCCGCTACCAGGCCGGCTACAGCCTGGCCCGCTTGCGCCGCCTCGCCGCTCGCCGTCGCAGCTACGACCGCCACAGCGATCTCTGGCAGGTGCTCAATATCAGCTTCGCCGGCCTGGGGCGCGGCCAGCCGGCCCTGGGCCTGCCCGCCCTGGGCGGCCTCTTTGACGCCGGCCAGTGCCCAGACCTGGAGGCCTCCTCGCTGGAAAACCAGGCCCTGCTCGCCGCCCTCTTCAGCCTGTGCTTCTTCCGCGAAGGCGCGGTCCTCTCCCGGGTCAATTACCGGGATATGGATTCCGAGGAGCTCGGCAGCGTCTATGAGAGCCTGCTGGAACTGGTGCCGGTGGCGACGCTCCTCGGCGGCGCCCCCAAGTTCGGCTTCGTAGGCGATGAAGAGGAAGGTAGCAACAAGGGCAACGCCCGCAAACTCACCGGCTCCTACTACACCCCGGACAGCCTGGTGCAGGAACTCATCAAGAGCGCTCTGGAGCCGGTCATCGTCCAGACCCTGAAAGACCACCCTCAACAGCCGGTCCAGGCCCTGCTCTCCCTCTCCGTATGCGACCCGGCCTGCGGCTCCGGCCATTTCCTACTCGCTGCCGCCCGCCGTATCGCCGAAGAAGTGGCCCGCCTCAACGCCGCCGACGGCAACCCCCTGCCCGCCGACTATCGCCACGCCCTGCGCGACGTAATTGCCCACTGCATCTACGGCGTGGACAAGAACCCCATGGCCGTGGAACTGGCCCGCACCGCCCTGTGGCTCGAAGCCTACAGCCCGGATAGGCCCCTGACCTTTCTCGACCACCACCTGCGTTGTGGCGATGCACTGCTGGGTGTACTGGACCCGAATGTGCTGGAAAACGGCATTCCGGAAGAGGCCTATGCTGTCCTCTCCGGCGACGACAAGGAAGTCGCCAAACGCCTCAAGGCGGAGAACCGAATAGCACTGAAATCCCTGCAAAGAATTCAGGGTGCCGATCTTTTTGCGGACACCCGCACCACGCTTGCCTTTGCCGAACTGGAAACCCTGGCCGACGATACCCTGGCCGCCATCGAACAGAAACGCCGGTACTGGCTGGCCTCCCGCCAGGCGGAGGAAAGCAGCCCGGCGGCCCAGTTGGCCGATACCTATGTGGCCGCCTTCCTCATGCCCAAGACGGCGGAGCATGAAGGCACGATTCCTCTCTCCGGCTACTTCTGGCAGCTTGCCCAGGGTCAGGCGGCTAACGACGAGAAACTGAGTGCGGCGACCCGCTTCTGCCGCAGCCACCAGGTCTTCCACTGGTGGCTGGCCTTTCCTCATATCCACGCCCGGGGCGGCTTTGATGTGCTCCTGGGCAACCCGCCCTGGGAACGCATCAAGCTTCAGGAGGAAGAGTTCTTTGCCAGCCGCAGCCCACTCGTAGCCGCCGCCCAGCACAAGGCCGAGCGAGGCCGCCGCATCGAACTCCTGAAGGAAGGCATGCTGCTCCACACCCTCTACCCGGAAGTGGAAGCGGCCCAAGGCCTCATGCCCCCAAACCCCGCCGAACAGCAGCTCCACGCCGAATTCCTGGCGGCTCGCCGGGGGGCCGAGGCGGCCAGTTTGTTTGCACATGATTCAGGGCGCTACCCGCTGACCGGCGTGGGAGACGTGAATACCTATGCGCTGTTTGCGGAGGCTTTCGCTCAGTTGGTTTCGCCCACGGGAAGAACCGGGTTCATCGTGCCCACTGGCATTGCGACGGACGACTCCACCAAAGCCTATTTTGCCGATCTGGCAGTCGGCGCAAAGCTGGTGAGCATACGGGCCTTCGAAAACGAGTCGTTCATCTTTCCCTCGGTTCATCATGCGTTCAAGTTTGTCCTGCTCACCACCGCGGGCACGGTGCAAGCCAATCCCGCCACTTTCGTATTCCTGGCGCGGCACCTGGAACAGATTCAGGATGCACGCCGCCGCTTCTCCCTGACGGCAGACGAATTCCTGCTCATCAACCCAAACACCCGCACCTGCCCGGTATTCCGAAGCCAGTACGACGCCGAACTGACCAAGAAGCTCTATCGCGCCGCGCCGGTATTGATTGAGGAAGGGGCGGCCCACGGCAATCCCTGGGGCATCCGCTTCCAGGCCATGTTTCACATGTCAGCCGACAGCCATCTGTTCAGGAATGACCCCGGCCCCTCCCGCCTGCCGCTGTTTGAAGCCAAGATGCTCCACCAGTTCGACCACCGCTGGGCCACCTATGTGGATGCTCCCGGCAAGCCGGACGGACTGGACACGGAGGACTGCACCTGCGAGCAGAAATCCAGCCCGGAATACACCGTGCGCCCCCGCTACTGGGTGGAAGAACGGGAAGTCCTGGCCCGCATCGCCAACGTGCCCGCCCGCGTCGCCAGGGCCTGGCTCGCCACCAAGGCGGAAGACCTGTGGCAGGCCGTGGCCGAATGGCTGGCTGCCTCCCTGGTGCTGCAAGCCCTGCCGGTTCCGCCCTTTGAACTGGAGGACAAATCCTCCGCCTGGCTTCCCCCGGTACAACAGGCCGAATCCCGCCTGCGGACAGCATACCCCGCCCTTTATCAACGCCTGGCCGCCGCCAAGCTCGTCGGCAAGAAGGCCTACACCGACTGGCCCAGATGGGCCAGGGCACAATGCGAATGCCCCCTCTCAGATGAAGAACAGGCCGGCCTGACGACACTGCGGCGCGACGACGCCCTGTTCTCCCTGCTGGATGAATGGATGGATCAGCGCAGCCCCCGCTGGCTGATGGGTTGGCGAAATATTGCTCGCAGTACCGATGAGCGAAGCTTTATCTCATCGGTTATACCGAAAGTTAGCGTCGGGCACTCGATGCCACTATTTCATCTATCTCAGTCACCAGTACGAGCAGCAGCGTACTTGGCCAATATGTCCGCGTTGGTCTTTGACTTTGTCGTTCGGCAAAAACTTGGCGGAACAAACATGACTTTCGGCTACTACAAGCAATTTCCCGTTCTCCCCCCCGACCGCTACACCGAAGCCGACCTGGACTTCATCGTCCCCCGCGTCCTGGAGCTAACCTACACCGCCCACGACCTGCAACCCTGGGCCGCAGACCTTGGCTTTGACGGCACGCCCTTCCCCTGGAATCCGGACCGCCGGGCCATCCTGCGCGCCGAACTCGACGCCCACTACGCCCGCCTCTACGGCCTGACCCGCGACGAACTCCGCTACATCCTCGACCCCGCCGACGTGCTGGGCGCCGACTACCCCTCCGAAACCTTCCGCGTCCTCAAGAACAACGAAATCCGCGAATTTGGGGAGTACCGCACCCGGAACCTGGTGCTGCACGAATTTGATCGCATGACACTGGCCGATGCCCAGGGCCAGCCGTACGCCAGCCTCCTCGTTTCACCTCCCGGAGAGGCCCAGGCCCCCGTCTATTCACCCCACGGCGCCGTCAGGGATGCAGTGGATGCACACTTGGCAGGTCTGCTGCTTACGATGATTCGGCTTGGAGGTAGCTTGCTCCGCTCTCGGCTCACCTACGCCATCAGGATTCTCGAGCTACCGCAGGCCGCCCAACAATCTCTCTTCGGCGCGGAAGAGTGGGCGGCTCTAAATGAATATCAGGGCCAGCACGCCACGATCTTTGAAGCGGACCGTATCACTGGCGATCGCCTTCAAACACTACTTCGCCACTTTGAATCCTCAGGCGCCATTCGGTTTGAGCAACAGGGAGCACTCCTCGTGGCGACACGTAATGCGCCATCTCCTTCCGGGCTAATCTTTGAGGAACAGACAGAGCAGTTGGCGAGTGTCCTTTTGCGGGTTTTGGCACAAACCATGGAATGCAGCGAGACTCGTGCAGAAGAGCAAGACGCCGATCCGTCGGTGAGGCGCGCATAGGAGGGGCGATTACATGCAGGAATTCTTCCAGCGTCTGTCCGAGAACAGGACGAATCCGCGCTTGTGGTTCGAGCGACTCGTGATTTTCCGGGAACCGGACCAAGAGCACTTCATCCGGTCTGTCACTTTTCAGCGCGGCCTGAATCTGGTTTGGGCGAAAGAGCCCGCGCCCGGAAGTGAGAAGGGCGTCCGTGCAGCCGGCCATGGGGTTGGAAAAACGTCGCTCTGCTTGCTCCTTCGCTATTGCCTTGGAGATAGCGCACGGACGGTATCGGAACTACGGGATGAGTTGTTCGAGCACTTCCCGCAGGGCGGCGTTGCGGTTGTCCTGCACCTGGAAGATGAGGCGTACTCGATTTACCGCTCCTTCAACCCCTATGTTGAAGGGCAATTTTCTGCCGGCAGAGATATCGAGCAGTTATTGCGGGAGAAGAGCGGCCAAGCGTTCAAGACGTTTGAGCAGCAACTCGCGGATTCCATCCTGGCAAACACGTTTCCCCGCCAGATTCCGGACACCGGACAAAGCATTGAATGGCGGCATGTGCTTGCCTGGATGACGCGGGATCAGGGCTCGCGCTTCAAGTCTTTTTTCGCTTGGCGGGAAGGTGAGGGCACAGGCCTTCAGCGTAGCCGGCAAGACCCTCCCATTGTCATGCGTACCTTGCTCGGTCTGATGGAACAGGCTGAATCCGACTTGATGACCGATCTGGCCAAGCTGGAATTAGACCGGGTAGATGCCGAGAAACAAGTTCTAGAGATCCAACGTGAGCCAGAAGTAATCCGGCGGCGCATTGAATCCAACTTGCGCGCTTGGTGCGGGCTTCCGGATGCATTGCCCATGTACTCCGACGATCTGTTCAAGGATTCGGTGGCAGAGCAGATCAGGCTTGCGGAGCAGCAAGCCAAGGACAAATTGGCAGCAATGGACGCCCAATATGATGTTCTCCAGCAAGAGTTGGCCGATATCCGGGTGGAAGAAAAAGAGCTGACAGCGCAGAGCGATAAAGCTGGCTTGTTGTATGACATAGCGGAAGCAGCGAGGCGTAATGACGAGGAAGCCTACCGCTCAATTGCCGAAAAGTTGCTCAATCTGGCTGAACTCCCTGGGCAATGCGAACATGCGAGCATCGAATTTCAGCGTTGTACGCATATTCAGGCTGAAATTCAGCGGCTACAAATGTCTGCCGACCTGAAAGACGGCAGAGACAAGAAGGCGCTGGAAAGCGCCATGGCCGATGCAGCAGCCACTGCAGTAGCGGCCCTGGGCCGAAAGACTCAGTTGGACGGGAGCCTGAAAGAAGTCTCCCTGAGACTCGAGAGAAAGAACAAGGATTACAGGAAGGCTAGATTAGCCCGGGATTCTCTTGTCGTTGATGCCGGGCGCGGAGAACAATTACTGAGTGAGTTGGAGCGTTGGCAGCGCTCCGCCGGTTCCGATGAAGCGACCGCTGAAATCGCTGCTGCAGAGGCCAAGAGTGAAACGCTGAAGCGGGATGCAGACAGTGCTCGAGTGAGACTGAACACACTGCAAAGCGACAGATCCTCCCGGGAAAAGCATCTAAGCGAACTCATGGAAATTCTGACGCGAGAGCTTCTCGATGACGGTGCCTTTGGCTGTTTTGATTCGCGTGACGAGAGCCGGCCTTTCCGGTTATCCATGCGTGGTGGCGAGGCCTACAGGGTGCTTGAGGTCCTCCTGGGCGACCTGACTTGCCTGGTGGATAGTGGCAACCGGGGAAGCGACTTTCCTGGATTCGTCATCCACGATTGCCCGAGAGAGGCCGACATGAGCAGTGGTCTCTATGAGAACTACCTTCTTCTCGTTGAACGAATACAAAAAGAGTGTTTCGGCAATGAGCCCCCATTCCAGTACATCGTAACCACGACCACGCCGCCTCCTGCATTTCGTGACAAGCAATATCTCCGGCTGGAGCTAGACCCGAGCAAGGACGATGGGCTCTTGTTTAAGCAACGGATGCAGTAACTCTCCAGGAAGTAATTTCATGACGATCCTCAGGGACAAATACAAGGAGTTGGCCCCCCAGGGTCTCTACCTCCAAGACACGGTTGTTCTGGCCCAGGCTTGGAAGAAGTCCCATACCTACGTTCGCCGCCATAACTGGTACGCGGACATGCTTGAGCTGGATAGTTCCACGATTGACCTGGAGCAACAGCTAGCCGCTTGGTCGGCCGATGTGCAGCGGGCGGATTTCGCGCCAGAGAAGCTACGCTTGGTGCCGGCACCAAAGAATGCAAAGTGGGAGTTCAGGCAGCCAGAAGAAAAACCCGTATTCCCGGGCCTTTTGGAATTGTCCTTGGACGACTGGGGGCAGGATCCTTCGTTTTCCGACTGGAAAGCCAAGAGAAAATCAGCCGACAAATCGAAAGTTGGAGACGGCACTGCTTCCCTCCCGGAGACCGAACAGAAGCTGAGGCCTCTTGCCCACCTATCCATTCGGGACCAGACCCTGGCGACAGCGGTCATGATGTGCCTGGCAGAGGCGGTCGAAACTGCCCAGGGCGATACCACGGAAAAGGATGCCTTGAAGGCGCGGGCACAGGGCATCGTCAGTTACGGCAATCGCCTGCATTGCCGCTGGGACGGTTCCGCCAAACCCCGGTCACGAGCCCATTTTTCCTGGGGAAATAGTCGCACCTATCGCCAGTATTTCCAGGACTACCGGACCTTCCTCGCGAGGCCCCGGCGCATCTGCGCAGACTTCTCCGCACAAGTGTCAGCCGGCCAGGAGTTGTTCGTGGTGTCGCTGGACATCCGGTCCTTTTTCGACAAGGTGGATTGCGCTGCCCTTTTGAACGAGTTGAAGCGGATCGAAGGAGAATATCGCCGGGATTTTGGCCTGCCTGATTCGCTGGCGGCAGATGAGGCTTTCTGGCAGCGAGCCAAGCGTATTTTCAGTTGGGCCTGGCGAGATGCTGACCACAATAGCGCCGCCCTGATAAAGGGGACAGAGTGTGAAACCCTTGATCTCGGTTTGCCTCAGGGACTCCTTGCCTCCGGGTTTCTCGCCAATGCTTATCTTGTCGGACTCGACCGCCGGATGAGCGAGCTCGTCTTGGCTCAACACAAGTGCGATTCTGTCAAAGTTCTCGACTATTGCCGCTACGTGGATGATGTACGCATCGTCGTTCAGTCGAACAGATCCCTCGAAGATGTCCTTGAAGCGACAAAGAAATTTTTCAAAGAACAGTTAGCTACTCATTGCACAACGCTGAGTACGACCAAGGTTCTGGAACTGTCAGACGAAAAATGCACGATTACGCCCTATCGTTCTATTTCCGCCCAGAGCAATGTGTCTGCGCTGATGGAAGCCTTGCAAGCGGAGATTAGCGGCACCTTCGACATGGAGTCCTTGGTACAGGCCGCAGGGGGGCTGGACGGCTTGCTATGGATGGCCGAACAGATCGAGGATGCTGAACCATCACGTTCGCGCCTCAGGTTGGCCAATATTGCCAGACCCAACACCGATGTTCGCGACGATACCGTCAAACGGTTCGTGGCCACGCGCTTGGCGCAGTCATTACGCCATCGCCTGGCAATGACGGACTCTTCGGCGGCGGTAGGCTCCGGTGACACGCTGATCGAGCAGGTTACGAACGGAAAAGCCCTGGCGCATGAATTTGAGTCCACCGCCCGTAAGTTGATCAAGTGCTGGGCAGACAACCCGTCTCTGGTTCTCTTGTTGCGTTGCGGTCTTGATCTCTTCCCGCACCCCAAGCTTCTTGGACCGGTCACCGAGGCACTTACAACCAAGCTATTTCACGTTGCGAGTGGAAATAAAGAGTTGCGGGAAGTCCGTGTGGCCGAGTATGTACTTGCCGACTTGTTTCGAGCGGGGGCAGTGGAAACAGGCTTCCGCACTCCTGACGAATACCCCGAATCCATAGATATCGCCGGCTATCGAGAGGACTTGGGAACGCTTGCGCGCCGCGTTCTGGCTGACCACACTAACGCACCCTGGTATCTCCAGCAGCAAGCCCTTCTGTTCCTGGCTTCCATCCAAGACCACTCACTCTCTCCACCTTCCTTGGAAGAGTTAAGCGCGTACTCCGATCTACATAACGCGATGCTTTACAAGCCGGCCAAGTCTGTGGCGCTGCAACGTATCCTCCCATTTGCTCTAGTCGGGCAGCAGCTTCATCCCAATACGCGCCGCTTCGGCTCTTGGCTTTCGGAAGGGTTACGAGCGACACCTGAACTAGCTCTGCAACGCCAGATTGTGACGACCATTGCCCTGTACCGACCAGAATTTATCAGGGCAGCAATGGCTACAGGACGAGGCGGCCGCCAACCGAGTTGGGCTGAATTTGTTCCTGCCGCACTTCGAAGCATGGACAAGAAGTCCACCGGCAAGAAGCCGAATCTGGCCAAGCAAAAGGAAATTACTTTACTGGCCTTGACGTCCAGCCCTCTGAATCCGTTCTGCCAGGAAAACGGCCTGTTGTTGCTTGCACAGGCACTTCTTCGCCACCCGGGAATTGAGAAAGAGCTGAGCTCAGGCCTAGACGCCAGCGAAATTCGGCTTGGTTGCCAGGATTGGGACAACATTCAAGCCCTTCCCGGTGAAGAGAAATTCCTTCACGTTGTCAGGATTGAGCGATCTTCGGAGGCCGTTCACCCCCTGTACGAAGCTCCGGATTGGGTTGAGGACAAAAAGGCTTGGCTCTATGGCCTCGGCCGTGTCTTGAGGTCAGCCTTTACTGGCGAATTGGATTACACCAGCCGCCGTTTCCTTGTGACCGAAGACGTAGGTGGATATACCGGTCTGCGTAGCAGTTGGTTCAAACGGCGGTTCGGGCTGCTGAATTCCGGACGGGGAATCCTTGATGAGCCCGGCCCCGTCTCCCCATGGCTGTCTGGTTTTCTATCTGCGTTGTTGCAGTGGCCAGGGGTGGAATTTCCATCGAACGGAGCTGAGGACGCGACCAAGGTACGGACGCCAGATGAACTGAAAGCCATTCTGGACCGGCGAATTTCCGTCCAGCGGGACTTATACGGTTCACGCTGCAGGACACCGATGTATGTGGTACCGACCGACAAACATGGCACGGAATTAGAAGACAGACCCATGAGAATTGCGGTTGTGCAGCCGCTTCGGCCAAAGCTGGCTGATTTCAACCCCAAGGAACCTACGCACTGGACGGCCAGCACGCTGGCGGAACACCGGCGACATTTGGCGGAGGTTTGCAGGCTTGCCTGCCAACAGTTGAAGACCTGGGCGTCGGCACAGCCACCGTCCTCATCGGGCGATGAAACTGATCAGCCGATAGTTGATGTGGTGCTGTTTCCCGAACTTTCCGTTCACCCGGAGCACTTGTTTCATCTCCGCACCTTGTCGGACAAGTTGAAGGCACACATTTTTGCCGGGCTCACCTACATACATTCAGACAAACTGGATGCTCCCATCAACCAGGGGATTTGGCTGATCCGGACCGAAACTCCTGGGAGTGGGCGCACGATTCAGTACGCGTGGCAGGGCAAGAAGAACCCCGCAAAAATGGAACATGCTATGGGTATCAAGGGCTACCGACCACACATCACCTTGGTCGAATTCCCCATCGGCACCAGCACCCCGACACGGCTTGCTGCGGCAATCTGCTATGACGCGACCGATCTCGATTTGCTGGCGGATCTGCGGGATCGTTCGGATATGTTCCTTGTGGCTGCATTCAATCAGGACGTGGATACCTTCGACAACATGGTGGGCGCTCTTCGCTTCCACATGTACCAACCGGTGGTTCTCGCAAACCTGGGCGAATTTGGCGGTTCAACCGCCCAAGCCCCCTTGAAAGACCACGGGAAAATAATCTCCCATATCCACGGCAACAATCAGGTTGCGGTGAGCGTATTTGAGATTGATCCATCGCCCTTCAAAGCAACCAAGCCGGCCAAAGCCACCAAGGAACTGAAGACCGCACCAGCCGGATACAAGGGTCGCCCGAAAGCAGGAGTTTGAACAAAAAATGACAGACACCCTCTTCAAAGAAGTCCATTACTCCCTCGGCGGCCTGATCCACGACATCGGCCTGGGCCGTATCGGCTTGCCTGACATCCAGCGACCCTTCGTCTGGCCCAATACCAAGGTGCGGGATCTGTTCGACTCCATGTACAAGGGCTACCCGGTGGGCTACTTCCTGTTCTGGCAGACCGGGGCGGAGGACGCCGGCAGCAAGTTCATCGGCAGCGGCGAGAAGCAGAAGGCTCCCAGCCTGCTGATCGTGGACGGACAGCAGCGCCTGACATCCCTGTATGCGGTGATTCGAAAGGAGGCCGTGCTGCGGGATAACTTCGAGCATGAGTTCATCCGCATCGCCTTCAATCCCTTGACTGGCGAGTTCGTGGTGCCGGATGCGACCACGGAGAAGAAGCCGGAGTACCTGCCGGATATTTCCGAAGTCTTCGCCAAGGACACTTACACCAGCATCTCCGATTACCTGGAAAAGCTGCGAACGACGCGGGAACTGAGCAAGGAGGAGGAACACCGGATCGCCAAGGCCATCGGCCGGCTGGCGGGCATGGTCAATTACCCTTTTGTCGCCCTGGAACTGACCCAGACTGCAAACGAAGAGCAGGTGGCAGATGTGTTCGTGCGCATCAACAGCGAAGGTAAGAAGCTGAACCAGTCCGACTTCATCCTGACCCTGATGTCGGTGCACTGGGATGAGGGGCGCACGGCCCTGGAACGCTTCAGTGTGCGAACGCGCAAGCCCTTGCCCGGCAACCAGGCAAGTCCCTTCAATCCGATTTTCCGGCCCGATCCGGATCATCTTCTGCGGGTGGATGTGGGCGTGGCCTTCCGGCGCGGCAAGTTGGAGCACGTCTATTCGATCCTGCGTGGCAAGGATATGCGCACCGGCGAGTTTTCCCCGGAACGCCGCGCCGAGCAGTTCTCCCGCTTGCAGGAAGCCCAGGGCCGGGTGTTGAACCTGACCCATTGGTCCGATTTTCTGAACGTGGTGCGTTCAGCCGGGTATCGGCATGAACGCTATGTGAGTTCCGTCGGGGCGCTGCTCTTCGCCTACCAGATTTATCTGCTTGGTCGCACGGAGTTCGGCGTCGAGCCTTTCGTCTTGAAGCAGACCGTGGCCCGCTGGCTGTTCATGTCCCTGCTCACAGGCCGTTACACCAGTTCACCGGAATCGCGGTATGAGGCAGATTTGTCGATCTTGCCGTCCAGCAACAAGCCCGAGGATTTCGTGAAGGCCCTCCGCAATGTGGAGGCCGCCACCCTCACCGACGACTTCTGGAGCACGACCCTGCCTTTGGAACTGGCCACTTCGGCCAGCCGCAGCCCCAGCCTCTTCGCCTATTACGCCGCGCTGGTGCTCTGCGAGGCGAAGGCCCTGTTTTCGAAGAGCAAGGTGGCGGATTTGCTGGACCCGCCGGCCATCGGCAACAAAAAGCCCCTGGAACGCCACCATCTGTTTCCCAAGCGCTACCTGCACAAGATCGGCACTGCCGCACTCCGCGATACCAATCAGATTGCCAACTACGCCCTGGTGGAGTGGGATGACAACATCGCCATTTCCGACATTCCGCCTTCGGCCTATTGGCCGAAGTACTCCGGCCGCTTCACGCCGGAAGAACTGGCCGAAATGATGCGCTGGCACGGCCTGCCGCAAGGCTGGCAGCAGATGGACTACCCCACCTTCCTCACCGCCCGCCGCCCCCTCATCGCCCAAGTCATCCGGGCGGGGTATGAGAAGCTCGTGGGCCAGAGTGGAAATTGACCAAACACGCGGGATAATTTCGGTTCAAATCGAGGACACATTATGCTGACTACCCTTCGTTTAAAGAATTTCAAGGCCTGGCGCGATACACCCGAGATCGCGCTCAAGCCAGTTACGACACTCTTGGGCACAAACTCGTCCGGCAAGTCTTCGCTTATTCAAAGCCTGCTCTTGCTCAAGCAGACGGTGCAGTCCCCGGATCGGACCATCCATCTGAACCTGGGGGGTGACGAAATCAACGATTACTTCAACTTTGGCGATTTCGACAGTGTCGTTACGCACGGCACGCCGGCTCCCCGGATTGTTGAGCTGGAGTTCTCCTTTGAGCGAAAAGCGGACGAGCGGATTCGGCAAGGCCAGTTTCACTGCACCTATGCGCAGATCACAGGCGGCGGGGTAGCCGTGCGCAGTCTGCGCATCTCCAACGGTGAGAAGCAGTTTCGTTTGGGTAGAAGTGAAAAGGGGGCCTATGCCCTATCGGTGGAAACCAATGGCGAAACTCAGTCGTTTGGTAAAGTGCGGGATTTCGCGCCGGAGCGTTCCATTGCGCTGCCCGCCGCGGCCATTTCCGCCCTGGCGCTGGATGGCCCAATAGCCGAGGATTTGAGTCTGGCCATACGCCGCGAACTGGAAGGCATCATTTATCTGGGGCCGCTACGGCGCAAGCCTGAGCGCGACTATGTCTGGAACAAGTCCAAACCGGGTGAAATCGGCAGCGATGGGCATAAAGTCATCGAAGTGTTGTTGGCCAGCGCCTTGATGCGGGGAAATGGTCACGGGGACTTGATCGAAAGGGTTTCCAATTGGCTGGTACGCATGAAGGTCGCCGACAAGCTGGAAGTTCGACAGGTCGGGCGCTCCAGTCGCTATGAGGTAGTGATTCATCGTGACGGCGTGGCGGCGAACTTGCGCGATGTGGGCATCGGCATTTCGCAGGTTCTGCCGGTACTGACCGTGGCGCACTTCGCCCCTCCGGGCAGCACCGTCTTGCTGGAAGAACCGGAGATACATCTGCATCCCCTGGCTCAGGCGGTATTGGCGGAGTTGTTCGTCGAGTTGAGTCAGCAGCGAGGCGTTCAATTCATCGTGGAAACCCACTCGGAGCACCTGTTCCGCCGCATGCAGACCCTGATTGCCCAGCGGAAGGCAAAGCTGGACGACTGCGCCATGTATTTCGTGGCACGTGAAGTAGCGGATGCCGTGCTGCAGGAACTGAATGTGGACGAATTCGGCACGGTGAAAAACTGGCCCGTGAACTTCTTCGGGGATGCGGTCGGCGAGGCCCGCGCCCAGGCCCAGGCTCGCGCCGAACGCATGAAGGGTGTCCTCCATGGCTGAAGCCCGGGTCGTCGACACCAACGTGCTGATCGTCGCCAGTGCGGCGGACGAAGGTTCTCCCTTTCAGCCTGCCGACACACCTGTTCAAGAGGAAGCGCTTCGTCAGCGAGTGCTGGATTGGCTCATTGACTTTGAACTGGACGCTGAACGGCATGCGGTCATGGATTGGAATTGGCTGATTTGCGGAGAATATCTGAACCCCAAAAGCCCCAAGAAAGAGAAGCTATCTGAGCAGGACTATGGCTGGCTCGTAATGATGGCGAAAAAAGATCGCAATGAAGTGGTCTGGATCGGACTAGAAACCGACCAGGATGGTTACGCGGTACTGCCGGACTCCCTAGCTCCCGCGGTCACCGATCTGGCCGACCGAAAGATGGTGGCTGCGGTGCTCGCCGCATCGAATGAAGGCCATGCCTGCAAACTGGTAAACGCCTGCGACACGGACTGGCTGGATTGCGCGGACGCCTTGGCCACCCATGGCGTGGCAGTCGAACACTTGATCGAGCCATGGCTCAAGGCCAAGTGGCAAACCATGCACCCGGGGCAATGACCGACTTCTTCCGATTCCCCCACACCCCCCACCTGGCTTGGCTGGGCCAGGGCGCGCCGCGTGACGACAAGGTGTTTTCGGCGATAGAAGCGCGGGGCTTTCTGGCATCACCGGTGGTAGCGGAGGAAAAACTGGACGGGGCCAATTTGGGGTTCTCTGTTTCCCCAGACGGCTTGCTGCGGGCGCAGAACCGGGGACAGTACCTGCATGCACCCCACGCCGGGCAGTTCTCCCGCCTGGGGGAATGGCTGGCGCCGAGAGAGGATCGGCTGTTTGATGCCTTGGGCGAACACTTGATTGCCTTCGGCGAATGGTGCGCGGCGCAGCACTCCTACGACTACGCGACCCTGCCGGACTGGTGGCTGCTGTTCGATGTGTATGACCGCCGCAACGGTCGTTTCTGGAGCACCCGGCGCCGGAATGCCTGGGCCGAATCACTGGGCCTGGAGGCCGTTCCCAGGCTTTTCCAGGGGAAAACGGACCTGCCGGCCTTGCGGCAGCGGGTGGAAACCCAGCCCAGCACCTTTCGTCCGGGGCCACTGGAGGGCCTGGTATTGCGGGTGGAGGATGATGAATGGCTGCTCGACCGTGCCAAACTCGTACGGGCCGATTTCGTGCAGCAGATCGATACCCACTGGCGTAGCCGAGCGCTGGTCTGGAACAGGGTTCAAAAGCCCACCACCGGCGCATGAGCCACATCCCGGCGCCGGCCGACCTGGACCGTACCCGCGTGGAAAAAGCCGCCGTCGACGCGGGCTTCGACATCACTCCGGCTCTGCGGGAAGGCTGGCTGGAGTTCCGGTCCTCCGCCTTTCCCCAGGTGCTGGGCGTCGCCATTCAGCCCGCCAAGTTGTATCGACTGGGATTTTCCGATGCCGGCTGGGGTCGTCAGGTGGCGGACGATGGTGGTCGCTCGGTACGGGAATCGGATGGCCCCTGGCCGGCAAGACTGGAAGCGGTTGCCGGCTTTGATGAACTGCATCTCGTCCTGATGCGGGCCGCCCGACTCGCCCGACTGGGCGGAGACGAAACCCTGACCCGATTCCAGGCACGGACCAAAGGACTTCCCGCCACCACCGAAGCTGAACGTCTGGTGGTGCAGCGGGTGGGCCAAGACATCTTCCGCGAGGCTCTCATCGAATACTGGCAGGGCCGTTGCGCCGTCACCGGCCTGGATGTGCTACCACTGCTGCGCGCCTCCCACATCAAGCCCTGGAAAGATTGCGCCTCCGGCGCAGAACGCCTGAACGTCTTCAACGGCTTGCTGCTGGCGCCCCACCTGGATGCCCTGTTCGACGGCGGCTGGATTTCCTTTACTGACGGCGGCGAGATGCTGGTGTCGCCCCACCTTTCCGACACGCAATGCATTCTGCTTGGCATTGTATCGGGTGGCCAGCTATTGCACATCGCACGAGACCATCTGCCCTGGCTGGACTACCACCGGAAACAGGTATTCAAGATGTCGGCTATGTCAGTTCTGCCTTCCACCTTCCACGACCTCGATAAATCTTCAGGAGACGGGCAGTGAACGATATCGAATTCGCCAGAACGATTTCTCCGCGGATAGGGACGCTGTATGGCGAAGCCAAGGGGTGCCATACCGAGTTACCCGCGCATGCCTTGAACTGTTTGCGCGGAACGTGCCACCTACTTTGTGACCTGCTTGCCGAACACGGAGGCGTGGCATTTCCTGTAACTGGCGACCTCGACCGGAAGATTTACCTGCTGTTCTCGCATGACGTGGTCGACAGTGAGACACGGGAACGCTTAACCCAGCTTCGGGTTAACGGAAACAAGGGAGCCCATCCGGAAAAGTTTTTCCAGGCTCATTCTGACTTCCTGGCATTGGCCGACCAGTCCTTGGGCAGTACCTGCGTTCTACTGGAAATGGCGCATCGTCGCCTTTAGCCGCGGCCCTGCACCATGCCATAGAGCCGACTGGCGGTCAGAGTCGGGAATTTCTCCAGCGTCTCGTGGATGAAGGGCAGATAGGTGTCGATCTGC